>NZ_AMRM01000009.1 GCF_000300335.1 Nitratireductor pacificus pht-3B | reverse complement strand
CGAAAACCGGGTTCCACTTTTCGGTCCGATGCTTCAGGCCGGCGAAGGCGCGGGCGGCAGGGCTGCCGCCGCCCGCAAGCCCGCCTCACGCCGCCTCGGCGGCGGGCCGCGTGACGACGGCGGTCAGGATGGTGACGGCCGCGACGATGAGCACCGCGCCGCTGACGGCGAAGACGCTCTCGATGCCGCTGGTATCGAAGATGAAGCCGCCCGCCGCCGCGCCGGTGGCGATGGCGAGGTTGATGGCGGCGACGAACAGGCCGCCGGCGCTTTCCGTCTCGTCGGGCACGGCGCGGGTGATCCAGGTGGACCAGGCGACCGGCACCGCGCCGAAGGCCAGGCCCCAGATCGCGACCATGGCGGCATCGACGGCCACGTTGCCGCCGAGGCGCGACAGGACGAGCGCCAGCGTGCCCATGACCAGCGGCATGACGGTGAGCGTGAACCGCATGGACCGCTCGAACAGGAACGCGCCGAGATAGTTGCCGGCGAGATTGGCGATGCCGAAGCCGAGCAGGATGACCGAGATGCCGGTCACGCCGACCTGGGTGACGTTCTCGAGGAACGGGCGGATATAGGTGAAGAAGGCGAAGTGACCGGTGAAGACAAGCAGGATGGCGATCATGGCCAGCCCGACCGTGCGCCGCGATACCACCTCGATCATCGTGCCGAAGCGCGAATGGCCGCGTGGCGCGAGCGAAGGCAGGGCGAGGAACTGGGTGACGAGGGCAAGCGCGCCCAGCCCCGCGGCAGCCAGGAACACGACGCGCCAGCCCGCCAGATCGCCCAGATAGCTGCCGGCGGGCGCGGCGAACAGGGTCGCCGCCGAGACGCCGGTGAACAGCACCGAAAGGGCGCGCGGCACGAAGCGCTCGGGGACGAGCCGCATCACGGTGGCTGCCGAGAGGGTCCAGAAGCCGCCGAGGGCGACGCCCAGCGCGATGCGCCCGGCAAGCAGCAGGGGAAGGTTCGGCGCCACGGCCACGAGCAGGTTCGACAGGATCAGCAACACGGAGAAGCCGAGCAGGACCTTGCGCCGGTCGATCCGGCGGATCAGCGCGGTTATGACCAGGCTGGTGATCAGCGCCACGGCCGCCGTCGTCGTCACCGCCTGCCCGGCCATGCCCTCGGTGACGCCGAGCTCGGCCGCGATGGGCGTCAGCAGGCTGGCCGGCAGGAATTCGGAGCCAACCAGGCCGAAGACCCCGAGGCTCATGGAAACCACCGCCCACCAGGCGGGCCGCTCTTCGCCGGCGGCATCTGCATTCGTCGCGTCGTTCATCCGAGGAAACTCCGTTCATGAATCGGTCGCCCTCAGATGGGTGGCGTCTCCGGACGATCCATGCCATATTCTCCGGAATGCTTGATCGAAACTCCGGACCTTCATCGACCCGCTCCGACCGCGACCCGCTGAGCGAATTGCTCATGGGCATGCGCCTGCGCGGTGCCAGTTACGGCAAGCTGCGGCTTGCGCCACCCTTCGGCATCAGCTTCCCCGCGACGGCCCATGCCCGGTTTCATTTCATTGCCGCGGGCGACGTGCATATCCGGCCGGCGGCGGGCGATCCCGCCCGGCTGGGCTGCGGCGACGCGGTGCTGCTGCCGCGCGGCGATGCCCACGCCATCGTCTCGGCGCCGGGCGTTTCCTCGCGTCCGCTGGAGAGCTTCGAGACGACGCCGCTCTGCGCCGAAGTCTGCGCGCTGACGGAGTATGCGCCGGGAACCTGCCGGACGAAGGACGTGCTGATCTTCACCGGCCAGATGGAGTTCGAGCTGGACACGCTGCATCCGCTGGTCGGCCTGATGCCGGCGGTGATGTCGGTTGGCGCACTGCTCGGCCGCCAGCCGGAGATCCCGCCGCTTCTGGCGGCGATGGAGCGCGAGATGGCCACGGACCGGGCCGGCACGGCGGGCATACTGGCGCGGCTCGCCGACGTGGTCGCCGCGACGATCGTCCGGGGCTGGGTCGAATGCGGCTGCGGCGACGCGACCGGCTGGGTGGAAGCGCTGCGCGATCCCCGGCTCGGCCGGGTCATCGCCGCGCTGCACCGCGACCCGGGCCGCGACTGGAGCGTCGCCGAAATGGCGGCGGAAATGGGCAGCTCGCGTTCCGTCTTCGCCGAGCGCTTCGTCGCGGCAACGGGAACGACGCCGCTGCGCTATGTCGCTGCCCTCAGGATGCGTCTGGCGGAGCAATGGATCGCCCGTGACCGCATGTCCATCGATATGGCGGCGCGGCGCCTGGGCTATGCCTCGCAGGCGGCCTTCAGCCGTGCCTACAAGCGCGTGACAGGTCAGACGCCTGGCCACGCGCGGGCAGCGGCCAGGCCGGAGCGCCCGGCCGAGGCGCCGCCGCTGTAACGCGGTCGGGCATCCGCCTGTCAGCCATCGCCGTTGATGGCGTGCGTCTTCTGCAGCCGCCAATGGATCTCGGACTGCTCCGAGGCGGCGGCGTAGAGCACGATCTGGCGGCTTCTGCGCGGCCCGCCGAGGCCCGCGAAGAAGATCGATTCCTCGACCACGGGTGCCGCGCTCTCAGCCGTGAACAGCCACGTGTCCGTCGCCTCCCCGGTCAGGATCAGGCGGCCCTCGGGATCGCGATAGATGTCGATGTCGGGATGGACGTGGAACCGGACCGCGACGGCGTCGCCGCCGACCGCCCGGGCGCGTGAACCGTCCGGCCGGCAGACGCGGTCCGTGCCTTCCAGCAGGATGCCGTTCTGCGACAGGGCGAGCTCGCGCTCATGCATCAGGCCGAAGCGCGCCGCATAGCCGTCATGGCTGGCCACGAAGCGATGCACGCCCTCGCCGTCGTCGCGCCGGCAGGCCACCCGGCGGGGCCCCGAGAGAAGCGGCGTTCCGATCAGCCCGTTCCACTGGGAAGAGAGGCTGAAACGTGCCTGCGAGGTGTCGTTCAGCGTGACGGTCGAATGGGCCGCGGTGGTGCGCGCCAGCGGCCGGAAGCTGTCGTCGCCGAAACTATCGACCCCGCTGTTGACGATGAACTGGTGGCGCCCCGACGACATCTCGAAGGAAAGGCACCCCGCATGGGCGAAATGCGACAGGTCGGGCGGCGGCGGGGCGGCGGCATCGGCAAGCACGGTGGTGCCCCCCAGCGCCAGGCGCTCATAGCCTGAATGCGGCGCGTGCAGCAGGGGCGCGCCGTCCGTGTCGTCATAGCGCAGGATGGCCGCGACGCGGTCGTAGAGCGTGATGCCCATGCCGTTGAAGCGGGCGATGCTGCCGTCCCGGTGGCGGAAGAAGCGCAGCGCCGGCAGCATGCGCTCGACCGCCTCGACCAGCGCCTGCGGCGGCTGCTCGGACTGGTTGGTGTAGGTCTGGCGCAGCGGCAGCAGATCGGCCAGCAGCTCGAGAACCGCGCGCGGGTTGCGCGAGACATGGCCGCCATCGGCCAGGATCTGGCGTTCCAGCTCGAAGGCGAGGTTGCGGCTGGCCGTGCGCAGCGCCGTGGCCGGGGTCGGCAGCGAGAGCGCGCACAGGGCGAGCGCCACCCGCGCGCGAAGGCGGTCCTCGCCGTCCGGCATCTCCGAGGCCATGGCCCGCAGATAGCGCATCTGCACCGCGAGGTTCTTCAGGAACAACCGGTAGAAGGGAAGCTCCGCGCCCTGCAGCACGACGGAGGAATGCTGCAGCCAGGAGATGACGCGCCGCGCCGCGATCGCCGGTTCCCAGGGCGGGCTGGAGACGCGTTTGCCGTAGGTCGCGATCCAGTCCTCGACGAGGGCGCGGGCATTGGCCGCCGCCAGTTCGCTCTCTGCGGCGCGCATGTGGCGCAGCCAGCGAAAGCCGTGCAGGGATTCCTGCCAGGCCGGATTGCCGGCCTGCATCTGGAACGGCGATTGCCCGCCCGTCTCCACGAGCTGGCCACCGAGCAGGAAACGGCCGTGATAGATGTCGCGCGCCACCTGGGCGTCGGCCAGGCGCAGGTCCGGCGGGGCGATCAGCAGGCGTTCTGGCGTGCGCCCGGAGTAGCGCCAGCGATAGGACGGACCGGCGCGCAGGCGTCGCCGCAGGCGCATCCATGCCTGCCGCGCGAAGAGTCCCCATAATTGATGGGGGGCGTGCCCCCTTACCCTATCCAATGGCTGCGATTTTCTTCCGGTATCCCCACATCGGCGAGAGTCTAAATGATTCAACCATTTGTGCGAAGATGAAAGTTGCCGGCGCTGATCAGCCGGCGCGCCGGATGCGAGCGGCGAAGAAACCGTCCAGCCCCTGCATGAGCGGCGTTGTGCCAAGGCTGTCCGCCGGCGTCGTCCGCAGATAGCCCTCGGGGCTGACGAAGGCGGCAATACCGGGCAGCTCGCCCGGCAGGATCGGGTCGAGCGCTGCCTCCGGCGTCTCGGCGAGGAACGCCGCGAGCATCGCCTCGCCCTCGGCGGGATCGAGCGAGCAGTTGGAGAAGACCACGGCGCCGCCGGGCCTGACCAGCGTGACGGCGTGATCGAGCAGCGCGCGCTGCAGGGCGGCGAGCTTGTCGATGTCCTCCGGCGCCTTCGTCCAGGGGACGTCCGGGTGCCGGCGCACCGTGCCGGTCGAGGAACAGGGTGCATCGAGCAGCACCGCGTCGAACGGCGCTTCGGGAACGAACTTGCGGATGTCGGATTCGACGATCTCCGCATCGAGCCGGAGACGGGCGAGGTTTTCAGCCAGCCGCTTCAGCCGGCTTTTCGACAGGTCGACGGCGGTGACATCCGCGCCGGCATGGACGAGCTGCGCCGTCTTGCCCCCTGGTGCCGCGCAAAGATCGGCGACGCGCTTTCCGGCGACGTCGCCGAGCAGCCGCGCCGGCAGGCTGGCGGCCGCGTCCTGCACCCACCACGCGCCTTCGGCGAAGCCCGGCATCGTATCGACGCCGGCTTCCAGTTTCGCAACGCGCACCGAGCCCGTCGGCAGCACGATGCCGCCGAGCGCTTCGGCCCAGCGGGCGGGATCCTCCTTGACGGAGAAATCCACCGGCGGCTCGAGACGGTGCATGGCGAGGATCGCCGCGGCCTTCTCCGGCCCATAGGCCGCCTCCAGCCGTTCGGCGAACCAGTCGGGCGCTTCGCGGGTCTGGGCGAGAGCCGCCGGCAGCGCCCGCGCCTTGACGCGGATCAGATTGCGCAGCACGCCGTTGACCAGGCCGGAGAAGCGCGCCAGCCGCGGATCGGCTTTGGCCTGCGCCACGGCGAGGTCCACGGCGGCGCTGTCGGGCACGTCGAGGAACAGGATCTGCGCCGCCGCCACATGCAGCGTGTGCGACAGGGCACGGGCATTCCCCGGCAGCGGGCGGTCGAGGCGCCGGGCGAGCAGCGCCTCGATGGTGGTGCGATGGCGCAGGGCGCTCATCAGGATGGCGCGCACCAGCGAGCGGTCGCGCGCATCGAGCGCGCGGAAACCCGGCTGGCCATGCGCCGGGTCCGTCAGCCCGTCGAGCGAGGCGTGGGCATCCACCACGGCGGCCAGCAGCTTGACGGCGACGCGGCGCGTTTCCAGGCCCGGCTTGTCGGGATCGGCGGTTTTGTTCGGATGTCGGTCTGCCTGGGCGCGCCCGGCGGGCCGCCTCACGACCAGGGACCTTTCGGACCCTTGGCGTCGCGGCCCCAGCGCTGCTCGCCGGGAGCCGCCTTCGGGCGCTCATCCGGCTTCGCCGGGCGGGCACCCCACGGACCTTCGTCCCGCGCGGTCCCGTCGCCGCCTGTGCCGCGCGGAGCAGGCTCGGCATCCGCCATGCTCATCTCGCGCGCCATCTGCTCCAGGGCGGCAACACGGTTTGCCGTGTCGGGATGGGTCGAGAACAGATTGTCCATGCGCTCCCCCGACAGCGGATTGATGATGAACATATGCGCCGTGGCCGGATTGCGTTCGGCATCCGGATTGACAATCTGCTTGGCGCGCGAGGCGATCTTCTGCAGGGCGGAGGCGAGCCAGAGCGGATTGCCGCAGATCTCCGCCCCGCGCCGATCCGCCGAATATTCGCGCGTGCGGCTGATGGCCATCTGCACCATCATCGCCGCGAAGGGCGCGACGATCATCGCCGCCAGGACACCGATGAAGCCCAGCGGATTGTTGTTGTTGCGCCCGCCGCCGAGGAAGAAGGCGAAATTGCCGAGCATCGAGATCGCGCCGGCCAGCGTCGCGGTGATGGTCATGGTCAGCGTGTCGCGGTGCTGCACATGGGCGAGTTCATGGGCCATGACGCCCGCCACCTCCTCGTAGCTCAGGCGCTCGAGCAGGCCGGTCGTCGCCGCGACGGCGGCGTTTTGGGGATTGCGCCCGGTGGCGAAGGCGTTGGGCTGGTCGTTCTGGATCAGGTAGACGCGCGGCATGGGCAGGCCCGCATGGGCCGCGAGATCGCGCACGATGGCGTAGTATTCGGGCGCGTTGCGCTCGTCGACCTCCACCGCATGATGCATGCGCAGCACCATCTTGTCGGCGTTCCAGTAGCTGAACAGGTTCATCGCCGCCGCGATCAGAAGGGCGATCATCATGCCGCCGGTCCCGCCGATCATGAAGCCCACCCCCATGAACAGGGCCGTCATGAAGGCCAGAAGCATCGCTGTGCGTATCGTGTTCATCGTCGTCCAGGCTCCGTTTCCGCGCGGTCACAGAGCTTTCAATCGCGCGGATAATCGCCTTATATGATGGGAGTACCGCTTCGTGTAATCAATATTACCGTTCTCCGAACCGAAGGGCTGATCGTGAACGATGTAACCAGACCGACCGACCCGGCGCCTGCGAAGGTGCTTTCCCCGGCCGCGCAGCGCGCCCTTGCGGAAGCGGAGGCGCGACGCGCCGACTATGAGCGCCAGGCGGCCAGCGCGCCGAAGGAGCTGGGCGGCCGCGGCGGCCAGGACCCTGCCCGCTACGGCGACTGGGAAGTGAAGGGCATCGCAGCCGATTTCTGAGCATTGCCCTGCGGGGTTGCGGGATGGCGGATAGAGGAATATATTCCTCTTATGTTCCGTACCTACCCGAACAGCCTCGTCTGCATCCTGCTTGCCGTCGTCATGGGCGGCTCAGGTCCGGCGCTCGCCGCGCACAGGGAAACGACCCCCGGCCCTGTCGAAGCACGTGTCCTGCGGGTCGTCGACGGCGACACCTTCATCGCCGAAGCGCATGTCTGGCCGGGCCAGCGCATCACGGTCAGCGTGCGCGTCCGCGGCGTCGATGCGCCGGAGCTTCGCAGCCGCTGCAAGGCCGAGAAGGCGGCGGGCTTCCGGGCGCGCGCCGCACTTGCCGGCCTTCTCGCCGGCGGCGCGGTGTGGATCAGTTCCATCAGCGGCGGGAAGTATTACGGTCGGGTTCTCGCCGATGTGACGACCGAGCCCGGCGGCGATGTGGCGGCGCGTCTGCTGGATGCCCGGCACGTCAACGCTTACAATGGCGGGCGCCGGCTTCCCTTTGTCTGCTGACGGTTCCGGCTTTAGGGAAAACACGGGATAGCGTGAGGCGGCATTTCCCTGGCGCCATGAACCGGTTAAAGAAGGGCCTGTCACCCGGCCGCGCCCCGGCCTCGCCACAGGGAGATTAGCCATGACGTTGCGTGCGTCCCTTCTGGCCGTGCCGTTCGCGGCCGGTTTCATGCTTTCCGCATTGCCTGCCGCGACGGCGCAGGATCTGCCCGATCTCGGCGGCCGCGAAGTCGTCGTCGTGACGGAGAATGCCTATCCGCCGCTGCAGTTCGTCGATCCGAAGTCCGGCGAGCAGATCGGCTGGGAATACGACGCGATGAACGAGATCGCCAAGCGCCTCAACATCTCCGTGACCTACCAGAACACGAGCTGGGACGCGATGATCCAGTCGGTTTCGGACGCGCAGTACGACATCGGCATGACCGGCATTACCATCCGCGACGACCGCAAGGAGAAGGTCGATTTCTCCGATCCCTACATGCGCTCCGAGATGCTGATGCTGGTGCGCAGCGACGAGGACCGCTTCGACGACGGGAAGAGCTTCGGCGCGCTGGAGGATACGCTGATCGGCGCTCAGCCCGGCACCTCGCCCTTCTACACGGCCGTGTACGAAGTTCTCGATGGAAACGAGGCCAATCCCCGCATCAAGCTGTTCGAGACCTTCGGCGCCTCCGTCCAGGCGCTCCGCGCCGGCGATGTCGACATGGTGCTGACCGACAGCACGGGCGGCAAGGGATATGTGGAGGCCTCCGATGGAGCGCTGAAGCTCGTCGGCGAGCCCCTGGGTTCCGAGGATTTCGGCTTCATCTTCGCCAAGGGCTCCGATCTCGTCGCACCGATCAACGCGGCGATCGCCGCATTGAAGGCGGACGGCACGATGGACGCGCTGAACAAGAAGTGGTTCCTCGACTACAAGATGGGCCAGTAGGGCGTGCCGGAAACGTCCCGCCTGCCTTCCTGAAGCCGATGGCCGTCAACGCCCCCGGAAAAGCCGAGAAGAAGGACTTCCCCTGGTGGCTCGCCGCCGCCGGGGCGATCGCCGTCGGCGTGGCGGTGCTGATCGTCGCCAGCGATCTTTATTCGCAGGTCTTCGCCATCGTCTCGAAGGGCATCGGCATCACCGTGTTCGTGACGGTGGTGGGCTTCGCCCTTGCCACCGCTCTCGGCCTGGGCATCGCCCTGATGAGCCTCTCGGGTTCACTGGTCCTTCGTCAAGTGGCGCGGTTCTATGTCGAGATCATCCGCGGCGTACCCGTCCTCGTGCTCCTGTTCTGGATCGCGTTTGCGGGCGTGCCGCTTCTTGTCGGCGGCTGGAACGCGCTGACCGCTCCGCTTCGGGAAGCGGGAGTGGTCGACGAGCTGCGGGTGCGCGACATCTCGCTGCTGTGGCGCGCGATCATCGCGCTCACCATCGGTTACTCGGCCTTCATCGCCGAGGTCTTCCGCGCCGGCATCCAGTCGGTCGAGGCAGGCCAGGTCGAGGCGGCGAAGGCGCTCGGCCTGACCCGCTTCCAGCGCTTTCGCCTGATCGTGCTGCCGCAGGCCATCCGCACCATCCTGCCGCCGCTCGGCAACGACTTCGTCGCCATGGTCAAGGATTCCTCGCTGGTTTCGGTCCTCGGCGTCGCCGACGTCACGCAGATGGGCAAGATCTACGCCTCCGGCTCGTTTCGTTTCTTCGAGACCTATTCGATCGTCGCCTATGTGTATCTGATCCTGACTGTCGGCCTGTCGCTCGGCCTTCGGGCGCTCGAGCGGAGAATGCGCAGAAACCAGGCGCGGGGGTAGCGCGCCGGCGTTTCCATGAAATGATGAACGGGCCCAGGGAACTCCCGCCCGCTCCCGGCGTTCTCGCCTCCATGGATCTTCTGGTGGCTGAATTCGCACCGTCAACCAGCCTGCCGTGGCAGGTCATCGCGGTGCGTCTCGTGCTGGCTGTGCTTCTCGGCGGGGTGCTCGGTTTCGAACGCGAGCTGGCGGACCGCCCCGCCGGGCTGCGCACCCATATGATGGTCTGCCTCGCCTCGGCGGTGTTCGCCCTCATCACCATCGAGATCGTGGCCATGCCCATGTTCGACGACGAACGCGTGCGGGCGGACCCCATCCGCCTCGTGGAGGCGATCACGGCCGGGGTGGCCTTCCTCGCGGCCGGCTTCATCATCTTCAAGCGCGGCGCTGTCCGCGGCCTCACCACCGGAGCCGGCATGTGGCTGGCGGCCGCAACCGGCCTCGCGGCCGGGCTCGGCCTCTGGGTGATCGCCACACTGGCCTGCCTCCTGGGCGCGGTCATCCTGGCGGTCATGCGCCGGCTCGAGACCGGGCTCGAGCTGAAGCAGCCCAAACAGCGCCGCTAGAGCATTTTGCAGTCCAGGCGGGATCACCCGACGCCCGCCTATTCGCTGGTTGCGCGGCCCGGCAGCGAGAGATCGCCCGAAGCGATGTCGTGGACGCCGGTGACGCAGAGAAGCGGCGTCTTGCCTTCGGGATGCACCCGCAACTCCGCGGTCACCGCATCGAAGGCGACATCGGCGCCGTCGGCAACCGGCACGGTGATGCGGACGATCCTGCCGTCGAGGCGCGGCGACATGCCGGGGCTGTCGAGCGCGATCGGCAGCATCGGGGCCGTTGCCGGCAGCGCATCGACGCCGGGCGAGACGTCCCGCACCTTGTAGCCCGCCTTGCAGGGCTCCGCCTTCTCCAGCACCACCCAGTGCGAATGCCAGTCGGCGCCGTCATTGGCCGGATCCCCGTCGCCGTTCTCGTCGAACAGCGGCGTATCGTCGAAATCGGGATGCGCCGTGACGGCCAGCGCCAGGATGCCCGAAGCCTTCTCGAATCCGGCGACCTCCGGATCGAGCCCGGTCGGCCAGACATAGGCCGCGACGCCGGCTCCCGGCAGCGCGCCGGTCGCTGCCGGCTTGACGCTGCCCGCCTCCCCGGAAAGCTCCATCGAGAAGGTCATCAGCCTTTCGGTGGCTGCGGCGCCGGCGCGGCGGATGTCGAAGGCAGGTTCGACCCCCGCGTTGGCCGGGCTTTCGATCTCGTGCGCGGCAAGCGGACCAGCCAGCGTCACCGCCAGAGCGAGGGAAAGGGCCGTAGCCGGAGCCGAGACACGGCCAGCGGAACACGAACGGGCAAGGAGTGGAAAAATCATGGGAATCTCCATTAATATCGACTCGATACAAATTCGCTACCACAGATAGAAGAAACTTGCAATTATGGTGTCGAGACAATACTGTTTGGCAATGAGCGATCACGACATATCCGCGATGATCGGGCGGCTGGCCCGTATCGTCAGCCATGACGGCCACGCCGCCGGACTGAAGCCGGTGCAGTGGGAAGCGCTGCGCTATCTGGCGCGCGCCAATCGCTTTTCGTGCACGCCGAGCGCGCTGACGGCCTATCTCGGCACCACCAAGGGC
Organism: Nitratireductor pacificus pht-3B; assembly: GCF_000300335.1. Lineage (GTDB taxonomy): Bacteria > Pseudomonadota > Alphaproteobacteria > Rhizobiales > Rhizobiaceae > Nitratireductor > Nitratireductor pacificus. Next base: position 162,003 of record NZ_AMRM01000009.1, on the reverse strand, counting down.
ACCGTCTCCCAGACGCTGATGGCGCTCGAGAGGGCCGGTTTCGTCCGGAAATCGACCGATCCCGCCGACCGCCGCTCCGTGCGGCTTGAGCTGACGGAGGCCGCCCTGGCGCTCCTGCCGCACGACGAGACCCAGCGCTTCGAGCGGGCCATGGACGCGATCAGCGAACTGGAGCGCCGCGCGCTGCGCCTCGGCCTCTCGGCATTGCTGAAGGCGCGCATCACCGCCGATGGCGGAAGGCCCTTCGGGCTGTGCCACGCCTGTCGCCACTTCCGCAAAGATGCGCGGGGACCGGGGCGGCATTTGTGCGGCCTGCTTGCGGAACCGCTCGATGACGACGATGCATCCCGCATCTGCGTCGAGCAGGAAGCGGCCTGACGGCGGTCCCGCCTCCACGGCGATTGCCGACACCGGTAAACGCTGGTAAGAGGCTCTCATGGAAGAACTTTTCGGAAGCCCGACCTACAAGCGCTTCGTTCTGCAGGATGTGAAACGCCTGCCGGGCCGCTTCTTCGCGCGGGTCTCCGGCTCGCTTCTGAGCCGACTTCCCTAGGCGGACACGCCAGCCGGCGATCGTTCGATTTGCCGGCAAGCCTTCCATTTCGCTCCGCTGAGGATGAAGACAATGACCAAAGCACGTACGCTCTACGACAAGATTTTCGACGACCACCTGGTCGATCAACAGGACGACGGCACCTGCCTGCTCTATATCGACCGGCATCTGGTGCACGAGGTCACGAGCCCGCAGGCCTTCGAGGGGCTGCGCATGGCCAGCCGCTCCGTCCGGCATCCCGAGAAGACGCTCGCCGTGGTCGACCACAACGTCCCGACCTCGCCCGACCGCAAGTTCGGCATCAAGAACGAGGAAAGCCGCATCCAGGTCGATGCGCTGGCGAAGAACGCCGCCGATTTCGGGATCGAATACTACGATGCCGCCGACGAGCGTCAGGGCATCGTGCACATCGTCGGCCCCGAGCAGGGCTTCACCCTGCCGGGCATGACCATTGTCTGCGGCGACAGCCACACCTCGACCCATGGCGCGTTCGGCGCGCTGGCGCATGGCATCGGCACCTCCGAGGTCGAGCATGTGCTGGCCACCCAGACGCTGATCCAGCGCCGCGCCAGGAACATGCTGATCCAGGTGGACGGCAAGCTGCCCGAGGGCGTGACGGCGAAGGACATCATCCTCGCCATCATCGGCGAGATCGGCACGGCCGGCGGCACCGGCCATGTGATGGAATATGCCGGCGAAGCGATCCGCGCGCTTTCCATGGAAGGCCGCATGACGGTCTGCAACATGTCGATCGAGGGAGGCGCGCGCGCCGGCCTGATCGCTCCGGACGAGACCACCTACGCCTATATCAACGGCCGCCCCAGGGCGCCGAAGGGAAAGGCCTGGGACATGGCGCGGGCCTATTGGGACACGCTGCACACGGACGAGGGCGCGCATTTCGACCGCGTGGTCAGGCTCGATGCCGCCAACCTGCCGCCCATCGTCACCTGGGGCTCCTCCCCCGAGGACGTCGTCTCGATCACCGGCGTTGTGCCCAATCCGGACGAGATCGCCGAGGAAACCAAGCGCCAGTCGAAGCAGCGGGCGCTCGAATATATGGGCCTGACGCCCGGAACCCGGATCACCGACATCGCGCTCGACCGGGTCTTCATCGGCTCCTGCACCAATGGCCGCATCGAGGACCTGCGCGAGGTGGCCAAGGTCGCCGAAGGCAGGAAGGTCAGCGAGCGGGTCAACGCGATGATCGTGCCCGGTTCCGGCCTGGTCAAGGCGCAGGCCGAGGCCGAGGGCCTGGACAAGATCTTCAAGGCCGCCGGTTTCGACTGGCGCGAGCCGGGCTGCTCCATGTGCCTGGCCATGAACGACGACCGGCTGAAGCCGGGCGAGCGCTGCGCCTCGACCTCGAACCGCAATTTCGAGGGCCGCCAGGGCTTCAAGGGCCGCACGCACCTCGTCTCGCCCGCCATGGCGGCGGCGGCGGCCATTGCCGGCCATTTCGTCGATATCCGCGAATGGCCGCGGGGCTGATCCCACGGCGTCTGGCGATCGGGCGGAAGCGCCCGACGCCCGCATAAACGCGGAAAATCAAAGAGATAGGCCGGTGCAGCGGTGTTGTGGAACGTTGAGCCGGTCTGATGCATGTCGCTTTCAAAGTGCTGCAGCGTCCTTTGCGCATCCTATAAGACGCGCGCGCTTTAGCAGGAAGGAATGGCTGCAACGGCCTCCGCCCCGAGCATCTCGCGGAGTCCGATCTCCCCGGTGAGGGGGAAGAAGCTTCCTCCAGCCGCCGTGCGCATATAGCTCCGTGCCGACACGCTCCCAGCGTCGAGCGGGCCATTGCGGCATCCGCCTCTGATCGCCACGCTCAACGTTCCCCTGCCTTTCGTCGTTCCGGCCGCCCGCGCCTCGCGCGCCCGGCGCTGGATGCGCTCGAAACGCGCCCGGTCTTCCGGCGCGATCGCCGCCATTAGGACATGATTGCCGGGCGCGACGGGCTGTTCGAAACGCTGGTTCGCGCCGACGCCGGAAACGGCAAGCACGAACGTCTCATCGAAAGTGTCGTCCGCTGCCAGCGCCATGCGCAGTTCCACGTCGCCATGCCGAAGGAGCAGGTTGCGGTCTGTCCTGACAGCGACCGCGACATCACGGGGATCCGCCGTCAACGGATCGAAGGTCGACAGTGCGTACAGCGCGCGCGGGCTGGTCGCCATGCAGCCCGAAAGCGTCATGGCGCAGAGCAAGGCGGCGGCGCGCAGATGGCCGGAAAAAATCGAGACAGGCATCGCTTGACCCTTCATGGAATGAATGATATCCGACGATTAATTACTGTAATATGATAATTTATTCAAGACAAAGGAGAATGAAATGCCCGATATGAACCGCCTGCGACGGCTCAGCCGCCTCATGCAAACCATCGTGATGGGATGCACCGCGCTGGTCCTGCTCGGCGTGGCGTGGGCTCTTGCGACCTCGTTCGTGCAGCCGACGGGCTTCGCGCATCTGGTTCGCGAGGGGCTTTCCATCACGGGCCCCATCGCCCTGACCTCGTCGTCGGTCGGCGTGACGGTGGTGCTGATCGCCGTTCAGCTCGGCTTCCTGCTCGCTGCGCTCTACTGCGTCTGGCGCATGTTCGGGGCGTTCGCCGCGGACGAACCCCTGTCCGGCGAATCTGCACGCTGGATGCGCCGTGCCGGCCTCGCCTTCGTCGCGGTGGCGAGCGGCAGCATCGTGCTGCGCGCCCTGATGGTGCTGGTCCTGACCCTCGGCAACCCGCCCGGCCAGAAGATGCTGGCGGTCGGATTCGGCAGCTCCGAGCTGCTGTCGCTGCTGATTGCAGGCATCATGTACATGACGAGCCATCTGATGGCCGTCGCCGCCGACGTGCGGGCGGACCAGCGGGGTTTCGTCTGACCCATGCCCATCATCATCAATCTCGATGTGATGCTGGCCCGCCGCAAGATGCGCTCGAAGGAGCTGGCGGAGCTGATCGGCATCACGGAGCAGAACGTCTCGCTGCTCAAGTCCGGCAAGGTGCGCGGCGTGCGCTTCGAGACGCTGGAGAAAATCTGCGAGGCGCTCGACTGCCAGCCCGGCGATATTCTCGAGTATCGCCCGGACGAAAGCTGACCTGCGGCTGGAAACTCAGTTCCGCGCCAGTTTCAGCGGACCCGTGGCGAGCCGGTAGTCCTTCATCTGCTCGGGCGTCAGGTAGTAGAGCGCGCGCGGCGGCGTATCGAGCGCGTGCAGCCACAGCGCCGGATCGACGCCCATCTCGGCCAGATGGCGGGAGATGCGGGCGGTGATCATCTGCGCGTCGGCCATGGCCTGTGCCGGATTGGCCAGTTCTTCCGCGGCATAGAACTGATGGACGCCGACGGCGGCCCGGTCGCCGGCCTCGCGCGTCACGCCGCCGGCGAAGATGAGCGGGCAGGAGGAGGCGCAGAGCGCGCCGTCCTCGATGCGGGTCGCGAGCGCCCGCTCGCGCACCAGCCGGGCCATCGCCATGGCGTCGTCCAGCGACCCGCCCGGCGAATTGAAGGACACGGTCGAGACATACTCGCCGCGCGCCTCGAGTTCGGCGGCGAAGCGGGCCGAGGCGCCGGGATCGATCGCCCCCTCGACAGACAGGATTCCGCCGGCCTCAAGGGTGAAGCGCACCGCGTTGCGCAGCGCCTCCCGGTCCGCGGTGACGAACTGCCGCGGATCGGCCGACTGCCGGCGCGCCTCCCCGCCATCGACGACCGGCGGCAGGACGGTCACGCTTTGCTCGAACGGCTGCGGGGCAGCCTTCGGCCACAGGCCTCCATTGCGGTCGACCAGCTCGCGCAGATCCATGCCGAGCACCGCCGCCGAACCGATCAGCACGCCGACGAAGGCGGCGCGGATCAGCGCGCCGTCGTCGAAACGGCTGACATAGCGGGCGAGCAGGTTGCGGCGCGGCTTTGCGTCGACGGAGGAGACGAGATGGTCGCTCATGGTTCGTGCCGTTTGCGGTCTGACAGGGACAATGGGGTGATGTTCTCGGCCGATGCCGGCGCTGCCTGCGGAAGTGCCTCCTCGGATGCATCCTCCGCGTCCTGCGCCGCCTTCTTGTGGGCGAGGATCATGTCGTGCAGCTCGAGCGAGCGCAGCATGTCGGCGGCGGTGATGCGGTCGGCGTCGGTCAGCCCCGCCTCACCGCGACGGATGGTGCCGTAGACCACCGCCATGATGCCCACCAGCACCGCCGGCAGAAGGTCGATGGAGATCGCGCCCGCCCAGCTCGGCAGGAAATTGCCGGCATAGCGCAGGACCGCCTCGGCCGAGGACAGCGGCACATAGCGCCGCTCGGCGACTTTCGGCTGCGCCAGGATCTCGCCTGCGGCATCCGACAGCGCCTTCGACTGGGTGGCGACCGAAGTGCGGACCGTTGCCATGACCGCGTCCTGGCGGTCGGCCAGATCGGCGGATCTGCCGTCGGCCACCGGCGCGATGAAGCCTGCCGACAGGTCGGCCGCCGCGCGGGCGACCGACGGCGCGATGGAGGTCTGCTCAAGGGATGCGACGACACCCGCCAAAGCCACCGCTTCCTCGGCGAAGCGATCGGAACGCGGCTGGATCGGTCCGGGCGCGGAGACCAGCGTGCGCATGGCGGCAAGCCGCTCCTGCCCGCGCTGGAACAGGTCGCCGACCGTCTCGCGCGAGTTCTGGATCGTGCTTTCCAGTTCGCGCATCTGTGCCGACATCTGTGTCAGGAGCTGCACGACGCTGCCCGAGCCGGAGGTGCCCGTCAGCGCGCCGGAATTGCGCTCGTCGTCGGCGAGGCGGGCGAAGCGCTCCGAGGCGCGCTGGATGTCCGGCAGCAGCGACAGCGCGCCGAGCGCGTTCGAATGTGCCTGGTCGAGATCGCCCGTATAGTCTTCCAGCGTTTCGGCGAGATGCTGCTCGACCGCCGCCGAACCGGCCAGCGCCGCGGCGTTGAGCCAGGAGGACATGGCGACGATCATCAGGCAGCCGATGGCCATCACGCCGAACAGGGCCATCCGCGACCCGGCGTCGCGCATCTCCGGCAGGAAGCGCAGGAGATAGGTCCAGAACCCGTAGATGCCGACGGAAACCGCCGCCGAATAGATCACGGCCGCGAAGAAGACGAGCGTCGCCGTTCCATCGAGAAGGCTGCGCACGCCGAGATAGGTGTAGACGCCGCTGGCCAGCGCCAGCGTGGCCAGCACGAAGCGGGTCATCGTCTGCATCTGCTCGACATGGGCGCGCAGGTTGCGGGCGGTTTCGGCCTCTCGGCTCATCACGTCTCCCGTCGCTCGATCTGGCTTTTGCGGCGGGCGATCAGTGGCAGGGGCCGGTCAGCACCGGCAGGACACCGTCGGGCAGGCCGTACATGTAGCTGCGCCCCTTGATGAGCACGCCCTGGCTGCACGGCTCCGCGCGGCGCAGATAAAGCTTGCCGCTCTCGCGCCGCAGATAGGCGACGCGCGGCGTCTCGATGCCGAGATCGGCATAGTCGTCGGCCATATGGCCCTTGCCGACCAGGATGCGCTTGTATCCCGCCCGGCTGTGGATCACCAGATTGCCGTAGGCGTCCGAATAGACGCGGCCGCCCTGGGCATCGCCGTAGCCGCCGGCCTGGGCCGGTACTGCGAAAGCGGCGGCAGCAAGCGCCGCAGCCACGAACAAGAACTTTAAAGGCATGGCGCGACAGCTCCTTATCGCTCACCGTGGCCCCCTCGGCCCATACATTAAGCCTTTCTTAACCTTTGTCACGGGGAGCATGGTCGACAAATATGGCGATTGACAGATGTGGTTAATTTCGGGGAAGGGTTGGCCATGGGCGAGAATCACCAGATCGACATCCAGCCGCTGCGCCTCCGGGACGCTCATGTCCTCGCGCCTCTGCTGGCCGCTTACACGCAATCGCTGAAGCGCGGCGCGCCGCGCCGGCCGGATGAGTTCTACGCCGAAACCCTGCTGCAGGACCGGGCCGTCGAGATGCTCGGCGCCTATCTGGACGGCCAGCTTGTCGGCTTCGCGCTGTTCTACGACCTGCCGGAGCCGGTGACGGGCATGCGCTACGGCATGATGGATCACCTCTACGTCCACCATGATCACCGCCGCAAGGGCATCGGCAAGGCCCTGGTCGACGTGGTGGCCGACCAGGCGGAGGAGCGCGGCTGGGCCCGCCTGACGCTCAATGCGCCGCGCCACCCGGAAGAGGGGCGCAAGCTCTACGAGCATGTGGCGGCGCCGGCCGACTGGACCGGCCACGTCATCCGCTTCGATGCGGGCTCCGACCGCTCCGGCGGCAATGGGCAATAGCGGCGCGATGGGCGCGCCGGGTCTTGGATCGTCGGCAGGGTCCCGTGGCATCTGCGCCGCGTCTCTGCTTCTGGCGCTGGCCGCCGGCTGCACCACCGCTTCCGCCCCGTCCGGCCAGGCCGGCAACGTCGCGGCGTTCAGCGGCCCCGTCACCTACAGCTGCGAGGACGACATGCGGATGACCGTCGAGCGCAACGGACCGCGCGTCAGCGTTCACAGCCCGCGCGGACTGGACCTCGACCTGCCCGCGTCGCCGCCCGGACAGGACGCCCGTTTCGGCGAGGCGCTCTATGCGGTCGTCCTCGAGGGAAAAGAGGCGCTGTGGATGGTGAACGGCAAGACGCCGATCAGCTGCACCCGCTGATCTGGACGGCGAAACCGGAAAACGATCGCTTCAATCGTTTGAAGCCGATGAGGCGCTTTCCCGGCCTGTCCTGCAGGGGGTTAAATATCGACGCCGGAACGCTTTTGCGGCTTTGACGCACTGCAAAAACCGCATTAGAAAGCGACTGTCGGAGGGTCCGGGCCGAGCGTCGCAACCGCGACACGGACCGGGCCGTGCCGCTGGATCGCCGCGTGTCCGTCCGGACGCGCGAGGACGATCTGAACTATTGACGGAGCATCGGAACCACCGGGAACCGGAGTCCATCTTTCGGTCCGATGCTCTAGAGAATTGGGGAAGCCATGAGCAAATCCAGCACAATCCACGCCAGACCGCTTTCGCCGCACCTGCAAGTCTACCGCCTGATCCCGACCATGCTGATGTCGATCGTCCATCGCATCACGGGTTCAGCCCTGTATTTCGGCATCGTCCTTTTCGTCGCCTGGCTGGCGGCCGCGGCGATCTCGAAGGAAGCGTTCGAGATGGTCAACGGCATCTACGGTTCTTGGTTCGGCCGGCTGGTCCTGTTCGGCTTCACCTGGGCGCTCGTGCACCACATGCTGGGCGGCCTGCGCCATCTCGTCTGGGACACCGGCCGCGGCCTGGAGAAGGCGACGGCCACGAAGATGGCCAAGGCGACGCTCGCCGGCTCGATCATCCTGACCGTCCTTCTGTGGATCGCCGGCTACGCCGTGCGCGGAGGATTGTGATCATGAGCGACATGCGCACACCCCTGAACCGCGTCCGCGGCCTTGGCTCGGCCAAGGAAGGCACGGGCCATTTCTGGCACCAGCGGCTGACGGCGATCGCCAACATCCCGCTCCTGATCTTCTTCATCGGCTTCGTCATCGTCTACAACGGCGCGCCCTATGAGGCCGTCCGCGCCGCGCTCGCCAACCCGGTCATCACGCTGCTTCTCGCCTTCGCGCTCCTGTCGGTGCTGTATCACATGAAGCTCGGCATGCAGGTGGTCATCGAGGACTATGTGCATGGCGAGGGCGCCAAGATCGCGCTGCTGATCCTCAACATCTTCTTTCCCCTCGTTCTGGGCGCGGTCTCCCTCTACGCCCTCCTGAAAATCTCCTTCGGAGGCTGAACCTGGTAATGACAAAGGCAAACGATCAAAAGGCGGCTGACGCCTATACCTATGTCGACCACAAATTCGATGTCGTCGTCGTCGGCGCCGGCGGCGCGGGCCTGCGCGCCACGCTCGGCATGGCCGAGCAGGGCCTGAAGACGGCCTGCATCACCAAGGTCTTCCCGACCCGCTCGCACACGGTTGCGGCGCAGGGCGGCATCGCCGCCTCGCTCCGGAACATGGGCCCCGACCACTGGCAGTGGCACCTCTACGACACGGTGAAGGGGTCCGACTGGCTGGGCGATGTCGATGCCATGGAGTATCTGGCGCGCGAGGCCCCGGCGGCGGTCTACGAGCTGGAGCACTACGGCGTGCCCTTCTCGCGCACCGAGGACGGCCGCATCTACCAGCGCCCGTTCGGCGGCCACATGCAGAATTTCGGCGACGGCCCGCCCGTGCAGCGCACCTGCGCGGCGGCCGACCGCACCGGCCACGCCATCCTGCACACGCTCTACGGCCAGTCGGTCAAGAACCATGCGCAGTTCTTCATCGAGTATTTCGCCCTCGACCTGATCATGACCGACGGAGTCTGCACCGGCGTCGTGGCATGGAACCTCGAGGACGGCACGATCCACCGCTTCTCCGCCAAGATGGTGGTGCTGGCGACGGGCGGCTACGGCCGCGCCTATTTCTCCTGCACCTCGGCGCACACCTGCACCGGCGACGGCAACGGCATGGTCGCCCGCGCCGGGCTGCCGCTGCAGGACATGGAGTTCGTGCAGTTCCATCCGACCGGCATCTACGGTGCGGGCTGCCTGATCACCGAGGGCGTGCGCGGCGAGGGCGGTTACCTGGTCAACTCCGAGGGCGAGCGCTTCATGGAGCGCTATGCGCCGTCGGCCAAGGACCTCGCCTCGCGCGACGTCGTCTCGCGCTGCATGACCATCGAGATCCGCGAGGGACGCGGCGTCGGCAAGAACAAGGACCACATCTTCCTGCATCTCGACCATCTCGACCCGGCGGTGATCCACGAACGTCTGCCCGGCATCGCTGAATCGGCAAAAATCTTCGCCGGCGTCGACGTGACGCGCGAGCCGATCCCGGTCCTGCCGACCGTGCACTACAACATGGGCGGCATCCCAACGAACTACTGGGGCGAGGTGCTGAACCCGACCAAGGAGAACCCGGATGCGGTGGCGCCCGGCCTGATGGCCGTCGGCGAAGCGGCCTGCGCCTCGGTGCACGGCGCCAACCGTCTGGGCTCCAACTCGCTGATCGACCTCGTGGTCTTCGGCCGCGCCGCCGCGATCCGCGCCGGCGAGGTGGTCGACCGGGAGGCGGCGATCCCGGCGCTCAACGAGGCCGCCTGCGACAAGATCATGGAGCGCTTCGACCGCATCCGCCACGCCAGCGGCGGGACACCCACCGCGGCGCTGCGCGAGAAGATGCAGCGCGCCATGCAGGAGGACGCCGCCGTGTTCCGCACGCAGGAATCGCTGGAGCAGGGCTGCAAGCGCATCTCCGAGGTCTGGAACGAGCTTCCCGACATCCAGGTCACCGACCGTTCGCTGATCTGGAACTCCGACCTGATGGAGACGCTGGAGCTGGAGAACCTGATGATCAACGCGATCACCACGGTTTACGCGGCCGAGGCGCGCAAGGAGAGCCGCGGCGCGCACGCGCGTGAGGATTTCTCCGAGCGTGACGACAAGAACTGGCGCGAGCACACGCTCTCGCATGTGGACGCCAAGGGCAAGGTCACGCTCAGCTACCGTCCCGTCCATACCGAGCCGCTGCTGAAAGAAGAGGACGGCGGCATTGACCTGAAGAAAATCGCGCCCAAGGCGCGGGTTTACTGAGCCGAGGAAGTCATGGTCGAAATCACCCTTCCCAAGAATTCCAAGGTCCAGCAGGGCAAGATCTGGCCGAAGCCCGAGGGCGCGAAGAACCTGCGCGAATACAAGGTCTATCGCTGGTCTCCGGACGACGGCGACAATCCCCGCGTCGATACCTATTACATCGACATGGACGATTGCGGGCCGATGGTGCTCGACGGCCTGATCTACATCAAGAACAAGATCGACCCGACGCTGACCTTCCGCCGCTCGTGCCGCGAGGGCATCTGCGGCTCCTGCGCGATGAACATCGACGGCACCAACACGCTCGCCTGCACCAAGGGCATGGACGAGATCAACGCCTCGGTGAAGATCTATCCCCTGCCGCACATGCCGGTGGTGAAGGATCTGGTGCCGGACCTTTCCGTACCCTATGCCCAGCTTTCCTCGATCGAACCCTGGCTGCAGACCGTGACGCCGGAACCGGCGACCGAGTGGAAGCAGAGTCACGAGGACCGCACCAAGCTCGACGGGCTTTACGAGTGCATCCTGTGCTTCTGCTGCCAGACCTCCTGCCCGAGCTACTGGTGGAACGGCGAGCGCTATCTCGGCCCCGCCGTGCTTCTGCAGGCCTATCGCTGGCTGATCGACAGCAGGGACGAGGCGACCGGCGAGCGGCTGGACAATCTGGAAGACCCCTTCCGGCTCTACCGCTGCCACACCATCATGAACTGCACCCAGGCCTGCCCGAAGGGGTTGAACCCGGCCAAGGCCATCGCCAACATCAAGAAGATGATGGTCGAGCGGCGGGTCTGATCCCATCTCCCTGCTCCCGGGGACGGAGAGGGATCCTCGCAGCAATGGATCGCGGGCCGGCTTTGCCGGCTCGTCCCTGTTTGTGCCCTCCGCAGCGCGTCAGGCGGCGCGCGGCCAACGGGGGTGCAGATCGTCGATCACGTAGGCGTGACGGTGCGCCCCGTCGGTCCCATGCGCGCGCAGGTGCGGGTGGGCAGGATCGAGTTCCGGATGCTCATGCGGGATTTCCGGCGTCTCCCCGGCGGGCCAGAGCCTGATGGCCAGCACAACCGCAACCGCGCTCACCACCGACATCACGAGGAACGTGACTTCAAGCCCGAGGCTGGCGCCGAGGCGGCCCGCAAGCGGATAGCAGACGAGCCAGCAGGCATGGGAAAGAGCGAACTGCGCGGCAAAGATCGCCGGCCGGTCCTCAGGTCGCGCCGAGCGCCGAAGCAGTCGGCCGGACGGCGTTTGCGCCGTGCTGTAAGCCACTCCGAGAAACAGCCAGAGCGGCAGCAGCGTGGCGAAGCCATCGATCGCGGAGCCGATCACCATTCCCGCAACGAGCGCGGCAGCGCCGGCGATCATCACCAGCCGATCCTCAACCCTGTCCAGCAGCCGCGGCAGCGCCAGTGCTGCCAGCATCGATCCGCTGCCGAAGGCAGCGAAGGCCCATGCGACCTCGACTTCACCAAGGCCGAAGCGAGCCTGCACGATGACCACCGTGTTCACGATCACCATCGCGCCGGCAGCCGCCACGGCGAGGCAGATCGCCAGCAGCCCGCGCAGCCTGGGTGTGGCGAGATAGATCCGCATGCCGCGTGTCGTGCGCTCGGCAAAGCCGCCGCGCCTCGCAGCGCTCGTCACGGGAAGCGTGATGCTGACGATCAGCGCGGCGGAGATCAGGAAGCCTGCGACCGTCCCCGCAAACAGATAGTGGAATCCGATAACGGTCAGGAGCGCCGCCGCGAGCATCGGCGAAATGAGATTCTCGAGATCGTACGCCAAGCGCGACAGGGAAAGGGCGCGGGTATAGTCCTTTTCATCCGGGAGGATATCGGGAATGACCGCCTGAAAGCTCGGGGTGAAACTTGCCGAGGCCACCTGCAGCAGGAAGATCAGGGCGTAGATCTGCCAGACTTCCGTGATGAAGGGCAGTGACAGGGCGACGGCCGCGCGAGCAAGATCGAGCGACACGAGAAGCGAACGACGGGGTAGATTGTCGGCCAGTGCCTGCGCCACAGGAGCGACACCGACATATGCGATCATCTTGATGGCAAGTGCGGTGCCCAGCACAGCGCCCGCATTGGCACCGGCGATGTCATAGGCCAGAAGGCCGAGCGCGACGGTCATCAGCCCCGTGCCCAGCAGCGCGATCACTTGCGCGGCAAACAGCCGGCTGTAGGTCCTGTTTCTGAGAATATCGAGCATCGCCCATCACGCACATATCGTTTCGTGCGGAAGTCTGCCCACCTATCGGCCATGAGTCCATGGGTGACCTGACGGCCCGATGGATCTTCCCTCACGCAAGCGTGTAACAGCTTGATTTGAATTCACTGCCCCGCAGGGTAGGTCTCTCCTGAACACAGGAGAGACCCTTATGACGCGACGTTCGTTCCTGGCTGCAGCGTTTTCCTCCGCCATCCTCGCGGGCGGCACACAACCTTCCCTTGCCGAAATCAGATCGGCCATCTTCGCCGGCGGCTGCTTCTGGTGCGTAGAGGCGGATTTCGACAAGGTTCCGGGGGTGGTCTCGACGGTCTCCGGCTATGCCGGCGGCGCGACGCAGAACCCCACCTATCGCAACTATTCGTCGGGCGGCCACCGCGAAGTGGTGAAGATCGATTTCGACGATTCGAAAGTGAGCTACGAGCGCCTGGCCGAGATCTTCTTCCGGACCGTCGATCCGACCGACGCCGGCGGCCAGTTCTGCGACCGGGGCGAAAGCTACTCGACCGCAATCTACGCCCTGGACGACGCGCAGAAGACAGCGGCCGAGAAGGCGAAAAGCGATGCCGACGCGGCGCTCAGCGGCAAGGTGGTGACGCCGGTGCTGCCGGCCGCGACCTTCTGGCCGGCGGAAGACTACCACCAGGACTATTACCGGAGCGACGAGCGCATCCTTTCCCGCTTCGGGCTGGTGAAGAAGAAGGACGCCTACAAGGGATACCGCCAGGGCTGCGGCCGCGACGCGCGGGTCCGCCAGGTCTGGGGCGAAGCGGCCTTCACCGGCATAGGGAAGTAGCCGCGGCGGCTTTGCTGCTGATTGGCCCTTGAGGCATGGATCCTCGGATCGGGCCCCGAGGATGACGAGCGGCAGGAGGTGATGATGTCAATCGCCGAGGCGGGAGACCTGCGCCACCCTTTCCCACAATTCGTCATGCCCGGCCCGCGAGCCGGGCATCCATGCCTGAACCACCGATCCGCAGGCGGCGGCTCTCGCCCCCCCCACACACCTACCGCCTTGCGGCGATGCGTTCGTCGGCGATCTCGGACGCGATGTCGTTGGTCGGGCGGTTCTGTTCCTCGGCGCGCCGGAAGATGTCGGCCAGCGTGTCGGGGATCTTCGCAACCTTCTCCATGGTTGCATCCCGGTCATAGCCGCCGGGCGCCAGCTCCGCCGCGACGTTCAGCAGGCCGCCCGCATTGATGACGTAGTCCGGCGCGTAGAGAACGCCGCGTTCCATCAGCAGCCGCGCGTCCTCGTGCCTCGCGAGCTGGTTGTTGGCGGCGCCTGCCACGATCTTCGCGCCGAGCGCGGGAATCGTTTCGGCGGAAAGGACACCGCCCAGCGCACAGGGCGCGAAGACCTGCGCCGGCACCGGGAGAATGGCATCGGTCGCGACGCCCGTCGCGCCGAAGGCCTCCACCGCCTGGCGGATGCGCGCATCGTCGATATCGGTCACGGTCAGCCGCGCGCCCTCGGCGGCAAGCTTCTCGCAGAGCGTCCAGCCGACCGAGCCGAGGCCCTGCACCGCCACATGCACCCCCTCGAGCCTGTCGATGCCGCGATGCTTCAGCGCCGCCTTCACCCCGAGAAACACGCCATGGGCGGTGACGGGCGAGGGATTGCCGCTGCCGCCGACCGTGGTGCCGGTGACGTTGGGCGTCCGGGCGCGCAGGAAATCGGCGTCGGCGACGGTGAAGCCGACATCCTCGCCCGTGTAGTACTGCCCGTCGAGCGCGGCCAGCATCTCCGCATAGGCTTCCAGCAGGGCCGGGGTCTTGTCGGTCTTCGAGTTGGCAATGATCAGCGCCTTGCCGCCGCCGAAATCCATCCCGGCGATGGCCGACTTGAAGGTCATGCCGCGCGACAGGCGCAGCACGTCGGTGAGCGCCGCCTCGAAGGTCTCGTGCGGCCACACGCGGGTGCCGCCGAGGCCGGGGCCGAGCGCCGTGTTGTGAATGGCGACGATGGCGTTCAGGCCGCGCACCGTATCGCGCCCGTGCCAGACGCGCTCGTGATTGTCGAACGCGTCCAGCCCGGCGGCATCGGCGGTGATGTCGGTGATCGTCAGCGTGGTGTTTTCCACCGGAACCCTGACGGTTCGCGGCGCGTGGGTCTGCAGCATGCCATTCCTCCCGAACGACTTGTTTCGTAAGGGAATTTTAGCTGCATCGCGCGGTTTTTGGTTGCGAAGTCTGCCCATCGAACGACCTTCCATTGCGCCGGCCGACGGATTTCATCGCAAATCTGTCGTCAGCCGTATCTGGCGTCCAGCGTGATCTCGATCGCGCCGAGCGCCTTTGAAACCGGGCACGAGGCCTTGGCCTTGTTGGCGACCTCGAGAAACTTGTCCTCCGCGAGGCCCGGCACCTTGCCGACCAGCGTCAGCGCGCTCTTCACGATCTCGAAGCCGCCGCCCTCAGCCGGCTGGAGCGAGACGTCGGCGCGCACGTCCAGCTTTTCGGCCGGCGTTCCGCCTTCGGCCAGCATGTGCGAGAGCTGCATGGCAAAGCAGCCGGCATGGGCACCGGCGATCAGCTCCTCGGGATTGGTGCCGGATGTCCCGCTCTCGTCCTTGAAGCGGGCCTTGAAGCCCAGCGGCAGGCCCTTCAGCGCCCCGCTCTGCGTGTCGAGGCTGCCCGCGCCCTCTACCAGGGAACCCTTCCAAGTGACGTTCGCATGCCGTTCGGTAGCCATGGTCTTCTCCATTCTGGAAATAGTGTCTTCGGGATAAAAGTCAGGGTCAGGGCCCGTTAATCTTGCTTGATCGGCCTTGCCCCTAGATGGCCTCGCCCCGCAACAGGCGCGGCGTTCCGGCCGACAGGCCCGAGGCCTGCTGGATGAAGTAACGCTTCATGCCCGGCATTCGTTCAACCAGTCCGAGGCCGAAATCGCGCAGGGCTCGCACGGGCATGAGATCGTTGGAGAAAAGCCGGTTCAGCACATCGGTCGTGACGCCCATCTGCACCGTGTCGAAGCGCCGCCAGCGTTCGTAGCGCTGCAGCACGTTGAGCGCGCCGATATCCTCGCCGAGCCGCTCCGCCTCGACGATCACCTCGGCCAGCGCGGCGGCATCCTTGAATCCGAGATTGAGGCCCTGTCCGGCGATCGGATGGATGCCGTGGGCCGCGTCGCCCGCCAGCGCGAAGCGCGGCTTGACGAAGTCGCGCGCCAGCGTCAGGCCGAGCGGCCAGGCGCGGCGCTGGCCCTCGACGCGGATCTCACCGAGCTTGAGGCCGAAGCGCAGTTCCAGCTCCTGCTCGAAGACGAGGTCGTCTTCCTTCACCAGCCGTTCCGCGTCGGCGGTGCGCTCGGTCCAGACGATGGACGAGCGGTTGCCCTTGAGCGGCAGGGTGGCGAAGGGGCCGGCAGGCAGGAAATGCTCTTCCGCCCGGCCATGATGCGGGCGCTCATGCGCCACGGTGCAGACGATGCCGGACTGCCCGTATTCCCAGTGGACGGTCTTGATGCCGGCCATCTCGCGCAGGCGTGAGCGGACGCCGTCGGCGGCGACCAGCAGGCGGGCACGGTACCGGGTTCCATCGCCCAGATGCGCCTCCACATGCCCGCCGGCATCGATGAAGCTCTCGACGGCGACGCCCTCGATGATCTCGATGCCGCACTCGGCCGCGCGCGCACGCAGCGCGCCGTTCAGGTTGCGGTTCATCACCATGTGGGCGAACGGCTCGCCCTCCTCCGCCTCGCCGCCGAAGGTGAGGAAGACCGGGCGCACGGGATCGGCGGTGCGCGAATCGGTGATCACCATTTCCGTGATGGGCTGCGCCTCGGGTTCGATCTCCTGCCAGCAATCCAGCCGCTGCAGCATGCGGCAGGCGGCGGCGGCAATGGCGGAAGCGCGGCCGTCCCGCTGCCAGACGCCTTCCGGCGCGGCATCCACCACCGCGATGCGCAGCCGCGGATGCGACCTGGCGATGGAGACGGCGGTGGCGAGACCCACATAGCCGGCGCCGGCGATCAGGATGTCCACCGCGCGCGCGGCGCCGTCCCTTGTGCCCGTAGTCTTGGCCATGACGATTCGCTCCTGTTCTCTCTACAACCTTGCGCCGACCGGCGGCCCTACCTTGACTTGACGCCCGCCATCGTCTTGGAAACCAGCAGCGCGCACAGGATAGTCGCCGGAGGGGACCCTTTTATGTCGGCCATGCAAGACCTTCTCGCCATACTCGATCTTGAGCAGTTGGAACACAATCTGTTTCGTGGTCGCAGTCCGCAGTCGGCCTGGCAGCGCGTCTTCGGTGGGCAGGTGATCGGCCAGGCGCTGGTCGCGGCGCAGCGCACGGTGGACGCGGAGCGGCACGTGCATTCGCTGCACTGCTATTTCATGCGGCCGGGCGACCCGGCGGTGCCGATCATCTACGAGGTGGACCGCATCCGCGACGGCGGCAGCTTCACTACGCGGCGCGTCGTCGCCATCCAGCACGGCCACGCGATCTTCTCGCTGTCCACCTCCTTCCAGAAGGAGGAACCCGGCCTCGATCACCAACTTCCGATGCCGCGGGACGTCACCCCGCCGGAGAACCTGCGGACCCAGCGTGAGTTTCTCGAGGAGTTCGGCGACCGGGTGCCGGAGAACATCCGCCGCTACTGGGCGCGCGAAAGGCCGATCGAGGTGCGCCCGGTCATCATCGAGCACTACACCAGCCGCGACAAGCTGCCGCCGCGCCAGGACGTGTGGATCCGCACCACCGGCCCGGTGCCGGACGACCGCGCATTGCAGGCGGCGGTGCTGGCCTATCTGTCGGACATGACGCTGCTCGACACCTCGACCTTCGCGCATGGCCGCAATGGCTTCGACCCGGACATCCAGATGGCCAGCCTCGACCATGCCATGTGGTTCCACCGGTCGCACAGGCTGGACGACTGGCTGCTCTACACGCAGGACAGCCCCTCGGCGCAGGGCGCGCGCGGCTTCTCGCGCGGCAGCCTTTACGGACGCGACGGAACGCTGGTCGCCTCGGTGGCGCAGGAAGGCCTGGTGCGCTTGCGCACAAAATAGGCAATTGCCGATATTTGCTTAAGAATTAGACAGCCGTCGATTGCAACGCAACCGGGATCGCACCGGGATTGCGCGAAAATACCATTTAAAACAACGACATGATGCGCCGAAAGCGCAACTGGCACGGCATTTGATTCTCCTTTGCCGTCGCGGCCCGCCTGCGGGTGGCCGGCGATGCAGGCAACCCGCGGGATCCCGCAAAAGCAAAGGTGAACTGCCATGAAAATCGTAATGGCGATCGTCAAGCCCTTCAAACTGGAGGCCGTGCGCGACGCGCTGACCGGCCTCGGCATCCACGGCCTCATCGTGACGGAAGTGAAGGGTTACGGGCGGCAGAAGGGGCATACGGAGATTTATCGCGGCGCGGAATACGCGGTGACCTTCCTGCCTAAGGTCAAGGTCGAGGTCGCCGTCGAGGACGACATGGCCGACCGCGTCGTCGACGCCATCGCCGAGGCTGCCCGCACCGGGCAGATCGGCGACGGCAAGATATTCGTCCATGCCCTCGACAAGGCCGTGCGCATCCGCACCGGCGAAACCGATGCCGAAGCGCTCTGAGCGGCACGCAATCCGATGGAGAAACTCATGATACATCCTGTTCTTACACGCGCCGCCCGGCCCCTTGCGCTTGCAGGCCTGTCGCTCGCCGCCCTGTCCCTTCCGGCGCTGGCGCAGGAGACCGCGGAAGCCGCGGCTCCCGAATTCGCCTCGGCCGCCGAGACGGCGTTCATCTTCAACACCCTGCTCTTTCTGATGGGCGGCTTCCTGGTCATGTGGATGGCGGCCGGCTTCGCCATGCTCGAGGCCGGCATGGTGCGCACCAAGAACGTCTCGATGCAGCTCCTGAAGAACGTCGCGCTCTACTCCATCGCCGGCATCATGTACTGGGCGGTGGGCTACAGCCTGATGTATGTGGACGTCGCCAGCTATATCGGCACCCTCGCCCCCTATGGCTGGCCGGACGCCGGCACCGCGAATGAAGGCAGCTATTCCGTCGCCTCGGACTGGTTCTTCCAGATGGTCTTCGTCGCCACCGCCGCCTCCATCGTCTCCGGCACGCTGGCGGAGCGGATCAAGCTCTGGCCGTTCCTGATCTTCGTCGTCGTCCTGACAGGCTTCATCTATCCGATCGCCGGTTCGTGGAAATGGGGCACCGGCTGGCTCGACGCGATGGGCTTCCAGGATTTCGCCGGCTCGACGCTCGTTCATTCGGTCGGCGGCTGGGCGGCCCTCGCCGGCGCCCTCCTGCTCGGCGCGCGCAACGGGAAATACGCTTCGGACGGCAGGGTCGCACCGATCCCCGGCTCGAACATGGCGCTCGCCACGCTCGGCACCTTCATCCTGTGGCTCGGCTGGTTCGGCTTCAACGGCGCCTCGCAGCTCGCCATGGGCACCAATGCCGACGCGTCCGACATCAGCCGCATCTTCGCCAACACCAACCTTGCTGCGGCCGCCGGCGTGGTCGCCGCGCTGATCCTGACCCAGCTCCTCTACAAGAAGGTGGACATCACCTTCGTGCTGAACGGCGCCCTGGCCGGCCTCGTCTCGATCACCGCCGAGCCGCTGACCCCCAGCCCGTTCATGGCGATCGTTATCGGCGCCGTCGGCGGGATCATCGTGGTTCTCACAGTACCGCTGCTCGACAAGTTCAGGATCGACGATGTGGTCGGCGCGATTCCCGTCCACCTGATCGCCGGCATCTGGGGCACGCTTGCCGTGCCGCTGACCAATGGCGACGCCAGCTTCGGCGTGCAGCTCGTC
This sequence comes from Nitratireductor pacificus pht-3B, assembly GCF_000300335.1. Lineage (GTDB taxonomy): Bacteria > Pseudomonadota > Alphaproteobacteria > Rhizobiales > Rhizobiaceae > Nitratireductor > Nitratireductor pacificus. Next base: position 142,862 of record NZ_AMRM01000009.1, on the reverse strand, counting down.
GGCGTCGTCGCCTATGCGGTGTTCACCTTCGTGGCATCGTTCATCGTCTGGTCGATCCTCAAGGCCGCGATGGGCCTCAGGGTCAGCCCGGAAGACGAGATGAACGGACTGGACCTCGCCGAGGTCGGCGTCGAGGCCTATCCGGAGTTCATCGCAGTGCATGGCCGCTGAGCGGCGGCCCGAAGCATCCAGCTCGACAGCCGGTTGGCTCGTGCCGGCTGTCACCCGAAGAGGCCCGGCTTGTCCGGGCCTCTTCTCCATCTGCCACATCCCGGGGGACGAGAAATCCGTCGCCCGGCCTGCATGGTTAATGCCGCCTTAACCTTCCCCTCGCTAGGGTTCCCGCGAAGCAATCACGGCGCGCGTTGCGCCGTTCAGGCATTTTGCAGTCGGGTGGGATCACCAGACGTCCGCATAAATGCGGAGAAACAAGGAGACAGAGCGGTTCGGCGTTCTCCATGAAACGATGAACCGCTCTGGAAACGCGCAGGCGGAGAATGGGCGCATGAGTTCCGGGACTTCTGCATTCTTGGCGATGGGTGACAATGCCTATGGGCTGCAGGCCTTCCTGCGCCGGCAGGCGGCGCGGCTGGTGGGACTGGCGCTGCTCGCCTTCGTCGTCTTTGCCCTCGGCAGCCTCGCCACCTGGAGCGTGGCCGACCCCAGTTTCAGCCACGCCACCGCAAATCCCGTCACCAACGCGCTGGGCTATCCGGGCGCCGTCTTTGCCGATCTCGCGATGCAGTTCTACGGCCTCGCCGCCGTCGCAGGCCTGGTGCCGGCCGTCTTCTGGGGCGTGATTCTGCTTGTCGGGCAGAGCGTGGACCGGCCGCTCAGGCGCGCCGGCGCCTGGTTCGCCGGCGCGGTGATCGCCGCCGGCGTGGTCGGCTCCTTCGCTCCGCCCACCACCTGGCCGCTGCCGACCGGACTGGGCGGCGTCCTGGGCGACATGCTCCTGTCGCTGCCCGCCAAACTGACCGGCAGCTATCCCGGCGGCCTGATCGGCTTCATCATCGCCGCGGTTCTGGCCTTCCCCGCCGGATGGCTGCTTCTCTACGGCGCGGGCGCGCTCGGCCGGCCCGATGACGGTGCGTTCGACACCGATTCGGAAGACGAGACGCCGTTCGATGACGCGGACGATTCCGATGGCGGCTTCGTCATCCTCGGCTACATGGCGCATTGGTGGCTCTCGATGCAGGCCTTCTTCAGGCGCAATCTCGGCCAGTCGGGACGCCGCGGCCGCGAGGCGGCCCGTGACGATGAACCGGAAGGCGGCGACGAGCGGTTCGACGATTTCGACATGGACATGCGCGTCGAGCCGGACTTCGGGCACACGCCGACGCTCGGCCGCAACGCCGCCGCCTACGACGACAACGACGACGAGGATTACACCTATGCCCGCGAGGCGGCGCCGGATGCGCCGGCGGCCCGGGCCGGCGTGGCGGAGAAGCGCGTCGACAACCCCGCCCCGCGTCCGGTCGAGGGCGCCCGCGTGCGCCGCGAGGCGCAGACCTCGCTGCTCGACAACGGCGCGTTCGAGCTGCCGCAGCTCCACCTGCTCGCCGAGCCGAAGGCTTCGGCGCGCGACCCGATGCTGTCGAAGGATGCGCTGGAGCAGAACGCGCGCCTGCTGGAGGGCGTGCTCGAGGATTTCGGCGTCAAGGGCGAGATCATCCATGTGCGGCCCGGCCCCGTGGTCACACTGTACGAGCTGGAGCCGGCGCCCGGCATCAAGTCGTCGCGCGTCATCGGCCTGGCCGACGACATCGCCCGCTCGATGAGCGCCATCGCCGCCCGCGTCGCCGTGGTTCCCGGGCGCAACGCGATCGGCATCGAGCTGCCCAATTCGACGCGCGAGACGGTTTACCTGCGCGAGCTGCTGGCCAGCCGCGATTTCGAGACCAGCAAGGCCAAGCTGGCGCTCGGGCTGGGCAAGACCATCAATGGCGAGGCGGTGATCGCCGATCTCGCCAAGATGCCGCATCTACTCGTCGCCGGCACCACCGGCTCCGGCAAATCGGTCGCCATCAACACGATGATCCTGTCGCTGCTCTACCGCATGACGCCGGAGCAGTGCCGCCTGATCATGATCGACCCGAAGATGCTCGAACTGTCGATCTATGACGGCATCCCGCATCTGCTCACGCCGGTCGTGACCGACCCGAAGAAGGCGGTCGTCGCGCTGAAATGGACCGTGCGCGAGATGGAGGACCGCTATCGCAAGATGTCCAAGGTGGGCGTGCGCAACATCGAGGGCTTCAACCAGCGCGTCGCCGCCGCCAACAAGAAGGGCGAGGTGATCACCCGCACGGTGCAGACCGGCTTCGACCGGGAGACCGGCGAGGCGATCTACGAGAGCGAGCATCTCGACCTGGAGCCGATGCCGTTCATCGTCGTCATCATCGACGAGATGGCCGACCTGATGATGGTCGCCGGCAAGGACATCGAAGGCGCCGTGCAGCGCCTGGCGCAGATGGCGCGCGCCGCCGGCATCCACGTCATCATGGCGACGCAGCGCCCCTCGGTCGACGTCATCACCGGCACGATCAAGGCCAACTTCCCGACCCGCATCTCCTTCCAGGTGACGTCGAAGATCGACAGCCGCACCATCCTCGGCGAACAGGGCGCCGAACAGCTTCTCGGCATGGGCGACATGCTCTACATGGCCGGCGGCGGACGCATCCAGCGCGTGCACGGCCCCTTCGTCTCCGACGGCGAGGTGGAGAGCATCGTCTCGCACCTGAAGGTGCAGGGCGTGCCGGACTATCTCGACGCGGTGACCGAGGACGACGACGAGGAAGACGGCGGCTCGGGTTCCGGCGGCGGTGGCGGCGGCGGCAACTTCGCCGATTCCGACGACCCGTACGACCAGGCGGTCTCGGTGGTGCTGCGCGACGGCAAAGCCTCGACCAGCTACATCCAGCGCCGCCTCGGCATCGGCTACAACCGCGCCGCCTCGATCATCGAGCGGATGGAGGAAGAAGGCATCGTCGGTCCGGCCAACCACGCCGGAAAGCGCGAGATCCTCGTGCCGACCGAGCAGGACGAGGCCTGACGCGCGCGGCCGGCGGAACGCAAATGCCGGCCGGATCGTTCATCGGGCAGCCCAATTTCAGCCCCAGTAGGGGGCTATCCGATACGAAAATTTGGAGATCGAGTAGGATGAAAGATCGGGTAACCGGCATTCTGAGGCGGGGCGTGACGATGGTCGCGGTGGCGGTCATCGCCGCAGGCGCGTTCGCTTCCCCCTCCCTTGGCGCGACAGCCGAGAGCGCCCAGCGCATCGCATCGCACTTTTCCAGCGTCCGCACGATGACCGGCGAGTTCGTCCAGTTCGGCCCGCGCGGTGAGCAGACTGGCGGCAAGTTCTACATCGAGCGGCCGGGCAAGATCCGGTTCGACTACGAGGAGCCGTCGGGCTTCCGCGTCACCTCCGACGGCGATTCGGTCGTCATCCAGAACAGGAAGCTGAACACGGCCGATCTCTATCCGCTGTCGAAGACGCCGCTGAAGCTTCTGCTGGACGAGCGCATCGACCTGTCGGGCGGCAAGGTGCATTCCGTGAAGCAGGACGACGACCTGACGACCATCAAGATGGTCGACAAGTCGGTGTTCGGCAACGCGACCATCACCATGATGTTCGATTCGAAATCCTACGATCTGCGCCAGTGGACGATCACCGACGCGCAGGGCAAGGACACGACGGTGATGATCTTCAACGTCAGGCAGGGCGTGACCTTCGACCCGAGCGTGTTCAGGATCGACTATCGCCGCGTCGACGAGATCAACCGGCAGAAGCGCTGATCGGAGCCGGCTGAAGCTGTGGACAGCGCCTTCCCGACCGCGTGACGGGAAGGCCATGCTTGTCATCGCGGCGCGTTGCGGGCAGGTTCGGGGTCCGCACAATCATCCCGGACCGCCTCATGCCCTTCACCATCGCCACCTGGAACATCAATTCCGTGCGGCTGCGCATGCCGCTCGTGCAGCAGTTTCTCGAGCGCTACCGCCCGGACGTGCTGTGTCTCCAGGAAACCAAGTGCCAGGACGACCAGTTTCCCGCCTCCGCGTTTCGCAAGCTCGGCTACGAGCACATGGCGATCCACGGACAGAAGGGCTACCACGGCGTCGCGACGGTGGCGCTCCGGCCGCTGGAGCTGGTGGAGAAGCGCGAGTTCTGCCGCATGGGCGACAGCCGGCACCTCTCGGTCGCCGTCAATGCCGGCGGGCGCCGCCTGCTCCTGCATAATTTCTACGTTCCGGCCGGCGGTGACGAGCCCGATCCGATCATCAACCCGAAATTCCGCCACAAGCTCGATTTCCTGACGGAGATGCACGCGCTGCGCGCCGAGCATGACGACGTCTCGGGCAGCATCCTCGTCGGCGACCTGAACATCGCGCCGCTGGAAACAGACGTCTGGTCGCACAAGCAGTTGCTGAAGGTCGTCAGCCACACCCCCGTGGAGACGGAAGGTCTGGAGCGGCTGCGGCATGAGGGCGGCTGGGTCGACCTGATGCGCCAGCACATCCCGCCGGAGGAAAAGCTGTTCACCTGGTGGAGCTATCGGGCGAAGGACTGGGACGTTTCCGACCGCGGACGCCGGCTCGACCATGTCTGGGCCTCGCCCAATCTCTCGCCCTCGCTGAACCGCATCGAGGTGCTGCGTGAGGCGCGCGGCTGGGACCGGCCGTCCGACCACGTCCCCGTGATCGCAGGCTTTGATTTCGACTGAAACCGTACCGCATCAACCGCTGTTCTTGTACGCCGCAACCATCCTCCCTCTCCCCGCCTGCGGGGGTCCGAAGGACGGGTCGAGATCCGTGGCTCGACCCCGGCTGGTGCCGGCAGGCGGATGAGGGGCAGGCGCCCACAAGGACCGCCCGGCAGAAGCCTACCGGATAAGTCGCGAGGCGACGCGTTCCATGCGGGCGAGCATCGAATGGAGATTGGCGGCGATCCGCTGGTGCAGGTGCACGGCGGTGTCCGGAAATTCCTCGAGAATACGGTGAAACGTGGACCGGCTGAGGCGAATCAGGCGCACATCGGTCTCCGCCGCAGCACTGGTGAGTCGCCGGCTTTCGGTGATCAGCGCCATTTCGCCCAGGATCGCGCCCGGCCCCATCTGCTCGAGGACATGGCGCGCGCCCTCCTGCTCGGTGAACAGGACGATGTTTCCGCTGGCGACGATGAAGGCGCAGTCGGCCAGGCCGCCTTCGACATAGATGTTGCGTCCGGCGCCAAGCGTCATGCTTTCGGCGCCGAAGGCCATCAGCCGCAACTGCTCCTGCGTGAACCCTGCAAAAAGACCCACGCCGGACAGAACGCGGATATCATCGTCCAGCGCCATTCCTGTTGTCCCCGACCCGTTCCCGGCTATCCCCAAACGCCTTCATGGCGCCTTCACGGAACGAGCTTGTATCCTCCGCTTTCTGTCACAAGAATTTCGGCTTTGGAAGGATCGCGCTCGATCTTTTGCCGCAGCCGGTAGACGTGGGTTTCCAGCGTGTGGGTCGTGACGCCGGAATTGTAGCCCCAGACTTCCTCGAGAAGCACGTCGCGCGTCACCACCTTTTCCTCGGCGCGGTAGAGATACTTGATGATCGCCGCTTCCTTTTCGGTGAGGCGGATCTTGCCGCCCCGCTCGTCGATCAGGAGCTTCTGCGACGGCTTGAACGTGTAGGGCCCGACCGAGAAGGTGGCATCCTCGCTCTGCTCGTGCTGGCGCAGCTGCGCGCGGATGCGCGCCAGGAGAACGGCGAAACGAAAGGGCTTGGTGACATAGTCGTTGGCGCCGGCTTCCAGGCCGAGGATCGTGTCGGAATCCGTGTCCTGCGCCGTCAGCATGATGATCGGCGCCCGGTAGCCGCCCTTGCGCAGGAGCTTGACGGCCTCGCGGCCGTCCATGTCCGGAAGGCCGACATCCATGATCAGCAGATCGACGATGGCGCCGCGCGCCGCCTGCACACCCTTGGTGGCGGTAGCTTCCTGCAGGATGTCGAATTCCTCGTACAGCGCCAGTTGCTCGACCAGCGTTGCCCGGAGGTCTTCGTCGTCATCGACGATGAGGATGGTGCGTGACGTCATCTTTCAATCCAGTATCCAGGCCTGTCCGGAAAGTTCAGCTGGTTCAAATGGAAAGCCTGTGTTGACCATTCCAGCTTTATGCGGAACCTGACAGTGCGAAAAGACCATGGCGACCATTTGTTCCACAGGCGGATCATATTCCAATAATTGGGGATTTCGAATCATGCACGGACAAACCGGCAACACGGTGAATCTGATCGAGGTGCGCCGCCGGCCCGGATGTCCGGCACAGGGGCTGCTGACGGTCGGGCCGCTGGTCTTCCCCTGCGCGCTCGGGCGCAGCGGAACCGTGATGCTCAAGCGCGAGGGCGACGGCGCCACGCCGGTGGCGACGCTGCGCCTTCTGTACGGCTATTTTCGCACCGATCGCCTGCCTTCGGGGCCGCCGAGGTCGCGCTTTGCCTTGACGGCGATCGACGCGCGCGACGGCTGGTGCGACGCCTCCGGAGACCGGAACTACAACCGACCGGTCCGCCTGCCCTATCCGGCCAGCCATGAGACGATGCTGCGCGACGACCGGCTCTACGACGTCTGCATGGTCAGCGACTGGAACATGCGCCCGGCGATGCGCCGGCGCGGTAGCGCCATCTTCCTGCACGTCGCCAAACCAGGTTTCCCGCCGACGGAGGGATGCATCGCCGTTTCGCCGCGCGACATGGCGCGCATCCTGCCGCTGATCGGTCGGCGGACACGAATTAGGGTGCACCGCTAGGACACACCTGCCTCAGCGCGCCATGGCATGGTATTCCGGGTTCGGATGCATGTCGACGGCAGCCGCCATCCGGTTCGACATGTTGAAGAAGGCCGTGATCGCGGCGATGTCCCAGATGTCGTGTTCGGAAAAGCCCGCGTCGCGCAGCACCTGGCGATCCGCCTCTTCGATCTTTGCCGGGCTTTCCGTCAGCTTGACCGCGAAATCGAGCATCGCCTTCTGGCGCGGCTCCAGCTTCGCCGCGCGGTAGTTCATCACCATCGTCTCGCCGAGCACCGGATCGCCCGAGAGCTGGCGCACCGCCGCGCCGTGGGCGGTCAGGCAGTAGAAGCAGTGGTTCACGCTGGAGACGACGACGGCGATCATCTCGCGCTCGAGCTTGGTCAGGACCGAATTGCCGAGCATCAGGTCGTTGTACATCTGCGTGAAGGCATTGAGCTTGGCCTCGTCGAAGGCATAGGCAAGCAGCACGTTGGGAACGAGGCCCAGCTTCTCGCGGCATTTCTCGAAATAGGCTTCGGTGGCCTCGCTCAGGCCCTCCAATGGTGGAAAATGAAGCGCGGTGACGGGTTTTGTCATGATCCAGATATCCTTTTCAGAATAATTCCGTGTTTTCAGCCTGCACGGAGCAATGACGGGTCGTCAAACAGCTTTCGTCTGAATACGATGGACCAGTCGTTCATAAACCGGGGACATTCGGCATGACTGCCAAGACCAAGACCTCCAGAACCGCGAAAACGGCAGGATCCAAGAGCGGGTCCGGGAGTGTCGAGTGCCTGCTCCAGCTATTCCGGTCGCGCGCGCCCGCCGAGGACCTGCAGGCCTATGAGGATCACGCGCTCGGCAGGGCGGCCGAGCTTGCTGCGGCGGCGCTTGAGGCACACCAGCCGGGCAAGAGCCTCCTGCGCATCGACAACGATTCGGGCATCGAGCGGCTGGGCCGACAGGTCACGGCCGTCACCGTCGTCAACGACAACATGCCGTTCCTGTTCGATTCCGTGCTTGGCGAGCTGAGCGAGGGCGGCGCGGAGCCGACGCTGGTCCTGCATCCGGTCGTGCTGGTGCGCCATGGCAAGAAGGGCGTCGAAGCGATCGCCGGGGACGCCGCGACCGCCAGGCAGACGGCCGGCTTCGAGAAGGTCAGTCTGATCCATGTGCATCTGCCGAGAATGTCGGCGGAGCAGTGCAGGGATCTCGAAAGCCGCCTCGGCCGGACGCTGAAGCAGACGCGCGCGGCCGTGGCCGACTGGAAGCCGATGCTGGCGCGGCTCGACCAGGAGATCACCGAGCTGCGCTACGCGCCGGTGCCCCTCGACAAGGACGAGGTCGCCGAAACGATCGCCTTCCTGGAATGGCTGCGCGACGACAATTTCACCTTCCTCGGCATGCGCGAGTTCCTCTATACGGGCGGCGAGAAGAGCGGCACGCTCGAACGGGCCGACAAGAAGGGTCTGGGCATCCTCGCCGATCCCGACGTGCTGGTGCTGCGGCGCGGCAAGGAAGCGGTCTCGACGACGCCGGAAATCCGCGCCTTCCTGCACGGGCCGGACCCGCTGATCGTCACCAAGGCCAACGCCAAGTCGGTGGTCCACCGGCGCGCCTATCTCGACTATATCGGCGTCAAGACCTTCAGCCCCGAAGGCAAGCTGACGGGCGAGCTGCGCATCGTCGGCCTGTTCACCTCGACCGCCTACACGCGCTCGGTGATGAAGATACCCTATCTGCGCTCGAAGGCGGAGGCGGTCATCGCCAAATCCGGCTTCGCGCCGACCGATCACTCCGGCAAGGCGCTCATCAACGTGCTGGAATCCTACCCGCGCGACGAGCTGTTCCAGATCGGCGTGCCGATCCTGCGCAAGCACGCGCAGGCGATCCTGGCGCTCGGCGAGCGGCCGCGCGTCCGGGCGCTCTACCGGGTCGACCAGTTCGACCGCTTCGTCTCGGTGATCGTCTTCGTGCCGCGCGACCGCTACGATTCGCAGGCCCGCGTCGCCATCGGAAATTATCTGAAGACGGCCTTCGAGGGGCGGCTGTCGGCCTATTACCCGGCCTTTCCGGAAGGGTCGCTGGCGCGCGTCCATTTCATCATCGGCCGCTCCGGCGGCAAGACGCCGCGCGTCGAGACCGAGGCGCTGGAAGCCGGCATCCGCAACATCGTGCGCACCTGGGACGACGCGCTGCAGGAGGCGGTCGAGCAGACCGGCGCCGCCGCCGGCCTCGCCCAGGTGGCGGCGGGCTTCCCCGAAAGCTACCGCAACGGCTTTTCCGCGCAGACGGCGCTGATCGATGCGGAGCGCATCGCGACGCTCTCCGCCGAGAGCCGGATCGCCATCGATTTCCACCGCCACGACGACCAGGCAGCGAGCCAGGCGGCGCTGAAGATCTACCATCACGGCACGCCGGTGCCGCTCACGGAGCGCGTGCCGCTGCTGGAGAACATGGGCTTCCGGGTCATCAGCGAGCGCACCTTCGAAGTGGGCGACGGCGACGACGGCGACACGGCGCAGGTCTTCATCCACGACATGGAGCTGGAGAACGCTTTCGACGGGGCGATCGATCTCGCCGACAGCGGGGCATTGTTCGAGGAGATGTTCCTGTCGGTCTGGCATGGCGAGCACGACAACGACCGGCTCAACGCACTGGCGCAGACGGCCGGGCTGCGGGTCGCCGAGATCGCCATCCTGCGCGCCTACAGCCGCTATCTGCATCAGGCCAGCATCCCGCAGAGCCAGGACTTCATCGCCGCGACGCTGAACCGCTATCCGCAAATCGCGGCGAAGCTGTTCGCGCTGTTCGTCGTCCGCTTCGATCCGGAGAAAGCGGCGGGCAAGAAGGCCGACGAGGAGGCGCGCGCCATCGAGGCGGCGATCGAGACCGATCTCGACCAGGTGCCGAACCTCGACGACGACACCATCGTCCGGCGCTTCCTCAACCTGATCGAGGCGACGCTGCGCACCAACCACTACGCGCCGAAGGAAGAGGGCGCCGCCCGCTCGCTGGCGCTGAAGTTCGATTCGCGCGCGATCACCGGCCTGCCGCAGCCGCGCCCGTGGCGTGAGATCTTCGTCTACGGACCCGAGGTGGAGGGCGTGCATCTGCGCTTCGGCCCGGTGGCGCGCGGCGGCCTGCGCTGGTCGGACCGGGCGCAGGATTACCGCACCGAGGTGCTCGGCCTCGTCAAGGCGCAGCAGGTGAAGAACGCCGTCATCGTGCCGGTCGGCGCCAAGGGCGGCTTCTTCCCGCGCCGCCTGCCGGCGGGCGGCAACCGGCAGGAGATCTTCGAGGCCGGCCGCGCCGCCTACATCAACTTCGTCTCCAGCCTCCTGTCGATCACCGACAATCTGGACGGCGACAAGGTCGTGCCGCCGAAGGGCGTGGTGCGCCGCGACGTCAACGACCCCTATTTCGTCGTCGCCGCCGACAAGGGCACGGCAACCTTCTCCGACACGGCCAACGGCATCAGCCAGGCGCACGGCTTCTGGCTCGACGACGCCTTCGCCTCGGGCGGCTCGGCCGGCTACGACCACAAGAAGATGGGCATCACGGCGCGCGGCGCGTGGGAGGCCGTCAAGCGGCACTTCCGCGAGATGAACCGCGACATCCAGACCGAGCCCTTCACGGTGGTCGGCGTGGGCGACATGTCGGGCGACGTGTTCGGCAACGGCATGCTCTTGTCCACCTGCACCAAGGTGATCGCCGCGTTCGATCATCGCGACATCTTCATCGATCCCGATCCCGATCCGGCCATCTCCTATGCCGAGCGCAAGCGCCTGTTCGACCTGCCGCGTTCGAGCTGGCAGGACTACGACCAGTCGAAGATGTCGAAGGGCGGCATCATCGTCTCGCGGGCGCAGAAATCGATCACGCTGAGCAAGGCGGCGGCCGACGCCATCGGCCTCGACAGGACCACCGCCTCGCCCACCGAGATCATGACGGCGATCCTCAGGGCGCCGGTCGATCTCCTGTGGTTCGGCGGCATCGGCACCTATGTGCGCGCCAGCTCCGAGACCAACCAGGATGCCGGCGACCGCGCCAACGACGCGATCCGCATCACCGCGCGCGAGGTGGGCGCCAAGGTGATCGGCGAGGGCGCCAATCTGGGTGTCACGCAACTCGCCCGCATCGAGTTCGGCCTGAAGGGCGGCCGCTGCAACTCCGACGCCATCGACAATTCCGGCGGCGTCAATTCCTCCGATGTGGAGGTCAACATCAAGATCGCGCTGGCCAGCGCGATGCGCGACGGGTCGCTGGCGCGCCCGGCCCGCGACAGGCTGCTGGCCGACATGACCGAGGAGGTGGCGGAGCTCGTGCTCGCCAACAACTACCAGCAGACGCTGGCCATCTCGCAGGTGGAGAAGCGCGGCATCACCGAACTGCCGCACCAGGCGCGCATGATGACGCTGTTCGAGCAGCGCGGCCTGCTCGACCGGGCCGTCGAGTTCCTGCCCGGACCGCAGGAGCTGGCCGAGCGCGAGAACCGCGGCGAGCCGCTGACGCGCGCCGAGATCGGCGTCCTGCTCGCCTATGCCAAGATCGTGCTGTTCGACGAGATCGTCGCCAGCAAGGTTCCCGACGAGCCGCATCTGGAGGTCGACCTGCTCGGCTATTTCCCGGACCGGATGGCGAAGAAATACGACGCGGAGATCCGCGGCCACAGGCTGCGCCGCGAGGTGGTCGCGACGGTGCTCGCAAACGACGTCATCAACCGCGGCGGGCCGAGCTTCGTCACCCGCCTGCAGGACGTCACCGGCCGGCCGGCGGCCGACATCATCGCCGCCTTCACCGTGGTGCGCGAGGGCTTTGAGCTGCCAGCGCTCTATGCGGCCATCGACGCGCTCGACAACAGGATCGACGGCACGGCGCAGCTCGAACTGTACCAGATGATCTGGCGGCTGATCTATTCGGCCACCTCCTGGCAGCTCAAGAACGAGACGGCCCACGCGCCGCTCGGCGAGCGGGTGGACCGCCTGCGCAAGGCGCGCGCCGCACTCGAGCCGAAGATGGCGGCGATGCTGCCGGCGGTCATCCGCGAGCACCTGTCGACGCGGCAGGGCCAGCTCGTCAGCGCCGGCGCGCCGGACAAGCTGGCCGAGCGGCTGGCCTTCCTCGAAGTGTCGGAGATGGTTCCCGACATCGCGCTGGTGGCCGACCGGTCGGGCGCCGATCTCTCCAAGGCGGCGCATGCCTTCTTCGGCATCATGGACGCCTTCCGCATCGGCCGCATCGAGGAAGCCGCCAACGCCATCGTGCCGACCGACTATTACGACGGGCTCGCCCTGTTCCGCGCCATGGACATGATCAGCGCGGCGCGGCGCGGCATGACCATCGCGGCGCTTTCGGAGCACGGTAAGGCGGACGACCCGGCGGAGAAATGGGTGGAGGCCGGCGGCGAGCACGTGGTGCGCGTCCGCGAGCGCCTGCAGTCGCTTGTGGAAGGCGGCGAGATCACCGTCTCGCGCCTCACCGTCGCCTCGGGACTGATGAGTGACCTGAGTGTGTGACGGCGGCGGCGTGATGGCCGGGGCGAAGGCGCCCGGGCGCACCCCCCTCTGCCCTGCCGGGCATCTCCCCCTCAAGGGGGGAGATCGCGCCTGCATCGATGTCTCGTCTGTTCTGCAACGCCTGATCATTGGCGAAGCCGGCCGTAACCGCCAATCTCCCCCCTTGAGGGGGAGATGGCCGGCAGGCCAGAGGGGGGCGTGAAGGAACGCGACATGACTCATGAGAGCACTGTTTCCTCCGCCGACCAGATGTCCCCGCATCCCGCCGTCCCCCGACGCGGCATCTGGGGCTGGATGCTGTTCGACTGGGCGCAACAACCCTTTCACACGCTGATCATCACCTTCGTCTTCGCCCCCTATTTCGCCTCCGCCGTCGCGCCCGACGCGGCGCGCGGCCAGGAATTATGGGGGCTCGCCACGGGGATCGGCGGGCTGGCCATCGCGCTTTCCTCGCCGGTGCTCGGCGCCATCGCCGACGCCACCGGCCCGCGCAAGCCGTGGATTCTTGCCTTCTCGCTGATCGGCGTCCTGGCCTGTGCCTCGCTGTGGTTCGCGATGCCCGGAGCCGGCCATGTCGGGCTGGTGCTGATCGCCGTGGCGCTCGCCGTGTTCGGCATGGAGTTCGCCGCGGTGTTCAACAACGCGATGATGCCGGACCTCGTCCCGCGCTCGGAACTCGGACGGCTGTCCGGGTCGGCCTGGGGGCTCGGCTACCTCGGCGGGCTCGTCTCGCTGGTTCTGGTGCTCGGCTTCATGTCGGCGCAACCGGAGACGGGACGCACGCTGCTCGGCCTGGAGCCAATCTTCGGACTGGACGCCGGCCTGCGCGAGGGCGACCGGGCGTCCGGGCCGCTGACGGCGCTCTGGTATCTGGTGTTCGTCCTGCCGATGCTCCTCTTCACGCCGGACGTGGCCCGGCGCAAGGCGGCGACCGGCGCCGTGCGCGAGGGGATGGCCCGGCTGGCCGACACGCTCAAGCGGCTGCCGCGCGAGCGCAGCTATTTCAGCTTCCTGCTGTCGTCCATGTTCTACCGCGACGCGCTCAACGCGCTCTATGCCTTCGGCGGCATCTATGCCGCGGGCGTGCTCTCCTGGTCGATCACCCAGATCGGCCTGTTCGGCATCCTGGCCAACGTCACCGGCGCGCTCGGCGCGTGGCTGGGCGGCCGCATGGACAGGGCGTTCGGGCCAAAACTGGTCGTCGGCGTGTCGATCGTCGTCCTGACGCTCTGCGCGCTGCTCGTCATCTCGACCACGCGGGACGAAATCCTGTTCCTGCCCCTGTCGGGCGCGACCAGTCTGCCGGACATCGCCTTCTTCGTCGCCGGCGCGTTCATCGGCGCGGCCGGCGGGTCGATCCAGGCCGCCTCGCGCACACTGCTGGTCGACCAGGTGCCGCGCCCGCGCGTGACAGAGGCCTTCGGCCTCTACGCCCTTTCGGGCAAGGCGACCAGTTTCATCGGCCCCTTCGCCATCGCGCTGGCAACGGGCTATTTCGCCTCGGAGGCGTTCGGCCTCTCGAACGAGGATGCGCAGCGGCTCGGCGTGACGCCCATCCTCGTTCTGTTCCTGATCGGCCTTGCGCTTCTGCCCTTCGTGAAGAGCCGGCATGGGGAGGCGTCTGCCGCCTGAACGCCACCCCTTCATGTTGACTTTGAAAGCGCCCCTCATACTATAGTTAGTGTTCGAGGTCCGGTGATTCGCAAGAATTGCCGGCTAAGAGGGAAGCCGGTGAGCCCTGCCTGCAAGGCAATTCCGGCGCTGCCCCCGCAACTGTGAACGGCGAGTTGTCATCCGAAAGCCACTGGGTTCGCCCGGGAAGGCGGATGTGATCAGCGTTGACCCGTAAGTCAGGAGACCTGCCTTGAACGAACAACGTCAGCGGACGGTGGGTCCGGGCGACGCTTGATGGTGCAGTCTTTCCACGCGCCTTCTCGTGCCCCTCGCCGTTCAAGAATGAAGAGCTTCTTCGGGGTGCAAGAGAATGACCGTTACCGTTTACAGCAAGCCTGCCTGCGTTCAGTGCAACGCCACCTATCGCGCGCTCGACCAGCGCGGCGTTTCCTATGAGGTGATCGACCTCAGCGAGGACATGAAGGCCTCCGCGCTCGTGCAGTCGCTCGGCTACCGGCAGGTTCCGGTCGTCGTCGCCGGCAGCGATCATTGGGGTGGCTTCCGGCCCGACAAGATCGCAGCCCTGAGCTGATCCCGAAGATGGGATCGCTCATCTATTTTTCGAGCGCATCCGGCAACACGCACCGTTTCATCGAGAAGCTCGGGCAACCGGCCAGCCGCATTCCGCGCAACAGGTCGGCCGAGCCTCCCGCGCCCTCGACGCCGTTCGTCCTTGTCCTGCCGACCTTCTCGGACGGCGCGGGCAGGGGTGCGGTTCCGGGCCAGGTGATCCGGTTTCTCGGCGACGCGCGCGTACGCTCGCTCCTGAAAGGCGTGATCGCCTCGGGCAACCGGAATTTCGGCAGCCTGTTCGCCCATGCCGGAGACGTCGTGTCGCGCAAATGCGGTGTGCCCCTGCTTTATCGATTCGAGCTCGCCGGAACCGACACAGATCTGGTCCGCGTCCAACACGGGATGACAGAATTTTGGAAACGACAGTCTTAGACCGCAAGGCCAGCTCCGCGGCCACGGCAAACCTCGACTACCATGCGCTCAACGCGATGCTGAACCTCTACGATTCCGAAGGAAGGATTCAGTTCGACGCCGACCGCCAGGCCGCGCGGCAGTACTTCCTCCAGCACGTGAACCAGAACACGGTCTTCTTCCATTCCCTGGAGGAGAAGCTCAGCTATCTGGTGCGCGAGGGCTATTACGAGAACGAGGTGCTCGCCCGGTACGACCCGGCCTTCGTCAAGGCCATCTTCGAGGCCGCATACGCCTGCAGGTTCCGCTTCCCGACGTTCCTCGGCGCCTTCAAATACTATACCAGCTACACCCTGAAGACCTTCGACGGAAAACGCTATCTCGAACGCTTCGAGGACCGGGTGGTGATGGTCTCGCTGACCCTTGCGGCGGGCGACGAAGATCTCGCCATGCGGCTGATGGGCGAGATCATCTCGGGCCGCTTCCAGCCGGCGACGCCGACCTTCCTCAATGCCGGGAAGAAACAGCGCGGCGAACTGATCTCCTGCTTTCTGCTGCGCCTCGAGGACAACATGGAATCCATCGGCCGCGGCATCAATTCGGCGCTGCAGCTCTCGAAGCGCGGCGGCGGCGTGGCTCTCCTGCTCACCAACATCCGCGAGGCCGGGGCGCCGATCAAGGGCATCGAGAACCAGTCCTCGGGCGTCATTCCCGTGATGAAGCTCCTCGAAGACAGTTTCTCCTACGCCAATCAGCTCGGCGCGCGCCAGGGCGCCGGCGCCGTCTATCTGAACGCGCACCATCCGGACATCCTGCGCTTCCTCGACACCAAGCGTGAGAACGCCGACGAGAAGATCCGCATCAAGACGCTGTCGCTCGGCGTCGTCATCCCCGACATCACCTTCGAGCTCGCCAGGCAGGACGAGGACATGTACCTGTTCTCGCCGCACGATGTCGAACGCATCCACGGCGTGCCCTTCTCGCAGATTTCCGTGACGGAGAAATACCGCGAGCTGGTCGATGATCCGCGCATCCGCAAGAAGAAGATCAGGGCGCGGGCGTTCTTCCAGAGCATCGCCGAGATCCAGTTCGAGAGCGGCTATCCCTACATCCTGTTCGAGGACACGGCCAACCGCGCCAATCCGGTGAGCGGCCGCATCAACATGTCGAACCTCTGCTCGGAGATCCTGCAGGTCAACGAGGCTTCAGCGTTCAACGAAGACCTCTCCTACAGCCATCTGGGCACGGACATCTCGTGCAATCTCGGTTCGCTGAACATCGCCAGGACGATGGATGGCGGAGACCTCGGAGCGACCGTGGAGACCGCGGTTCGCGCCCTTACGGCGGTTTCCGACATGAGCGCCATCGACAGCGTGCCCTCCGTGCGCCGCGGCAACGACGAGAGCCACGCCATCGGCCTCGGGCAGATGAATCTTCACGGCTATCTCGCCCGCGAGCGAGTTCACTACGGGTCGCCGGAAGGCGTCGACTTCACGGGGATGTATTTCTACGCCGTCGCCTATCATTGCCTGCGCGCGTCCAACAGGCTGGCGCGCGAGCGCGGGCAGAGCTTCAGGGGTTTCGAGGAGAGCCGCTACGCGGATGGCAGCTTCTTCGACAAGTATACGGAGCGTGCCTGGGAACCGGAGACGGAGCGTGCCTGGGAGCTGTTCGACGCGGCCGGTATCGTGCTGCCCACCCGGGAGGACTGGCTCGCGCTGAAGGAGGCGGTCATGACCGACGGCCTCTACAACCGGAACCTCCAGGCCGTCCCGCCCACGGGTTCGATCAGCTACATCAACAACGCCACATCCTCGATCCATCCGATCGTCTCGAAGATCGAGATCCGCAAGGAAGGCAAGATCGGCCGCGTCTATTATCCGGCGCCCTACATGACCGACGCCAATCTCGAATATTATCGCGACGCCTACGAGATCGGCCCGGAAAAGATCATCGACACCTATGCCGCCGCCACGGAGCATGTGGATCAGGGCCTGTCGCTGACCCTGTTCTTCCGTGACAGCGCGACGACGCGGGATGTCAACCGCGCCCAGATCTACGCCTGGAAGAAGGGCATCAAGACCATCTACTACATCCGCCTGCGTCAGATGGCCCTCGAGGGGACCGAAGTGCAGGGCTGCGTATCCTGTTCGCTTTGAGGAGCCGACACCATGACCATTCACACCCAGATGCCCCCGCGCGTGCTCAAGGTTCCCCGCGCGATCAACTGGAACCGGCTCCAGGACGACAAGGACCTGGAGATCTGGAACCGCCTGACGGTCAATTTCTGGCTTCCCGAGAAGGTGCCCCTGTCCAATGACATCCAGAGCTGGGCGGCCCTGCGGGAGGACGAGCAGCAGCTCACGATCAGGGTCTTCACAGGCCTGACGCTGCTCGACACGATCCAGAACGCCATAGGCGCGCCAGCATTGATGGCGGACGCGCTGACCCCTCACGAGGAAGCGGTTCTGACCAACATCGCCTTCATGGAAGCGGTGCATGCGCGCAGCTATTCGTCCGTGTTCTCGACGCTCTGCCGCACCGCCGACGTGGACGATGCCTTCCGCTGGTCGGAGGAGAACGAGCACCTGCAGGCCAAGTCGCGCCTGATCCTGAACGAATACGGCGCCGCCTCCTCGCCCCTGAAGAAGAAGATCGCCAGCGTCTTCCTGGAGAGTTTCCTCTTCTATTCCGGCTTCTACCTGCCGATGCACTGGTCCAGCCGCGCGCGGCTGACCAACACGGCCGACCTCATCCGCCTCATCATCCGCGACGAGGCCGTGCACGGCTACTATATCGGCTACAAGTTCCAGCGCATGGCTGAAACCCTGAGCGAGGCGGGGCGCGAGGAGATCAAGGCGTTTGCGTTCAGCCTGATGTTCGACCTCTACGAGATCGAGGCGCGATACACGGAAAGCCTCTACGACGGCGTGGGCCTGACCGAGGACGTCAAGCACTTCCTTCACTACAACGCCAACAAGGCCCTGATGAATCTCGGCTATGAGGCGCTCTTCCCGGACAGCGTCTGTCAGGTGAACCCGGCGATCATGGCCGCGCTGTCGCCGAATGCCGACGAGAACCACGACTTCTTCTCCGGCTCCGGATCCTCTTACGTGATCGGCAAGGCCGTGGCGACCGAGGACGAGGACTGGGATTTCTGATCGCGGCACACGCGCACTACAGCGTTTGCAGTCGGGTGGTATCGCCTGACGCCTGCATAAACGCGGAAAAACAAAGAGATAGGCCCGTTCGGCGTTTCTGTGAAACGTTGAACGGGCCTAATCCGTTTTGCAGTCAGGTGGTATCACCGGACGCCCGCATAAACGTGAAAAAGCGAGGAGATAGAACGGAGCAGCGTTTCTCTGAAACCATGAACAGGTCTGGCGGGTTCCGCTCGCCGTGCTCAGAGCGATTCCAGGAAGCGGATGAGGTTCTCCCGGTCCTGCTTCTCCATCTCCACGATCCTGTCCCGCGCCGCCTGCGCCTCGCCGCCATGCCAGAGCACGGCCTCGAGTAGGGTGCGTGCGCGGCCGTCGTGCAGGAAGCTGGCTTCGCCGTTCACCACCTTGCTGAGACCGATTCCCCAAAGGGGCGGCGTGCGCCACTCATAGCCGTCGGCCGTTCCCTCGCCGCGATGGTCCGCCAGGCCCTCGCCCATGTCGTGCAGTAGCATGTCCGTATAGGGCCAGATGAGCTGGAACCGCAGCGCGGGATCGGGCACGTCGCGGCGCGTCACGTATTTCGGCCGGTGGCAGGTGGCGCAGCCCGCCTCGTAAAAGATCTTCTTGCCGGCGAGCACGTTGGCGTCGTTCACCTTGCGGCGCACCGGCACCGCCAGGTGGCGCGAGTAGAACGAGACGAGATCGAGCAGGTCGCCCGGCACTTCCTCCGCGCCGAGGCGTTCCTGCGCGCCATGCGGAAGGGCGCGGCAGGCTTGCTGCGCTCCCGTGCAGTCGCCCCAATGGTCCGGCGCGATCGGTGTCGAAAGCCCCATGTCGCCGGAGAAGGCGCCCGCCGACTGCTCCGCTACCGTGGGCATGATCGCCTTCCAGCCGAAACGGCCGAGCCGCCACACGCCCTCGGCATCGCGCACCCGGGCCGCGCGACCCGAAATGCCGTCGCCGTCGCGGTCGTCCGGATCCTCGCCGGAGAGAATATCGGCCTCATGGATGCTTTCCAGCAGGCCGAGGCCGATCATCGGAGGCGCGACCCGCACGGAGGTCATCATGCCCGGATGGAAGGCACCGAAGCCCGGATCCTTGAGCGTCAGCGTCGGCTTGCGCAAGGTCACGGTCTCGCCGCCGGACAGTTCTACCGGCACGTCCTCATAGGTGATCTCGACGCGGCCCTCGGCGTTCAGCCCGGCCACCGCGAAATCCTGGAGCTGCTGGCCGTAGACCGGCTCGGGCGCCGCCGCGAGCCGTCCGTCCGCGATGGCGGCCGCTTCCGCTTCACCGGGCGGAACGGAAAGCCGCACCAGGAGCGAGACCGCCGGATCGTCGACCGTCGCCGGAGCGTGACCGCGCCCGTCCTTGATGTGGCAGGACTGGCAGGCGCGGGCATTGAACAGCGGGCCGAGCCCGTCCGACGCCTGCGTCGAGGACGGTGCCGAGACCCAATCCTTGCGGAACAGCCCGTTGCCGAGCAGGAAACGCTGCAACTCCTCGAATTCCAGATTCGCCGAGGCATGGGAGAAGGCGTCCGCATTGATGCGCTTGGTCGAGGTGGCCGCTCCCGCCTGCATGCGCTCGAAGCGCTCCGGCTGGTCGAATGCTGTGGCCGGCGCGGTGACGCTGGCCACCCGCTGACGGTCATCGTCGGTCAGGTCGTCGCGCTGCGGTACGCTGGTGGCACCGCTGGCCACTGCCATGAAGGAAAGCAGACCGGCAATCGCGACGCCACGGAAGATTGGGTTCATCGGTACGGTCTAGAGCATGGGACCCAAAAGTGGAATCCGGTTTTCGGTCATTCCGATGCTCCATCAATAATTTGGATCGTCCTTTGTGCGTCCGAGTGGACGCACGGCATCTCTCGGAAGAGCGCCGGGCCGCTTGCCGGCCCGGCGCTTCCTCGTCCTACTGGAAAACGGCGTTGGGGTTGTCGAGGCTGTCGGAGCCTTCCAGCTCGATGCCGGAAAGATCGAGCGCCGCGATGGCGCGCTCCAGCGAGCGGGTCTGGTCGACAAGGCCGTCGATCGCCGCCTGCACCACCGCATTGCCTTCGTCATTGCCCTGACCGATCATCTGGTCATAGGCCTCGCCGCCCTCGGCACGCTCCTTCAGCGCCGTCATGGCCGTCAGCGTCACGTCCAGCTTCGTCTTCAGCTCCTCGGCGAGCGCGCCATCCTTCTCGGCGACGAGATCGGCCAGGCTCGGCCCTTCCACCTTCGAACCGTCGACCCGCTCATAGGAGCCGAAATAGACGTTCCGGATGCCCACCAGGTCGTAGTAGTGGCTGTTATGCGTGTTGTCGGAGAAGCAATCGTGCTCTTCCTCGGGATCGTTCAGCAGCAAGCCGAGCTTCATGCGCTCGCCGGCGAGCTCGCCGTAGGACAGCGAGCCGAGACCGGTCAGCATCGCCGTCAGTCCGGCTTTGGCATCACCGGTCACCGAAGCGCGCGCCTCGCCGTCGGTCTGCCAGTTGGCCACCATTTCCTGAAGATCGGCGATCAGCAGGTCGGCCGCCGCTGTCAGATACTGGACGCGCCGCTCGCAATGGCCGCCCGTGCAGTTGGCCGGGTCGAAATCGCTTGCCGGACGCGCGCCGGCGCCGGCTTCCGTTCCGTTCAGATCCTGCCCCCAGAGCAGGAACTCGATGGCGTGGTAGCCGGTCGCGACATTGGCCTCGATTCCGCCCACCTCGTGCAGCGACTGGATCACGTCCGGCGTGATGGTCGTCGCGTCGATCTCGGTGCCGCCGCTGCTGATCTTGTCATTGGCGATGATGTTGACGGTGTAGAACGCGTTGGTGTCGGACTCCGTGCCATAGCCGGCATCCACATAGTCGATCAGCCCTTCGTCCAGCGGCCAGGCGTTCACGCGGCCTTCCCACTCGTCGACGATGGCGTTGCCGAAGCGGTAGGCCTCGCTCTGCTGGTAGGGAACGCGCGCCGCGAGCCAGGCCGCGCGCGCCGCGCCGAGCGTTTCCTCCGACGGCGCCTCGACCAGCTTGCCGATGGCCTCGCGCAGGGTCTCCGCGGTGCTCAGGCTGTCCTCAAAGGTCGCCAGCGCAATGTCCGCATAGGTCGAGACGACCGCCTGCGGCTCAACGGCCGCCGCCGGGACGATGCCCCCCGTCATCAGAGCCGTGCTCAAAAGTAAGATGCGCTTCATGATAAACCCCTCTCATGCGATTCCGAACGATGTCCAGACACGGGAGGCCCCCGATCGGCGCATCGGTGATACGCACCGGCGGCATCCGTCAGTCATTAGTAGACTTAAATTATCAGGTTTCGGATGGCAAGGCTTGCCGGGTGTTTGGGCCCGGCACTGCGCCCGCGACGGCTATTCCATCGCCTTGACCGCGATCACGGCATTGGTGCCGCCGAACGCAAAGCCGTTGCTCAGCGCCACGCGGACATCCCGCTCGCGCGCCGTGTTGGGCGTCACGTCGAGGTCGCAGTCGGGGTCGGCCACGCGGTAGCCCGCGGTCGGCGGCACCACACTCTCGCGAATGGCCTTCACGCAGGCGATCAGCTCCAGCGCGCCGGAAGCGCCGAGGCAGTGGGCATGCATCGACTTGGTCGAGGATACGGAGAGCTTGTCGGCATGGGCGCCGAAAACCCGGCGGATCGCCTGGGTTTCAATCTTGTCGTTGGCCTTCGTGCCCGTGCCGTGTGCATTGATGTAGTCCACGTCCTGCGCCGTCAGCCCGGCTTCCGCAAGGCAGGCCTGCATGGCGTTCACCGGGCCGTCGACCGTCGGAGCCACGATGTCGGAGGCGTCGGCGGTCATGCCGCCGCCGGCCAGTTCCGCCAGGATGGTCGCGCCGCGCGCCTGCGCGTGCTCGAGCGTTTCCAGCACCGCCATGCCCGCGCCCTCTCCCAGCACTAGGCCCTGACGGTCGGCGGAAAAGGGCCGGCAGGTTTCGGGGGCGAGCACGCGCAGCGCCTCCCAGCCCTTGAGGATGCCGTAGATGAGCGGCGCATCGGTGCCGCCGGCGAGCATCACATCGGCGCGCCCCAGCCGGAGCTGGTCCGCCGCCGCGATGATGGCGTGATTGGAGGAGGAGCAGGCCGAGGTAACGCCGAAAACCGGGCCGCGCAGGCCCATCGTCATGCTGACCTGGCCGGCGGCGGCGCCGGGCATGGCGCGCGGCACGGTGAAGATGCCCGTGCGCGGCTTGCCCTCGAGCAGAATGCCGCGATAGCTCTCCTCGATGGCTTCCCAGCCGCAGACACCCGTGCCGACCACCGCGCCGATGCGGCCCGTATTGGTGGAATCGACGGCGAAGCCCGACTGCGAAAGCGCTTCCCTGGAGGCGATCGCCGCCAGCAGGCTGAACCGGTCCATCGTCACCAGACGGCGATGATCGAACCCGTGATCGGGGAGTTCCTTGATCTCGGCGCCGATGCGCGCCTTCAGTTCGTGCAGCGCCGTGATGGTGATCGGCCCGATGGCCTGACGCCCTTCCCGCATGCCCGACCAGATGGACAAAACGTCCGTTCCCAGCGCACAGATACCGCCAAGTCCGGTTATGACAATGCGCGGTGCGGACATCCTAGCTCTTGGCATCCACCAGTTCGCACACGGCGGCAACGATGTCGCGCACCGTTTCGAGGCTTTCCCAGGCCTCGGCGGTATTCATCTCGACCTCGATGTTGAACTCGTCCTCGACGTCGAAGATGATTTCCGTCAGCTCGAGCGAATGGATGCCGAGATCCGCGAGCGGCGTGTCCAGCGAGATGCTCGAGGCATCTTCCTGTGCATGGACCTTGATCTTCTCAAGAATTGTCTGGCCGATGTCGTCGACGCTCACGCGACTGTCAGCATTCATAAACCATCTCCTCGGTCCACCTTTGCGCCGGCCGCAATACCACCGGTTGAGGTGTCCGTGCCAAACTCGCTACAACTGCCGGACATAAGAAACCAAACCAGCCCGTGCGGCAAGTGCGCCCGACGCATATTCGGGCGCGATTGGGCGAGACTCACTGATTGTCCTGCGGGCCTTCGACGAAAATCGTCACCTTGTCCCCGTCGCCATACTCCAGCGCCACGATGTTGCGCACCATGACGGAGCGGGAATCGACCGCGTGATAGAACAGGGCGCTGCCCTCGATGGCCTCGCGCAGCATGGCGATGGCGCTTTCCTTCTCGGCGAGGACCTTTCTGACGCCGTCCGGGCCCTTGTCCAGGTCCTGCAGGAAGACGATGTCGACCTCCTCCAGCGAGAATGTCTTGCGCACGCGCTCGGCATTCTCCGCCGTTGCCGCGATGGCCGCAACGAGGCGGTCGGTGGCCGAGGCGGCCTCGACCTCCTCCGTCTTGACGTCCGAGCCGACAATGGCGTCGATGGCTTCTTCCCGGTCGAGCCCCTGCGCCAGAAGGGGCGTCTGCAGCGCGAGGGCCGCGGCCAGCGCCAGCGTGGCAATCCAGTGGAATTCGGTTTCCGGCCGCCACGGCCGGCATCCGATCGTCATGCTCATGAGTTCATCCTGTGTTCGCGCGCAGAAAACATGTTCGCTCGACAAACGCAACGGTAACGGCAGGGTACGGGTTCCCTCGAAACGGACCGGGAATGCGCGACAGGCCGGCGAACGCCACGTTTCCCCCCCTTGCGGCAGGGCAATTGCATATGGCGGCGCAGTACCCCCACCCGTCCTTCGGATTCAGAACGCCTTGAAGGTCAGCGTTGTCAGCGAGCGGCGAATGCCCGGTACATTGGCGATGTTCTCGCTGATGAACTTGCCGACATCGACTCCGTCCTCGATATAGACCTTCATCAGAAGGTCGTAGTCACCGCTGGTCGAGTAGAGTTCCGAAGCGATCTCGCGCTTGTAGATCTCGTCGGCGACCTGGTAGGTCTTGCCGGGCTTGCAACGCACTTGAACGAAAACGGGTCTCATGAAGGCTCCAGGGACGCGCCCGGCCTGGGCCGGGACGCGCATCGAATAACAGATTGCCGCGAGATTCGGCGCATCGGCCTAGACTGTCAACAGACAGCGCACCATCTGGTGATCCGCGTCGGCCAGACCGTCAATAACGTCGAAATGGTGCTTGTCCGGTTCCTCGACGATTGCCGTGCGCGCGCCCAGCCCGGTCCAGATGTTGGCGAGCAGGGCGTTCTGCCGCAGGAATTCACCGCGCTCCGCAGCCCCGACCCAGCAGGTCAGCTGCATGCCCGGCAGCGGCGAAAGGAGCGCCGGGCTTTCCGCCTGCGCCTCCTCGGCGGTGATCTTCAGGCCCTCGTTCATCGCCGTGCGCATCATCGGCCGCAGGTCGTGCACGCCGGAAATGGAGAGTACGTGCCGCAGCCGCGCCCGCACGCCTTCGGGAAGCGGCGAGGAAGCACATGCCATGCGGCTGGCCAGATGGCCGCCCGCCGAATGGCCGGTCAGGATCAGCGGACCGTCGACGCGCCCGGCGGCGGCCGTCACCGCCCGGCCGATCTCCGCGGTGATGCCCGCAATCGAG
This sequence comes from Nitratireductor pacificus pht-3B, assembly GCF_000300335.1. GTDB lineage: Bacteria > Pseudomonadota > Alphaproteobacteria > Rhizobiales > Rhizobiaceae > Nitratireductor > Nitratireductor pacificus. The sequence goes on along the minus strand of NZ_AMRM01000009.1, from coordinate 118,337 downwards.
TTCTCCGGGCACAACGTGTAGGAGGGCATGGCGACCGCATAGCCGCTGTCCACGGCTCCCGCCGCCAGATGCGACCAGAAGCTCTTGTCGAGCCGCAGCCAGAACCCGCCATGGATGAAGACGACCAGACCGCGCGGGCTTCCCTCGGGCAGGAACAGGTCGAACCGGTTGCGCGCGCCGTCCCCATAGGCGATGTCGAGCTCGGCTCGGCCCGCAGCCGACAGTTTTTCGCGGTAGGCCCTTGCCGGCGCGACCCAGAGGTCGGGCCAGCGGTCGCCGCCCGGAATGTTGGCGCCGTTCGCATAGGCATCGTCCCAGTCGGCGATTTCCCGGTAGAACATGTCGGCTCTCCTCCGTCGAAGGCCCGGAGGGCTGCCGCCGGGCAAAGCTGTGCATAGCGCGATGGCCGCTCCCTGTCATCGGCCCCGCATCTGCGTTACACTGACCACAGGCAGACTATATTTCAACCTTAAAATTTCATACTTGAAATGTCCCGCCGCCGGTGCGATGCTTTCCTTCTTAAAAGCCAGGTGGAAGGCGATCCTGGGAGGACGGAGCGCGAGCATGAAAGTCGCAATTCTTGGCGGAGGTCCCGCGGGGCTCTATTTCGCAATCTCGATGAAGCTGCGCGATCCCGCGCATGACGTGACGGTCTACGAACGCAACAAGCCGGACGACACCTTCGGCTGGGGCGTTGTCCTGTCCGACGAGACGCTCGACAACCTCGCCGAGAACGACCCCGTCAGCGCCGAGCGCATCCGCGAGTATTTCGCCTATTGGGACGACATCGCCGTCATTCACAAGGGCACGCGCACCCTGTCGACCGGCCACGGCTTCTGCGGCATCGGCCGCATGCGCCTTCTGATCCTCCTGCAGGAGCGCGCCCGGGAGCTGGGCGTCAGGCTCGAATTCCAGACCGAGATCGACGATCCGCGTCCTTTCATGGCCGAGAACGACATGGTGCTGGCCGCCGACGGGCTGAACTCCAGGACGCGGACCATGTTCGCCGACGTGTTCAAGCCGGACATCGACGTCCGCAAGTGCAAGTTCGTCTGGCTCGGAACGCACCAGAAGTTCGACGACGCCTTCACATTCATCTTCGAGAAGACCGAGCACGGCTGGGTCTGGGCGCACGCCTACCAGTTCGACGACGAGACGGCGACCTTCATCGTCGAATGCTCCGAGGAGACCTGGGAGAAGTTCGGCTTCGGCGGCATGAGCCAGCAGGACTCCATCGCCGTCTGCGAACGCATCTTCAAGGATCATCTCGGCGGCCACCCCCTGATGACCAACGCCAACCACATTCGCGGTTCGGCCTGGATCAACTTCCCGCGCGTGCTGTGTGAGCGCTGGTCGCACGAGAACATCGCCCTGATGGGCGACGCGGCGGCGAGCGCCCATTTCTCCATCGGTTCCGGCACCAAGCTGGCGCTGGAGAGCGCCATCGCGCTGGCCGAATATCTCCACACCGAGCCGACGCTGAAAGAAGCCTTCGAGAAATACGAGGACGCCAGGCGGCTGGAGGTGCTGCGCCTTCAGTCGGCCGCCCGCAACTCGCTCGAGTGGTTCGAGGAGGTGGAGCGCTACCTGGACCTGGACCCGGTCCAGTTCAACTATTCGCTGCTCACCCGCTCGCAGCGCATCAGCCACGAGAACCTGCGCCTGCGCGACGCCGAGTGGCTGTCGGGCGCCGAGGCATGGTTCCAGAACCAGGCCGGCGCCGGCTCGAACCTGGCGCGCGCGCCGATGTTCGCGCCCTACAAGCTGCGCGGCATGACGCTGAAGAACCGCATCGTCGTCTCGCCGATGGCCCAGTACAAGGCGGTCGACGGCTCGCCGACCGACTGGCATTTCGTCCATTACTGCGAGCGCGCCAAGGGCGGCGCGGGCCTCGTCTATATCGAGATGACCTGCGTCAGCCCGGAAGGGCGGATCACGCCCGGCTGCCCCGGCTTCTACAAGCCCGAGCACGAGACGGCCTGGAAGCGCATCGTCGATTTCGTCCACAACGAGACCGACGCCAGGATCTGCGCCCAGATCGGCCATTCCGGACCGAAGGGCTCGACCCAGCTCGGCTGGGAGGAGATGGACGCGCCGCTCGATCAGGACAACTGGCCGCTCCTCGCCGCCTCGGCGGTCGCCTGGTCCGACAGGAACCAGACGCCCAAGGCCATGGACCGCGCCGACATGGACATGGTGCGCGACCAGTTCGTCGCCGCCGCGGAGATGGCCGAGCGCTGCGGCTTCGACATGCTCGAGCTGCACTACGCACACGGCTATCTGCTCTCCTCCTTCATCTCGCCGCTGACCAACCGGCGCGACGACGAATATGGCGGCAGCCTCGAAAACCGCATGCGCTATCCGCTCGAGCTTTTCCACGCCGTCCGCGCCGTCTGGCCCGACGACAAGCCGATCTCCGTGCGCATCTCGGCCAATGACTGGGTCGGCGACGAGGGCATCACCCCGGCCGACGCCGTCGAGATCGCCCGCATGCTGCAGGAAGCCGGCGTCGACATCTGCGACGTCTCGGCCGGCCAGACCTCGAAGCGCGCCAGGCCCGTCTATGGCCGCATGTTCCAGACCCCGTTCTCCGACCGCATCCGCAACGAGACCGGCATGGCGACAATCGCCGTCGGCAACATCTACGAGCCGGACCACGTCAATTCGATCCTGATGGCCGGCCGCGCCGATCTGGTCTGCCTCGCCCGGCCGCACCTGGCCGACCCCTACTGGACACTGCACGCCGCGGTGACGCTGTGCGACAAGGGCGTCGCCTGGCCCGATCCCTATCTTCCCGGCCGCGACCAGGCCTACCGGCTTGCCGAGCGCGCCGAGCAGATGACGGGGAAGGTGTGACGATGCCTTTCGAGCGTTTGCGCGGCCCCTCATCCGCCTGCCGGCACCTTCTCCCCGCACGCGGGGAGAAGGAGGAAGCGGCGACCTCTATGCCCCCTTCTCCCCGCGTGCGGGGAGAAGGTGAGGATGAGGGGCGGGCGCCTGCGGCAAACCGGGGAGCGCACCGATGACCGCTTCCCGCCACGCGCTCGTCACCGGCGGCGGCTCGGGCGTCGGCGCGGCGATCGCAATGGCGCTCGCGGAAGCCGGCATCGACGTCACCATCTGCGGCCGGCGCGCCGAACCGCTGGAAAAGGTGGCGGCCAGCCATGCCCGCATCCACGCGATGACCGCCGACGTGACCGACGAGGCCTCCGTGCAGGCGCTTTACGAGGCGGCGGAGGCGGCGCGCGGCGCTTTCGACATCGTCATCGCCAATGCCGGCATCGCCACCAGCGCCCCGGCCCACCGCACATCTCTGGACGACTGGAACCGCACCGTTCAGGTCAACATGACCGGCGCGTTCCTGACCGTGAAGCCGGCGCTCTCGCCGATGGCCAGGCGCGGCAGCGGCCGCATTCTCTTCGTCGCGTCCGTCGCCGGGCTGAAAGGCTATGCCTATGTCGCGCCCTATGTGGCGTCCAAGCACGGCGTGATCGGCCTGATGCGCGCCCTGTCGGCCGAGCTCGTGAAGACCGGCGTGACGGTCAACGCCATCTGCCCCGGCTATGTCGAGACGGACATGCTGGAGGAATCGATCGAGCGCGTGGTCGAGAAGACCGGGCGCAGCCACGAGGAGGCCCGCAGGGGCTTCGTCGAAGCCAATCCCCACGGACGGCTGGTGCAGCCGCGGGAAGTGGCGGCTGCAGCCCTGTGGCTCGTCAGCCCCGAAGCCGCATCGGTCACCGGCCAGTCGATTTCCATCTCTGGAGGTGAAACATGGTGAGCGCTCCCCTGACTGCCGTTCGTTCCGGCGCCCCGGCCAAGGAACGCCTGCGCCTGTGGATCAGGATCCTGCGCGCCTCGCGCCTGATCGAGGCGGTGCTGCGCGAACGCCTGAAGACGCGCTTCGACACAACCCTGCCGCGTTTCGATGTCCTGTCGGCGCTCGACCGCGCCCCCGAGGGCATGGCGATGAGCGACATTTCGAGCTTCCTCCTCGTCTCGAACGGCAATGTCACCGGCATTGTCGAGCGCCTGGTCAATGATGGCCTCGCCAGCCGCTCCAAACGCGCGGGGGACCGCCGCACCTCGATCGTGAAGCTGACGCCCGCCGGCAAGGAGGCCTTCGCCGCCATGGCCCAGGCGCATGAGCGCTGGATCGACGAGCTGCTGACCGGTCTGCCCGAGGACGAGGCAAAGGCCCTGTCGGCGACACTGAAGGCATTTGAAAGCAACTGGGAGGGCGAGGCATGAGCGCCATGGCGGGTCTCAAACCGCAACATTTCCTCTGGCGCATGGAGGGTCGCGTCGCCGTCGTCCAGCTCGACCGGCCGGACCGCAAGAATCCGCTCACCTTCGAATCCTATGCCGAGCTGCGCGACACCTTCCGCGCCCTGCCCTATGCCGACGATGTGGACGCGGTTGTGTTCCTCCCCAATGGCGGCAATTTCTGCTCCGGCGGCGACGTTCACGACATCATCGGCCCGCTGGTCGGTATGGACATGAAGGGCCTGCTCGCCTTCACCCGCATGACCGGCGATCTCGTCAAGGCGATGATCGCCTGCAACAAGCCCATCATCGCGGCCGTCGACGGCGTGGCCGTCGGCGCCGGCGCCATCATCGCCATGGCCGCCGACCTTCGGCTGGCGACGCCGGAGGCGAAGACGGCGTTCCTGTTCACCCGCGTCGGCCTCGCCGGCTGCGACATGGGCGCCTGCGCCATGCTGCCGCGCATCATCGGCCAGGGCCGCGCCGCCGAACTGCTCTACACCGGGCGCTCCATGAGCGCCGAGGAAGGCGAGCGCTGGGGCTTCTTCAACCGCCTCGTCGCCGCCGATGCGCTGGAGACGGAAGCACTCGACATGGCCGCCCGCATCGCCGCCGGCCCGACCTTCGCCCACGGCATCACCAAGACCCAGCTGAACCAGGAATGGTCGATGGGCCTCGAGCAGGCCATCGAGGCGGAAGCCCAGGCCCAGGCCATCTGCATGCAGACCCGCGATTTCGAACGCGCCTACCGTGCCTTCGTGGCTAAGGAAAAGCCGGTTTTCGAGGGAAACTGATGCGATGACGGCGACAGGCTTTACCCCCCTCTGGCCTGCCGGCCATCTCCCCCTTAAGGGGGGAGATTACGCGAATACGGTCGTTGCGCCTGACGATTGGCGAAAGCTTCAATGTCAGCCGATCTCCCCCCTCGTGGGGGAGATGGCCGGCAGGCCAGAGGGGGGCGCGAAGAAACGCGACCTTGGAAGGATCCAAATCCATGCCTGACCGCTCCTTCCTCGACTGGCCCTTCTTCGAGCAGCGTCACCGCGACTGGGCGGAGCGGCTGGAAGACTGGTGCGCCGCCAACCTCCCCGTCGATCACGGCGATGTCGATGCCGCCTGCCGCGATCTGGTCGCGCGTCTGGGCGATGCCGGCCTCCTGAAACCGACCGCGCTCGATACGGCCAATCCCGGCCCGCTGGACGTGCGCACCCTGTGCCTCACGCGCGAGACGCTGGCGCGCCATGACGGGCTGGCCGATTTCGCCTTCGCCATGCAGGGCCTCGGCACCGGGGCAATCAGCTTCTTCGGCACGCCGGAGCAGCAGCAATGGCTCGACAGGACCCGCGCCGGCAGGGCGCTCTCCGCCTTCGCCCTTTCCGAGCCGCGCTCCGGTTCGGACGTCGCCAACATGGACATGGTCGCGACGCGCGACGGCGGCGACTATGTTCTCTCCGGCGAGAAGACCTGGATTTCCAACGGCGGCATCGCCGATCTCTACACGGTCTTCGCCCGCACCGGCGAGGCGCCCGGCGCGAAGGGCATCTCCGCCTTCCTCGTCCCCGCCGACACGCCTGGCCTGACCGTCGCCGAACGCATCGACGTGATCGCACCGCATCCGCTGGCCCGCCTTTCCTTCGACGAAGTGCGGGTGCCGGCCTCGGCCATGATCGGCAAGCCGGGCGAGGGTTTCAGGATCGCCATGTCCGTCCTCGATGTGTTCCGCTCGACGGTCGGTGCGGCGGCGCTCGGCTTTGCCCGCCGGGCGCTGGACGAGACCATCGAGCGCGCCGCCGGCCGCCAGCTGTTCGGCGCGCCGCTCGCCGAACTGCAGATGGTGCAGGGTCACATCGCCGACATGGCGCTCGACGTCGATGCCGCCGCGCTGCTGATCTACCGTGCCGCCTGGACCAAGGACATGGGCGCGCCGCGCGTCACCCGCGAGGCGGCGATGGCCAAGCTCTTCGCTACCGACCGGGCGCAGGAGGTGATCGACAAGGCGGTGCAGATCCATGGCGGCGACGGCGTCCGCCGCGGGCACGTCGTGGAGAGCCTCTACCGGGAGATCAGGGCGCTCCGCATCTATGAGGGCGCATCAGACGTCCAGAAAGTCGTCATCGCGCGGCAAACGATAAAATGAGGGTGAACACATGCTCGGACCCACGGGGCACACAGACACGTTCGCGCGGGACAATCTCCCGCCCGAGGACCAGTGGCCGGACTTCCTGCTCGACGGCTTCGACTACCCCGAATATCTGAACGCCGGCGTCGAACTCTCCGACCGCATGGTCGAGCGCGGCTTCGGCGATCATGTGGCGCTGATCGGCAATGGCCGCCGCCGCACCTACAAGGAGCTGGCCGACTGGACCAGCCGGTTGGCCCACGCGCTTGTCGAGGATTATGGCGTCAAGCCCGGCAACCGCATCCTCATCCGCTCGGCCAACAACCCGGCCATGGTCGCCTGCTGGCTGGCCGCCACCAAGGCCGGCGCGGTCGTGGTCAACACCATGCCGATGCTGCGCGCCGGCGAGCTGGCGAAGATCGTCGACAAGGCGGAGATCGGTCTCGCCCTGTGCGACACCCGCATCAAGGACGAGCTGGTCGCCTGCGCCAAGGAAAGCAAATTCCTCAAACAGGTCGTCGGCTTCGACGGCACGGCCAATTTCGACGCCGAGCTCGACCGCGTCGCGCTCGACAAGCCCGTCCGGTTCGAGGCGGTGAAGACGGGGCGCGACGATGTCGCCCTGCTCGGCTTCACCTCCGGCACCACGGGCACGCCCAAGGCGACGATGCACTTTCATCGCGACCTGCTGATCATCGCCGACGCCTATGCGAAGGAAGTCCTGCAGGTGACGCCGGACGACGTGTTCGTCGGTTCGCCGCCGCTCGCCTTCACCTTCGGCCTCGGCGGGCTGGCGATCTTCCCGCTGCGCTTCGGCGCGGCCGCGACGCTGCTCGAGAGCGCCACGCCGCCGAACATGATCGAGATCATCGAGAAGTATCGCGCGACCGTCAGCTTCACCGCGCCGACCGCCTACCGCGCCATGATGGCGGCGATGGACGAGGGCGCCGACCTGTCGTCGCTGCGCGTCGCCGTTTCGGCGGGCGAGACGCTGCCCGGGCCGGTGTTCGAGGAGTGGACGAAGAAGACCGGCAAGCCGATTCTTGACGGCATCGGCGCGACGGAAATGCTGCACATCTTCATCTCCAACCGCTTCGACGACATGCATCCCGCGACCACCGGCCGGCCCGTGACGGGCTACGAGGCGCGGATCGTCGATCAGGACATGAACGAGCTGCCGCGCGGCGAGGTGGGCCGGCTCGCGGTGCGCGGGCCGACGGGCTGCCGCTACCTCGCCGACGAGCGACAGAAGGATTATGTGCGCGGCGGCTGGAACCTGACCGGCGATTCCTTCTTCCAGGACGAGGACGGACATCTCCATTTCGCCGCCCGCTCCGACGACATGATCGTTTCCGCCGGCTACAACATCGCCGGTCCCGAAGTGGAGGCGGCGCTGCTGTCGCATGCCGATGTCGTGGAATGCGCCGTCATCGGCGCGGCCAGCGAGGAGCGCGGCCAGATCGTCGAGGCCTATGTGGTGCTGGCCAAGGGTGTGGCGCCCGACGCGGCCTCCGTCAAGCGCCTCCAGGATCACGTCAAGGCGGTGATCGCCCCCTACAAATATCCGCGTTCGGTAAGGTTCATCGACGCCCTGCCGAAGACGCAGACCGGCAAGATCCAGCGATTCCGCCTGCGTGAGGGTGACGAATGACGACGCGTGAACATATCGAGCCGGATGACGACGGCGCGGCCGACATCAAGCCGCCCATGTCCTACAGCGATTACCTGCATCTTGAGAAGATCCTCGATGCGCAGAAGCCGCTGTCGACGGCCCGCGACGAGCTGCTGTTCATCATCCAGCACCAGACTTCCGAACTGTGGATGATGCTGGCGATCTCCGAGATCCGCTCGGCCAAGGCGGCGCTCGCCGAGGATCGCGTGCGCCCCGCCTTCAAGATGCTGACCCGCGTGGCGCGCATCTTCGAGCAGCTCAACAGCGCCTGGGACGTGCTGCGCACCATGACGCCCAGCGAATACTCCACCTTCCGCGACGCGCTCGGCCAGTCGTCCGGCTTCCAGTCCTGGCAGTATCGCTCCATCGAGTTCCTCGCCGGCAACCGCAACCTTTCGATGCTGAAGCCGCATTCCGACCTGCCGGACGTCACGGCCCGGCTGGAGGAGATCCTGGCCGAGCCGAGCCTCTACGACGAGGCGCTGCGGCTTCTGGCGCGCAACGGCTTCGACATCGGCGCCGATGCGGAGCGCACGAGCTGGCGCGAGCGCCGTGAGGCGAACGACGAGGTGCAGGCCGCGTGGAAGGCCGTCTACGCCAGGCCGGACGAGCATTGGGCGCTCTACGAGCTGGCCGAGAAGCTGATCGATTTCGAGGATTATTTCCGCCGCTGGCGCTTCAACCACGTCACCACGGTGGAGAGGATCATCGGCCTGAAACGAGGAACGGGCGGCACATCCGGTGTTTCCTATTTGCGCAGGATGCTGGATGTGGAACTATTCCCCGAGCTTTGGCGGGTACGGACTGATATGTGAGGAGACGATGATCAACCGCCGCGCCGGCCCCTCACCCTTACCCTCTCCCCGCAAGCGGGGAGAGGGAGTGATAGACGTCGCAACCGTCCTCCTTCTCCCCGCCCGCGGGGAGAAGGTGCCGGCAGGCGGATGAGGGGCGGGCACCTGCCCTTGCAGATACACGGGAACATAAAAGGGAGACTTCCATGAGAAACATTCTTGCCGCCAGCCTGCTGGCGCTTTCCGCCGGCCTCGCCGGCAATGCCTTCGCCGAGCCGGTCAAGATCGGCATGATCACCACCCTGTCGGGCGGCGGCGCCGGCCTCGGCATCGACGCGCGCGATGGCTTCATGCTCGCCATCAAGCAGTCGGGCAACAGCGAGATCGAGGTCGTCACCGAGGACGACGCGCAGAAGCCGGAACTGGCCGTGCAGATCGCCGACAAGATGGTCCAGAGCGACAAGGTCGATCTGATGACCGGCATCATCTGGTCGAACCTGGCCATGGCCGTCGTGCCCGCCGTCACGGCGCAGGACATCATCTACCTGTCGGTCAATGCCGGCCCCTCGGCGCTGGCCGGCGCCGGCTGCGGCCCGAACTACTTCAACGTCGCCTACCAGAACGACAATTTCCACGAGGCGATGGGTGAGGCCGCCAACAAGGACTACAAGAAGACCTTCATCATGGCGCCCAACTATCCGGCCGGCAAGGATTCGCTGACCGGCTTCAAGCGCTACTACAAGGGCGAGCTGGCCGGCGAGGTCTACACCAAGCTCGGCCAGACCGACTACGCCGCCGAGATCGCCCAGATCCGCGCGTCCGGCGCCGATTCGGTGTTCATCTTCCTGCCCGGCGGCATGGGCATCGCCTTCACCAAGCAGTACGCGCAGTCAGGCGTCGGCCTGCCGCTGCTCGGGCCTGCCTTCTCCTTCAGCCAGGACGTGCTGCCGGCCATCGGCGACGCCGCGCTGGGCGTCAAGAACACCGCTTCCTGGGCCCCGGATCTCGACAATGCCGCCAACAAGGCCTTCGTCGACGGCTTCAAGGCCGAATATGGCCGCCTACCGTCCGTCTACGCCGCGCAGGCCTATGACACGGCGAACCTGATCCTCTCGGCGGCGGCCAAGGCCAGCGTCAAGGACAAGGACGCCTTCCGTGCCGCGCTGAAAGAGGCGCAGTTCGATTCCGTGCGCGGCAAGTTCTCGTTCAACACCAACAACCACCCGATCCAGGACTTCTACGTTCGCGAGGTGGTGAAGGACGGCGACACGCTGACCAACAAGATCGTCGGCACCGCCTTCACCGACCACAAGGACGCCTACGCCGCCGAGTGCAAGATGTAGAGCAAGGTCAGACCGTCATCCCGGCCGACCGAAGGGAGAGCCGGGACCCATTGAGAAGCGCGGCCGATCTCCGCAGAGGATGGCGGCGTCTGAACGAGGACCGGGCTGCGCCCGACAACGTTCTTCCAATGGGTCCCGGATAAGCCCCCGGCTTTCCGGGATGACGGGCCTGGATTGCCCACCCTAAAAACCAGACCGCGAAACCTCCCGTGTCCCTAGCCCTCCTCATAGAGCAAATCCTGAACGGACTTCAGTTCGGCGTCATGCTGTTCCTGATGGCGGCCGGACTGACGCTGATCTTCGGCGTGATGGGTCTGATCAACCTCGCCCACGGCTCGCTGTTCATGATCGGCGCCTTCGCCTGCGCGACCGTCGCCGCCGCGACCGGCTCGTTCTGGCTGGGTCTGGTCGCCAGCCTGGCCGCCGCTGCCGCCGCCGGCGCGCTCGTCGAGATCCTCGTCATAAGGCGACTCTACGAGCGCGACCATCTCGACCAGGTGCTCGCCACCTTCGCGCTCATCCTCATCTTCTCGGAAGGGACGCGCTGGGTCTTCGGCTCGTTCCCGCTCTATCTCGACATTCCGCAGCTTCTGTCGGGCGCCGTGCATCTGCCGGGCGGCGCGCAATATCCGGTCTACCGCCTCGCCGTCATCGGCGTCGGCATCGCCGTCGCCATCGGCCTGTACCTGCTGATCGGCAAGACCCGGCTCGGCATGCGCATCCGCGCCGGCGAAAGCGACCGCGAGATGATCGGCGCGCTCGGCATCGACATCGGCACGCTCTATACGCTGGTCTTCGCCCTCGGCGCCGCGCTTGCCGGCCTCGCGGGCGCCATGGTCGGCGCGCTGCAGTCGGTGCAGGTGGGCATGGGAGAACCGGTGCTGATCCTCGCCTTCGTCGTCATCGTCATCGGCGGCATCGGCTCCATCAAGGGCGCGCTGATCGGCTCGGTGCTGGTCGGCCTCACCGAGACGCTCGGCCGCTTCCTGCTGCCGCATCTCTTCGGCCTGTTCATGCCCCCCTCGGACGCCGCTACCGTCGGCGCGGCGCTCGCCTCCATGCTGATCTACATCGTCATGGCCCTGATCCTCGCCTTCAGGCCGCGCGGCCTGTTCGCGGCGAGCGCGTGAGGTGACGGGATGAGCCGCGAAACGATCGTCACCGCCCTTCTGGTCCTCGGCCTGCTGGCCGCCCCGTTCGCCGCGCAGGCGATGGGCGAGCCGTTCTACATCACGCTCGCCACGCGCATCGCCATTCTGGCGCTGGCGGCGACGGGGCTGAACATCGCGCTCGGCCTCGGCGGGCTGGTGTCCTTCGGCCATGCCGCCTTCTTCGGCATCGGCGGCTATGCCGCCGGTATCCTCGCCACCCACGCCTTCAACGGCGAACCCCTGCTGCTCGGCCTGCCGGGCACCAACCAGATGATCGTCATCTGGATCGCCGGCGCCGTCATCGCCGGCATCGTCGCCATGCTGATCGGCCTGATCTCGCTCAGGACCTCCGGCGTGTACTTCATCATGATCACGCTCGCCTTCGCGCAGATGATCTACTATTTCGCCATCTCCTGGCCCGCCTATGGCGGCGAGGACGGCCTGTCGATCTATGTGCGCAACGCCTTCCCCGGCGCCAACACGCTGGTGCCGATGAGCTTCTTCCTGATCAGCTTCGCCCTGCTGGCGGCCGGCCTCGTCCTGTTCGCGCTGATCCGCGATTCGCGCTTCGGCGCGGCGCTGCAGGCTGGCCGGCAGAACGAGACGCGGCTTGCCGCCGTCGGCATCGTCCCGTTCCGCATCCGGCTCGCGGCCTTTGTCGTCTCCGCCATGATGACGGCGGTGGCCGGGGCGCTGTTCGCCGACCTCAACCGCTTCGTCAGCCCCTCCATGTTCTCCTGGCACATGTCGGGCGAGCTGATCGTGCTGATCATCCTCGGCGGCGTCGGGCGGCTGGCGGGGCCGCTTGCGGGGGCCATCGTCTATGTCCTGTTCGAATTCGCCCTGGGCGGCATTACGGAGCACTGGCAGCTCTTCCTCGGCCTGATCCTGCTCGGCGTGGTGCTGTTCGCCCGCGGCGGCGTGATGGGCATGCTTGCCGGGAGGGCGCGGCATGGCTGAACCCATCCTCGAGATCCGCAACCTGAAGAAGAGCTTTGGCGCGCTGAAGGCGACGGACGGTGTCAGCCTTGACCTCAGGCCGGGGGAGATCCACGCGCTGATCGGCCCCAACGGTGCCGGCAAGTCGACGCTGATCCATCAGATCGCCGGATCGCTGAAGCCGGACAGCGGCGAGATCCGCTTCGCCGGGCGCGACGTCAAGCCGCTCGACGTTGCGGCGCGGGCGCGGCTAGGCATGGGCCGCACCTTCCAGGTCTCGTCGCTGGCGCCGGAGTTCTCCGCCCTGCGCAATGTCATGCTGGCCGTGCAGGCGCGCGAGGGATCGAGCTTCCGCTTCTTCCGGCCCGTCATGCGCGACGCGAGCCTGACGGAACCCGCCCGCGCGGCGCTCGCCCGCGTCGGCCTTTCGGACCGTGCCGATGTGCCGGCGGCCGAGCTTTCGCACGGCGAACGCCGCCAGCTCGAGATCGCCATCGCACTGGCGCTCGGCGCCAGGGCCTTCCTGCTGGACGAGCCGATGGCCGGCATGGGGCCGGAGGGTTCGCAGGCGCTGACCGGCTTTCTCGACGGCCTGCGCCGTGAGGCCCCGATCCTGCTGATCGAGCACGACATGGACGCGGTCTTCGCCCTCGCCGACCGCATTTCCGTTCTCGTCTACGGGCGCATCATCGCCACGGGAACGGTCGACGAGATCCGCAATCATCCCGATGTCCGCGAAGCCTATCTGGGAGAGGGCGCATGAGGCTGCTCGACATCCAGGGGCTGGAAACCTTCTACGGCAAGTCGCAGGCGCTGTTCGGCGTCGATCTTTCGGTCGAGGAGGGCGAGGCCGTGGCGCTGATGGGCCGCAACGGCATGGGCAAGACGACGACGATCCGCTCCGTCTGCCACCTGACCCCGGCCCAGTCCGGCAGCATCGCCTTCGCCGGCAGGGACATCACGCGGATGAAGCCGCACCGCATCGCCCGGCTCGGCGTCGGGCTGGTGCCGGAAGGCCGCCGCTGCTTCCCCAACCTGACGGTGGAGGAAAACATCCTCGCCGCCGCCCGCCCGGGCAAGTGGACGCTGGACGGCGTGAACGCGCTGTTCCCCCGGCTCGCCGAGCGGCGCGACCAGTATGCGAGCACGCTTTCCGGCGGCGAGCAGCAGATGCTGGCCATCGGCCGGGCGCTCGCCACCAATCCGCGCCTGCTCATCCTCGACGAGGCGACCGAGGGCCTCGCCCCGGTCATCCGGCAGGACATCTGGCGCGCCATCCGCGCCATTCGCGCGGAAGGCCAGTCGATCCTGATCGTCGACAAGACGCTGAGCGAGCTCCTGCCCGTGGCGGACCGCTGCGTCATTCTCGAAAAAGGCCGCACCGCATGGACCGGCGCGCCCTCCGCACTCACGGAAGACATCCAAGAGCGCTTTCTCGGCGTGTGACCACGCCCCCCGTTCCCAAGCATGAAGGAAATAGCATGACTGTCCCGCTTCACCAGATTCTCCAGCCCGACGACTGGGTTCCCGCCAGGGGATATTCCAATGGTGTCGTTGCACGGGGGCGCACCGTCTTCCTGGGCGGCCAGATCGGCTGGAACGGCAGCCAGGAATTCGAGACCGACGACTTCATCGCCCAGGTGCGGCAGGCGCTGGAGAACGTCGTCACGCTGCTGAAGGAAGCCGGCGCCGGGCCGGAGCATGTGGTGCGGCTCACCTGGTTCATCACCGACAAGCAGGCCTATACAAGCCGCCTGCGCGAGCTTGGCGAGGCCTACCGCGCCGTGATGGGCCGCAACTTCCCGCCCATGAGCGTGATGCAGGTCACCGCGCTGATCGAGGACCGGGCCAAGGTGGAGATCGAGGCGACGGCGGTCCTGCCGGACTGAAGCCACCTGCCTGCGACCCCCACCCTCGATCCCTCCCCTCAAGGGGGAGGGAAGAAACGCAGTTCGCTCGATGATCCCCCTCCCCCTTGAGGGGAGGGGTAAGGGGTGGGGGTACTGCACCACCCTATGCGATTGCCCTGACGCCTACTGAGAGAGGGGCCCGACAGCGTCTACCCGCGCCGCATCCTCCCGCGCGCTGCGGCGCAGCGTGTGGATGAAGGCCGCCACGAACAGTCCCGTCATCAGGAGCACAATGGTCGGCGCCGGCGCGCTGTCGAGGAAGAAGCTCAGATAGACGCCGAAAAACGACGAGAACAGCGCCACCGCCAGACTGACGAGCAGCATCCGGTCGAACCGCCGGACCAGCAGGAACGCCACCGCCCCTGGCCCGATCAGAAGCGCGATCGCCAGGATGATGCCCACCGCCGTCAGCGCCGCCACGATGGTCAGCGACAGGATCGACAGCAGCCCGTAATGCAGCACCCGCACCGGCAGGCCGATGGCCTTCGCGTGCTGCCCGTCGAAGGCGTTCAGGAGCAGATCGCGGCGGAACACCAGGATCGCCACGCACACGAACAGCGCGATGACGCCCGTCTGCGCGATATCGCCCCAGGTCACGCCCAGCATGTCGCCGAACAGGATGTGGTCGAGATGCACCTCGGTCCGGATCTTGGTGTAGAGCAGCAGGCCCAGCCCGAACATGCCGGAGAAGACCACGCCCATGATCGTGTCCTCCTTCACCCGGCTGTTTTCCTTCAGATAGCCGATGCCCACGACGCAGGTCATGCCGGCCACGAAGGCGCCGATGGCGAAGGGGATGCCGATGATGTAGGCGATGACCACCCCCGGCAGCACCGCATGACTGACGGCATCGCCCATCAGCGACCAGCCCTTGAGCACCAGGAAGCAGGACAGCAGCGCCATGGGCGCGGCGATCAGCACCGAGATGATGAAGGCCTGCTGCATGAAGGGAAAGGCGAAGGGCAGCATCAACGTGTCGACAAAGCCGTTCATGCGCCCATCCCCTGCATATCGCCTTCCAGCGCTTCGCGCGCGCGCCGGCGCGCGGCGAGAAGCCCGTGCTTCGGCGCGAGGACGAAGGCGGTCAGGAAGGCCAGCGTCTGCAGCACGACGATAATCCCGCCCGTGGCGCCATCGAGGAAATAGCTCGCATAGGCGCCGACAAAGCTCGAAAGCGCGCCGATGGCGACGGCGATCGCCACAAGCCGCGGAAAGCGGTCGGTCAGGAGATAGGCCGTCGCCCCGGGCGTCACCACCATGGCGATGACGAGGAAGGCCCCCACCGTCTGCATGGCTGCGACGGTGCAGGCGCTGAGCAGCGTGAAGAAGATGAACCGCAGCCGGCCCGGATTGAGGCCGATGGAGCGCGCGTGGTTCTCGTCGAAGAAGGCGACCATCAAATCCTTCCACTTGACCGCCAGCACGGCCAGCGTGACACCGGAGATGATGACGAGCTGCAGCGTGTCCGAAGGCGTGATGGCGAGCACGTTGCCGAGCACGATGGTCTGGATGTTCACCGCCGCCGGCGACAGCGAGACCATGAACAGCCCGAGGCCGAAGAAGGAGGTGAAGATCAGGCCGATGATGGCGTCCTCGCGCAGCTTGGTGCGCTGGTTGAGGAAGAACATCGTGCCCGCCGCAAGCCCGCCGGCGAAGAACGCGCCGATGGAGAACGGCAGGCCCAACATGTAGGCCCCGGCGACGCCCGGAACGATCGAGTGCGACAGCGCGTCGCCGATCAGCGACCAGCCCTTGAGCATCAGATAGGCGGAGAGGAAGGCGCAGACCCCGCCCACCAGGGCGCTGACCCACATGGCGTTGACCATGTAGCCGTAGGAGAAGGGTTCGAGCAGATAGGCGCTCATTTCCGGCCATCCCCCGCGGAGCGTCCGTCCTCGTCGCCATAGATCACGAAGGGCCGCTCGTCGTCGGTCAGCACCGTCAGCCGGCGCGAATCCTCCGCTGCGTCCTCGTGCAGGTCCGCACCGCCCAGCGTGAACTGGCGCAGGACGCCGCCGAAGGCCTTTTCCAGATTGGCGCGGGTGAAAACCTCCTGCGTCAGCCCGGCGGCAAGGACCGTGCGGTTGATCAGGACGGTCCGGTCGCAGAAACGCGGCACGCTGCCGAGATTATGCGTTGAGACCAGCATCACATGCCCCTCCGCGCGCAACGCCTTCAGGAGCGCGATGATGGACTCTTCCGTGCGCACATCGACCCCGGTGAACGGCTCGTCGAGCAGGATCACCCGGCCTTCCTGCGCCAGCGCGCGCGCCAGGAAGACGCGCTTCTTCTGGCCGCCGGAGAGTTCGCCGATCTGGCGCTTGCGGAAATCGGCCATGCCGACGCGCTCGAGCGCCGCCTCGACCATCTCGTGATCCTGACGGCGCGGCCAGCGCATGAAGTTCATATGGCCGTAGCGGCCCATCATCACCACGTCCTCGACGAGAACGGGAAAGTTCCAGTCCACCTCCTCGGCCTGCGGCACATAGGCCACGACATTGCGCTTCAGGGCGCGGCCGGCGGGCTGGCCGAGGATGGAAACCGCGCCTCTGGCGAGCGGCACGAAGCCCATGATCGCCTTGAACAGCGTGGACTTGCCGCTGCCATTGACGCCGACAAGCGCCGCGATGGTTCCGGTGGGAATGGAGAAGCTGGCGTCGCGCAGCGCCGTGTGGCCGTTCCGGTAGGTGACGGTCACGTCCCGAACGTCGATGCCGGCAGACTGGGCTGCCGGCTTCCTGTTCTTGTCGATCACGGGGGCGTTCATTTGCCGGCCAGTCCTTCGGCGATCGTTTCGCTGGTGACCCGAAGGAGATCCAGATAGGTGGGCACCGCGCCGCCGGCGTCGCTGAGCGAGTCCACGTAGAGGACGCCGCCATATTTCGCGCCGGTCTCGCGCGCCACCTGTTGCGCCGGATCGGGAGAGACGGTGCTTTCGCTGAAGACGGCGGGCGCCCTGGTTTCCCTGATCTGGTCGATCACGTGGCGCACCTGCTGCGGCGTGCCCTGCTGGTCGGCGTTGATCGGCCAGATGTAGAGTTCCTTCAGGCCGAAATCGCGGGCGAGATAGCTGAAGGCGCCCTCGCTGGTGACGAGAACCCGGTGATCCTCTGTAATGGCCGAGAGGCGCTCGCGGATCGGATCCACGACGGCCCTGATCTCCGCCTTGTAGGCCTCGGCGTTCTTCGCATAAGTCTCTGCATTCTCCGGATCGTGCTCGGAGAAGGCATCGCGGATGTTGTCGACATAGGTCAGCGCGTCGCTGGGCGACATCCAGGCATGCGGATTGGGCTTGCCCGTATAGGGCCCCTCGGCGATGCCCATCGGCTCGACGCCTTCCGAGACCACGACGCTCGGCACATCCTTCAGATTGCGGAAGAAGCGCTCGAACCAGAGTTCGAGGTTCAATCCGTTCCACAGGATCAGGTCGGCGTCCTGCGCCCGCAGGATATCGCCCGGCGTGGGCTGGTAGTTATGGATCTCCGCATTCGGCTTGGTGATCGATTCGACCACGGCGGCATCGCCCGCGACGTTGCGGGCCATGTCGGCGATGACGGTGAATGTGGTGACGGCCTTGAAACGCTCATCCTGCGCGAAGGCGGGCGATATGGAAAAGGCCGCGACGAGCAACACGGCCAGACCTCTGGCTAAACGCATAAGAATCCCCTTGGGCGAAGCGCAATGAAATCACGCTACGGAAGCTAGACCGAAAGCAGGGCGCTCGTCAACGCTCTTGCAAATCATTTGCATTAAAAAGCAACGCGACACCCGGAAGGTCGGTTTCCTGGGCATGCTGCACGGCGTGCAGCGGCTGGCTCTTTGCAACTGATTGTCATCTGGCGCATAGTCGGGCCATGAATCAGCATCAGAACCACAAGCCGGATTACGAGCGCGAGATGCGCCGCGCGGGCATCAGGATCACGCGCCCGCGCAAGATCATCCTGCAGATCCTGACCGAAACGGAGGATCACCCCGATGCGATGGAGATTTTCCAGCGCGCGTCGGCGATCGATTCGAGCATTTCGCTCTCGACCGTCTACCGCACGATGAAGCTGCTCGAGGGCATGGGCGCCATTCATCGCCATGCCTTCGAGGGTGGCCGCGCGCGTTTCGAGCAGGCCGGCGGCGAGCATCATGACCACCTGATCGACCTCGACACGGGCGACGTGATCGAATTCCACTCGAACAGAATCGAGGCGCTGCAGGAGGAAATCGCCCGCTCGCTGGGCTACGACATCGTCCACCACCGGCTGGAGCTGTACGGGCGCAAGCGCAAGAAGGGCTGAACCTGCGAACGGTCCTGATGAGCGGCGCGGGGTTGGCGTCGTTGCTTTTGGAACACTCTCTGGCCTGTCGGCCATCCCCCAGAAACGCAAGTGCCGCCGTGGTGGAGGGGATACCACGGCGGCCATGCTTGAAACACCGCGGCAGCCCGGAGAGGGGGGATGAGGCTGCCGCTATTGCCCGGAAAAGGCGGGGGACGAGCCTTGGCCGGACCACGGCGAAAAATTGCCGCTGTGTGATATTTCGTGCGCGAACGTGGCTATTCAAGGGCACGACCATTACAAGTTCGTAACAAAGACGTGATCGATAGCCGGCTGCCCTGATTCGGGCGACCTGCACGGCGTCCGTTTCTGTCAGCACATCGCGCGGCGAGCCGCCGTTTGCGCCCTTTGCGATGGACAGGCGGGGGCCGGCGCGCTACCCGTACAGCCATGAAAAAAGGCGATCACCTCTTCCTCGTCGACGGCTCGGGCTACATCTTTCGCGCCTATCACGCGCTGCCCCCGCTGACCCGCAAATCCGACGGCCTGCCGGTCGGCGCCGTCGCCGGTTTCTGCAACATGCTCTGGAAGCTGCTGCAAAGCGCCCGCGACACGGATGTCGGCGTCACGCCCACCCATTTCGCGGTGATCTTCGACCATTCCTCGAAGACCTTCCGCAACGATCTCTACCCGGAATACAAGGCCAACCGCTCCGAACCGCCCGAAGACCTCATCCCCCAGTTCGGCCTGATCCGCGAGGCCACGCGCGCCTTCGACCTGCCCTGCATCGAGCTTCCCGGCTTCGAGGCCGACGATCTGATCGCCACCTATGCGCGGCTCGCCACGGAGGCCGGCGGCGAGACCACCATCGTCTCCTCCGACAAGGACCTGATGCAGCTCGTCGATGGCTCCGTCTCCATGTACGACCCGATGAAGGACCGCGAGATCCGCGTGCCGGAAGTGGTCGAGAAATGGGGCGTTCCGCCGGAAAAGATGATCGACCTGCAGGCGCTGACCGGCGATTCCGTCGACAACGTTCCCGGCGTGCCCGGCATCGGCCCCAAGACCGCCGCCCAGCTGCTTGAGGAATATGGCGACCTCGACACGCTGCTCGCGCGCGCGAGCGAGATCAAGCAGAACAAGCGCCGCGAGAACCTCATCGAGTTCGCCGACAAGGCGCGTATCTCCCGCGAGCTGGTGCGCCTGCGCACCGACGCGCCGGTCGAGTTCCAGATCGACACCTTCGAGCTGGCCCCGCCGGACGGGCCGAAGCTGATCGGCTTCCTGAAGGCGATGGAGTTCTCGACCCTGACCCGCCGCGTCGCCGAGGCCACGGGCGCCGAGGTGGCCGAGATCGAGGCCGCCGCGGTGGAGGTCGAAACCGGGGAGGCCGCGCACGGCCCCGACATGGGTGCTTCGACCGCCGCAGCGCCCGACGCGGCGACGCCGGCGGACGATGCCGGCGCGACCCCGCAGAAGCTGGCGGATAGGATCGCCGAGGCCGCGCCGGCCCAGACCTTCGACCGGACCGCCTATGTCTGCATCCGCGATCTGGAGACGCTGCGCGCCTGGATCGACGATGCCTATGAGACGGGGCTTCTCGCCTTCGATACCGAGACCACCTCGCTCGACCCGATGCAGGCGGAACTGTGCGGCTTTTCGCTGGCGACGCGGCCCGGCCGGGCCGCCTATGTGCCGCTCAGTCACAAGAGCGGCTCCGGCGATCTGCTGGGCGGCGGCGTGATCGAAGGCCAGATTGCCGAAAAGGACGCGCTCGATGCCATCCGGCAGGTCATGGCCGATCCTTCCGTGCTGAAGATCGGCCAGAACCTGAAATATGACTGGCTGCTGATGTACCGCCTCGGCGTCGAGATCGTCAGCTGCGACGACACGATGCTCATCTCCTATGTGCTCGACGCTGGAACCGGCAGCCACGGGACGGTGAGCCACGGCATGGATGCGCTGTCGGAGCGCTGGCTCGGCCACGCGCCGATCCCCTACAAGGAGCTGACGGGTTCGGGGCGCAACCAGGTGACCTTCGACATGGTCGATCTGGAGCGCGCCACGGCCTATGCCGCCGAGGACGCCGACGTCACCCTGCGCCTCTGGCAGGTCCTGAAGCCCCGCCTGGCCGCGCACGGCCTGACCAGCGTCTATGAGCGCCTCGAGCGTCCACTGATCCCGGTGATCTGCCGGATGGAACATCGCGGCATCGAGGTCGACCGGCAGATCCTGTCGCGCCTTTCGGGCGATTTCGCCCAGACGGCCGCCGGCATCGAGGATGAGATCTACCAGCTCGCCGGCGAGCGCTTCACCATCGGTTCACCGAAACAGCTGGGCGAGATCCTGTTCGGCAGGATGGGCCTGCCGGGCGGCAGCAAGACGAAGACCGGGCAGTGGTCCACCTCGGCCCAGGTGCTGGAAGACCTCGCCGCCGCCGGTCACGAGCTGCCGCGCAAGATCGTCGACTGGCGTCAGGTCACCAAGCTCAAGTCCACCTATACGGACGCCCTTCCCGGCTACATCAACCCCGAAACGAAACGGGTTCACACCTCCTACGCGATGGCGTCCACCACGACGGGGCGGCTGTCTTCCTCGGAACCGAACCTGCAGAACATTCCGGTGCGGACGGCGGAAGGCCGCAAGATCCGCACCGCCTTCATCGCGCCTGCCGGCGCCAAGCTCATCTCGGCCGACTACAGCCAGATCGAGCTGCGTGTGCTCGCCCATGTGGCCGACATCCCCGAACTGAAGAAAGCCTTCGCCGACGGCCTCGACATCCACGCCATGACGGCGTCGGAGATGTTCGACGTGCCCGTCGAGGGCATGCCCGCCGAGGTGCGCCGGCGCGCCAAGGCGATCAATTTCGGCATCATCTACGGCATCTCCGCCTTCGGCCTCGCCAATCAGCTCGCCATCCCACGCGAGGAGGCCAGCGCCTACATCAAGCGCTATTTCGAGCGTTTCCCGGGCATCAAGGATTACATGGACGACACCAAGGCGCAGGCGCGCGCCAACGGCTATGTGGAGACCATCTTCGGTCGGCGCGCCCATTATCCGGAGATCCGTTCTTCTAATCCCCAGCTGCGCGCCTTCAACGAGCGCGCGGCGATCAACGCGCCCATCCAGGGATCGGCCGCCGACATCATCCGCCGCGCCATGGCGCGCATGGACGAAGCGCTTCTGAATGCCGGGCTGGACGATGTCCGCATGCTCCTGCAGGTGCATGACGAACTGATCTTCGAGGCGCCGGAAGAAAAGGTCGAGAAAGCGATTCCCGTCATCTGCCACGTGATGGAAAACGCCGCCCTGCCCGCGCGGAACCTGTCCGTGCCGCTGCAGGTCGACGCCCGCGCCGCCGACAACTGGGATGAAGCCCACTGACGGGATGATGCTTCGGCTCTCAAGCTTGCGCGATTGCTTTTGCCCTGATCGCCGCGCTTTCTTTCGTCCCGGTCCAGAACACGTGCGTCTGGCAGTGTGGCATGAGACGGACACTCGCAGCCCATTGCTTTGAGCCGGTGCGTGGTTCGACAAGCTCACCATGAGGACTGTCGGGGGTTGGCAGGGAGCCTGATTTCGAGACGTGACAAACGGGTCTTGCAGCCCCACGCCATCCCTCATGGTGAGCTTGTCGAACCACGCACGGCGCTGTTGCCGGAAATCCGAACCACAACCGGCAGACCGGCGGTCAAAGAAAAACCCCGCCGGCGAAGGCGGGGTTTCATGACTCGAGAAGCCCTGACGGCGATCGCCTACCAGAGTTCGTAGCGCAGGCCGACCCGAATCTCGTGGCTTGAGAAGCCACCGTCGCTGCCCTGCACGCCCGTGGCGCCCGCGGCTGCGGTCGGCGCGTCGAAGGCGAACATGTCGCCGCTGGCGATGTTGCGGTAGCGGTAGCCGAGATCGACCTTCATGTTGTTGGAGAAGTCGTAGGACACGCCGGCCATCAGCGCATAGGTGAAGCGCCAGTCCGATTCGCCCGCATGGGTCGAGGTGCCGGCCAGCGCCGGGCTCGGGCAGGCGCCGCCGACGCAATAGGCGCTGTTGCTGAGATCGTCCCAGTTGACATAGGTGTAGCCGACGCCGGCGCCCACATAGGGCGTGAAGCCGACATAGGTGCCGAGATCCACATAGCCGTTGAGCAGCGCCGAATACGCCACGAATTCGGAGCTGTCCTCAGAACGGCAGGTGGTTCCCACCGGGCTGCCCGCCGTACAGGGGCTGCCGCTCGAGGTCGAACCGCTGAAGCCGGCGCTGAACCGGTCGAGCGTCACATCCGCGCGCAGCCAGTCGGTGAAGGAGTAGCCGAAGCCGAGGCCGAAGCTGAAATCCTTAGACAGGGAGCCGGTATCGAAGCTGTTCGCGCCGTAGTTCACGCCATCGAAGGTACGGTAGGTGAACCGGTCCCTCGCCTCGGTCTTCAGCGAATAGCCGATGTCGCCGCGCAGGTACCAGCCGGAGCCGATCTCGACGGGCACCACGTCGGGCGCTTCCTCGATGATGATCGGCGGATCGTAGTCGGCCGCGCCGGCCGCGCCGAGCGGGACCAGCGTCAGCACCGCTGACGAAACGAGCAGACGGGAAATTAAGCACATAATCCGAACTCCGCGAGATGCGACGGATCAGGAGTGCCCCCGCCGCTGTTCGGGAGCATTGTTAACCATCCCAGTTAAGCGACAGTTAAGGCTAACGCCGGGTTAGCGGATTTGTTGAGCATGTCCCCCGACGTCTGCAACCAGCACGCAAAAGCAGAACCGCCCGGCGCGATGGCCGGGCGGTTCCAGGGTCCGATGGGACAGGGTTACTTGTAGACCGGCGGCTCGAACGGAGGCGGCTCGTAGCTGACGACCTGCGGCGCGGGTGCGCAATTGGCATTGCCCGGGCCGAACTGGTAGCGCAGGCCGGCACGGGCCTCATGGACGTTGATGCCCTTGTCGAAGCCCGGCGCAACGCCCGAGGCATATTCGAACATCCGGCCGCCGGCGAGACGCGTGTAGCGGTAGCCGACATCCAGGTTCAGGTTCTGCGTCAGGCAGTAGGAAGCGCCGGCCATCAGCGAGTAGGCGAAGCGCCAGTTGCTGGACCCCTTGTGCACGACCGTGCCGCCGCCCGAGATCGAGTTGGTCAGGTCGTCCCACTTCACATAGGCGCCGCCGATGCCCGCGCCCACATAGGGCGTGACGCGGTAATAGGTTCCGAGATCAACATAGGCGTTGGCCATCAGAAGCAGGGCGCTGTAGGCGCTTTTGTCGGTGGAAACGCAGGCCCCGCCGCCGCCACAGGTGCCCGAGGTGGTGCCGTCGAAATCGGACTTGAACCAGTAGTCGGCGGTCAGGTCCGTACGCAGGTGCCTGCTGATCTGGTAGCCGACGCCGGCGCCGAGCGACATGGCACCCTTCAGCTTCGTCGTGTCGAACCTGTCGGTGCCGCCGCCCGCGCCATAGGTGATGTATTCAGTGCCGCGCAGCTTCGACCAGTGATAGTCGATGTCACCGCGAATATACCAGCCGCCGAAGGATGGGGCAGGCTCGATGATCTGCGGCGGCGGCGCTTCGATGATCGGCGGTTCATACAGATCGGCAGCAAAGCCGACAGTCGGGACGATGAACAGCAAGGCCGCCCCGAGCACCTTTGAAAACTTTGACATGGCTTCCCATCCTTGACGTCGCCGCGCCCCCCTGGGCACGTTGGCTGATTGCAAGTTGACGGGATATTCGAATGAAAAGGTTAAGGTGCGCTTAACCTTAAGCCTTAACCACAACGCGGATGCACGTTATGCGAGAATCGGCGTGCATGACGCCGGAGCGCTGCAGGCAGACAGGATCGACCGGCTCCCGATCGGGTGCGAAAATGCAGGGAGATCGCGCGTCCTTCGCGCATGCGC
This sequence comes from Nitratireductor pacificus pht-3B, assembly GCF_000300335.1. GTDB lineage: Bacteria > Pseudomonadota > Alphaproteobacteria > Rhizobiales > Rhizobiaceae > Nitratireductor > Nitratireductor pacificus. Next base: position 93,991 of record NZ_AMRM01000009.1, on the reverse strand, counting down.
AAGGACGCACAGGCGCTGCGGCAGGCCCGGAGACCTGCCTGCCAGGCACTACCGCAGGAGTCAGGCGGCGTTCTTGGAATCGGCGATCGCGTGCACGATCTCGTCGACCACGCTTTCGACCAGCGACGGATCGTCGGCCTCGGCCATCACCCGGATCAGCGGCTCCGTGCCCGAGGGACGGATGACGAGGCGGCCCTTGTCGCCCAGCCGCGCCTCGGCGTCGGCGATGACCGCCTTCACCGGCGCGCTTTCGAGCGGCTTGCCGCCGCTGATGCGCACATTCTTCAGGAGCTGGGGCACCGGTTCGAAAACCTTGCAGACCTCGCTGGCCGGCTTGCCCTGGCGCTTGATGCAGGCCAGCACCTGCAGCGCCGCCACCAGCCCGTCGCCGGTGGTCGAGAAATCCGAAAGCACCACATGGCCCGACTGCTCGCCGCCCACGTTCAGCCCGCTGGCGCGCATCCGCTCGACCACGTAGCGGTCGCCGACCTTGACCCGGTGCAGGTCGAGCTTGAGATCGCCCAGGAAGCGCTCGAGCCCGAGATTGGACATCACGGTCGCTACCACGCCGCCGCCGGCCAGCCGGCCCATCTCGTGCCAGGAGCGGGCGATCAGCCCCATGATCTGGTCGCCGTCGATGACCGTGCCGTTCTCGTCGACGATCACCACCCGGTCGGCATCGCCGTCGAGCGCGATGCCGATATCGGCGCGCACCTCGTGCACCTTCTTGGCCAGGCTCATCGGATGGGTCGAGCCGCATTCCTCGTTGATGTTGACGCCGTTCGGCTCCACATGGATCGGCACCACCTCGGCGCCCAGCTCCCACAGAACCGCCGGCGCCACCTTGTAGGCCGCACCATTGGCACAATCGACGACGATGCGCAGGCCGGCCAGCGACATGGAGCGCGGCAGGGTCCGCTTGGCGAACTCGATATAGCGGTCGTGCACGCCGTCGACGCGCTTGGCCCGGCCAAGACCGCCATTGTCGGCCAGCGCCAGCTCCACTTCCTTGTCGAGCATCGCCTCGATGCGGCCCTCGATCTTGTCGGACAGCTTGTAGCCGTCCGGGCCGAACAGCTTGATGCCATTGTCGTGATAGGGATTGTGCGAGGCGGAGATCATCACGCCGATGTCGGCGCGCAGCGAGCGCACCAGCATGGCGACGGCAGGCGTCGGGATCGGTCCGAGCAGGAACACGTCCATGCCCGCGGCGCAGAAGCCGGAAACCAGCGCGTTCTCGATCATGTAGCCGGAAAGCCGCGTGTCCTTGCCGAGCACCACGCGATGGCGGTGGCTGCCGTTCTGGAAGGAAAGGCCGGCGGCCATGCCGACTTTCATCGCGATTTCCGCCGTCATCGGAAAACGGTTCGCGCGGCCGCGGATACCGTCCGTACCAAAATACTTCTTCGCCATCTTGTCCTTAGTCCTGCCCCTCAGGCGCACCTTGCCGGAATCACGTGTCAAAGCGGCGTCCCTCAATCCCTACTTGCCACAGGAGCGGCTTCCGACCGCATCAAATTCTGTGAGGCAATGTAACGCTTCCAATATAAACGTCAGCTTGCCCATGATGCTTAACAAAACCCTAATGATTGCCCAGAATAAACATTTCACCACGCTTTCGCGAGCGGAAGCTTATAGGCAATCAAGCAAAAACCGCCGCGAACCATGTTCACGGCGGTTTCACGCGATGTGATGGAAACAGGGCGCTAAGCTCTGTCAGCCCTGGGGCTGCGGCTCCATTCCACCCTCCGGCTCCTCGCCGTCCTTCTTGCGTCCGGGCTTGCGCGCGCCGGCTTTCGGCACCGCCGAACCGCGCGAAGGCGGCGTGTCGTCGCCCATGTCCCGGGCCGGCTTCTCGCCGCGCAGCAGCGCCTGGATTTCATCGCCGGAAAGCGTCTCGTATTCGAGCAGCCCCTCGGCGATCGCCACCCAGCCCTTCTTCTGCTTGGTCAGGATGGCCCGCGCGGTGGCGTAGGCCTCGTCGATCAGACGGCGGACCTCGCTGTCGATCTTCTGCTGCGTCTCCTGCGACATGTTCTGCTGGCGGGCGACCGAATGGCCGAGGAAGACCTCTTCCTGGTTCTCGCCATAGGCCACCTGGCCGAGCTCGTCGGAGAAGCCCCACTGCGTCACCATCGCGCGGGCGAGCTTGGTCGCCTGCTCGATGTCGGACGACGCGCCGGAGGTGATGTTCTCCTTGCCGAACTTCAGTTCCTCGGCGACGCGCCCGCCCATCATGATGGCGAGGCGGGAGATCATCCACTTGTAGCTCATCGAGTAGCGGTCGCCCTCGGGAAGCTGCATCACCATGCCGAGCGCGCGGCCGCGCGGAATGATGGTCGCCTTGTGCACCGGGTCGGCCTTCGGCACCATCATCGCAACGATGGCGTGTCCGGCCTCGTGATAGGCGGTCAGTTCCTTCTCTTCCTGGGTCATCGCGTGCGAGCGGCGCTCGGCACCCATCATGACCTTGTCCTTGGCGTCCTCGAATTCCTGCATGGTGACCAGGCGCTTGTTGCGCCGCGCCGCCATCAGGGCGGCCTCGTTCACCAGATTGGCGAGGTCGGCGCCGGAAAAGCCCGGTGTGCCGCGGGCCACCACCTTAAGGTCGACATTCGGCGCCAGCGGCACGTTGCGCACATGCACCTTCAGGATCTTCTCGCGGCCGGCGACGTCCGGGTTCGGCACCACCACCTGGCGGTCGAAACGGCCCGGACGCAGCAGCGCCGGGTCCAGCACGTCCGGACGGTTGGTGGCGGCGATCAGGATGATGCCTTCATTGGCCTCGAAGCCGTCCATCTCGACCAGAAGCTGGTTCAGCGTCTGCTCGCGCTCGTCATTGCCGCCGCCGAGACCGGCGCCGCGATGGCGTCCGACGGCGTCGATTTCGTCGATGAAGATGATGCAGGGCGCGTTCTTCTTCGCCTGCTCGAACATGTCGCGCACACGCGACGCGCCGACGCCGACGAACATCTCGACAAAGTCCGAGCCTGAGATGGTGAAGAACGGCACGTTGGCTTCGCCCGCCACGGAGCGCGCCAGAAGCGTCTTGCCGGTTCCGGGAGGGCCGACGAGCAGCACGCCGCGCGGGATCTTGCCGCCCAGCCGCTGGAACTTCTGCGGATCGCGCAGGAACTCGACGATCTCCTCAAGGTCTTCCTTGGCCTCGTCCACGCCCGCCACGTCCTGGAAGGTGACGCGGCCATGCGCCTCGGTCAGAAGCTTGGCCTTCGACTTGCCGAAGCCCATCGCGCGGCCGGAACCCGACTGCATCTGGCGCATGAAGAAGATCCACACGCCGAGGATCAGGATCATCGGCAGCCAGGAGATCAGGTAGCCGAGGAAGGAGTTCGAGCCGTCGCTCTCCGGCTGGGCCTTGATCGTCACGCCGCGCTCCTCGAGCCGCTGCACCAGCGACGGATCGCCCGGCGAGTAGGTCTGGAACGGCGTGCGGTTGCCCGTATAGGTGCCCGTGATGCGGTTGCCCGTGATGGTCACCGACTCAATGCCGCCCGAAGACAGTTCCTGGAGGAACTGCGAATAGGCGATGTCACGCGTCGCGCCACGCTGCTGGGGAGCCTGGAACAGGTTGAACAGCGCGATCAGCAACACGGCGATGATCGCCCACAGCGCGAAATTTCTGTAATTCGGATTCATGGAGTTCCCGCATACGCGCCACAGATGGCGACAATCCGTTTCAGTGTTTCAGCTTAACATAGGGAGCCGGTGCATTCTTGCCAAGCCGAGCCGCCGGGCCAGCTCGCCTTTAGGTTAAGCCTCTGCGCCGATTGTGTTCGGGTCATGGCGCATCCATAACGGTTTTGCCGAGGGCGAGGCGGGTGAGGGCATTTGCCGGCGCCATGTCGAAGGACGGCAGGAGCCGCGCCCAGGGGGCGGACACACGCCGGGCGGGCATCCCGCCGAGACCCGTCGCAGCCCCCAGCAGCCGACCGTCCCGCCAGTCCGCCGGTTCGGTCGATTGTCCAGCAAAAACAAGATCCTGCGGCAAGCCGTCGGCCCCTTCGGCCACCGCCGCCCGCGCCTCGCTTCCAAACGCGGCGATCCTGGTTCCCGCTGCGGTCTCGATCCAGTAGCGTCCATCCCAGAGAAACGGAAAGCTTCCCGCTTCAACCGCCGGCAGGTTGCGCCGCTCGCGATGGAGGTGGATGCCCGCCCGGCGGACATCGAACACAGCCCGCGACAACGTGGCGCAAAATCCGCTCCGCGCGGCCGCGAATGCCTGTTCCGCCGCCGCCGCGCCGGCCAGTTGCGCGGTGCCGCCGGCCATCGCCGCCGCCAGGCGGAACGCATAGAGCGCGGCGGTCTCGTCCTCGCCCGTGAACAGGCCGCCATCCACCCGGTAGAGGCCCGGCGCGGCGCGGCGCAGATGCGCCTCGATCAGACCGGCCGCCCGTTCGCCGAGCGCGATGCGCTCCCGCGCGGCGGTGTCGGCCCGGACCGCCAGATCCTCCACCGCGTCGGCGCTCAGCGCCTGCCGCGCGCGGACGCGTTCATAGGCGGGATTGTCGTTGCTCGGATCGTCGATCCAACCGACGCCCTCGGCGGCGAGGAAGGCCCGCAGCGCCGTGCGCCGCGCGGACAGGAGCGGCCGCACGAACCATGTCGCGCCTTCATGGAGCGCAGCGGGCGCGATGCCTGCCGCGCCCCGGCCGTTTCCGCGCGCGCCGCGCATGAACACGGTTTCGGCCTGGTCGTCGCGCGTGTGCCCGGTGAAGACGACATCGGCGCCGAGATCCCGGGCCGCTTCCGCCAGGAGCGCCATCCGTGCCGTCCGCGACGCCTCGGAAATCCCGGTCGAGGGCTTTTGCCCGCGCCAGACCATGATGCGGTGCGCGATCCCGCGCATCCTGCAGAAATCGGCCACGAAACGCGCCTCGGCCGCCGCTTCGGGGCGCAGGCCATGATCCACGGTCACCGCCGTCAGCCGGGGCGCATGCGGGCGGCTGGAAAGAAAACTGCTGAGAAGAAGGAGAAGGGCGAGGGAATCGCCGCCGCCGGAAACCGCTGCGACCAGATGCTTGTGTCTGTCCAGCGAATAGCGGCTGAAAAACGCGTCCGGCTGCATCACCGGTGTCAGCAACCGGCGAGCGCCTGTTCCTGCTTGACCCGCTCTTGCAGCGAGCCGGAGGCATTGGGGTATTTCTGGCCGATTTCACGATAGGTGACGCAGGCCACGTCGCGCTGGTTCATTGCCGCGAGCGAGATGCCGAGCTTCAGCAGCATGTCCGGCGCCTTCTTGGCATTGGGGTAGTCGCGGCTGGCGCGCAGGAAGACCTCGGCCGCGTCGCGGTAGCGATCCTGCCCGAGCAGCGCTTCGCCGAGCCAGAAATGCGCGTCCGCCGTCCGTCCGTCGGCGGGAAAGCGCTCGATATGATCGCGGAAGCCCGCTTCCGCCGTCTTGTAGTCGCCGGACAGAATGAACTCGTAGGAGTTCCGGTAGAGTTCCTCCGGCGTATCCGCCGAAGGCAGGGCCGCAACGTCGCTTCCCTGCGAAGCACCGGGTTGGCTGGGTTGGCCGGGTTGAATAAGATCAACCGGCGCGCCGGCCTCTCCACCGATGATGTTGCCATTGGCGTCGAAACGGACACTGCCGAGCGTCTGCGGCGGCTCGCCCCTTGTGGGGGCGGTGTCTGCGCCTGCCGTCTGATCCGTTCCGCCGGCCGCGCCCGACGGCGGACGCGGCGCTTCGGACCTCTGCTGCGGCGTGTCGGCTCCCGCCGCGCCGCCGCCCTGCTTCTCCAGCTCCTGGAAGCGGAATTCATTGTCTTCCATCATCCGCCGGAGCTGGTCCTGCATCTGCAGGATCTGGAAGTTCAGCTCCTCCACGCGGCCGTTGAGCTGGCGCAATTCTTCCTCGAGGCCCAGCACCCTGGGATCGGCAGCCTGCGCCAGCACGACATGCCCGCGGTCCTGCAGCGCCGGCTTCAGCACGGCATGCTGTGGCCGCAGCAGGCCGTCACCCGGCGACAGCTCCAGATCCCGGGCCACCGATGGCCCGGCGAAGACAAGTGGCAGTGCCAGAACACCGCCCAATAGCATTCGAAAAAACATTCCCGACTCGCTTTCGCAATAAGAGATCGGGGCCATTGTTACCCCAGTTGCTCTTTATCAGGGCGCGAGACTTCGGCCAAATTTTGATTTGGGCGCGAACCCGCATAAGCATTCCGTGCGAGTTACCCCTCGAAAGCTGGCGAGGAACCCGCTATATGGCGCCTCAAAGGATATGGAATGGCACGCATCTATCAGACACGCGCCTGGCAGGACCAGCTCTCTCCGTCGATCGAGGAAATGGAACTCCTGGCGCTGGAGGCCTATGCGAACCTGCCCGGGGATTTCCGCGAGCTGACCGGCGAGATCATCATCCAGATCGCCGAGTTCCCGACGGAGGAGATCATGGACGATCTGGCGCTGGAAACGCCGTTCGACCTGCTCGGCCTGTTCGAGGGGCGCGGCATCGCCGAGCGCTGGAACCCCGCGACGGGCGAGGGGCCGAACCGTATCACCCTCTATCGCCGCGCGATCCTGGATTACTGGGCCGAGAACGAGGAGACGCTGGGCGACATCGTCACCCACGTGCTGATCCACGAGGTCGGCCATCACTTCGGCCTGTCGGACGACGACATGGCGCGCATTGAGGACACCGTCGCCTGACGGCCGCACAGGCGCGGAAAAGCAGTGCGATAGGCCCGTTCAGCGTTTCAATGGATCGCCAAACGGGTCTGGCGGACGCTCAGAGCCGCACCATCCGGGTCTTGTTCATGCACAGCCGGAGCGTCCTGAACACGTAGAACAGAAGTCCGATCCCCAGCGTCACGATGGTGATGATGATCCAGAGGATCACATGGCCGATGACCTCGGCGAGGTTGAGGTCGCATTCCAGCCTGGCGAGCTGGTGACCCTCGCGGTTGATCACATAGGTCTTGTTGATGATCGCCTTGTAGAAATAGTAGATGGCGAAGAAGGCGCCGATGCCGAGCGTCAGGATGGAAACGACCACCCATATCACCAGATAGCCGATCGCTTCCATGATGGAGTATTCGCAGCGCAGTCTGACGCCGTCACCCGAAGGGCGCTCCGCCTGACCGTTGTTCACGATGCTGATGGTTGTCATTTCGCAATCCCCCAATTGCATGGAGGGATTGAAACAACAATCTCAGGTTGATGCAACTGGAAACGACACGGCGCAGCTACCAGTCGCCGAGTTTCGTCTCCGGCGTGTAGTCGGCGCCCTCGACCTCCTTGTAGACGGCCTGTCCGCAGCGCATGACGCCTGCCAACGAATCGAAGGTGTAGGTCGGCGAGCCGTGCAGCAGCCAGCCCTTGTTCAGGGCCGCCGTCACCTTGTGGCAAAAGCTCGAATCGTCCGGTCCGGTCAGAAACCGATAAAGCCTCATTGCTGTTTCTCCTCGATGGCCCGCGCGCGGGCAAGCAGGGTTTGCGCCATGTCCAGATGCAGGCGTTCGACCATCCTGCCCTCCAGGGAGATCGCGCCGCGCTCCCGGTTCTCCGGCAAGGCGAAGGCGGCGACGATGGCTCGCGCCTCCGCCACTTCGGTGGGCTGCGGCGCGAAGGCGGCGTTGGCCGGCCCGATCTGCGCCGGATGGATCAGCGTCTTGCCGTCGAAACCCATCGCCCGCGCGTCCTGGCAGGCCCGCCCGAAGGCTTCGAGATCGCGAAAGTCGTTGGCAACGCCGTCGATCACGCCGAGGCTACCGGCCCGGCCGGCCATCACCATCTGCAGCAGGAACGGCGTCATGTAGCCCCGCTCCGGCGCGAGGGACATGCCCGTTTCCCTGGCGAGATCGTTGGTGCCGGCCACCAGGCAGGCGAGGCGGGCGGCCGGGTTCTGTCCAAGCTCGGCGATCGGCCCCAGATTGAGCACCGCCCGCGCCGTCTCGATCATCGCCCAGAGCTTCACGCTGCGTGGTGCATCCATCTCGTCGAGCGCCGCGTCGGCGTCGAGAATGTCGCGCGGCCCGTTGACCTTCGGCAGGAGGATCCCGTCGGGCTTCACGGCGCGCGCCGCCAGCAGGTCCTCGGTTCCCCATTCGCTGCCGAGCGCATTGATCCGCACGACGACTTCGCAGCCCGGCCGTCCGTCCCCCGCCAGGAATTCCCGCAATCGTTCGCGCGCCGCCGGCTTCCGCTCGGGAGCGACCGCATCCTCCAGGTCGAAGATCACCGTGTCGCAGGCGAGCGAGGCGCATTTGGCCAGCGCCTTGTCGTTGCTGGCCGGCACATAGAGAACGGAACGGCGGAGCGGGGAGGTCGTGTCCTGCATGGCCTTTTCATGGCGCAGCCGTGCCCGGCGCGCAAGAGAGCTTTGCTTTGGTCCGCCGGCTTGTGTAAGGAGAAGCGCATAGAGAATGGCCGAGCAGACGAGACGGACCGCGACACATGGACAAGTTCACCAAGCTGACGGGCGTTGCCGCCCCCCTGCCCATCGTCAATGTCGACACCGACATGATCATCCCGAAGGATTATCTGAAGACGATCAAGCGCACCGGCCTCGGCACCGGGCTTTTCGCCGAGATGCGCTACAATGAGGATGGCTCGGAGAACGCGGAATTCGTGCTCAACAAGCCGGCCTACCGCAACGCGAGCATTCTTGTCGCCGGCGACAATTTCGGCTGCGGCTCGAGCCGCGAACATGCGCCATGGGCGCTGCTCGACTTCGGCATCCGCTGCGTCATCTCCACCAGCTTCGCCGACATTTTCTACAACAACTGCTTCAAGAACGGCATCCTGCCCATCAAGGTCAGCCAGGAAGAGCTGGACATGCTGATGGACGACGCCCGGCGCGGCGCAAACGCCACGCTGACGGTCGACCTCGAGGAGCAGGAAATCCGCGGCCCGGATGGCGGCGTCGTCAGGTTCGAGATCGACGCCTTCAAGCGCCATTGCCTGCTGAACGGCCTCGACGACATCGGCCTGACGCTCGAGAAGGGACCGTCGATCGACACTTTCGAGAACAAGTACGCCGAAAGCCATCCCTGGGCCTAGAGCATTTTGCAGTCAGGTGGAATCACCTGACGTCCGCATAAATGCGGAAAAACAAGAAGATAGACTCACCGCCGGCCTCGATCACTCCGCCTCTCGTCATGCCCGGCCCCGAGCCGGGCATCCATGCCGGAACGTCAGCCGATCGACCGCAACCGTACCGCTTCGTACGGCAGCAGCCTTGCGGAATCCGGCGCATCGGATTAGCAAATGCCTCGAATTCCCTTCGAGAGGCATCCCATGGCAACGCGCAAACTTCTCCTTCTTCCCGGCGACGGCATCGGCCCCGAGGCAATGGCCGAGGTCAAGAAGCTCATCGGCATGATGAACGCCGACTTCAATGCCGGCTTCGAAACCGAGGAAGGGCTTGTCGGTGGTTCGGCCTATGACGCGCATGGCCAGTCGATCTCCGACGCCGACATGGCGAAGGCGCTGGCCGCCGACGCGACCCTGTTCGGTGCGGTGGGCGGACCGAAATGGGACGGCGTGCCCTACGAGGTGCGTCCCGAGGCCGGCCTGCTGCGCCTGCGCAAGGAGATGGAGCTGTTCGCCAACCTGCGGCCGGCGATCTGCTACCCGGCGCTCGCTGCCTCGTCGTCGCTCAAGCCCGACGTGGTCGAGGGCCTCGACATCCTCATCGTCCGCGAGCTGACCGGCGGCGTCTATTTCGGCGAGCCGAAGGAGATCATCGACCTCGGCAACGGCCAGAAGCGCGGCATCGACACGCAGGTCTACGACACGTTCGAGATCGAGCGGATTTCCGGCGTCGCCTTCGAACTGGCGCGCACCAGGAGCAACAAGGTCTGCTCCATGGAAAAGCACAACGTCATGAAGTCGGGCGTCCTCTGGAAGGAAGTGGTCGCCCAGACGCACAAGGCGAAATATTCCGATGTCGAGCTGACCCACATGCTGGCCGACGCCGGCGGCATGCAGCTCGTGCGCTGGCCCAAGCAGTTCGACGTCATCGTCACCGACAACCTGTTCGGCGACATGCTGTCGGACGTGGCGGCGATGCTGACCGGCTCGCTCGGCATGCTGCCCTCCGCATCGCTCGGCGCACCCGACGCCAAGACCGGCACCCGCCGCGCGCTCTACGAGCCGGTGCACGGCTCCGCCCCCGACATCTCCGGCAAGGGGATCGCCAACCCGATCGCCATGATCGCCTCCTTCGCCATGTGCCTGCGCTATTCGTTCAACATGGTCGAGGAAGCCGACCGGCTGGAGAAGGCGATCGCCGCCGTCCTCGACGACGGGCTGCGGACCAGGGACATCATGTCGGACGGCGCCACCGAGGTCGGCACCGGCGCCATGGGCGACGCCGTCTTGGCGAAGTACCGCGCGCTGTCGTGAATTGAGGCCGGTGGGCGCGGGCTTCGAGCCGGCGCCCACGGCAACGCCAGCTTGATGATGCCGGCAAGGCCCGCGCCGAAGCCGGCCCGGACGAAGGCGTCAGAGGAAGCCGATAAAGCGCCCGCAAACGAGCACCGCGAGCCAGAGAGCGATCGACAGGATTGCGAGCGCCCGTCCCGCAGGGCCATCACGTGGCTCCGGAAGCTGGCGGAACGCCAGCACGTTCGCCGCCGCCAGCAGGATGAGGGCCATCTTCGCCTGGAAGGCGGGATTGGCGACATAGTCCGTCGCGCGCACCCCGAACATGAGTGCACCCGTGACGGCAGCGCCCGGAAACGCGGCAAGGGCCAGGCGCCGCATCAGCCGCACGAAGGGTGTGAATGGCTGTCCGGACAAGAATCCGAGAAGGCGCAGGTCCATCAGGAACACCCCCGTCAGCAGCGCGCCGATCGACAGGATGTGAAGGGCGTTGACCAGCGGATAGACGTAGAAAGAGCGCTTGAGCGCCTCCACCGGCCCGCTCGCTTCTATCGCCGACAGGAACTCCAACATCGCCCTCCGTCGGGCCGCGCCGTCATGCCGGCGGAGCCCGTCCGGGATAGACGTCGTAGGTGGCGCCATTTACGATGATGCGCGCGGCCTTCATGCGGCGCTCGCTCTCGTCGCGCGAACGGTTGCCGATGGCGACCACCTCGTCACCGGGATCCGCCGCATCCTCGTCGAAGCCGGCGGCGATGGTGCGGGAGGGTGGAGCCAGTTCCACCCGCCAGATCGCGCCCTCCACATCCACGTCCAGCGTGGCATGGGGGTTTCCGATATAAATGTCGTTGATGGTGCCCTCGAGCCTGAACTGGCCGTCATCCGTCCATGACCACCCGTGATGGGCCAGGGCGGGCGCGACGAGCAGCGCGATCCCGAGGACAACGAACGGCGCCCCGCTGCGGGCGCGTCTTGGCATTCCGCTTTTCATGGCACGCTCCAGGATTGCCGATGCCGATACGCCAGCCTATGGCCGGGACCGCCGAGGTCAACTCACATTCCGGAGAGCACCGGCCCGGCGCATTGACTTCGCCCGGATTCGGCGTAAAACAGCGCGCGTGAACGGAGATCGTCTCGACATGCGCGCTTTTTCCACAGCGCCCCATGCCCTGAGCCTGCCGAACGCCGTCGGGAACGATGGCGCGGGTTTCCGCTTTACCAAAACGACGGCCAAAACGACCACGAAAACGGTCTGATCCTCCTGGCTGCTCGTTCTCTCCCCGGGCCAAGCCGGGGAGGAGATACCCGCATGGCCAAGCGGGTTTCCATTCAAAACCACGCGGAGAGGGACAGGAGTTAGACCAGATGGGTTTCAAGATAGCTGTCGCCGGCGCCACCGGGAATGTCGGCCGCGAAATGCTCAACATTCTCGAGGAACGCGGCTTCCCCGCCGACGAGGTGGTGGCGCTCGCCTCCCGCCGCTCGGTCGGCACGGAGGTTTCCTATGGCGACAAGACTCTGAAGGTCAAGGCGCTTGAAACCTATGACTTTTCCGACACGGACATCTGCCTGATGTCGGCCGGCGGCACGGTCTCGAAGGAATATTCCCCGAAGATCGGCAAGCAGGGCTGCGTCGTCATCGACAATTCGTCGGCCTGGCGCTACGACCAGGACGTCCCGCTGATCGTCCCCGAGGTCAATCCCGACGACCTGGCGGGCTTCACCAGGAAGAACATCATCGCCAACCCGAACTGCTCGACCGCGCAGCTCGTGGTCGCGCTCAAGCCGCTGCACGACGTGGCGACGATCAAGCGCGTGGTGGTCTCGACCTATCAGTCGGTTTCCGGCGCCGGCAAGGAAGGCATGGACGAACTGTTCGAGCAGACGCGCGCCGTCTTCGTCGCCGATCCGATCTCGACCAGCAAGTTCACCAAGCGCATCGCCTTCAACGTCATTCCGCACATCGACGTCTTCATGGAGGACGGCTTCACCAAGGAAGAGTGGAAGATGGTCGCCGAGACCAAGAAGATGCTCGACCCGAAGATCAAGCTGACGGCCACCTGCGTGCGCGTGCCGGTCTTCATCGGCCACTCCGAGGCCGTCAACATCGAGTTCGAGAAGCCGATGACGCCGGACGAGGCGCGCGACATCCTGCGCGAGGCCCCCGGCTGCCAGGTGATCGACAAGCAGGAGGACGGCGGCTACGTCACGCCCTATGAGAGCGCCGGCGAGGACGCCACCTATATCAGCCGCATCCGCGAGGACGCGACGGTCGAGAACGGTCTGGCCATGTGGGTGGTCTCCGACAATCTGCGCAAGGGCGCGGCGCTGAACACGATCCAGATCGCCGAGCTGCTCGTCGCCCGCGGCCTGATCCAGCCGAAGAAGAAGGCTGCCTGAGGCGGCTGCGTTCACGATCAAAGCGATGAAAAGGCGGGCTCCCGGGTCCGCCTTTTTTGTTGGACTGCGGCGCTTCTCGATGGTTGGCGCTCGCCCCTCACCCTTACCCTCTCCCCGTAAACGGGGAGAGGGGGACACCAGCGTTGCGGTCATCCTCCTTCTCCCCGCAAGCGGGGAGAAGGTGCCGGCAGGCAGATGAGGGGCAGGCGCCGGCCCTTCCAACACAGATCCAAACAAAAATGGCGGACCTCGCGGCCCGCCATTCGCATTCCAGATACGCGGAACCGCTTAGCTGGCGGCTTCCTCGGCAGCCGGAGCTTCCTCGGCCGGAGCCTCCTCAGCAGGAGCGGCGGCAGCCTCGGCTGCTGCGGCTTCGGCCTCGGCGGCGGCAGCCTTGGCGTCTTCCTCGGCCTGCTTGGCTTCGGCAAGGCGCTCCTGGGCCTTCTTGCCCGGCTCGGCCTTGTTCGGGTTGTTGCGCTCGGGGCGCTTGGCGAGGCCGGCCTGGTCGAGGAAGCGCAGCACGCGGTCGGTCGGCAGGGCGCCGTTAGCGATCCAGTGCTTGATGCGCTCCTCGTTCAGGACGACGCGGTCGCCGTCCTTCGGCAGCATCGGGTTCCAGGAACCCAGCTTCTCGATGAAACGGCCGTCGCGCGGGCTGCGCACATCGGCCACCACCACGTGGTAATAGGGACGCTTCTTGGAGCCCGCACGGGCCAGACGGATTTTCAGTGCCATGGTTTCTTCCTTTCGATGATGGCGTCAAGCCGGCACGACGTGCCGGAATCTCAAGCGCGGCTCGCCGCGCAGTTCAGTCGGAGACATGGGTTCGGCGCCCAGTCTTTTGGCAACGGCCTGTGAGGCCAGATTGTCCGGATGGACAAAGCTCATGAGCGGCGGCAGGTTCAGCATCTCGGCCGCCCAGACCTGGACGCGCCGCGCCGCCTCGACCGCGTAGCCCTTGCCCTCGAAACCCTCATAGAGGCTCCAGGCGAGCTCCGGCTCGTCGATCAGCGGCGGATGCCACAGGCCCACATGGCCGGCGACGCCGTCGCTGTCCTTCGGCTGCACGGCGAACATGCCGTAACCGTGGAGCGCCCATGCGCCGGGCATCGATGCGAAGCTGGTCCACGCCTGGAATGCGTCGCGCGGCCCGCCGATATGGCGCGTGCGCTCCGGATCCGCGCAAAAGGCCGCGTAGGCGGAGAAATCCTCCGGCTTCCAGCCGCGCAGGATAAGGCGCTCGCTTTCGAGAACCGGCGTCATCGCTCAGGCGTCTCCTTCCCGGGTTGCGCCATTGCCGTGCTCCTCGGCGATCGCCTCGTGATGGCGAATCACCTCGTGAATGATGAAGTTCAGGAACTTCTCGGCGAAATCGGGATCGAGATGGGCGTCGTCGGCCAGTCGGCGCAGGCGGGCGATCTGCTGGCGCTCGCGCTCGGGATCGGCCGGCGGCAGTTCGTGCGTCGCCTTCAGGTGGCCGACGGCCTTCGTGCAGCGGAACCGCTCGGCGAGCATGTGCACCAGCGCCGCGTCGATGTTGTCGATCGACGCCCGCAGCTCCAGAAGCCGTGCCCTTGCCGCATCCATATCGCCGCTCATGCCCCCGTCCTCACTTCTTCTTCGGCAGGCCGGGCAGCCCGCCCGGCAGTCCCGGTAGACCGCCGCCGGGGAGACCTGGCAGGCCCGGCATGCCGCCCTTCGGCAGGCCGCCGCCGGAACCGAGACCGGCGGCCTGCGCCTGCTTCTGCAGGGCCTCGAGCTGCTTCGGATCCATCTTCGACAGGTCGGGCATGCCGCCCCCGAGGCCGCCAAGCCCCATTTTCTGCGCCATGCCGCCCATCAGGCCGCGCATCATGCCGCCCTTGCGGCCCTTGCCGCCCATGGCCTTCATCATGTCGGCCATCTGTCGGTGCATCTTCAGGAGCTTGTTGATCTGCGCCGCATCCGTGCCGGAACCGGCGGCGATGCGCTTCTTGCGGCTGTGCTTGAGCAGGTCCGGATTGGCCCGTTCCTTGGCGGTCATCGACTGGATGATGGCGATCTGCCGGCCGAACATCTTGTCGTCCAGGCCGGCGGCGGCCATCTGGTCCTTCATCTTTCCCATGCCGGGCATCATGCCCATGATGCCGCCCATGCCGCCCATGTTCTGCATCTGGCGAAGCTGGTCGGCGAGGTCGTTCAGGTCGAACTTGCCGTCCTGCATCTTCTTCGCCATCGCCGCGGCCTTTTCCGCGTCGATGGTTTCGGCGGCCCTCTCGACCAGCGAGACGATGTCGCCCATGCCGAGAATGCGGTCGGCGATGCGCTTGGGATGGAACTCCTCCAGCGCGTCCATCTTCTCGCCGACGCCGATCAGCTTGATCGGCTTGCCGGTGACGGCGCGCATGGAGAGCGCCGCGCCGCCGCGCCCGTCGCCGTCCATGCGGGTGAGCACCAGGCCCGTGATGCCGACGCGGTCGTTGAAATTGTTGGCCAGGTTGACGGCGTCCTGGCCGGTCAGCGAGTCCGCGACCAGCAGGATCTCGTGCGGGTTCGACACGCGCTTGATGTCGGCCATCTCGACCATCAGCGGCTCGTCGATATGCGTGCGGCCGGCCGTATCGAGGATCACCACGTCATGGCCGCCGAGCTTCGCCGCCTGCACGGCGCGCTTGGCGATGTCGACGGGAGACTGGTCGGGAACGACCGGCAGCGTGGCAACGCCCGTCTGCTCGCCGATCTGCCGGAGCTGCTCCTGCGCGGCGGGCCGGCGCGTGTCGAGCGAGGCCATCAGGACCTTCTTGCCCTGGCGCTCGGTCATCCGCTTGGCGATCTTGCCGGTGGTGGTGGTCTTGCCCGACCCCTGCAGGCCGACCATCATGACGACGACCGGAGCCGGCGCGTTCAAGTCGATCGTCTCGCCCTCGGCGCCGAGCATCTCCACCAGCTCGTCATGGACGATCTTGACGACCATCTGGCCGGGCTTGATCGACTTCAGGACTTCCGCCCCGACGGCCTTCTCGCGCACCCGGTCGGTGAAGGAACGCACCACGTCGAGCGCGACGTCCGCCTCGATCAGCGCCCGGCGCACTTCACGCAGGGCTGCCGAGACATCGGCCTCCGACAGCGCGCCACGGCCCGTTAGGCCGTTCAGGATGGAACCAAGGCGTTCCTGGAGCGATTCAAACATCCGCGTTCCTCATGTCTCGCATCATCCGCATAGGATGCGAGAGGTAATGCATCCGCGCCGCAGCTTCAAACCCGTCGCAAAGCCGAAAAGCACCCGGGGGCGCATCGCGCTGCCGGGTGTTGACCTCCAGGATCGTCGCTTTCCGCCGAAAGGCGCCCTGGTCGGCTGCTCGGAGTTGTCACTCGTCGCGGAAATTCCGCGTCTGTAGACAGGAAATCCGGTCCGGAGTCAAGAAGAGCGCCGCCAGCGGGGCCGACGACGCTCTTCCGGGGCAGGGAACGCCCGTTGGGACATGCTTGGAATGAAACTAACGCAGCACGTAGACGATGCGTCGCGTCTCCGGCTCGACCAGCACCGGCTGCTCGTTCACATAGACGTAGCGGTAGTCGTAGTCGGGAATCTCGCGCACCTCCACCGTCTCGGGCAGGGCCGCGCCGACCACCACTTCGCCGTCCAGATAGACCGGGTCGATCGTGTTCGTCTCGACATAGGTGCGCACCTCGGCCGGCGGCGCCGGGATCGGCTCGATCGTGCCGAACGCTGTCTTGCGACCGATCAGCTCGCCGCGCACCACGCCGGTCTCGACGCTCGACGTCGCTTCGAACGAGACGGGCGGCAGGGCCTCCGCCGGGCGTTCGGTCACGACGATCCGTTCCTCACCGCCGAACGGCGCGATCAGGTAGTCGGAATAGGCCCAGCCGTCGACGCCGTTGGCGGTTACCACGCACCATTTGCTGCCTTCCTGGCAGCCGCCGATGACGGCTTCCTGGTTG
The DNA here is from genome assembly GCF_000300335.1 of Nitratireductor pacificus pht-3B. Classification (GTDB taxonomy): domain Bacteria; phylum Pseudomonadota; class Alphaproteobacteria; order Rhizobiales; family Rhizobiaceae; genus Nitratireductor; species Nitratireductor pacificus. The sequence goes on along the minus strand of NZ_AMRM01000009.1, from coordinate 77,299 downwards.
GCGCCGATGGCGCCGACCACGGGATAATGCGGGCCGGGACCCGAGCGGATGTTGAGATCGGTCGTCGCCACCGCCACGACATCGGCTGCCGCGAGGCCGGTAAAGGTCATCAGCGCCGTCGCGGCGACCGCATTCCTGAGAAGCATCCTGTTCATTGTCGTTCTCCTGTCAGACTCGACCGGGGCGACCAACGGCGACGCGGCGGAAATGGTTCCCTCGGGGTCTTCCGACGGAAACGGAAAATAAACGATGAAACGGATCGGTAATCACCGCTGTGCTAGGCCACAAAGGCCCTGCAGCGGGTGACATCGCCCGCAAACGCTGGCAGGATCAACTTTTATGGCCTTTTTTGTCTTAAGGAGAGCAGCATGGCTTTCGGGGGCAGGGCGGCGCTCATCGCCGCAACTGTATGTGCATCACTTCTGGCCGCGGGCGGCGCGTCTGCCGCCCAGTGCGGAAACAATGCCGGCGGCTTCGAGAACTGGAAGGCACAGTTCAGCCGCGAAGCCGCGTCGCGCGGCATCGGCAAGCGCGGCCTCGATGCCCTGGCCAGCACCAGCTATGCCAGCAAGACCATCGCCGCCGACCGCGGCCAGAGGAGCTTCAAGCTGTCGCTGAACTCCTTCATGCAGAAGCGCGGCGCCAACGCCATCATCTCGCGCGGCAAGGGCATGAAGAAGAAGCATGCCGCCCTGTTCGCGAACCTGGAAAAGCGCTACGGCGTCCCGGCCGGGCCGCTGATCGCCATCTGGGGCATGGAGACCGGCTTCGGCGGCTTCCTCGGCAACCAGCACACGATCTCGGCGGTCGCCACGCTCGCCTATGATTGCCGGCGCTCGGAGTTCTTCACCGGCCATCTCTACGGCGCCCTGCAGATGGTCGACCGCGGCATGCTGAGCCCCTCGGCCAAGGGCGCAGCCCATGGCGAGATCGGCCAGACGCAGTTCCTGCCCGGCAACGCCCTGAAATATGCGGTCGACGGCGACGGCAATGGCCGCGTCGACATGGTCCGGTCCTCTGCCGACGCACTGGCCTCGACGGCCAATTTCCTGCGCGCGCACGGCTGGCGCGCCGGCGCCGGCTATCAGCCCGGCCAGCCCAATTTCCGTGCCATCCAGGGCTGGAACGCCGCAAGCGTCTACCAGCAGGCCATCGCCATCATGGCCAAGGAGATTGATGGGTGAGGCGCGGTCCGCGCAAGCGGAGTGCTCATGCCGGTGGCATGAGCACAGGCTGCGAACGCCCGGAGCCATAGCGGAGGGCCGGGAGGCGTTGAAACAAGCGCCTTCTTCCTCCCTACCGCCGGCAAATATGCATTATTTCAAAGCGTTATAGAATCACTGCGCGTCTCAGAATGATGCGCGGCGCTGCAGACGAGCGTCTGGCCTTGTTCCGGGATCGGACCGCCCCTCATCCCCCTGCCGGGACCTTCTCCCCGCATGCGGGGAGAAGGAGGACGCCGCTCGCGCAGCGCCTGAATCGCCCTACCGCCCGCGCTTCCGCGCCGCCAGCGTCCTGAGCCGCAGCGCGTTCAGCTTGATGAAGCCGGCAGCGTCCTTCTGGTCGTAGGCGCCCTGGTCGTCCTCGAAGGTGACCAGCGCGTCCGAATAGAGCGACTTGTCGGACTTGCGGCCGGTGACGATGACATTGCCCTTGTAGAGCTTCAGGCGCACCTCGCCCTCGACGTCCTCCTGGCTCTTGTCGATCGCCGCCTGCAGCATCTCGCGCTCCGGCGAGAACCAGAAGCCGTTGTAGATCAGCTCCGCATAGCGCGGCATCAGCTCGTCCTTCAGATGCGCAGCGCCGCGGTCGAGCGTGATCGATTCCATCGCCCGGTGCGCCGCGAGCAGGATCGTGCCGCCCGGCGTCTCATAGACGCCGCGCGATTTCATGCCAACGAAACGGTTCTCGACGAGATCGATGCGGCCGATGCCGTTGTCGCGGCCGAGATCGTTGAGCGCCGCAAGCAGTGTCGCCGGCGACATCGCCTTGCCGTCGATGGCCACCGCGTCGCCCGCCTTGAAGGAAATGGTGATTTCCGTCGCCCGGTCCGGGGCGTCCATCGGCGAGACGGAGCGCTGGTGGACATATTCCGGCGGCTCGTTCCACGGGTCTTCCAGCACCTTGCCCTCGGAAGAGGAGTGTAAGAGATTGGCGTCCACCGAGAACGGCGCCTCGCCCTGCTTGTCCTTCGGCACGGGGATCTGGTGCGCCTCGGCGAAGTTCAGGAGGTCGGTGCGCGACTTGAAGGTCCAGTCGCGCCACGGGGCGATGATCTTGATGTCGGGGTTCAGCGCATAGGCGGAAAGCTCGAAACGCACCTGATCGTTGCCCTTGCCGGTCGCGCCATGCGCGATGGCGTCGGCACCGGTCTCGGCGGCGATCTCCACCAGCCGCTTCGAGATCAGCGGCCGGGCAATCGACGTGCCGAGCAGGTATGTGCCTTCATAGAGGGCGTTGGCGCGGAACATCGGGAAGACGAAATCGCGGACGAACTCCTCGCGCACGTCCTCGATGTAGATCTCCTTGATGCCGAGCATCTCCGCCTTCTTGCGGGCCGGTTCCAGCTCGTCGCCCTGGCCGAGATCGGCGGTGAAGGTCACCACCTCCGCGCCGAGTTCCGTCTGCAGCCATTTCAGGATGATCGAGGTGTCGAGGCCGCCCGAATAGGCGAGCACGACCTTTTTCACGTCTTTGGGTGTCGTCATGATGTCTTCCGGTCTTCGAGGATCTCGGCGAAGCCGGCGCACCCGCCGGAGCAGCGCCCCACAGATTGCGCCGACTATTATCAGGAATGGCCGTGCGGGCAAGGCCAGCCCGCGGAAATGAAAGGGGCCACGCCGGAATGGCGCAACCCCCTTCGTCCCCCGGAGACCCCTCTCCCGGGTTACTTGGCGACCTCTGCCTTGACCTTGGCCACCTCGTCGGCGCTGATCTCTCCGACCGTGGTGACGGCTCCGTCCTGGACGCGCCAGAGACGGAACGGACCGGTGATGTCGCCATACTGGTCGAAACCGACCGGGCCGATCACGCCCTCATACTTGATCGACTTGCCGTCCTTGATCAGGGCGAGCGCCTTGGCGAACTCGTCCTTGCCGGCATGGATGACGGTGCCGTCCGCCGCGACCACTTCCGGGATGGCCGCCTTGATGGCCGCCGAATCCGCCTTGCCGGCCTTGGCGACCGCCAGCGCGACGATGGCGCCCGCGTCGTAGGAGCGGTCGGCGGCGGGTGCGTCGGGCTTGATGCCGCCGGAGAAGGCCTCGTAGCTGCCGTAGAAATATTCCGTCGAGGCAGTCGGGCTGGTGCCCGAGGACGTGCCGTAGGCCTCGTTGAGGAATTTTGCGCCGACTGCCTCGATGAACTCCTGCGAGTTCATGCCGTCGTTGAGCAGGAACTTCTGCGGGCCGCCGCCGGAGATCCAGGCGCGGGCGATGGTCGCGCCGTCGACCGGGTAGCTGACGAGGTACAGCGCCTCGGGATCGCCCGCCATCGCAGCGCTCGCCTCCGATGCATAGTTCGCCTGCCGCTCGTTATACGGCGTAACGGAGGTGACGGTGCCGCCGAGCTTCTTGTAGGCCGCTTGGAACTCGCGCACCATGTTCACGCCGAAATCGTTGTTGACGTGGATGATGGCGAGCTTCTTCAGCCCCTGGTCGAGCGCGTATTTGGCGGCGGCGGTCCCCTGCAGCGCATCGGAGGTGATGGTGCGGAAGAAAACGCCGTTTGTCTTGCCGTCGCGGCCGAGCGCCGTCAGCGTCGGCGAGGACGAGGCGGGCGACACCTGCACCACGCCGGCCGCCGCCGTCACCGAGGTCAGGATCGGGATCGACACCGACGAGATGATGCCGCCGATGATGACCGGCACCTTCCTGACATTGACGAGCTGCGTCGCCTGATCGACCGCTACGGTCCCCTGGCTCTGGCTGTCGCGCGTATCCGTCACCAGCTTGCAGCCGTCGACGCCGCCGGCCTCGTTGAAGTCGCGGAACGCCATCTCCACCGACTTCGCGCCGGCCTGGCCGTACTGGCCGGCCGGTCCGGTCAGCTCCATGACGACGCCGATAGTGATGTCGCAGTCCTGCGCCGCCGCCGGCAGGGCGAGCCCCGCGATGAACGTCGCGGCAAGCAATGTCTTCCTCATGGCTGTTCTCCCGTTCCTTGGTTCCCTGGTCTGGTTCGGTTGTCCGTGGCCCGCTTTCCGGTGGGCCCGTTCCGGTCTTCCCTGTTGGCGGCGCCGTCTTGTCGCGGCGCTCGTTCGGGGAGCGGTCAGGCCGCCCCCTTGTTGAGGTTGTATTTCATGATCGAGCCATGCCGGCCCTCGCGGTCGCGCTCCAGGTCGAACACGTCCCCCTCGATGGCGCGGGCCTCGGCCAGCACCGCCTTGATCTCCCCCGCATCCCGTTCCGTCAGCACGAGGTCCGAGATGGCGAGATTCGAGGCAAGGTGCGAGCGGTTGCGGGCGCCGATGATCACCCCGGCCACCGACGGCCTGAGCAGCATGGCGGCGCTGGCGACGGTGGCGACGGTGCTGCCGTGCCGCCGGGCGACCGCGTCGAGCGCCGTCAGCAGTGCCTGAAACAGGTCCCAGCCGCCGAAATCGTCGATGATCAGCTTGTACTTGGTGAGCGAGCGGTTCTCGAGCGGCGCTTCAGGCTCGGTGACGCCCAGCCAGCGCTCGCTGAGGAATCCCCCGGCGACCGTGCCGTAGCACAGGAGCGACACGCCGTGCGCCGCGGCGGCTTCCGCCATCGCTTTGGCCGGCCGGCCATCGAGCAGCGAATACTGCACCTGCATGGATGTGAGCGGCACACCGCTTTCCGCGATGGCCCGCATGTGGGCGGTGTCGAAATTGGTTCCGCCGAGCCGGTCGATCTTGCCTTCGCGCCGCAGTTCGTCCAGCCAGCCGGCCGCCTCCAGCCACCCCGGCACGGCATAGTCCCACCAGTGAAACTGCACCAGATCGAGGCGTTCCTGCTTCAGCCGGCGCAGCGATTCCTCAACGATGCCCGCCACATGCGCCCGCGTCAGCTGCGGCAGCAGGCTCAGGTCGGGCACGCATTTCGTATGCACCTTGATGCGCGCCAACGCCTCGGCCCCGCGCAGGTCGGCATAATGCGCGCGGAAACGGCCGATCATCTCCTCGACGCCGGTATAGATGTCGGCGCAGTCGAAGGTCGTGATGCCCGCATCGGCGAAAGCGGCCATGTCGGCGACCGGATCGGCGCTCTGCGCCGCGCTGTGCCCGCTGGACAATTGCCAGCCGCCGCGGATGACACGCGAAATCTCGTAATCCGGGGCAAGCTGGATGCGCTGCATGGTCTGTTCAGTCCTTCGTCAGGGGGACGGCTGTGGTTTCGGCATGGCTGAAGCGCCGCTTGCCCGTGCGGGTGATGCGCAGCCGGGAGGCGCAGTTCGGATCGGGGCAGGCCACTTCAGCGTCCGTGGTCATCCAGTCGTTCGCGTGCGTGGGACGCTGCTTCGCGGCGAGCAGCGGCAGGACCGCGGCCACCGAGTAGATCGAGAATCCCTGGCCGGGCGGCAGATGCAGCATCTCGCCGCGCAGTTCGAAATGATCGCCGGGCTTCGCGCCGCAATAGATCGGCTCGCCTTCCGGCACGATCACCTCCACGCGCAGATCATAGAGATCGAAACCGTCATCCGCCCCGTCAGCCATAGCGCATCACCTTTTCCCGAGCCTCGAGACTGCCGCGCACCAGATCGAACGAACGGGTGATGTCCTGCGTCAGCGCCTTGACGGACGCATCCGCGTCGCGGCGCTCCAGCGCCTCAATCAGCGCCCAGTGGAAATGCATGGCGCGGAGACCGCCGCCCTCGTCGTGGACCTGCGCCGCCGCCCGCACATAGGGTCCCGATTGCAGCCACAGGCTTTCCACCACGGGGATCAGCACCGCCGAACCCGCCGCGCGGTAGATGTGGAAATGGAAGCTGTGATTGAGTTCCGAGGTCGTGTGCGCCTTGTCGGGATCGTCGCCGCCGAAGGCCGCCTCGCAGCGCCCGGTCAGGTCGCGCAGCGCGTCGAAATCTTCATCCGTCAGCCTTGCGCTGGCGAGGCCGGTAAGCGCGCCCTCGACGAGGCAGCGCGCGCGCGCCAGATCATCGAGCCGTTCGCGCGTGATGACCGGCACGCGCACCGAACGGTTGGGCAGGGCTTCCAGCGCCTGTTCCGACACCAGCCGCCCCAGCGCCTCGCGCACCGGCATCGTGCTTGTGTCCAGCGTTGCCGCAAGATCCTGGATGCGCAGGATGGCGCCGGCGTCGAGCATGCCATGCATCAGGGACCGGCGCAGCTCGGCATAGACCCGGTCCTGCAGGGTTTCCCTGCCGACCGGTGAAAGGGGTGTGCGGCTCACCATAAGCGGCCGCCCAGGGCGGAACATCCGCCGGCGCCGCGCGGGGCCGCTATTGCCGGGGCGGGTCCGATCCCGCTGCATAAGTACAGCCACCAGGCTCCGCCGTTTCGATCCGCCGTCATGCGGCACCTCGCTTCCCTGCGTTCGGCCTTCGGGCTTGTCCCAGGCCGGTTTTTGCCGATCGGCCTTCCGGGAAGGCGGCATCGGCGGTCACGCAATTTTTCCGGTTGCTTTCCGCAGCAATGTAAAGTTTGATCAAACATCATAGATCACGATTTGGCAAGCGATCCCATGCCCGATGTCGATCAGAATCAGGCCCAAGCCTCCCTGACGCCTGCAGCGGCGGAAGGCGCGGTGCTTGTCGAAGCGAAGGATCTGGCGATCCAGTTCGGCGGGCTGCGGGCGGTCGACGGCATGTCGCTTTCCCTGCACCGAGGCGAGATGCTGGGCCTGATCGGCCCCAACGGCGCCGGCAAGACCACCCTGTTCAACCTGATCGCCGGCAATCTCCGGCCGACGGAAGGCCGTATCCTGATCGGCGGGCGCGACGTGTCGGCGGAAGGCGCCGACCAGCGCATCGCCTGCGGCGTCGGCCGCACCTTCCAGATCCCGCGCCCGTTTTCCGAGATGACCGTTCTCGAGAACGTGCTGACCGGCCGGCAGGATCAGGCCGGCGAGCGCATCTGGATGAACTTCCTGCAGGGCGCCCGTGTCGCCCGCGAGGAGCGGCAGGCGGTCGGCAAGGCCCGCGCCCTGCTCGACTTCGTCACGCTCTCGCATCTCGAGAACGAGCCGGCCCGCGTGCTATCGGGCGGTCAGCGCAAGCTGCTCGAGCTCGCCCGCATCCTGATGGCCGAGCCGACGGCGATCCTGCTCGACGAACCCGCCGCGGGAGTCAACCCGACCCTGCTCGAGGTGATCATCGAGCGCATCCGACGCCTCAATGCCGACGGCAAGTCGATCTTCCTGATCGAGCACAACATGGAGATGGTCGCACGGCTCTGCAGCCGCGTCGTCGTCATGGCCGCCGGCCGTCACCTGACCGAGGGGACGCCGCGCGACGTGGCCCGCGACCCCGCCGTGATCGAAGCCTATCTCGGAACCGCCGCATGAATGCAGCGGCGCCCCCGCCCGCGCTGGCCACCCGGGCGCTGGTCGCCGGCTACGAGCGCGACCTGCCGATCGTGCGCGGCGTCGATTTTGAGGTCGCTCCGGCCGAGCTGGTGGTGATCCTCGGGCCGAACGGCGCCGGAAAGTCCACGCTGGTCAAGGCGATCGCCGGGCTGGTGCCGATCCACGCCGGCCAGGCCTTTCTCGCCGGCGCCGACATCACCGCTTCGCCCGTTCAGGAGAAGGTGCGTCACGGCCTCGCCTTCGTCCCCCAGACGGAGAACATCTTCGCCACGCTGACGATCCAGGACAATCTGCAGCTCGCCGCCGACATCCTGCCCAGGAGCGAACAGGCCGCCCGCATCGCCGAGGTCTACGAGCTGTTTCCCGATCTCGCCGCCCGGCGTTCGGCCTGCGCCGGAAATCTCTCCGGCGGGCAGCGGCAGATGCTCGCCGTCGCCCGGGCACTGATCGTCAAGCCATCCGTCCTCATCCTGGACGAGCCGTCCGCCGGCCTTTCGCCAAAAATCGTCGGCGAGGTGTTCAGCCGGCTGAAGGAAATCAATACCGCGGGCATCACCATCGTACTTGTGGAGCAGAACGTGAAGGCGGCGCTCGCCATCGCCCATCGGGCGGTCATCCTGGTCGAAGGGGAGCTGCGCCATGACGGGCCGGCGGCCACGCTGGCAGACGATCCGATCGTCGCCCAGCTCTATCTCGGCGCCACCCCCGCCGGACGCGAGGAGCAGCGATGAATCCGCAGATCCTGGTCGACGGGCTGATCGCCGGCGCAATGTACGGTCTCGGGGCCATCGGCGTCACGCTGACCTATTCCATCCTCCGCTTCGCCAATTTCGCCCATAGCGAGCTGCTGACCTTCGGCGCCTATGCGGCGCTGGCGTTGAGTTCGGCGCTCGGCGTTCTCTCCGCCGGGCTGCTAGCGCCGCTCGGACCCTTCTCCTTCGGCTGGTCGCTGCCGCTTGCCGCCATCACCGCGATGGCCCTGACGGGCCTGCTGGCGCTCGCCGTGGACGCCGTCCTGTTCGGTCGGCTGCGGGCGCGGCGTAGCTCGATCATCGTCATGGTCATGGCCAGCTTCGGCGCGGCGCTGACCCTGCGCAGCCTGCTCGAGTTCGTCTTCACGTCGAAGCCGGCCTATTTTACCCGCGAGTTGCAGATCGCGCTGCCGCTGGGCGGCGGAATGCGCGCCACGCCCGACCAGCTTCTCGCCCTTGTCCTCGCCATCGCGCTGGTCGTCGCGGTGCATCTGCTTCTGACCCGCACCGCCATCGGCCGCTCGATGCGCGCCGTCAGCGAGAACCAGGCGCTGGCCGGCGTGGTCGGCGTCGATGTGCGCCGGGTCATCCGCGTCGTCTGGCTGCTCGGCGCCGTCCTCGCCTGCGTGGCCGGTATCATGGCCGGCCTTCTGGTGCAGCTGCGTCCCTATATGGGCTTCGACCTGCTTCTGCCGCTCTTCGCCGCGGCGATCCTAGGCGGCATCGGCAGCGTGCCGGGAGCCATGCTGGCCGGGCTGATCGTCGGGCTGGCCGAGGCGGGCACTGTTCAGCTCGTCGGCGCGGAATGGCGCACCGCCGTTGCCTTCATCATCCTGGTTCTCGTCCTGCTGCTGCGCCCGCACGGCCTTTTCGGGAGGCCGCAGGCATGAGCGTCGAGCTGATCGCCTATGGCTGCTTCTTCCTCACGGTCGCGCTGACCTACGCCATCATGTGCCTGGGCCTGAACCTGCAATGGGGACAGACCGGCCTGTTCAATGTCGGCATTGCCGGCTTCGTCGCCATCGGCGCCTATGTCTCGGCGCTTCTCACCACGCCTGACACCGCCGGCAGGCTGGGCGGCTTCGGCCTGCCCATGGCGGTCGGCTGGCTCGGCGGCGCGCTGGCCGCCGCGCTGGTCTCCTATCTGGTCGGCCGCCTGACGATCCGCCTCCGCGCCGACTATCTGGCCATCGCCACGTTTGGCATCGCCGCCGCCGTCCAGCTCTGCGCGCTCAATCTCGAGCCGGTGACCGGCGGGCCGTTCGGCATCGGCTTCATCCCGCGCCCATTCGCCGCCGAGGCCGGCAACCCGCTGCTGTTCAGCCTTCTCAACCTGGCGCTTCTCGTCATTGTCGTGCTGCTTCTCTATCTCGGGCTGGAGCGGCTGGTGCGCAGCCCCTGGGGCCGCGTCCTGCGCGCCATCCGTGAGGACGAGACCGCCGCGCTGGCGCTCGGCAAGAGCGCCACGCGCTTTCGCTTGCAGGCTTTTGCCATCGGTGGCGGCATCATGGGGCTGGCTGGCGCCGCTCAGGCCCATTTCATCGGCTTCATCGCGCCGGAAAACTATCTGCCCATGCTGACCTTCCAGGTCTGGGCGATGCTGATCGTCGGCGGCTCCGGCAACAATCGCGGCGCCATTCTCGGCGCGGTTCTGGTCTGGGGCATCTGGGCGGTTTCGGCCGCTTTGATTGCGGCGGTCTTCGATCCCGCCCAGCAGGCGCGCGCCGCCTCGCTGCAGATCGCCATCATTGGCGTTGCAATATGTGCAGTGCTGCTGTTGCGTCCGCAGGGCATACTGGGTGAGATACGCACCATCTCGCGCCATCTGCCGTCCCGCGCGGGAAAAGCGCAAACCGCCGAGAGCCGGCCGGAGTGAAAGACCATGACCGAGCGTGCCGCTTCCGCAGCCGGGCCGGAGATCGTCCGCTTATCCGAGACGCTGGCGGTTCGCCGGCTCATCTGCGGTCTCTGGCAGGTGGCCGACCTTGAGAAGAACGGCGAAGCGCTCGACACGGACAGCGCCGCCGACGCGCTGCAGGCCTATGCCGACGCCGGGTTCGACACGTTCGACATGGCCGATCACTATGGCAGCGCCGAGCTGATTGCCGGCCGGCTGCTGGCCCGCAGCCCCACCGGCGCGAGACGGCCGCTCGCCTTCACCAAATGGTGCCCCGAGCCGGGCCCGATGACCCCTGAGGTGGTGCGCCGGGGCGTTGTGGAACGCCTCGAGCGCCTCGGCGTCGGCAGGGTCGACCTGCTGCAATTCCACTGGTGGACCTTCGAGCATCCGGCCTGGCTCGACGCGCTGCACGAAATGGCGAAGCTGCGCGAGGAAGGGCTGATCGGCGAGATCGGCGTCACCAATTTCGACGCCGCGCATCTGGCCGTCGCGCTGGCCGACGGCATTCCCGTCGTCAGCAACCAGGTGTCCTTCTCGCTGGTCGACCGGCGCGCCGGCGGCGACCTGACCGCGCTCTGCGGCAGAACCGGCGTGAAGCTCCTTGCCTACGGCACGCTCTGCGGCGGGTTCCTTTCCGAAAGATGGCTGGGGGAGAAGGAACCCTCGGAGATCGCCGACTGGAGCCGCCAGAAATACAAGCGCTTCATCGAGGTGACCGGTGGCTGGGTCGCGTTCCAGGGCATTCTGGCGGCGGCCGGGCACATCGCCCGCAGGCATGGCGTCTCGATCTCCAACGTCGCCACCCGTTGGGTGCTGGAGCATCCTTCGGTAGCCGCCGCCATCGTCGGGGCGCGGCTCGGCGAAAGCGAGCATCGCGCCGACAACCTCCGGGTCTTCGGCTTTTCGCTCGACGACGAGGACCGCGAACGGCTGGCCGCCGCCTTCACGGCGACGCGGCCCGTGCCGGGCGATTGCGGCGACGAGTACCGCCGCCCGCCCTATCTCACCGCGTCCGGCGATCTGAGCCATCATCTCCAGACTTTGCCCTCCGTCTACGATCCGGATCACATGCCCCGGCGGCCGGAGCGGATGCGCGTCTCGTCGGGCAGCGTCTGGGAGGATATCGCCGGCTACAGTCGCGTGCTGCGTGTCAGGGACACCATCTACGTTTCGGGAACGACGGCGACGCATGGCGTCAACCGCTGCGTCGCGCCCGACGATCCCGGCGCGCAGACGACCTATATTCTCGACAAGATCGCCGCCGCTCTCCACGCTCTGGGCGGCAGCATGGACGACGTGGTTCGCACCCGCGTCTATCTGAAGGATGCCGCGCAATGGGAGCCGGTCTCGCGCGCCCATGGCCGCGCCTTCGCCGCCACGCGGCCCGCCAACACCTTGCTGCAAGCCGGCAATCTCGTCGGCGACTATCTGGTCGAGATCGAGGCCGAGGCGGTCGTCGACTGAGCATGATGCTGACGGCTGCGAGGTTGATCGTTCTCAGCTTTTGTCGGCGCCCGCCCAGGCCGAAAGCATTCTACGCCGCCTCGAGCGTCGCGATGGTCTTCAGCGCGCCATCGAGCATGTCGCCCTTCTCGTCCTTCAAAGCCGCTTCGCGCAGGCGGCGCAGCCAGTCTGCCGCGTCCTTCCGGCCTTCGAGCAGGGGCAGGCCGGAAAGCACGCGGTCGAACTTGGAATGCGCCCGCGCATGCGTATCGCTATAGCCCTTGATGAGCCGGCGGCAATTGAGGATCTCCACGCCGAGCGCATAGTCGCGCCCCGCCGTTTCGAGCGCCAGACTGTACCACCGCTCCAAATGCGCGGTTTCCACCTGATGGCGCAGCAGTCCACGCCGCCAGGGGCGCAGCGTACCGATGACCCAGAGCGCGCCAAAGCCGGTCAGGCTGTCGGTGCGGATGCGCCGGCCGCGATTGATCCGCCGGTCGATCCATCCGGCGAGGCCCGGCCGGTTCTCGATGAAGCGCCCCAAGCGCGCCGGCAGGGTGCCGCAGACTTCCTCGATGCGCGGATGGAAATACTCCGTCACCTGCAGGACATTGTTCTCGCGGACGCTCATCTCGCGGCGGATGCGCGCTTCCCGCGCCGTGCGGGTCTTCAGGTCCGCCACGCGCAGGATGTCGTCATAGCACATCGCGTTGGCCACATGCTTGGCCGCGGCGGTCGACAGCGCATGCTCCCGCGCCGCGTCGTCCAGCGCCAGCGCCTGCCCGACCCGGTCGAGATAGTCGGCGCCATAGGCGAGGTCCTGATAGTCGACCACCTTGCGCAGCCCGGCCAGCGCCATCGCGGCGACCGGCCCGGGGAACCCGCCGGCGCGCGCCGCAAGCCGGTTCCATTCCGCGACGAGGCGGTCCGGACCGTGCACGGAAACGCCCTTGTCTGTCTTGCCGGCGGGTTCCGCCGGCTCGGGCGCGCTGGCGCCCGTCGCGCGGTCATAGGCCATGCCGAAGGCCACCAGGCTGGCCTTCACGCCCCGGCCGGAGGCGCGGATGGTTTCCTCGTAGCTTTCGCGCGGGAAGGGCAGGGCGCCCGATCCCGCCAGCGCGCCGAACAGGCTGGCCGAGATGACCGAACCCGCCTCGACGGCGATCTTCTCCATGTCGAAGGCGACATAGCGGCTTGCCGCCTGCCGCGCGCTTTCATGCACCCTCGGCCCGTCGGCCCGCCCGTCGCCCGGCTCGATCTTCTCAGAGACGGCGGCGATGCGGTGCGCCGAGGTGATCAGCGTCGTGCGGTCGGGCGTCACGAAACCGCGCATCACCGCGCGGCCCGCTTCCATCAGCTCTGCGGCGATCAGGATATCCACGTCGCCCTGCGCCGGCGACAGCGCGAACACCGGCCTGCGGCCCGTATCCGGGCACATCTCGACATAATAGATCGTCGCTCCGGTGCGCTGCGCGACGCCGGCCACCGAGGTGGACTGCGCCAGATACCCATTGCGCTCGGCGACATCCGTGATCCAGTTGGTGAGCACGCCACCGCCCTGGCCGCCCACCGCCAGCACGGCGAGCTTGGTGATCTTCTGGTCGCTGTTCTTCTTGCTGCCGGTCACCATGTCGCGTCCTCAAGCCTCGACGAAGGTCAGGCGGCGCTTTTCGCGCCGGCTTTGCAGGAAATGCGTCACGCCGCGCCGGACGCCGTCCATGAACCGGTCCCAGCGGCCGGGATTGTGCACCACGTCGGCCCGGTAGAAGGACGGGCACAGGACGGCGGCGTCCGCCACCTCGCCGCAATTGCCGCAACCGACGCAGCTGTGGTCGATCGCCGCGACCGGATCGTCGCGCAGCGGATCATCCAGCGTCTTCACCGAGAGCGACGGGCAGCCGGACAGCCGCATACAGGCGTGATCGCCCGTGCAGACGTCCTCGTCGACGCCGAAGCGCGGCTTCACGACCCGCTCTCCGCCGGCGATGGCCTTGGCGGCCAGCGGTTTCTCGCGGCGCTGCCGGTTGAGCATGCACTCCGACGAGGCGACGATGACCTTCGGCCCTTTCTCCTCCGTCGTCAGCGCATCGCGCAGCGCGGCGCGCACCTTGTTCACGTCATAGGTACGGTCGATATGCCGTATCCACTTGACGCCCATCCCCTTCACCGCGTCGGTGATCGGATGCTGGGTCGACTTGGAGCGGTTGTCGGCGCGCGACGACAGGATGTCCTGCCCGCCGGTGGCCGCCGAATAGTAGTTGTCAACGACGACGATGACGCCGTCATTCTGGTTGAACACCGCATTGCCGATCGAGGAGGTCAGGCCGTTGTGCCAGAAGCCGCCATCGCCGACGAAAGAGATCGAGCGCCGCTTGGCGTCCGGCGCATTGAACGCCGAGGCGGAGGCCGGGCCGAGGCCGTAGCCCATCGTCGTCGCCCCCAGCTCGAAGGGGGGCATGATCGAGAACAGGTGACAGCCGATATCGGAGGCGATGTGATGCGGCCCGAGTTCCTGCTCGATCAGCTTGGTCGCGGCGAAGATCGGCCGCTCGGGACAGCCGGTGCAGAAACCCGGCGGACGACCAGGCACCACCTTGGCGAGGTCCGCGGCGAGCGCGTTGTCGCCGGCCGCGTTCGGCGCCAGGATCTGCGCCGGAAGCAGTTGCGGCGCATGGGCGCGCAGATAGGCGCTGATCCCGTCGAGCATCACCTGGCCGGTATACTCGCCCGCCATCGGCAGCATTTCCTTGCCGAGGATGCGCGTCTCCAGCCCTGCCTTGTGCATCATCGAGGCGATGGCCTGTTCCAGATAGTTCGGCTGGCCTTCCTCGACGATCAGCACGGAATCCTTGTCGTCGCAGAAGGCGATGACCTCATCATCGACCAGCGGATAGACGGCGTTCAGCACGTAGAGCGGCACGTCCGTCTCGCCGTAGACATCGGCCAGGCCGACCCGTTGCAGGGCGCGGATCACGGCATTGTACATGCCGCCCTGCAGGATGATGCCGGCCTTGCCCGTTTCCGGCCCGAAGAACTCGTTGATCTTGCGCGAGCGGATGAACTCCACCGCCTGCGGCAGCCGCTTCTCCACCTTCTCCTTCTCGTGCAGGAAGGAGGCGGGCGGCAGCACGATGCGGTTGGTGTCGCGGCGCGGCGATTCCAGCGCGTCGGCGACCGTCATCGCCGGGCGGCGGTTGTCCTTGGTCTCGAAACTGCCCGACACGTGGCAGCTGCGGATGCGCACCATCAGCATGACCGGCGTGTTCGACGCCTCCGACAGCTCGAAACCGTCCTCCACCGCCTGAACGATGGACGGCAGGTTGGCGCGCGGGTCGAGCAGCCAGACCTGGCTTTTCATGGCGAACGGGTGGCTGCGCTCCTGCATGATCGAGGAGCCTTCGCCATAGTCCTCGCCGACGATGATCAGCGCGCCGCCCGTGACGCCGCCCGAGGCGAGGTTCGCCAGCGCGTCCGACGCCACGTTCAGGCCGACGGCCGACTTGAAGGCGCAGGCGCCGCGGATCGGATAATGCACCGAAGCGGCGAGCATCGCCGTCGCCGTCGCTTCCGAAGCGCTCGCCTCGTAGTGGACGCCGAGTTCGCCCAGAATGTCCTGTGCGTCGGCCAAGACGTCCATCAGATGGCTGATCGGCGCGCCCTGGTAGCCGCCCACATAGCCGACGCCGCTTTGCAGCAGCGCCTTGGTGATGGCGAGAATGCCCTCGCCGTGGAAGGTCTCGCCCGCTCCGAGGCGAAGCTTCTCGACTTCCTTGACAAAGGAACGTTCAGCCATGGTTCAGTCTCCCGTAAACGGATCCGCGCCAGACGCGGAAGGGATGCTTAAAAGTCATGCTTGCGAATGTTGCCGAGAACCTTCTGGAGGGTTCCGATGAAGGCCGTGTACTCGGCGTCATCGATGCCGTCGAACATGTGCTCGAACGCATCGTGCATGGCCGGCCAGGCGCGGTTGAACTCCTCGCGGCCGCTCTCGGTCAGAAAGATCTTGCGCGTGCGGCTGTCGTCCTGGCACGCCTCGCGCCGCACCAGCCCCTGCGTCTCCAGCGCATCGAGCGTGCGGCTCATGGTCGATTGCTCGATGACCGTGTAGACGGAGAGCTCGTTGATCGACATGCCGTCGCCGACGGCCAGCACCGCCAGCGCGCGAACCTGCGGCACGGTCAGCCCCTGCCGCCGCAGATCGAGCCGCAGGCTGGCATTGTAGCGGCCCATGATGCGGTTCATCAGATAGGGTGCGAACTGCTGCAGGCCGATCTGCCCCAGCGTCGTGACCCTTGGATTCCTGCCTTCGGCCCGCTCGTCCATCACAGCCTCTCCGCGAGTAGATAGCCCGAGCCACCGCCGAGACCAGCCCCGGGATGGGTCGATGCGCCGATATGATAAAGCCCGTTCACCGGTGTCCCGTGGTTCCTGCTGTCCTTGAACGGGCGCCACAGGAAGGACTGGTCCATGGTCGACGAGCCGCCATAGGGATCGCCGCCCACAAGGTTGACGTTCATGGCTTCCAGATCCGCCGGCGAATAGGCCCGCCGCGCGAGGATCGTCTCGCCGAAACCGTCGATATGCCGGCCGAGGATCGCCTCCACCCGGTCCGCATAGGCTTCGCGCAGCGCCGGCGTCCAGCTGCCGTCGGCCGGAACCTCGATCTGACCGACGGCGTCGCCGCGCACCTGCCGCGGCGCCTCGGGCAGTTGCAGCCACAGGATCGCCTTGCCGGGCGGACAGCGCGACGGGTCGAGCGCATGCGGCTGGCCGACGCAGATGGTCGGTTCGGCCGGCAGCATCCCGCGCAGCGCCTCGTTGCAGGCCTTCGAGACGCCGTCGAGGCCCGGCGTCAGGTGCAGCAGCGCCACCTCGCCCAGCCCCGCGCCGCGCCAGGCCGGCGGCCGGTCGAGCGCGTAGTGAAGCTGGAAATTGCCCTTGCCGTAGCGATAGCGGCGCGTTCCCGCCTGCGCTTCCGGCTGCGGCTTCGTCGCCAGAAGCCGTCCGTAGAGCTGGTCCGGCGTTACAGAGCAGGCGATCGTCGACGCCATGATCTCCTCGCCGGAGGCGAGCCGGACACCACGCGCCCTGCCGTTCTCCGTCAGGATCTCCGCAACGTCCGCGCCGGTACGGATCATGCCACCGCGCTCCTCGATCAGCGCCTGAAACGCATCGAGCAGCTTCTGCCCGCCGCCCTTGACCACCGGCGCGCCGGCGGCCTCCAGCGCGAAGGCGATCACCTTGCTGATCTGTCCCGAGAACGCATCCTCCGGCCCCAGCCCCGCATGCAGGGCCCAGGGCGCCCAGAGTGCGCGCGTCGTTTCGGAGCCGTAACTGCTCTCAAGCCAGCCGCGCGCCGGCGTCAGCGCCTCGCCGAAAAAGGCCGCCAGCGCCCGCGGGCCGCGCCGCCAGGCTTCGCCCGCCAGCAGCCGCGCCGTCGCGAGGCTCCACACCCGTCCACCGAGCAGGCCGAAGATCAGCCCGGCATTCTGTTCGACGGAGGCGACATCGGCCATGTACTGCGCGCCGTCGCCGGCTTCGGCGGCGTCGAACGCCGCCACATTCGCCGCGCGGTCGCGCCGATGGATGAGAAAATCGCCATTCGGCCGCAGCACGCCCGTCGGCGTATCGGAGTTGCAGAACTCCAGCCCGTGCCGTGCCAGATCGCTTGCCAGCGCCGCATAGGCCGGCGAGGTGACGAACAGCACGAAGGTGGTGGCCATCACGTCATGCGTGAAGCCCGGCTCGGTGATCGCCTCGGTGCGGATGCAACCGCCGATGCGCTCATTACGCTCGAGCACCAGCACGCGCCGGCCCTTGCCGCCCAGGAGGGCGGCGGCGACCAGCGCGTTGATGCCGCTGCCGACAATGATCGTATCCGGGTTCGGACCGGGGGCGGACATGGCGATATCCGGCCGCTCAGCCCTTGGAGACCAGCGCCAGCACGCGGCAGGGGCTGCCCGTGCCGTGCTCGATCTTCAGCGGCGCGGCGATCAGGATCGCGCCCTTGGCCGGCAGCCTGTCGAGATTGGCAAGGCTGGCCAGGCCGTAGCGGTTGGCCTTGTGCATCAGATTGTGCGCCGGGAAGGGCGGCTCCATGCCCCCGGCCTGGCCGGCATCGGTGCCGATCGTCTCGCTGCCCCAGCCGATCACGCCCTTGTCGATCAGATAGCTGATCGCCTCGGGCGTCGGGCCGGGAGAATGCGGGCCGGTCTCGTCGGCGTTCAGGAAGTCGGCTTCCGAGCCGTTGCGCTTGTACCAGTCGCTGCGCAGCACCACCCATTCGCCGGCCTGGATCGCGCCGTGCTCGGCTTCCCATGCCTTGATGTGATCGACGGTGAGCAGGAAATCGTGGTTCTCGGCCACCTCCTTCGAGCAGTCTATCACGTTGACCGGTGCGACGAAGTTCTTCGGCGCGATGGTATCGGTCGCGCCGTCCGGGAAATCGCGGCCGGTGATCCAGTGGATCGGCGCATCGAAATGGGTGCCGGAATGCTCGCCCACCTTGAGCCAGTTCCAGGCCCAGAACGGTCCCTTGTCGTCATACTCGGAGATCTTGTGGACCTCGATCTTCGGCGTGTCCACCGCCAGCTCCGGCGGCAGCTTGAGGAGCGGTGTGTTGGGGCCGAGCACGGCGGACAGGTCCACCACCTCGATCTTGCCCGAAAGAAGCTGGTCGGCGAACGCGCCGAGAGCGGACTGAGTCATGTTTCTCCTCCCAAGAAGCATCAGAACCCACGGCTGAGCGCCGTACATGCATTCAGGTGATCTAGACGAAAAAGAATGCATATGCAATTATCTTTGCTCCTGGGAGGGAGCTACCGCCAACGTGGATACCTACGACGCGATCATCATCGGCGCCGGTCACAACGGATTGGCCTGTGCGGCGCATCTGGCCAGGAAGGGCTGGTCGGTGTGCGTTCTGGAGCGGAATTCCGCCATAGGCGGCGCCGTCCGCACCGAGGAATTCACGCTGCCGGGATACCATCACGACTTCGGCGCGATGAACCTGAGCCTCTTTGCCGGTTCCGCGTTCCATAAATTATATGCAGATGAATTGAAATCGCATGACTTTGCGCTGGCGCCGGCCAGCGACTGCTTCGCCAGCGTCTTTCCCGACGGGCGCTGGTTCGGCGTCAGCACCGACATCGAGAAGACCGTTGCGCGCCTCGCCGCTCTGTCGCCGCGCGACGCGGACACCTGGCGGCGGCTGGTTGCCGAATTCCCGGGCGAGGCGGCGCTGATCTTCGCCGTCCTCGGCTCGCCCATGACGCTGCGGGCGCTCGCCGGGCTCGGCTGGAAGGCTTGGCGCTCCGCCGGCGTCGGCGGCTCGCTGAAGCTGGTGCGCCTGCTTCTTTCCTCGCCCCGCGCCTGGCTCGACGCCCATTTCGAGAGCGATGCGGTGAAGGCGACTTTGGCCGCCTGGGGGATGCATCTCGACTTCGCGCCCGACATCGCCGGGGGCGCCGTGTTCCCCTATCTGGAATCGATGGCCGGACAGGCATTCGGCCTCGTCATCGGCCAGGGTGGCGCCGACACCATGATCCGCGCCATGGAAGGCATGCTCAGGGCCGATGGCGGCGTCATCCGCACCGACGCGCCGGTCGAGGAGATCATCCGTGCAAACGGCCGCGCCACCGGCGTGCGGCTGGCAGGCGGCGAGGTTCTCGAGGCGCGCCGCGCCGTGGTGGCCACTGTCGCGCCCCGCGCCCTCGGCGCGGGTCTCCTGCCCGGCGGCAGCGGCGACGGGGCCTTCGACAGGGCGGCGCGCGGCTTCCGCCATGCCCCCGGCACGATGATGATCCACCTGGCGCTCGACGGCCTGCCGGACTGGTCGGCAGGCGCGGAGCTGCAGCGCTTCGCCTATGTGCATCTCGCGCCCTCGCTTGACATGATGGCGCGCACCTACCAGCAGGCCGTGGCCGGCGCGCTGCCGGACGAGCCGGTGCTTGTGGTCGGCCAGCCGACCGCAATCGACCCCTCGCGCGCGCCGGACGGCAAGCATGTGCTGTGGGTGCAGGTGCGCATGCTGCCCGCCGAGATCCGGTCGGACGCGGCCGGCCGGATCGTCCCGGAGGCGTGGGACGCCGTCAAGGAGGCCTATGCCGATCGCGCGCTGTCGATCATCGAGCGCTATGCCCCCGGCCTCTCGGCAAAGGTCCTCGGTCGCGCCGTCTTCTCGCCGCTCGATCTGGAACGGGAGAACCCGAACCTCGTGGGCGGCGACCAGATCTGCGGCAGCCATCACCTGTCGCAGAACTTTCTGTTCCGCCCGGCGCCCGGTTTCGCCGGCTGGAACACGCCGGTCGCGAACCTGCATCTGGCGGGCGCCGCGACCTGGCCGGGCGCCGGCGTTGGCGCGGCCTCCGGCTTCATGCTCGCCCAGCAACTGGGAGGGCGCTGACACCCGGACCTGACGACCAGACCAGCGACCACAACGATACCTGCAAACCGCAACGGGCTCGAGCCGGCGGCCAGCAAGGCAAACACAAGGGGAACCAAAATGAGCTGGACACCAAACAGACGACACATCCTGGGCTACGGCGCCGCCGCACTCGGCGCGACGGCATTCGGCCTGCCGGTCTCGGCGCGCGCCGCCGGCGAGGAACTCACCATCGCCTACAACGTCAACCTGCCGTCCTGGGACCCGACCACCGGTCCCTCGGCGGTCAATCCCACCGTTCAGGGCTTCTACCAGTCGGTCTTCGACCAGTTCATCGCCCAGAAGCCCGATCTCTCCTTCGCCCCCGGCCTGATCACCGAATGGGGTTGGAGCGACGACCGCAGCAAGATCCACATGACCGTGCGCGAGGGCGTCACCTGGCATGACGGCTCGCCCTTCACGGCGGAGGATGTGGTCTGGTCGCTCGAACGCGCCGCAAAGGCGGAAACCGGCAACCCGATTCAGTTCGTCTGGTCGAAGGTCGGCAATTTCAGCATCGACGGCAACAGGATCACCGGCGATGTGCTCTCCTTCGAGCCGACCCTGTTCAAATGGATGTCGTTCCTGACCGGCTATGTGCTGCCGAAAGCCTATTACGAGAAGGTCGGAGCCGAAGGGTTCGAGGCCGCGCCCATCGGCACCGGCCCCTACATGGTCGACAAGTTCGAGCGCAACGCCTTCCTGCGCCTGAAGGCCAACCCCAACTACTGGGGCGGCAAGCCTGCCTTCGAGAACGTCACCATCAAGTTCGTGACCGATGCCGCCAGCCGCGTCGCCGAAGTGGAATCCGGCCGCTCGCAGGTGACGCTGGAAATCCCCTACGAGGAATATGACCGGCTGATCGCCAAGGACGGGCTTGCCGGCGCCGCCACGCCCATTTCCGACATCGGCATGATCTTCCTGAATGACATCGACGTGATGACCGACCGCAATGTGCGCCAGGCCGCCGTCATGTCGATCGACAAGAAGCTGCTGGTCGACCGCCTGCTGCGCGGCTACGGCAAGCCCATCGACACGCTGGAAGCGCCCGAATACGCCGCCTTCGACGACAGCATCAAGGTGCCCTACGATCCCGACAAGGCGCGCGCGCTGCTGGCCGAATCCGGCTATTCGACCGACAACCCGGTAAAGTTCAAGATCCAGACCACGCGCGGCTTCAAGCCGAAGGATTACGAGATGATCCAGGCCATCGTCGGCATGTGGCGCAAGGTCGGCATCGAGGCGGAGATCGAGGTCTACGAGATCGCCAAGCATTTCGAGCTGCGCGCCGCCGACCAGCTCGCGCCCGCCGCCTTCTACAACTGGGGCAACGCCATCGGCGACCCGACCACATCGACCGGCTTCGCCATGTACGGCCCAAGCCCCCACTCGGTCTGGGACGGGCAGGACGTGATCGACATGATCAACCCGCTCTGGGGCGAGGCAGACGAGGCCAGGCGCATCGACGGCTGGAAAGCCGTGTCGAAGCACATTGCCGAGCAGGCCTATGTCATCCCGCTGATCCAGTATGTGCAGCCGATCGTCCATGCGAAGGGCGTCAATGTGGTGCCGCACATCTCGGGCGCCCTGCTGCCGGCGCTGATGACGCCCGCCTGACCTTGCCGAGATAAACTGGCCGGCGGGACTCTGCGCGATCCCGCCGGCGCTTGTCCTGAAATCTGGATTCGCATGTGATTCTGCAAAAATTCCTGCTGCGTCTCATCACCATGGCGGTGACGCTGTTCGGCGTCGCGGTCGTGGTCTTCATCGTCATTCGCGTGGCCCCGGGCGACCCCATCGCCATGATGCTGCCGCCCGGCGCCGGACCGGAGGACATCGCGCGCCTGCGCGCCCTCTACGGTCTGGACAAGAGCCTGCCGCACCAGTTTCTCATCTGGCTCGGCGGCGTCGTTCAGGGGGATTTCGGCACCTCGATCTCGCTGCGCCAGGACGTACTGTCCCTTGTGCTCGGCCGCCTGCCCGCGACGCTGGAACTCGCCACCGTCGCATTGCTGATCGCTCTGATCATCGGCGGGCCGCTCGCCGTCATCGGCGCGCGCGAGCGCGGCACCGCGGTCGAGGCCGGCATCGACGTGGCTGGAGGCGCGGCCTTGTCCATCCCGGATTTTCTCTGGGGCCTTGTCCTGATCCTCCTGTTCGGCGTTCTCGCGCCGATCTTCGAAATCTCCGGCCGGGTATCGCCCAGTCTCGACCTGCCGTTCTCCACCCAGTTCTATCTGGTCGAGAGCATCCTCCGGCTACGCTTCGACCTCACCGCCGACCTGCTGTCGCACATGTTCATGCCGGCGCTCGCCCTGGCGCTGCCGCTTGCCGCCATCATCACCCTGCTGCTGAAACAATCGCTGAAGGAGGTGATGGACCTCGATTATGTGGTTCTGGCGCGCGTGAAGGGATTTTCCGAGACGCAGGTCATCCTGCGCGAGGCCCTGAAGAACGCCGCCCTGCCGACCCTCACCCTGATCGGCGTGCAGTTCACCTTCCTCATCGGCGGCACGGTGATCGTCGAGCGCCTGTTCTCCTACGAGGGGCTCGGCAACATGGCCATCGACGCGGTGATCAACCGCGACCTTCCGCTGATCCAGGGCATCGTCCTCGTCTTCGCCCTGATCTTCGTGCTGATCAACCTGGCCGTCGATCTTTCCTACGCTCTCCTGAACCCGAGATTGCGCCATGGATAGCGCCCGCATCACCCGTCGCTCCGGCGCGCGTCTCTGGCTTGCCGGCTTCTGGCTGGCGCTCGTCTTCATTGCCGCCGTCGCCGCGCCCCTCCTCGCGCCGCAGGATCCGCTGGCGCAGGACCTCCTCTACGAGCGCCTGCCGCCCTTCTGGATGAACGGGTCTGAATCCGGCTATCCATTGGGCACGGACAGCCTCGGCCGCGATCTGCTCTCGCGCCTGATCTACGGCGCGCGCATCGCCGTTCTGGTCGCCTTCACCGCCGCCCTCTCGGCCTGCGTCCTGGGATCGGCGCTCGGTTTGATAGCCGGCTACTACGGCGGCTGGGCGGACCGCATCATCTCGCGGATCGTCGATATCTGGATGGCCTTTCCGCCCGTCCTGTTCGCGATCCTGCTGGTCGCCGTGCTGGGCACCGGCCTGCACTCCGTCATCATCGCCATCGCCGTCATCGACTGGACCCGTTTCTGCCGCGTGGTGCGCGCCGAGACAATGGTTCAGGCCCGCATGGACTACATCGAGAACGCCCGCATCGCCGGCTTCGGCCGCTGGCGGATCATGCTGAGCGAGGTGCTGCCGAATGTCCTGCCGCCCATCGTCGCCCTTCTGTCGCTCGAGATGGGCATCGCCGTGATCGTCGAGGCCATCCTGTCCTTCGTCAACCTGTCCATCTCGACCGACGATCCGACCTGGGGCGGCATCATCGCCGAGGGGCGCCTGTCGATCCATCAGGCCTGGTGGATTCTCGTCTTCCCGCTGGTAACCCTGTTTCTCACCGTGCTCTCCTTCAGCCAGTTCGGCGAAGGGCTGAAAAGCCGCTTCGACCCGGTGCTCCGATGAACGCCAGACCGTCCTGCCTTTCCATCAGCGGCCTGACGGCCATCCTGCCCAATGGCAGCCGCGTCCTGCGCTCCGTCTCGCTCGACGTGAAGCCCGGCGAGGTCCATGCGCTGGTCGGCGAAAGCGGCGCCGGCAAGAGCATGATCGGCAAGGCCCTGCTCGGCGTCCTGCCGCCCAGTGTCCGGCAGGTTGAGGGGTCCATCGCCCTGGAGGGAACGGAGCTGGAGACGCTCGGCGCCGCCGCGCGACGCCGCCTGATCGGCGCCCGCACCGCGCTCATCCCGCAGGATCCCCTGACGGCACTGAACCCGTCGCGCCGGATTGGCCCGCAGATGTCGGATCGGCTGACCCACATCCTCGGCTGGCCGGCCGAGCGTGCCCGCAACCGCATTCGCGAGATGCTGGCCGAGGTGCATATCCGCGAACCCGACCGCGTCATCGCCGCCTATCCGCACGAGCTTTCCGGCGGCATGCGCCAACGCGTGCTCATCGCCGCCGCCTTTGCCGCCGAACCGCGCCTGATCGTCGCCGACGAGCCGACCACGGCGCTCGACGTCACCGTGCAGAAGCAGATCCTGCGGCTGATCGCCGATCTGCAGCGCCAGCACGGCACCGCGATCCTGTTCGTGACCCACGATCTCGGCGTGGTGGCCAAGATCAGCCAGAGCGTCACCGTTCTCTATGCCGGCATGGTGGTCGAGCGCGCGCCGACGCCGGCACTCTTCGCCACGCCGCAGCATGCCTATACCAGGGCGCTGATGGCGGCGACACCGCGCTACACGGACCCGGCCTCCAGCCTGCAGCCGGTCGGCAGCGCGGTTCTGGCGGAGCTCGCGCTGGAGGTGCAGAACGCAGACAATGAGTGGAAGCGCGCGCATGGCTGATCCCCTGTTCACCGTCCGGGGATTGAAGGTCTCCCTGCCCGACATGACCCGGAAGCCGCTTCTCGGCTCCGCCCCCATGCTCGACATCCTCCATGGCCTGGATCTCGCCATCGAGCGCAACTGCATCACCGGCACACGAGCTTTCCGGCGGCATGCGCCAACGCGTGCTCATCGCCGCCGCCTTTGCCGCCGAACCGCGCCTGATCGTCGCCGACGAGCCGACCACGGCGCTCGACGTCACCGTGCAGAAGCAGATCCTGCGGCTGATCGCCGATCTGCAGCGCCAGCACGGCACCGCGATCCTGTTCGTGACCCACGATCTCGGCGTGGTGGCCAAGATCAGCCAGAGCGTCACCGTTCTCTATGCCGGCATGGTGGTCGAGCGCGCGCCGACGCCGGCACTCTTCGCCACGCCGCAGCATGCCTATACCAGGGCGCTGATGGCGGCGACACCGCGCTACACGGACCCGGCCTCCAGCCTGCAGCCGGTCGGCAGCGCGGTTCTGGCGGAGCTCGCGCTGGAGGTGCAGAACGCAGACAATGAGTGGAAGCGCGCGCATGGCTGATCCCCTGTTCACCGTCCGGGGATTGAAGGTCTCCCTGCCCGACATGACCCGGAAGCCGCTTCTCGGCTCCGCCCCCATGCTCGACATCCTCCATGGCCTGGATCTCGCCATCGAGCGCAACTGCATCACCGGCATCGTCGGCGAATCCGGTTCCGGCAAGTCGACGTTCGGCCGCGCCCTGGTCCGCCTGCTCGAACCAAGCGCCGGCAGCATCGCCTTCGACGGCCGGGAAATCGCCCATCTGCCGGAAACGGAACTGAAGCCGCTGCGCCGCGATCTGCAGATGATCTTTCAGGATCCGATGTCGTCGCTCAATCCGCGCCGCACCATCGGCGCGATCATCGCGGCGCCGATGCGCCATCACGGCCTCTCGGACCGCATCGGCGAACGCGTCGCCGCGGCGCTGACCCGTGTCGGCCTGCCGGAGGATTTCGCTTCGCGCTACAGGCACCAGCTTTCCGGCGGACAGCGCCAGCGGGTCGGCATCGCCCGCGCGCTGGCGCTCGAGCCGAAATTCGTCCTCGCCGACGAGATCGTCTCGGGCCTCGACGTCTCGACACAGGCGCAGATCCTGACCCTGCTCGATCAGCTCGCCAGCGAAATGGGCCTGACCATCGCCTTCATCAGCCACGACCTCTCCGTGATCCGCCGGCTGTGCAGGAACACCATCGTCATGCGCGCCGGCCGCATCGTCGAGGCCGGCCCGACGGAAGCCCTGTTTGCCGCGCCGCGCGAGGACTACACGCGCGAGCTGATAGCCGCGATACCGCTGCCCGAGATCGACGACGACTGGCTCACGCGGTGAAGTTTGCACAGCCCACCGCACGGGCGGGATGTCCAAGCCGGTTTCCCGTGATATTGAGCGGATATGGCGCAGAAGAAAGCACATGAAGTCGATCGATGGCTGGCCCAGCCCGAAAAGGCGGCCCGCATCGTCCTGATCTACGGCCCCGACCGTGGCCTTGTCAGCGAGCGCGCGCGCCGCTTTGCGGAAGCCACGAAGCTCCCTCTCGACGACCCCTTCACCACCGTGCGCCTCGACGCCGCGGAAGTGGAGCAGCAGCCTGGCAGGCTGGCCGACGAGGCGCTGACCGTGCCGATGTTCTCACCGCAGCGCCTGATCTGGGTGAAGGGTGCGGGAAACCAGAAGGCGCTCGTCGCCGACATCACCGCCCTTCTGGAAGCGCCGCCGGCCGATTGCATCATCCTTGTCGAGGCCGGTGACCTGCGCAAGGGCGCGTCCCTGCGCTCGGCGGTCGAGCGCGGCAGCAGCGGCATGGCGCTTCCCTGCTACGCCGATGACGGGCGCGGCATCGACGCGGTGATCGACGAGGCGTTGGGCGCCGCAGGCCTCGGCATCGCGCTGGACGCGCGCCAGCTCCTGAAGGCCAATCTCGGCGGGGACCGGCTGGCGACCCGCGGCGAGCTCGAGAAACTGGCGCTCTACTGCGCCGGCAACGGCCAGGTGACGGCGGAGGATATCCGCATGCTCACGGGCGATGTCTCCGGCCTGAGCGCCGACGAGGCTGTCGATGCCGTCATCGTCGGCCAGTTCAAGGCATTCGACAGCGCCTTTCGCCGTTTCCTGACGGCCGGCAATCCGCCCTTCCTAGTGCTTTCCGCGACGCTGCGGCAGATCCACGCGCTGCAGGCCCTGCGCCACGCCATGGATACCGGCGGGCAGTCGGCGAGCGCGGCGGTCGCCTCTGCGCGCCCGCCTGTCTTCTTCTCACGCCGCAAGACCGTCGAAACGGCTCTGAGCCGCTGGAGCAGCAGCGCGTTGCAGAACGCCGGCGAGCGCCTGCAGGCCGCGATCCTGCGCACCCGGCAGAAACCGGCATTAGCCGTGCCGATCGCCCGCCAGGCTCTGATGGCGCTCGCCATAGAGGGCGCGCGGGGCCGACGTTAACCTTCGGCTAACCATAATTCTCCGACAGGACAGCCGGGAATAGGCGCAGACCCAACTCCAGTAGAACTGCAAAAAGACTAAAAAACAGAGAGATAGGTCGCCGCTGATCTACTGCTTCAGCAGGCGACAGAGCTCATCGAGCTGCTCCAGGCTGCGATAGGCGATGCGCATCTCGCCGCCGCGTTCCTTGTGGTTGATCACCACCTTCAGGCCGGTCTGGTCGCTGAGAAGCTTCTGCAATGCCAGAGTGTCGGCATCCTTCTCCTTGCGCTCCTTGCCGCCATCCGGAGACTGGGCGGGAGGCGGGGCGCTGGCCAGCGCCTCGGCCTGCCGCACGGAAAGGCCTTCCTCAACGATGCGCCGCGCAAGGCCAAGCGGGTCTTCCGCCGTCACCAGCGTCCGCGCATGGCCGGCCGACAGGGACCCGTCGACGATCAGATCACCGATCACGTCCGGCAGCTTGAGCAGCCGCAGCGTGTTTGCCACATGGCTGCGGCTCTTGCCGATCACCTGGCCGAGGTCCGCCTGGGTATAGCTGTGCTCGTCGATCAATTGCTGGTAGCCGCGCGCCTCCTCCAGCGGGTTGAGGTCGGCGCGCTGCACGTTCTCGATGATCGCCAGTTCCAGCGCCGCCTTGTCGTCCACTTCCCGCAGGATCACCGGCACTTCGTTGAGCCCGGCCTTCTGCGCCGCCCGCCAGCGGCGCTCGCCGGCGATGATCTCGAAACGGCCGGGGGCGGAACCGGAGCGGACCACCACTGGCTGCACGATCCCGTGTTCGCGGATCGACTGCGCCAGATCGCTGAGATCCGCCTCGATGAACTGGCGGCGCGGGTTACGCGGGTTGGGGGAGATGAACTCGATCGGCACGGCCCGGTCGGCGCGCACTGGCTGCTGCCGGGCCGCTTCGGGCTTGTCCATCTCGCCGATCAGGGCCGCGAGGCCCCGTCCGAGGCGTTTACGTGAGGGATCTTCGTTCATCTTACAACACCACCAAGCACCAGACTGACATGTTTCGCAACGGCACCCCCGCCACCATGCTACGCGGCCCGCAACCGCCGCTCGCGACGGATCACCTCCGAAGCGAGTTGCAGATAGGCCTGGCTGCCCGAGCATTTCAGGTCATACAGGATCGCCGGCTTGCCATAGGACGGCGCCTCCGAAACCCGGACATTGCGCGGAATGACCGTATCGTAGACCGTGTCGCCCATATGGGCGCGCACATCCTCGACGACCTGGTTCGCCAGATTGTTGCGACGGTCGAACATGGTCAGGACAATGCCCTGGATGCCCAGATTCGGGTTGATCGACCCGCGCACCTGCTCGACGGTCTCGAGAAGCTGGCTCAGGCCCTCGAGGGCGAAGAACTCGCACTGCAGCGGCACCAGTACCGAATCGGCGGCCGCCATGGCATTCAGCGTCAGCAGATTGAGCGACGGCGGACAATCGACCAAGACGTAAGAGTAAGGATAGGCCTCGTCCCTCAGCGCGTTGCGCAGCTTCAGAACGCGGTCCGGCGCGCCGGAGATTTCCATCTCGATGCCGAGCAGATCGAGCGTCGAGGCCACCACGGACAGGCCGGGCACCGCAGTCTCCATCGCCGCCTCGATGAGGCCGGCGCGGCCGGTCAGCACGTCATAGGAGGACACATGCCGCTCCTTGCGGTCGATGCCCAGGCCGGTGCTGGCATTGCCCTGCGGGTCGAGATCGACAACCAGCACGTTCTCGCCGATCGCCGCCAGGGCCGTGGCGAGATTGATCGCCGTGGTGGTCTTGCCGACCCCACCCTTCTGGTTTGCCACCGTGATGATTCGCGTTCCGCTGTGCATCGCTGCTGGTACCCCGAATGAACCTATACGGAAGGTTTGCGCGACGCCGCTCCCGGCGAAATTCGACGTGGGTTACTCACTTCCAGAATAACAGCGGCCGCATCAACCTTGTCAGCATGTTCTACCAGATCGAATCGCCACTCGTTAATGCTTTCTTCAACTTCGCGCCGGTAATCCCGGCCTTTGTGGAACAGCGCGCGCGCACCATGTGCCAGCCACGGCTCCGTCAGTGCAAGCAGCAGCGGCAGCGGCGCCAGGGCGCGGGCCGTAACGACTTCGGGGGTTCCGGTCAGTGCGTAGCTGTCCTCGATTCGCCGGGCGTGGACGCGCGGTGCGATCCCCACTTCGTTCAGCGCCGCCACGAGAAATGCCGCTTTCTTGCGATTGCTCTCCACAAGTTGGACCGAGCAATCGGGCCGGTCGCCGAGCAGGATCGCGATCACCGCACCAGGAAATCCGCCACCCGAACCGACATCCACCCAGTGCTTCGCTTCGGGCGCCAGGCGCAGGAGCTGCGCGCTGTCAAGGATGTGCCGCTCCCAGAGCGCGCCAAGTGTCGACGGTGCGGACAGATTGATGCGCTTCGCCCAGCGCTGAAAGACCGCCTCGAAGGCCGTCAGGCGATCGAATGTTTCACGTGAAACCGGACCGGCGATTGTCTGCAGTTGTGCAAACCGTTCGGAACTCACGCCACGCCTCGTTCAAGGTCCATCTGTCGTATCATCGCGATGATCAAGG
Source organism: Nitratireductor pacificus pht-3B (assembly GCF_000300335.1). GTDB lineage: Bacteria > Pseudomonadota > Alphaproteobacteria > Rhizobiales > Rhizobiaceae > Nitratireductor > Nitratireductor pacificus. The sequence goes on along the minus strand of NZ_AMRM01000009.1, from coordinate 47,811 downwards.
CAAGCGCCGCTGGCGTCATGCCGTCGATCTTCTGCGCGTCGGCGACGTTGCGCGGCCGGCGCAGTGCCAGCTTCTGCTTCAACTCATTTGAAAGTCCGGGGACGGCGGAGAAGTCGAGGTCTCCGGGAATCTCCCGCGCTTCCTCGCGGCGCAGCATCGCCGCATCATTGCTCTGCCGTTCCAGATACACGGCATAGCGTGCTTCGGTTTCCAGCTTCTCACATAAAAGAGAAGGAATTTCAGACAGTTCCGGCCATATTCGGGTGATCCGCGCCAGATCGACATCCGGATAAGACAGGAGGTCGTAGGCGCTGCGCCGCACCCCGTCACGGTTGAGCATGATGCCATGCTTCGCCGCCTCGTTCGGGCTGATGGACCGGCTCCGAATCAGTTCCCGCGCCGCGGCGAGCCGTTCCTCCTGCTCGGAGAAGCGGCGCGCGCGCTCGGCGGAGGCGATGCCCAGGCGAATCGCGAGCGGCGTCAGCCGCGCGTCCGCATTGTCGGCCCGCAGGGAGAGGCGATACTCCGCCCGCGACGTGAACATGCGGTATGGCTCGCTGACACCCTTCGTGACGAGGTCGTCGACAAGGACACCGATATAGGCGTCCGCCCGGCTGAGAACCACCGCATCGCCCCCCGAGGCGCGATTGGCCGCGTTGATGCCGGCGAGAATACCCTGCGCCGCGGCCTCCTCATAGCCGGTGGTTCCGTTGATCTGCCCGGCCAGGAACAGGCCCTTCACCTTCTGCGATTCGAGCGACGGCGCCAGTTCGCGCGGATCCACGTGATCATACTCGATGGCATAGCCGGGCTGCAGGATCACGGCGCGCTCAAGCCCGGGTATCGTTTTCAGCAGCGCTTCCTGCGCATCCTGAGGCAGCGATGTCGAGATGCCGTTCGGATAGACCGTATCGTCGTCGAGCCCTTCCGGCTCGAGAAAGATCTGGTGTCCCTCGCGATCGCCGAACTTGACGATCTTGTCTTCGATCGAAGGGCAGTAACGCGGGCCGATGCCGTCGATGGCGCCGGAATACATCGCCGAGCGATGCAGATTGGCGCGGATCACCGCATGCGTTTCGTCGGTGGTGCGTGTGATACCGCAGGCGATCTGCGGGTTGACGATGCGGTTCGTCAGCAACGAGAACGGTGTCGGATCGTCGTCGGCCGGTTGCATGTCCAGCCCGGACCAGTCGATGGTGCGGCCGTCCAGCCGCGGCGGCGTGCCCGTCTTCAGGCGTCCAAGCCGGAAGCCCGCTTCCTCGAGCGAGCCCGAAAGGCGCATGGCCGCCTGCTCGTTCATCCGGCCGGCAGGAATAGTCTTCTCACCGATGTGAATCAAGCCGCGCAGGAACGTGCCGGTCGTCAGGACGATTGCCGCGCATTGCAGACGCCGTTCGCCGGAGATGATCAATCCGGAAACCTGGCCTTCACTGATCGAGAGCTCCAGCGCCTCGCCTTCGATGACATCGAGACCCGGTTGCTGGCGCACCGCATCCTGCACGGCAAGCCGGTAGAGCTTGCGATCCGCCTGGGTGCGCGGGCCGCGCACGGCCGGTCCCTTGCGGCGGTTGAGCAGGCGAAACTGTATGCCGGCCGCATCGGCAGCGCGGCCCATGATCCCGTCGAGCGCATCGACTTCTCGAACGAGGTGACCTTTGCCCAGCCCGCCGATGGCCGGGTTGCACGACATGACGCCGATCGTGTCGGCGCGCAGCGTCACCAGCGCCGTTCGAGCGCCGGTGCGCGCGGAAGCGGCCGCTGCCTCGCAACCTGCGTGACCGCCGCCGATCACCACCACGTCATACTGTTCAATCATGGCCTGTCCCTGCCTGAACGCAGGGTGCCGCTGCGGTCGGTTGCGCGCGATTGTCCTGCTTCTGAGATCAGAATGGCGGAGACATGTCCCCTTATCGCTGCTGCGTCAAGGGACGCGGTGCAAGAATACGTTTCACGTGAAACAATCTTTCGCTATTGTCGCCACCCCGCGCATCAGTGTTTCACGTGAGTCAGCCCCCATCCGGCGTGAATGTTTCACGTGAGTCACGGACGGCGACGCGGCACTCCGTGTTTCACGTGAGTCACTTGCCGATGCAGAACTGCGAGAAGATCGTATCCAACAGGTCTTCAACGTCAATCGTCCCGGCAATACGGCCAAGCGCGTCCGCCGCCAGACGCAGTTCTTCCGCGCGCAACTCCAGGTCAAGGCCATTCATGTCAGCCGCGCGGCGCGCATGCCGGATGGCTGCCCGTATCAGGCGCACATGCCGTTCCCTGAAGGGAAGCAGGTCGGCGGCGCGGCGCGTGCTCGTTCCGCTGATCGTCCCGATCTCGGAAAAGAGTGCATCCAGCCCTTCTCCCGACGCCGCCGAAACCGCGCAGTCATAGCCGTCCGGCAGGAGTCGTCCGGCCAGAAGATCGATCTTGTTGGCGACGCGGATGTGACGGGCATTCTCCGGCGGCGCGACGGGCTGCGGATTGTCTGCATCCTCGAGCAGAAGGATCAGGTCGGCATCGCGCGCGCGGTCCATTGCGCGGTCCATGCCCATCGCCTCGATGCGCCCCGGGTTCGCACGGATCCCCGCCGTATCGGTAACGATCACCTTTGCGCCGCCGATGTCCAGAACGGCCTCCAGCACATCGCGCGTCGTTCCCGGTTCGTCGGTGACGATGGCGATGTCGCGCCGCGCCATGGCGTTGAGCAGGCTGGACTTGCCGGCATTTGGCGCTCCGAGGATCACGACCCGGAAACCGTCGCGGATGATCTCGGCATCGCGATAACCGTCGGCATGCTTCGCCATCTGCGAACAGAGGTCTTCGATCTCCCGCCAGGCCATGCCGGAAACCGATCCCGGCACATCCTCCTCGTCGGCGAAATCCAGCTCTGCCTCGATCATCGCCCGGGCGCGGATCAGGGTCCGCCGCCAACCGGCGTAGAGCTGCTGATGCCGGACATCGCCGCTTGCCAGCGCAAACCGGTGCTGCGCCTCGGTTTCGGCCGCGATCAGATCGGCCAGTGCCTCGGCACCGGTCAGGTCCAGCTTGCCGTTGAGGAAGGCCCGCCTGGTGAACTCGCCCGCTTCCGCCGCACGGAAGTCCGGACGATGGCCCAGCAGGTCAAGCACCGCCTGCACCACGGCACGCCCGCCATGCAGATGCAGTTCGCCGCAATCCTCACCGGTAAAACTGTGCGGCGCCGGGAAGAACAGGATGAGGCCCCGGTCCAGCAGAGCGCCGTCCTCACGACGGATATCCGTCAGCCGCGCGCGGCGCGCCGGAGGAACCTCCCCCGCCATCGCTGCCAGCGCATCGGTCACGCCGGGGCCCGACAGGCGGATGATCGCGACGCCGGCCGGCAGCCCGCCGCTCGAGAGTGCGAAGATCGTTTCGCGCATCTGCATTTGCCCTGTCATCGAAAGCGCCCTACCGTCCCCGCTCTGATCCCTGTCGCCGATCGAATCTCATGAGGCCCCGCCGTGCTGCCAGCCAGGAACCTGCTTGCCGAGGAAACCAGTCCCTATCTTCAGCAGCACAGGGACAATCCCGTCCACTGGCGCGCCTGGTCCCCCGAAGCGCTGGCCGAGGCGCAGGCGCTCGACCGGCCCATCCTGCTCTCCATCGGCTATGCCGCATGCCACTGGTGCCACGTCATGGCGCATGAATCCTTCGAGAACGACGCGGTGGCCGCCGTCATGAACCGACTTTTCATCAATATCAAGGTAGATCGGGAGGAACGCCCGGAGATCGACCAGATCTACATGGCCGCGCTGGCGGCCACCGGGGAGCAGGGCGGCTGGCCGCTGACCATGTTCCTCACGCCGGACGGCAGTCCGTTCTGGGGCGGAACCTACTTTCCGCCGGAGCCGCGCTTCGGCCGGCCGGGCTTCGTCCAGGTGTTGCAGGCAATCGATGCCGCCTGGCGGGAGAAGCGTCACGAGCTGACGAAAAGCGCCGGGAACCTCAAGGCCCATGTCCAGGCGAGCCTCGCGCCGCCGCCCGGAGAGCCGCCGGAACCGGACGCGATGCTGCGTGACCTCGCGGCGCGCGTCCACGGCATGATCGATCCGGCGCTTGGCGGCTTGCGCGGCGCGCCGAAGTTTCCGAACGCCCCCTTCATGAAGATCCTCTGGCTGGATGGCATCCAGCACGGCGACCGGACGCGGATCGAAGCCGTCGCCGACAGTCTTCGGCACATGCTGTCCGGCGGGATCTATGATCACGTCGGCGGCGGCCTTGCCCGCTATGCCGTCGATGATCGCTGGGTTGTCCCGCATTTCGAGAAGATGCTCTACGACAATGCGCAGCTCCTGCAGCTTCTGTGCTGGGTCTACGCCCGGACGCACGATCAATTGTTCCGTATCCGAATCGAAGAGACCGTGGATTGGCTCCTGCGTGAGATGCGCGTCGACGGCGGTGGATTCGCATCGAGCCTCGATGCGGACACGGATGGCGAGGAGGGGAAGACCTATGTCTGGTCCCGGCAGGAGCTGGGCGAAGTGCTTGGCTCGGAGGCCGGGGCTTTTCTGGATGTGTTCACCCTGGAGAAGCCAGCCGACTGGCATAGGGACCCGATCCTGCACAGGCTCAATCATCCCGCCGCTACCGATCCTGCGTCGGAGACCCGCATGCGCACGCTCCTCGACAGGCTCCTGGTCGCCCGGCAGGCCCGGCCGCAGCCTGGGCGCGATGACAAGTTGCTGGTCGACTGGAACGGGATGACCATAACAGCGCTCGCGACCGCGGGACGGCTGCTCGACCGGCCCGACTGGACCCAAGCCGCTCGGACCGCATTTCGTTTCGTCTGCGAATCGATGGAGAACGGCCGCCTGCCCCACAGTATACGTGGCGACAAGCAGCTGTTTCCCGCGTTGTCCAGCGACTATGCCGCGATGATCTCCGCCGCAACGGCGCTTTACGGCGCCACCAGCGACGATGCGCTGTTGCAGCAGGCGCGGAAATGGGCCGGCCAGCTTCAGCGCTGGCACCAGGACAAGGCGGGTTCGGGCTTCTACATGTCGGCCTCCGATTCAGGCGACGTGCCCATGCGAATCCGAGGCGACGTGGATGAGGCGATCCCTTCCGCCACCAGCCAGGTGATCGAAGCCCTTGCCGCCCTGGCCACGCTTACCGGTGACGAGGAGATGACAGGCCTTCTGCATGAAACCGCGCGAACCGCGCTCGGCCGTGCCGCCAGGCAACCCTATGGACAGGCCGGCACCGTTCATGCGGCTTCTGTGGCGGTTTCGGCCCGCAAACTGGTGATGGTCGAGCCGGCGGGGAGCGTAGTGTTCATTCCGGTAGCGAATCGAAACCCTGATCCGAGGCGTTTCGACAGCGTTGTTTCGACAGGCGGAGAGAAGGTAACTCTGCCGGGTGATGTGGTAGTGGATACCACGCGCCCCGCAGCCTATCTGTGCATCGGCCAGACCTGCCTGCCGCCCTTTACCGAGCCTTCGGCGCTCGAGGAAGCGCTGCGCGAGTAACGGCGGAAGACATGGTTAACTGGCGCTTAACGCGCCGGTCCATGATCACGTGTTCATCGAATCGAAGAACTCGGAATTGGCCTTGGTCTGCTTCAGCTTGTCGTTGAGGAACTCGATGGCGTCCGTGGTGCCCATCGGCGCCAGGATGCGGCGCAGGACGAAGATCTTCTGCAGGTCCTGGCGCGCGATCAGCAGGTCTTCCTTGCGGGTGCCGGACTTGAGGATGTCGATCGCCGGGAAGATGCGCTTGTCGGCCACCTTGCGGTCGAGCACGATTTCCGAGTTGCCGGTGCCCTTGAACTCTTCGAAGATGACTTCGTCCATGCGGCTGCCGGTATCGATCAGCGCCGTCGCGATGATGGTCAGCGAACCGCCTTCCTCGATGTTGCGCGCCGCGCCGAAGAAGCGCTTCGGGCGCTGCAGGGCATTGGCGTCCACGCCGCCCGTGAGAACCTTGCCGGAGGACGGCACGACGGTGTTGTAGGCGCGGCCGAGGCGCGTGATGGAATCGAGCAGGATCACCACGTCGCGTCCATGCTCGACCAGCCGCTTGGCCTTCTCGATGACCATCTCGGCCACCTGCACGTGCCGTGACGCCGGCTCGTCGAAGGTCGAGGACACCACCTCGCCCTTCACGGAGCGCTGCATGTCGGTCACTTCCTCGGGACGCTCGTCGATCAGGAGAACGATCAGGAAGCATTCCGGATGGTTCGACGTGATCGAATGGGCGATGTTCTGCAGCAGAACCGTCTTGCCGGTCCGCGGCGGCGCGACGATCAGGCCGCGCTGGCCCTTGCCGAGCGGCGCCACCAGGTCGATTACGCGCGCCGACAGGTCCTTCGTCGTCGGGTTCTCGATCTCCATGTTCAGCCGCTCGTCGGGATAGAGCGGCGTGAGATTGTCGAAATGGATCTTGTGCCGGATCTTCTCCGGATCCTCGAAGTTGATCGTATTGACCTTCAGCAGCGCGAAATAGCGCTCGCCTTCCTTCGGGCTGCGGATCGGTCCTTCGACCGTGTCGCCGGTCTTCAGCGAGAAGCGGCGGATCTGCGAGGGCGAGATGTAGATGTCGTCCGGGCCGGGCAGATAGTTGGCGGTCGCCGAGCGCAGGAAGCCGAACCCGTCCTGAAGGACCTCGACCACGCCCTCGCCGATGATCTCGATGTCCTGCGTCGAGAGCTTCTTGAGGATGGCGAACATCAGCTCCTGCTTGCGCATGATGCTGGCGTTCTCGACCTCGAGCGATTCGGCGAACGCGATCAGATCGGTCGGCGATTTGCTTTTCAGCTCTTGGAGTTTCATTTCCTGCATGTGGCGGACTCTGGAAAAGGCGGTGGAATGATGGAGATGCGGCGGATACGGGGCCGGCCAGCTTCACTCGATACGGAAGGGATCGGGGAACCGGACAAAAAGGAAGGAACCGTGTTTTATCGCTGTCCTTGCCAAAGAGCAAGATAGCCTAGCCGGTACCGTTGTCGAATGCGGCTTCGGATTCCAGTATCAGAAGGGTTTGACGATAACAAGGATGACGATGACGATCATCAGCAGCGTCGGGACCTCGTTCATTATACGCCAATGACGCGCCGGCCGCGTGTTTGCATCGGCCGCGAAACGACGCACGGCGCCCGAGAAATAGCCATGCACGCCCGACATCGCGAACACCAGCGCGATCTTCGCGTGCAGCCAGCCCCCCTGGAAGCCGAATCCCTTCCAGGCGAGCCACAGGCCGAGCACCCAGGTCACCATCATCGCCGGATTGATGATCAGCCGCAGCAGGCGTCCTTCCATCACCTTGAAGGTCTCGGACTGCTGCGATCCCGGCTCGGTCTCGGCGTGATAGACGAAGAGCCGCGGCAGATAGAGCATGCCGGCCATCCAGGAGATGACCGCGATCACATGGATCGCCTTCGCCCACGGATAGAAGCCGTCCGGATCGAAATAGAACAGAAGCGCCGCCAGAACGGCGAAGATCGCCAGCGCGACAAAGGCCCTCAAGGCTGCTTTCCTTCCACCCGTGTCCTGCCGAGCAGCCATCATCCCTGCTCCCTGACGCGTTTCAGCATCGCTTCCACATGGGCGATCGGCGTGTCCGGCGTGATTCCATGTCCGAGATTGAACACAAAGGGACCATCCTTCAGGCCGCCGACGATCGCATCCACGGCCTCGAGCAGAGCATCCCCGCCGGCCACCAGCCGCAGCGGGTCAAGATTGCCCTGCACCGCGCCTTCGGCCTGCAGGCGCCGCGCCGTTCCCATCGGCACGGTCCAGTCCAGTCCAAGCGCCGTCACCCCCGTCTGCCGGCGGTAACCGGCATAGAGCGCACCCGCACCCTTCGGAAAGCCGATGATCGGCACATCGGGATGCGATTCCCGCACCCGCGCCACCATCCGCGCTACCGGCCTGACACACCAGCGCTCGAAGGACAGTTCGTCGAGAACGCCGGCCCAGGAATCGAAGATCTGCACCGCATCCGCGCCTGCATCGATCTGGCGCACCAGATGATCCGCCGAGCAGTCCGCCAGAAGGCCGATCAGCGCGGCAAACGCCTCCGGCTCCCGGTGAGCGAACAGCCTGGCCGGTGCCTGGTCTGGCGTTCCGTGCCCGGCGATCATGTAGGTCGCCACCGTCCAGGGCGCACCGCAGAAGCCGAGCAAGGTGGTTTCGTCGGGAAGCTCCTTCCGCAGACGACGCACCGTCTCATAGACCGGCGCCAGATGATCACGTGCGCCTGCGTCGTCGAGCTTGGCGATACCCGCCGCGTCAATCGGCGTCATCAGCGGCCCGCGGCCTTCCTCGAAGCGTAGGTCGCGGCCGAGCGCATGCGGCACGACGAGAATGTCGGAGAACAGGATCGAAGCGTCGAACCCGAAGCGCCTGATCGGCTGCAGCGTCACTTCCACGGCCAGATCGGGATTGTAGCACAGGTCGAGAAAGCTCCCCGCCTGTTTCCTCGTTTCCCTGTACTCGGGCAGATAGCGTCCCGCCTGCCGCATCATCCATGCAGGTGGCGGAAAGACGGTCTCGCCTCTCAGCACGTCGAGGATTCGTCGTTGCCCCATCAGGCTGCTCCACAGTCAGGAGTCAAAGATAATTCTCTATGAGGAATCTATTGATTCTATGAGTCTGTTTGTAACGTGGATTCAATTCTGTCCACGGAAAGCCGCCGGATCCGGCCGGGCCAATTGCCGCGCCCTCGACGTTCCCACTGCTTGAGAAGAACGGGGATCGTCTGGATTCCTGTTTGCTGGTCAGGCGCTTGGCCGATCCTGATCATCTCTTCCCCTGTGCATCATCTTGAGCTTTTTCCGGAGTGACGATTGTTCTCCACATTGGTGGTCTCCGTTCCACAGAACCCGCCGCTGTGGATGAATCGGCTCGTTTTTCAAAGGGGCCAGCCTCGCCAATCGCCGCGCCGCGCGTTATCAACAGCCATCCACATGGGCAGGCAGAAATCCGTGCAGCAACCACAACGCTTCTTCCATCTTCACATGATTTCTGATGCGACCGGCGAGACCCTGCTGGCCGCGGGACGGGCGGCGGCCGCGCAATACAAGGACGCGCGCTCGATCGAGCACATCTACCCGCTGATTCGAAACGACCGGCAGCTCGCCCGCGTCCTCGAGGAGATCGAGGAGGAGCCGGGGATCGTCCTCTATACGGTGGTCGACCAGAACCTCGCCCGCCGGATCGACGAGAGCTGCGCCGCGCTCGGCCTGCCCTGCGTCTCGGTGCTCGAACCGGTGCTGATGGTGTTCCAGTCCTATCTGGGCACGCCGGCCGGCCGCCGCGTCGGCGCCCAGCATGTGCTCGACGCCCAGTATTTCCGCCGCATCGAGGCGCTGAACTTCACCATGGACCATGATGACGGCCAGCTGCCGCTCGACATGGAGGAAGCCGACGTGATCCTCGTCGGCATCTCGCGCACCTCGAAGACGCCGACCAGCATCTATCTGGCCAATCGCGGCGTGAAGACGGCCAACGTCCCGATCGTTCTCGATATGGCGCTGCCGGAGGATCTGGCGCTGGCGAAGAAGCCGCTGGTCGTCGGCCTCGTCGCCTCGGCGGAACGCATCTCGCAGATCCGCCAGAACCGCATTCTTGGCACGGTCAACGAGGACGATTTCAATCCCTACACGGATCGTGGCACGATAGCCCGCGAGATCGCCTACGCGCGGCAGATCTGCGCCCGGCACGGCTGGCCGGTGATCGACGTCACGCGCCGCTCCATCGAGGAAACCGCCGCCGCCATTCTGGCGCTGCATGCGAAATCGCGTGAAAGCAGGGAGGCCTGACATGACTGATGCGCCGCAGATCATCCTCGCTTCCGGCAGCCCGTTTCGCCGGATGCTGCTGGAAAACGCCGGGCTCCGGTTCCGCGTCGAGCGCTCCTCCATCGACGAGCGCGCCGTCGAGGAAGCGCTTGAAGGCAGCGAGGCCGATCCCGAAACCGTGGCACAGGTGCTGGCCGAGGCCAAGGCGGTGGAGGTTTCCGAACGTTTTGCCGATGCGCTGGTGATCGGCGCCGACCAGACCCTGTCGCTGGGGGACGAGGTGTTTCACAAGCCGGCCGACATGGAAGGCGCCCGCAACCATCTGCTGAAACTGTCGGGCCGCACCCATCAGCTCAACAGCGCCGTGGTTCTGGCGCAGGCGGGCGCGGTGCTGTGGCGTCACGTCGGCATCGCCCGGTTGACCATGCGGCAGCTCGATCCGGCCTTCATCGGGCGTCATCTGGCGCGGGTCGGCGAGAAGGCGCTGGGCAGCGTCGGCGCCTACCAGATCGAGGGCGAGGGCATCCAGCTTTTCGAGAAGATCGAGGGCGACAATTTCACCATTGTCGGCCTGCCTCTCCTGCCGCTGCTCGCCGAACTGCGCACGCTGGGGGCCATCGATGGCTGATCCGCAAACCGCCGGTCCGCACGCCTTTGTCTGTGGGCATCCCATCGCTCATTCCCGCTCGCCGCTCATCCACGGGCACTGGCTTGCCGTGCACCAGATTCCCGGCAGTTATGAGCGCATCGACGTGGCGCCGCTCGATTTCGAGCCGTTCCTGCGGGGTATCGCCGAAGCCGGCTTTGCCGGCGGCAACGTCACCCTGCCGCACAAGGAAGCGGCGTTTCACCTGGTCGGCAGGCGCGACACCGCCGCCGAGATGATCGGCGCGGTCAACACGCTTTGGTTCGAGGGCGCGACGCTTTGCGGCGGCAACACCGACGCCTATGGCTATGCCGCGCATCTCGATGCGTCCGCGCCGCATTGGCGCAATGGCCGTACCGCGGTGGTGCTCGGCGCCGGCGGCGCCGCGCGCGCGATCATCCACGCGCTTCAGGAAGCCGGCTACAAGGATGTCCGCATCGTCAACCGGACGCTGGATCGCGCGACCGAGCTGACCCTGCGTTTCGGCGGCGGAACGAGCGCGCATGGCTGGCAGGAACTGCCCGTTCTGCTTGCCAGCGCCGACCTTCTGGTCAACACCAGCGCGCTCGGCATGACCGGCAAGCCGCCGCTGGAAATCGCTCTGGAGCCATTACCCGACCATGCCATCGTCAGCGACATCGTCTATGCGCCGCTGAGGACCGATCTTCTGGCCGTCGCCGAGGCGCGCGGCCTGGCGACGGTCGATGGTCTGGGCATGCTGCTGCATCAGGCGGCTCCGGGTTTCGAGCGCTGGTTCGGCGTCCGCCCGGCTGTCACCGACGCACTGCGCAGCCATGTGCTGGCCGATCTGGGGAACGGCGCATGATCGTTCTCGGCCTGACCGGCTCCATCGGCATGGGCAAGTCGACCACGGCGAAGATGTTCGCCGACGAAGGCGTTCCGGTTCACGATTCCGATGCCGCGGTGCATCGCCTTTACGCCGGCGCGGCCGCGCCGCTCATCGAAGCCCGTTTTCCAGGCGTCGTCGTCGATGGCGCCGTCGATCGCAGCCGGCTGGCGCAGGCGGTTCTCGGCAATCCGGAAGCGTTGAAGGCGTTGGAGGCGATCATTCACCCGCTGGTGCGCGCGGATGCCGATGCCTTCGTGGCAGAGCACCGGGCGCGCGGCGCGCCCATCGTCCTCCTCGATGCTCCGCTCCTGTTCGAGACCGGAGGCATGGACCGGGTCGACAGGATCGTGGTCGTCAGCGCGCCGGCCGAGGAACAGCGCGCCCGGGTGCTGCGTCGTCCCGGCATGACCGAGGAAAAATTCGAAGCGATCCTGGCGCGCCAGGTGCCCGACGCGGAGAAGCGCCGCCGCGCCGATTTCGTCATCGATACGGGTGGCGGCAAGGAGACCGCGCGCGCCGCGGTCAGGACGATCCTCGCCGCGCTGTCCCCAGATGAAAGCGGGCCCGGCTGAGGCCGTTCTTGCCCGGAGATGCGGCAGCGCGCATGCTGCCCGGCGTCCCGACGCGGTGCGGATATGGAAACGACAGGATTGAGCGAGCGGAGCGATGCGGGAAATCATCTTCGACACGGAAACCACCGGACTGGACCCGCGCCTCGACCGGGTGATCGAACTCGGCTGCGTCGAACTGGTCAACCGGTTTCCCACCGGCCGCACGCTGCATCGCTTCATCAACGCCCAGGGCCGGTCGGTTCATCCCGATGCGCTGGCCGTCCATGGCATCAGCGACGCCGACCTGGCGGACAAGCCCGTCTTCGCAGCGATCCTCGATGAATTCATGGAGTTCATCGACGGCGCCAGGCTCGTCGCCCACAACGCGAATTTCGACATGGGCTTCATCAATGCGGAGTTCGATCGGCTCGGGCAACCGCCCGTCGATCCGGGCCGCGTCGTCGATACGCTGGCGATCGCCCGACGCAAGCATCCGATGGGGCCGAACTCGCTCGACGCGCTCTGCCGCCGCTACGGCATCGACAACAGCCGCCGCACGAAGCACGGCGCGCTTCTCGATGCCGAGCTGCTGGCGGAAGTCTATATCGAGCTGATCGGCGGCAAGCAGGCAGCACTCGGGCTGGAGATTTCGGCTGGCGGACCGCAGGAAAACGCCGGCGATGCGGGCGAGGCCGTCAGCATCGCGCAAAGGCCCGCGCCGCTTGCCCCGAGGCTGAGCGACGCGGAACGCGCCGCTCACGATGCTTTGGTGGAGAAATTAGGCGAAAAGGCGCTCTGGCGTACGCTGCGCGCCTGAGCAGTTACGAACCGGCGGTATTGCCACCGGCCCTATCGCCGATGGAGCATCGGACCAACCGAAAACCGGATTTCACTTTTCGGTCCGATGCTCTGGATTGGATCAGGAAGCCATGACCTTGGCTTTTGCCTGTTCCTCGGCGACCCGCTGCTGGAACATGCGGGCGAAGTCGATCGGGTCGATCATCAGCGGCGGGAAACCGCCACCGCGCGTCGCATCGGCGATCACCTGGCGGGCAAACGGGAACAGCAGGCGCGGGCATTCGATGAACAGCACCGGCAGCATGTGCTCCTGCGGGAAGCCGGCGATGCGGAAGACACCGCCATAGACCAGCTCGACATTGAACAGGACGGCCTTGTCGGCCTCCGCCTTGGCGTTCAGCGTCAGCACGACGTCGTAATCGTTCTCGCCGAGGGGGTTGGCGTTGACGTTGACGTTGATGTTGATCGCCGGCGCTTCGGAGCGGCCGCGCAGCGACTGCGGTGCGCCCGGGCTCTCGAAGGAGAGATCCTTGACGTACTGCGTCAGCACGTTCAGCGAGGGCTGCGCGCCGTTGCCGGCGGCGGTTGCTTCCTTCGCGGCTTCCGCTTTTTCTTCTGGTTTCTTGGCCATGCGTGTTCTTCCTCGGTCTGTTTCGGCAGCCGCGCGGCTCCCCTGATGTTGCCTGCTCGCTAGCATGGGCACCGCTGCATGACAAGGCAAGGCACGCGGATCGGGCGAACGCCTGCCTACTCCTGCCCGGGCCTCCGCCAGGGCGAGTTCTTCGCGTCGGTCTCGTTATAGTCGTCGCTCGACAGGTCGATGGTGCGCGGCCCGCCGTCGCGCCGGCTCCGTCCGGATGCCGGCCCGGAAGAGGCGGATCCGCCGGGCATGCCCATCACCACCACCCGCTTGCGCAGGAAAGACCAGCCCGCATCGCGCACCGCGGGCACGAAAAGGAGGAAACCCAGCGTGTCGGTGATGAAGCCCGGCGTCAGAAGCAGGACGCCGGCGACGAGGATCATCACGCCGTGCACCAGTTCGCGTCCGGGCGTTCCGCCCTGGTTCATCGTTTCCTGGATGCGGCGAACGACACCGAAGCCCTGGATGCGTAGCAGGATCGAGCCGGCCACCGCCGTCACCAGCACGAGGCCGAGGGTTGGAAAGACGCCGATCTGGCTGCCGACCATGACGAATGTGGCGATCTCCGCGAGCGGAATGGCGAGGAGAAGGAAGGGAACGATGGAAAATCGCACGAAGCATTAGCCCTGTTGATCGTTTTTGCGAGAGATTCTGACCGCTCCATGCTGGTCAGTGACGAAAACATAGGTATTCTGACCGGAAATTTGAATGATGGCTCCCTGCGTTCTATATGATTTCCCATAAGGACGGGGTGCCGTCGACCATGCGCCTCTCCCAGAGCCGGTTGGCGTTGCGGATCAAAGTGGCTTGTTTGGCTGGACAATATGGAATTCTTCGATTTCGGCACGATCTTCTTCCTCATTGCCGCGGCGGTGATCTTTTTCCAGCTGCGCAATGTTCTGGGTCGCCGCACGGGCAATGAGCGCCCGCCCTTCGATCCCTATTCGGCAAACCGCAAGCCGGCCGCCGAGAACGGCGCCGGGGAGCGCGAGAACGTCGTCTCGCTGCCGCGCCGCAAGGGCGCGGCCGAGCCGGACCAGACCTATGCCGACATCGACAAGGTGGCCAAGCCCGGCACCGAGCTGAACAAGGGCATGCGCGCCATCCGCGATGCCGACGCTTCGTTCCAGCCGAAGAGCTTCGTCGAGGGCGCCAAGATGGCGTATGAGATGATCGTCATGGCCTATGCTGACGGCGATCGGCGCACCCTGAAGAACCTGCTTTCGCGCGAGGTCTACGAGGGCTTCGTCGCGGCCATCGACGAGCGCGAGAAGCGCAAGGAGAAGATCGAATCCTCCTTTGTCGGCATCGACGGCATGGACATCATCGCCGCCGAGATGAAGGGCAGCGAGGCGCATGTCACCCTGCGCGTCGTCAGCGAGCTGATCTCCGCCACGCGCGACAGCGCCGGCGAGGTGATCGACGGCGATCCGGAGACGGTCGCCGAGGTCAAGGACGTCTGGACCTTCGCCCGCGACACCCGCGCCCGCGACCCCAACTGGAAGCTCGTCGCTACCGAAGCCGAGGACTGATCCTTGCCAGGGACGGCAGCGCATACGGCCGCAGCGCCCGCGGCGCTTTCGTCCCTTCTGACGCCGGTCCCCTTCGACGCCGTGCCCGGCTGGCGGGCCGATACGCTTCTCCCGGCGTTCCGGGCGTTCGCGCGCTCCGCGGGCCAGGTTCTGGTCAAACCCTACCGCACGGGCAGCCTCGGCATCGCGCTCGCGGCCTTCGCTCCGGCACATGAGGCGGCCCGCGCCATGCGGGCGCCCGACGAGGCCGGGGCCCGCGCCTTCTTCGAACGCTTCTTCACGCCGTGCCACGTCGCCGCGCCCGATGGCGGGCCGGGCCTCGTCACCGGCTTCTACGAGCCGGAGGCACAGGCCTCCCGTGTCCGTACGGAACGGTTCAGCGTACCGCTCCACGCAAGGCCGCAGGACCTCGTGGACGTGGACGACACGAACCGGCCGGCCGGCATGGAACCCTCCTTCGCCTTCGCCCGCGACAATCACGGGCGGCTGGTCGAATATCACGACCGCGGGGCGATCGACTGGGGCGCGCTCGACGGCCGGAAGCTGGAGCTCGTCTGGCTGGAAGACCAGGTCGATGCCTACTTCATCCACGTGCAGGGCGCGGCGCGCCTGGCCCTGACCGACGGCACGACCATGCGCGTCACCTATGCGGCCAAGAGCGGCCATCCCTTCACCGGCGCCGGGAAGGTTCTGGTGGGGCTCGGCGAGCTGGCGCTCGAAACCGTCACCATGCAGACGATCCGCGCCTGGTTCCGCGACAACCCGGAGCGCATCGACGAGATCCTGTGGCGCAACCGGTCCTACATCTTCTTCCGCGAGACCGAACCGGGCGATCCGTCCATCGGGCCGGTGGCGGCCGCCAAGGTTCAGCTCGAACCGGGCCGTTCGATCGCCGTGGACCGCCTCCTGCACACCTTCGGCACGCCGTTCTTCATCGACGCGCCAACGCTGACGGCGTTCGACGGCGCGCCGTTCCGCCGCCTGATGGTTGCCCAGGACACCGGTTCGGCCATCACTGGCCCGGCGCGCGGCGACCTGTTCGCCGGCACGGGTGCAGCGGCAGGCGAGATCGCCGGCGTCGTGCGCCATCCCGCCGATTTCTACGCGCTGGTGCCACGCAGCCTGGTGGAGACCGGGCGATGACCCGCCACACGCCCAAGCGCCTGAGCCTCGAGGACCGGATTCTCTGGAACAGGGTGGCGCAGACCACCGAGCCGCTGAAGGGCAAGGTTCTGGAGACGCCGCCCGTCCCCGCAGACGATACGATGGCCGAGCTGGCGCGGCTGGTCGCCGTCGCGCAGGAGGGTCGCAAGACCGCGCCGCCGCCTGCCGCGGCCCCCACCCTGGCGAAACCGCATCCGGCGCGCCGGATCGACCGGCCGACGCACACCAAGCTGGCGCGCGGCCGCCTGCCGATCGACGGGCGGGTCGATCTGCATGGGCTGACCCAGTCGGAAGCGCATGGCCTGCTGCTTTCCTTTCTGAGCCGCGCCCATGCTGGCGGCCTCAGGCATGTGCTGGTCATCACCGGCAAGGGCGCCTCGCTCGGCAGCGACGGCGTGCTGCGCCGCGTGCTGCCGCAATGGCTGGCGACGCCGCCCTTCTCTACGCTGGTCAGCGGCCTCGACGAAGCCAGCCGGCGGCACGGCGGCGGCGGCGCCTTCTACATCCGCCTGAAGCGGCACGGCGGGACCGGCCCGTGACGCCGCTCGGCGAGAAGATCCGCAAGCTCCGGCGTGAGCGCGGGCTGAGCCAGAAGGACATGGCGGCGGCCATCGGCGTCAGCCCGGCCTATCTCTCGGCGCTCGAGCATGGCCGCGCCAGCCCACCCAACTGGGCGATGGTGCAGAAGATCATCGGCTATTTCAACGTCATCTGGGACGAGGCGGACGAGCTGCAGCGCATCGCCGAGCTGTCGCATCCCCGCGTCGTGGTCGATACCGCGCGCCTGTCGCCGCGCGCGACGGAACTCGCCAACCTGCTCGCCCTCCACATCGGCAAGATGAAGGATGCGGAGATCGTGGTGCTGCTCGATCAGGTCAGGGCGATGGCGGGCGACAGGCCGAAGGGCGGCAAGCAATGATCCGCGCTGATGGCATGGACGGGGTGCGTGGTTCGACAAGCGCACCATGAGGACGTTCGGGTTCGGCAGGGAGCTTGTTGCACGAGATCGCACGCCGGCTCTGCAGCCAGTACCTTCCTCATGGTGAGCTTGTCGAACCACGCACAAGGCTGTTGCCGCCAGATCAGGCGCGCCCCTCCGCAACAAGGGTAAGCTCTATGATCCCTGGAACAGCGCCTTCAGCTCGTCCAGCCTGTCGTTGACGAGCCAGCCATAGTAATTCTCCTCGGGCCATTTCGCGGCTTCGCCCCGCGTTGCCCGCAGGCGGTTTTCCGCGGCCAGACGGGCCGCGCGCGCCTCGGGATTGCCGAGGTTGTAGAGCGTCGCCGTCAGCCCGGGATTCGCCGAGATGTCGAAACCGGCGATCTTGCGGTAGGCGGCGATGGACGTCTTCACGACCGCGGCCATGTAGGCCAGCGACTTGTCCGGGTCCATGATGGTCCGGTAGACCTCCTGCGGGTCGCCGTCGTCGAGCTTGCGAAAGCCCGAAACCGCGTGAACCGTGTCGGTCATCTGCAGCGCGGTCAGCGGGTTCAGCTGGCCGATGCCGAAGGTCTGGCCGGCATAGAAGGGCTGGAAGAAGACCGCGCCGAAGCGGTCGTTCGGCCAGCTCTTGCCGTCGACGGTCTTGCCGCGGAAGACCGCGTCCCACACGTTCTCCCGGCAGATCCACAGATCGTAGCTGTCGCTCTTGCCGTTGCAGTCCGAAAATTCCTCCCGGGCAACGAACTGGCTGACGGTCTCGCCATTGTGCTTGAAGGAGAAATCGCTCTTCAGGTAGGAAACGGCCTTGACGTAATAGGTCTGCAGCCGGTCGTAGGCGTCCACATTGTAGGTGTGCTCCCCGACGATGGCGCCCACCATATGCACGGGATCGACATTGTAGCGCGTCGCCACGGCGCTGATCTTGGAGATCAGAGCACCGTCATTCTTCAGGAGCTGGTAGACCTTGTCGTACTTGGCGTCGAAGGTCGTCTTGCCCGAGCGGGTACGCTTGGCAGAACCGCCCGGCACGGCGGGCTGTTCAGCGTTGCGGTTGCCCTCCGGCACCAGCTTTGCCGCGGCCACGGGAAGGGCGCTCGCGCCGAGAAGGCCGAGACACAAGCCGACAACCAATTGAGCCCGTGATGCCATTATGCGCCGCCTGCGCCCCCGATTCATCGTGTCTGGATGGCGCGCAAATTAGGCAAACGCTGCAACCGAGTCGAGAGACTTTCTCTAACCGGCGCACGCGTCCGCCCGACCGCGGCACGGATGCCACACCTGACGCTAGAGGATGAAGCGCGACAGATCGGTGTTCTTCGCCAGGTCGCCGACATTCTTCT
This sequence comes from Nitratireductor pacificus pht-3B, assembly GCF_000300335.1. Classification (GTDB taxonomy): domain Bacteria; phylum Pseudomonadota; class Alphaproteobacteria; order Rhizobiales; family Rhizobiaceae; genus Nitratireductor; species Nitratireductor pacificus. The sequence continues at coordinate 29,596 of NZ_AMRM01000009.1, read as the reverse complement.
CCACATAGTCCGCATCGACCGTGAGCTTCGTCTCGGAACGGTCCGGCGCATGGAAGGAAATATCGTCGAGGACGCGCTCCATCACCGTCTGCAACCGCCGCGCGCCGATGTTCTCGACGGTGGCGTTGAGGTCGACGGCGATCGCCGCAAGCCGGTCGATGGCGTCGTCGGTGAAGGCCAGTTCGACGCCTTCCGTCGCCATCAGCGCCACATACTGCTTGATCAGGCTCGCTTCCGTTTCCGTCAGGATACGGCGGAAATCCTCCTTCTCCAGCGCCCGCAGCTCGACGCGGATCGGCAGTCGGCCCTGCAGCTCCGGCAAGAGGTCGGACGGTTTCGACACATGGAACGCGCCCGAGGCGATGAACAGGATGTGGTCCGTCTTCACCGGTCCATATTTGGTGGCCACGGTGGTGCCCTCGACCAGCGGCAGCAGGTCGCGCTGCACGCCCTCGCGCGACACGCCGGCGCCCATGCCGCCTTCGCGGTTGGCGATCTTGTCGATCTCGTCGAGGAAGACGATGCCGTCGTTCTGCGCCGAATCGAGCGCCCGCTGCACCACCTCGTCCTGGTCGAGCAGCTTGTCGGATTCGTCGTTGATCAGCAGGCCGTAGGATTCCTTGACGGTCGTCTTGCGCTTCTTGGTCTGCTGCCCGCCCATGGCCTTCTGCAGCATGTCGTTGATGTTGAGCACGCCGATATTGGCGCCCGGCATGCCGGGAAGCTCGAAGCCGGGCATGCCGCCGCCCGAATCCGAGACCTCGACCTCGATCTCCTTGTCGTCCAGCTCGCCATTGCGCAGCTTCTGGCGGAAACTGTCGCGCGTCGCCGGGCTGGCGGTCTTGCCGACCAGCGCTTCCAGAACCCGCTCCTCGGCATTCATATGGGCGCGCGCCTTGACGCTTTCGCGCATCTTCTCTCGGGTCAGACCGATGGCCGCCTCCACCAGGTCGCGGATGATCTGCTCGACGTCGCGGCCGACATAGCCCACTTCGGTGAACTTGGTCGCCTCGACCTTGATGAAGGGCGCGCCGGCGAGCTTCGCCAGGCGGCGCGAGATCTCGGTCTTGCCGACGCCGGTCGGGCCGATCATCAGGATGTTCTTCGGCATGACCTCCTCGCGCAGGTCGGGCTCGAGCTGCTGCCGGCGCCAGCGGTTGCGCAGCGCGATGGCCACGGCGCGCTTGGCGTCCTTCTGGCCGATGATGTAGCGGTCGAGCTCGGAGACGATCTCGCGCGGGGAAAAAGTACTCATGTGTTCGTTCCGTTATTCGTGTCGTACTGCATGATCAGGGCGCCTTCGGTGCGCCCGACCAGATGGGGCACCGCCCGGAACCCGGCCTTCTCGTAGGCGTGCACCGCGCGCGCGTTCTCCGGGGCCGGATCGATGATGATGTTGGCGTGTCCCGCTTCCAGGAGCTGCCGCACCATCAGACCGACCGCCGCGCTGCCGATCCCTCGGGACAGCAGGTCTTTCTCACCGATCGTCAGGTCTATGCCGACGGCATCGACCGGCAGTTCGGCGAGCCACGGCGCGTCGGCCAGGGTGGTCTCGTCGCTGTTATCGGCGATGAACCAGTACTGGATGTAGCCGATCGGCCGGCCGTCGAGCTCGATGATGAAGGGCCGCGTGCTGTCGCGTCCTTCGACCTTGGCGCGGATATTGTTCACCTCGGTTTCGGGGTCGCCCCACCATTCGCGCACATGCGGCCGGTTGAGCCAGTCGAGAAGCAAGGGGTAGTGCTCCGCCGTCACTGGCGCGAAGGCGATCCGGCCAGCGTCGTTCGGTCCCGTTTCATTCTGCATCAAGGGTTTCCACCACGACATTGTCATTGGTGTAGATGCAGATCGAGGCGGCGATCTCCATCGCCTTGCGCGCGATGTCCTCGGCGTTCTTGTCGGTGTCGATCAGCGCGCGCGCCGCGGCGAGCGCGAAATTGCCGCCCGAGCCGATGGCCATCACGCCCTGCTCCGGCTCCAGCACGTCGCCATTGCCGGTCAGCGCCAGCGTGACGTTCTTGTCGGCCACCAGCATCATCGCCTCCAGTCGCCGCAGATAGCGGTCGGTGCGCCAGTCCTTGGCCAGCTCGACGCAGGCGCGCATCAGCTGGTCGGGATATTGTTCCAGCTTCGCTTCCAGCCGCTCCAGCAGGGTGAAGGCGTCGGCGGTCGCGCCGGCGAACCCGGCGATCACATTGCCCTTCCCGATGCGCCGCACCTTGCGCGCATTGCCCTTCATCACGGTGTTGCCGAGGCTGACCTGCCCGTCGCCGGCGATCACCACCTTGCCGCCCTTGCGCACGGTGACGATCGTCGTGGCGTGCATGGAATTGTTGTCGCTCATCGCGCACTCCCAGAGAGGTTCCGCAAAAGCACCCGCCGGAAGAGGCGCGGCGCGGTCAGAGCGATTATGTAAGTGGGCGCCGGCGGATTGCAAACGCCATGCTGTCCGAGCTTGTCGAACCACGAGGGCGCTTGGCGCTGCGGAAACATGCTGCTAGAAGGCAGGCCTTCTGAACCACCAGGGAAGACGGGCCATGGTTTCCAGCAAGACGCGCACGGCCGAGATCAGCCGCAAGACCAACGAGACGGCGATCAGCGTCCGTGTCGACCTCGACGGCGAAGGCCGCTACGACGTGGCGACCGGAGTCGGCTTTTTCGACCACATGCTGGAGCAGCTCTCGCGTCATTCCCTGATCGACCTGACGCTGAAGGCGGACGGCGACCTGCACATCGACGACCACCACACGGTCGAGGATTGCGGCATCGCCATCGGCAAGGCGATTGCGGACGCCCTCGGCGACCGGCGTGGCATCACCCGCTATGCCTCGCTCGACCTTGCCATGGACGATTGCCTGACCCGGGCGGCGATCGATGTTTCGGGCCGGCCGTTCCTCGTCTGGGACGTGGTCTTCCCGACGCAGAAGATCGGCGCGTTCGATACCGAGCTGGTGCGCGAGTTCTTCCAGGCGCTGGCGCAGAACGCCGGCATCACCCTGCACGTCACCAACCATTACGGCGTCAACAGCCACCACATCGCCGAGACCTGCTTCAAGGCCGTGGCGCGCGTGCTGCGCGCCGCCTGCGAGCCGGACCCGCGCCAGCGGGATGCGGTGCCGTCCACCAAGGGCAGCCTGAAGGGATAGGCGATGGCAAGCTATGTGGTGATGGTGCCGAAGGAGGCGGGAGCCGGGGACGCGGTCCTCGTGCGCGACGGCTTCGCCTTTCTGGCCTTTATCGTGCCGTTCCTGTGGTTCCTGTGGCACCGCATGTGGTTGGAGGCCGCTGCCGCCCTCGCCGCCGCTCTGCTGCTGGGCACGCTCGGCACGGTGCAGGGCTGGTCCGCCGCCTCGACCCTGATGTCGCTCTGCCTGTCGCTGTTCCTCGGCCTCGAGGCGCGCGGCCTGCGCGTGGCCATGCTGCGCCGGCGCGGCTGGCGGCAATGGGGCGTGGTGGAGGCCGACAATGGGGCGGATGCCGAAACCCGCTACATGACCGAACTGTTCGATGAGGAGCAACCGGCGCCGGTGGCGCCATTGCCCGAACTCCCGGCTCCGCCGGCGAAGACGGCCGGACGCGATACCGGCCCGGCGCTCGGCCTGTTCTCCTATCCCGGAGCGCGCTGAGATGCAGGTTGCGATCATCGATTACGGCTCGGGCAATCTGCGCTCTGCGGCGAAGGCCTTCGAGCGCGCCGCCCGCGAGGCCGGCATCGCCGCCGGCATCGAGGTGACGGCCGACGCGGAACGGGTGCGCACCGCCGACCGGATCGTGCTGCCCGGCGTCGGCGCCTATGCCGATTGCCGCCGGGGCCTCGACGCGGTGCCCGGCATGGCCGAGGCCATCGACGACGTCGCGATCCGCAAGGCGCGCCCCTTTCTGGGCATCTGCGTCGGCATGCAGCTGATGAGCGCGCGCGGGCTGGAAAAGTCCGTGACACAGGGCCTCGGCTGGATCGACGGCGACGTGACGGAAATGACGCCGTCGGACCCGGCGCTGAAGATCCCGCAGATCGGTTGGAACACGATTCACGTGAAACACTCCCACCCGCTGTTCGAGGGAATTCCCACCGGACCCGAGGGCCTGCACGCCTATTTCGTCCATTCCTACCATCTGGCCGCGACGAACGACGCCGAGGTTCTGGCGACGGCGGATTATGGCGGGCCGATCACAGCGGCCGTGGCGCGCGACAATCTCGCGGGCACGCAGTTTCATCCCGAAAAGAGCCAGGCGCTCGGCTTGGCCCTGATCGCCAACTTCCTGAGGTGGGCGCCATGACTGCTGAGACCATGAGCACGCAGACGAAGAAGGGCTACTGGATCGCGATGGTCGAGATCGCCGACCCCGAAGCCTACAAGGGCTATATCGCGGCCAATGCGGCAGCCTTCGAGAAGTATGGCGCGAAGTTCCTTGCCCGTGGCGGCCGGCATACCGATCCCGAGGGTCCGGCGGGCGACCGGCAGGTGATCATCGAGTTCGCATCCTACGAGCAGGCCGTCGCCTGCTACGAATCGCCGGAATACCAGGAAGCGCTGAAAATCCGTCTCGCCAATTCGACGGCGAAGTTCACCATCATCGAGGGCGTCTGACCGCATGATCCTGTTCCCCGCCATCGACCTGAAGGACGGTCAGTGCGTGCGCCTGAAGCTCGGCGACATGGACGAGGCGACCGTCTACAACCCCGATCCCGCCGCCCAAGCGAAAGCCTTCGAGGATCAGGGCTTCGAATGGCTGCATGTGGTCGACCTGAACGGTGCCTTCGCCGGCGAAAGCGTCAATGGCGCGGCGGTCGAGGCGATCCTCGCGGCAACGAAGAACCCGGTTCAGCTCGGCGGCGGCATCCGCACGCTGGCGCATATCGAGGCGTGGCTGGACAAGGGGCTGGCGCGCGTCATCCTCGGCACGGTGGCGGTGCGCGATCCCGATCTGGTGAAGGAGGCCTGCAGGGCCTTCCCCGGCCGGATCGCCGTCGGCATCGATGCGCGCGGCGGCAAGGTGGCCGTCGAGGGCTGGGCCGAGACCTCCGACCTGGCGGCGGTCGAGCTGGCCCGCCGCTTCGAGGGTGCGGGCGTTGCCGCGATCATCTACACGGACATCGACCGCGACGGCGTGCTCACGGGCATCAACTGGGGTTCGACCATCGATCTCGCCGAGGCCGTCTCGATCCCGGTCATCGCCTCCGGCGGCCTCGCCTCCATCGCCGACATCGTCCGCATGACCATGCCCGACGCGCGGAAGCTGGAAGGCGCCATCTCCGGCCGCGCCCTCTATGACGGCCGCATCGATCCGGCGGAAGCGCTGGAAGTGCTGCGTGGGAACGCGGCATGACAGGCGCGGCAGGATCCCGCCGGCGTGTCGTGATCCTTTTCGCGGTGGCCTTCGTGGCGATCGTCCTGCTGGCGAGCCTGCCGATCATCTCAGTGCTGATCGCCACCCTCATCGCCGGATCCACCGATTGCACGCTGAATGAAGGCAATATCCATCCTTGCGTCGTCGCCGGCGTCGATCTGGGCGGGATGCTCAACACCATGTTCGTGCTCGGCTGGCTCATGCTGATGACGATACCGCTCGGCGTCGCGGGCCTCGCAGTCTGGACCGTCGTCGCAATCATCTTCTGGATCCGTTCGCGCAGAAAGGCCGAGGCCGCATGACCCTGAAAGCCCGTGTCATCCCCTGCCTCGACGTCAAGGACGGCCGCGTCGTCAAGGGCGTCAACTTCGTCGATCTGGTCGATGCCGGCGATCCGGTGGAGGCCGCGAAGGCCTATGACGCCGCCGGTGCCGACGAATTGTGCTTCCTCGACATCACCGCCTCCAGCGACAACCGCGAAACCATCTTCGACGTGGTGGCGCGCACCGCCGAGCAGTGCTTCATGCCGCTGACCGTCGGCGGCGGCGTGCGCGAGGTGGCCGATATCCGCAGGCTTCTCCTGGCCGGCGCCGACAAGGTGTCGATCAACACAGCCGCGGTGAACGATCCGGATTTCGTCGGCCGCGCCGCCGACAAGTTCGGCAACCAGTGCATCGTCGTCGCCATCGACGCCAAGAAAGTGTCGGGTGAAGGCGAGGCCAGCCGCTGGGAGATCTTCACCCATGGCGGGCGCAAGGCGACGGGCATCGACGCGGTGGACTTCGCCCGCCGCGTCGTCGATCTCGGCGCGGGCGAGATCCTGCTCACCTCGATGGACCGCGACGGCACCAAGGTCGGCTACGACATCGCCTTGACGCGGGCGGTCGCCGATGCGGTGCGCGCGCCGGTCATCGCCTCTGGCGGCGTCGGAACGCTGGACGATCTGGTCGCCGGCGTGCGCGACGGCCATGCGGCGGCGGTCCTCGCCGCCTCGATTTTCCACTTCGGCACCTATACGATCAGTGAAGCCAAGCGGCACATGGCCGAAGCCGGCATCCCGATGCGGCTCGACCCGGTGCAGACCCCGGAGCAGGCATGAGCGCGTTCGATCTCGCCAAACTCGAAGCCATCATCGCCGAGCGCGCCCGTTCGGGCGATGCCGGCTCCTGGACGGCGAAGCTCTTCGCCAAGGGCACGGAAAAGGCCGCGCAGAAGCTCGGCGAGGAAGCGGTGGAGACCGTCATCGCCGCCGTGAAGCACGACCGCCAGGGCCTCGTTTCCGAAAGCGCCGATCTCCTTTATCATTGGCTCGTCGTGCTGGCGCTGGAAGGCGTCCCGCTCGACGAGGTGATGCGGGAGCTCGAAAGCCGCACGGGGCAATCTGGCCTGGCGGAAAAGGCGGCGCGGAAGGACTGATGCAGATGGCGGCGAGGAAGGGGGCCGCGGATTTCATGGACCAGCTTGTCTCGGGGGAGAAATACTCCCCCTACCGCATATTTACGGCCGACAAATGGGCGCAGTTTCGCGCCGACACGCCGCTCGACCTGACCGAGGACGAAGTGCGGCGCCTGCGCTCCCTCAACGACCCGGTCGATCTGGAGGAGGTACGTCGCATCTACCTCTCCATGTCGCGCCTTCTCTCGGCGCATGTCGAGGCGAGCCAGCTCCTGTTCCGTCAGCGGCAGGTGTTCTTCAACTCCGACGACGTGGTGAAGGCCCCCTTCATCATCGGCATCGCCGGCTCGGTCGCCGTCGGCAAGTCCACCACCGCCCGCGTCCTGAAGGAACTCCTGGCGCGCTGGCCGTCCAGCCCCAAGGTGGACCTCGTCACGACGGACGGGTTCCTCTACCCCAACGAGGTCCTGCGCCGCGAGAACCTGATGGAGCGCAAGGGCTTTCCCGAAAGCTACGATCTCGGCGCGGTGCTGCGTTTCCTGTCCAGCATCAAGGCCGGCATGCCGGATGTCCGCGCGCCGCTCTATTCGCACTTGACCTACGACGTCCTGCCCGGCGAGTTCCGCACCATAGACCGCCCCGACATCCTGATCTTCGAGGGCATCAACGTTCTGCAGACGCGCGACCTGCCGCAGGACGGCACGGCGGTGCCCGTGGTGTCGGATTTCTTCGACTTCTCGATCTACATCGATGCGCCGGAGGAGCTGATCCACCAGTGGTATGTCGACCGCTTCATGCGGCTGCGCGACACGGCGTTCAAGGATCCCGAATCCTTCTTCCACCGCTATGCGGAACTGAAGCCCGATGCGGCACTGGCCATCGCCGAGGGGCTCTGGCAGAACATCAACCTGAAGAACCTGCGCAACAACATCCTGCCGACGCGGCCGCGCGCCGACCTGATCCTGCGCAAGGGCGCCAACCACCTTACGGAGGAAGTGGCGCTCAGGAAGCTGTGACGGCGGGCGTCACGCGCCGCAGCGTCAGGTTGATCCGGCCCGGAGATTTGAGCAGCGTCGACGTGCCAGGATAGATGCGGTCGACGCCGTGAAAGGCGAGACGGCCCGCGCCGCCCATCACCACCACGTCGCCGCTCTGCAGCTTCACCGAAACGGTCTTGTCGCCGCGTTTCGGGCCGCCGGCGCGGAACAGGCATGTGTCCCCCAGCGAGACGGATACGACGGGCGCGGAAAACTCCTGCTCGTCGCGGTCCTGGTGCAGGCCCATCTTGGCGCCTTCGCCGTAGAAATTGACGAGGCATGCCTCGGGCGCGGCGGCGTGCCCGGCCACTTCGTCCCACAGCGCGATGAGGCGCGCGGGGATTGGCGGCCATGGCGCGCCCGTCACCGGATGCGTCTCCTGATAGCGGTAGCCGCGCTCCTTGTCGGTGACCCAGCCGAGAACGCCGCAATTGGTCATGCGCACACTCATTTCCTTGCCGGTGCGCGGCATGGCCGGCACGAACAGCGGCGCTTCGCGCACCACTGTGCGGATCTCCTCAACCAGTGCCTCCTGCGCGGCGCGGTCAAGATGGCCCGGCAGATGACGGACGCCTTCGGTCAGGATGGGCAATCGGGTCTCCTTGCATCGGGCATGGTGGATGATGCCCCGTTGCATTGATGTGGTGCGTGGTTCGACAAGCTCACCATGAGGATGGGTATGTGCATGCAGAACCTGCCCGCGACACCGCGGAACCAGAGCGTTCTGCCAGGCCCCACACCTCTCATGGTGAGCTTGTCGAACCACGCACGACCGAACACGGCACGCGCCGTGCACCGTCGCGAAGGAATCTTACACCCGCAAAAGAAAACGGCGACCCGAAAGCCGCCGTCGTCCCTGTCCCGTTGCCGGAGATTACGCCTCGGCAAGATCCGGGATGCGCAGCACCTGGCCGGGATAGATCTTGTCCGGATGGGACAGCATCGGCTTGTTGGCCTCGAAGATGACCGTGTGCTTGGCGCCCTTGCCCTTGCCGTAATGGGCTTCGGCGATCTTCCAGAGATTGTCGCCCTTCTTGACCGTGTAGAACACTGGTTCCTTGGCGGCGTTCGCGGCGACCTTCAGTTCGCCCGCCTCGACCTTGGAGACGCCCAGCGTGTTGCCGACGGCGATCACGGCTTTCTCGAACGCCGACTGGTCGGCGACTTCGCCCTTCAGCACCACCTTGTCGCCCTCGACGACGACGTCGACCTTGTCCGTGCCGAGCTTATGGGAATCGAGTTCCTTCTTCAGCTCGGTCGCCTCCGGCGCCTCTTCGTCCACAACGCCCAGCTTTTTGCCCACCGATTTGACGAAATCGAAAATACCCATGGAAAGTCTCCGGTTTAGAAATATGCGTCATTTGACGGGTAACACGCCAAGATTTCAACTCCAAAACAGGTCCGCGCGGAAGTTTACGGTGCGAACGGTCATCCGGCCGCCGGCCTGGTCTATTCGGAAGACACCTTGCCGCGCATCTTCTTCACCGTGGCGCGGCCTGCCTTGGCCTTCAGGCGCCGCTCGACGGCGGAGCGCGACGGGCGGGTCTTCTTGCGCGGCTTGGGCGGTGGCTCGGCGGCGCGCGCGATCAGCTCGGCCAGCCGGTCGCGGGCGTCGGAGCGGTTCTGCTCCTGGGTGCGGAAGCGGCTCGCCTCGATGACGATATGGCCTTCCTTCGTGGCCCGGCTGCCCGCCAGCTTCAGCGCCTGCACACGCACGCGTTCGGGCAGGCCCCGCGCATTGGCCGCGTCGAAGCGGAGCTGCACGGCGGTCGCCACCTTGTTGACGTTCTGCCCGCCGGGCCCCGAGGAGCGGATGAACTGCTCCTGCAGCTCGTCCTCGTGGACGACGACGCCATTCCCGATGATCAGATCGCCCTCGGCCATCACACGCTTCCAGCCCTATAGCATTTTGCAGTCAGGTGGAATCACCTGACGTCCGCATAAATGCAGAAAAAACAAATAGATAGAGCGTCCTTGTGCGTCCAAATGGACGCACGGCGCTCTAGTGTTTCCCGACCGGGCAACGAAAAGCCCGGCGTTTCCGCCGGGCCCGAAGATGCGCATGGATGCGCTTATGTGCAAGTTCCGTCTATTCGGCGGCTTCCGCGCGGCCCGGCGCGGCGGCCAGGACGCTGGCGTCCACATGGGTCTCGAACTTGGCGAAACTGTCGATGAACATCTCCACCAGCCGGCGCGCCTGCGCGTCATAGGCGGCCTTGTCAGCCCAGGTCGAGCGCGGATCGAGCAGGCCGGCGTCGATGCCGGGCACGTCCACCGGGACCGAGAAGCCGAAATTGGGGTCGGTGCGGAATTCGGCGCTGTTGAGCGCGCCGCTCAGTGCGGCGTTCAAGAGGCCGCGCGTCACCCGGATCGGCATGCGGCTGCCGGTGCCGTAGGCGCCGCCGGTCCAGCCGGTGTTGACCAGCCAGCAATCGACGCCGTGCCGGGCGATCAGGTCGCGCAGCAGATTGCCGTATTCGGACGGATGGCGCGGCATGAAGGGAGCGCCGAAGCAGGTCGAGAAGGTCGCTTCCGGTTCGGTCACGCCCTTCTCCGTGCCCGCCACCTTGGCCGTGTAGCCTGAGAGAAAGTGGTACATGGCCTGCGCCGGCGTCAGCTTGGCGATGGGCGGCAGCACGCCGAAGGCGTCCGCCGTCAGCATGATGATGTTCTTCGGCTGGCCGCTCCGCCCCGTGTCGCTGGCATTCGGGATGAAATGCAGCGGATAGGCGCAGCGCGTGTTCTCCGTCAGCCTGTTGTCGGAGAAGTCGGGCATGCCGTGCGCGTCGAGCACCACATTCTCCATGATCGTGCCGAAGCGGCGCGTCGTGGCGAAGATTTCCGGCTCCGCCTCCTGCGACAGGTTGATCGTCTTGGCGTAGCAGCCGCCCTCGAAGTTGAACAGGCCGGTTTCGCCCCAGCCATGCTCGTCGTCGCCGAGCAGCGTGCGCGACGGATCCGCCGAGAGCGTCGTCTTGCCGGTGCCGGACAGGCCGAAGAAGACGGCGGCGTTGCCGTCGGGACCGACATTGGCCGAGCAGTGCATCGGCATCACGCCGCGCGCCGGCAGCAGATAATTGAGGGCGGTAAAGACGGATTTCTTCATCTCGCCCGCATAGGACGTCCCGCCGATCAGCACGATCATGCGCGTCAGGTCGACGGCGATCACCGTGTCCGTGCGGCAGCCGTGCCGTGCCGGGTCGGCGCGGAAGGACGGCAGGTCGATGATGGTCATGCGCGGCATGAAGGAGGCGAGCGCCTCGACTTCGGGCCGCAGGAGCAGATTGCGAATGAACAGGGAATGCCAGGCATATTCGGTGACGACGCGCACCGGCAGGCTGTTCTCCGGGTCCGCCCCGCCCGCCAGGTCCTGGACAAACAGGTCGCGGTCGGCCGCATGGGCGAGGAAATCGGCGTGCAGCGCCGCGAAATGCTCGGGCGCCATTGGCTTGTTGTTGTCCCACCAGACGGCGCCCTCGGTCGCCGCGTCGCGGACGACGAACTTGTCCTTCGCCGAACGCCCGGTGTGCTGGCCGGTCTCGGCGACCAGCGCGCCATGCGCCGACAGCCGCGCCTCGCCGCGCCGGATCGCTTCCTCGTAGAGCGCGGCGGCCTGAAGATTGTAACGGACGACGCCCGTCGTTTTCAGACCGCAGGCTTCGATACCGCAATCCGGGTTGCGCATGCCGGTTTCGTTCATACTGTTCACCAGAATCCCTAGAGATGCCCGTCTGCGCGGGCGGTCAAAGGTGAAAACACAAATAACCGAGGGATTTCAAACCATTAATCGATTTAAAGATTTTAAAATCGTCTAAATCGTTTAAATCCACTGAATGCCTGTGGGCAACTTTTAGGTGTATCGGCCAGCGCCTGTGCGCCGTCGGCTGCGGTGGTGTGACACAGCCCGTGTTCTGTGCCACATTTTGTACCCAATTTGTCCTGCATCTGCGCACCCATCGATGCAGAGAGGGACGAAACGCCCATGAGGGAGCCGCTTGAGATGGCAACGATCGCGCTTGTCGACGACGACCGCAACATTCTGACATCCGTGTCCATTGCGCTGGAGGCGGAGGGATACCGCGTCGAGACTTATACGGACGGGGTTTCGGCTCTGGAAGGTCTTGGCGCGCGGCCGCCCAATCTGGCCATTCTCGACATCAAGATGCCGCGCATGGACGGCATGGAGCTGCTGCGCCGCCTGCGCCAGAAGAGCGACGTGCCGGTGATCTTCCTGACCTCGAAGGATGACGAGATCGACGAGCTGTTCGGCCTGAAGATGGGCGCCGACGATTTCGTCCGCAAACCCTTCTCGCAGCGCCTGCTGGTCGAGCGGGTGCGCGCTGTCCTGCGCCGCGCCAGCACGCGGGAACTGGCCGCCAAGGCGCCGGGCAAGCAGTCGCGATCGCTTGAGCGCGGCCAGCTCGTCATGGACCAGGAGCGCCACACCTGCACCTGGAAGGGCGAGCCGGTGACGCTGACCGTGACCGAGTTCCTGATCCTGCATTCGCTGGCGCAGCGGCCCGGCGTGGTCAAGAGCCGCGACGCGCTGATGGATTCGGCCTATGACGAACAGGTCTATGTGGACGACCGCACCATCGACAGCCACATCAAGCGGCTGCGCAAGAAGTTCAAGTCGGTTGACGTCGAGTTCGACATGATCGAAACGCTCTACGGCGTGGGTTACCGCTTCCGCGAGATCTGAGTTCCTGCCGGCGGGGCGGAAGCGGTTGCCGGCGGCCTGACAGTCCGGGCAAGACGGTGGCGATGAAGGCAGACACGGAAAAGACGGAAGCGCGGCCGCTGAAGGCCACACGCCCGGGCGGAAAGGCTCCGTTCGGCCGGCTTGCCGTGCCGCTGCGGCGTCTGCTCGGCCACTACGTCTTTTCCAGCCTGACGCGCCGCATCCTGTTCCTGAACCTGGCGGCGCTCGGCGTGCTGGTGGTCGGCGTTCTCTATCTGAACGAATTCCGTGAGGAGCTGATCAACGCCCGCGTCGAAAGCCTGATGACCCAGGGCGAGATCATCGCCGGCGCCATCGCCAGTTCCGCCGAGGTCGAGACCGATTCGATCCTCGTCGATCCGGACAAGCTCCTGGAGCTGCAGGCCGGCGAGAGCCTGCCGCCGCGCGCCGACCAGCTCGAGAGCCTCGAATTCCCGATCAACCCCGAGCGTGTCGCGCCGCTGCTCCGGCGGCTCATCCCGCAGACCCGCACCCGCGCGCGCATCTACGATCCCGATGCCAATCTGCTGCTCGATTCCCAGTATCTCGGCCAGGTCCTGCGCTATCAGCTGCCGGCCATCGAGGAGGAGGAGCCGAACCTCTTCGAGCGCATCTGGCAGAGGGCGCGCGGGCTTTTCCGCCGCACGGACCTGCCGATCTACCGCGAACAGCCCGGCGGCAACGGGATCGCCTATCCCGAGGTGATGACCGCCCTGACCGGCACCACCACCAAGGTCGTCCGCCTCAGCGAGCAGGGCGAGCAGATCGTCTCGGTCGCCGTGCCGATCCAGCGTTTCCGCGCGGTGCTCGGCGTGCTGCTCCTGTCGACCCAGGGCGGCGACATCGACAAGATCGTCGCCGCCGAGCGCAAGGCGATCCTGCGCGTCTTCGTCGTCGCGGCCCTGGTCACCGCGATCCTCTCCCTTCTGCTCGCATCGACCATCGCCAATCCGCTGCGCCGGCTTTCCGCGGCTGCCGTCCGGGTGCGCCGCGGCGCGCGCTCGCGCGAGGAGATCCCCGATTTCTCGCACCGCCAGGACGAGATCGGCAATCTGTCCGCGGCGCTGCGCGACATGACCAAGGCGCTCTATGCGCGCATCGACGCCATCGAGAGCTTTGCCGCCGACGTGGCCCATGAGCTGAAGAACCCGCTGACCTCGCTCGGCAGCGCCGTCGAGACCCTGCCGCTTGCCAAGGACCAGCGCTCGCGCGACCGCCTGCTGGAGATCATCCAGCACGATGTGCGCCGTCTGGACCGGCTGATCAGCGACATCTCGGATGCCTCGCGCCTCGACGCCGAACTGTCGCGGGAGGACGCGGAGCGGATCGACCTGGAGAAGTTCGTCGGCGAGCTGATTCGCGCGACGGTGGAGGCCGGCTCGGCGAAGAAGCCGGCGAAGATCACCTTCGAGGCGCGGGCGCCGCAGGGCGCCGGCGGCAGGGGCTTCTTCATCCAGGGACACGACCTGCGGCTCGGCCAGGTCATCACCAATCTGATCGAGAACGCCCGCTCCTTCGTGCCCGAGGGAACGGGCCGCATCGCCGTCGTGCTTTCGCGCGCCGGCCGGCGGATCCTCATCACCGTGGAGGACAACGGCCCTGGCATCCGCGTCGAGAACATCGACCGCATCTTCGAGCGCTTCTATACCGACCGGCCGGCGGGCGAGGCCTTCGGCCAGAACTCCGGCCTCGGCCTGTCGATCAGCCGCCAGATCGTCGAAGCGCATGGCGGAACGCTGACCGCGGAGAACATCGTCGGCGCCAAGCCGGGCGATATCAGGGGCGCGCGCTTCACCGTGACCCTGCCGGCGGAGGGCTGACGGCGGATGCGCAATCGCCACGCGACGGCGCTTGTCCTTGCCGACAGCGGCATCGTCATCGAGGGCGCGTCGGGCGCCGGCAAGACGATGCTGGCTCTGGAGCTGATCGCCGCCTTCTCGGCCGCCGGCCTGTTCGCGCGCCTCGTGTCCGACGACCAGGTTTTCCTCGCCGCCCATAACGGCAGGCTGGTTGCCCGTGCGCCGGGGACCATCGGCGGGCTGGCCGAGGCACGCGGTTTCGGACCCGCCTCCATCGAACACGTTCCCGCGGCGGTGATCGACCTGGTGATTCGGCTGGTCGATCCCGGTCACGCGCCACGCGTTCACGATCAGCGGACGATCGCCTGCGAAGGGGTCGTCCTGCCGTGCCTGGACCTGCCGGCGCGGTCGGCGCGCGGTGCGGTGCAGGCCGTCGCCGCCTGTCTCGGTTTGCCCCCGTTCGACGGCAAACACGTCACCCGCTGAACACAATTTAGGCGAATCGCCGCAGTTTTGGGCTTGTCAACGGCTTGTGCGTTGACAAGATAGCGCTCTTGTCGTGAGGCAGTCGTGGGCGGCATCCGTGTGTTGTGTGAACCGGATCGCTGTCCCGGGCGCGGCCGTCACGGAACCCGCAAGGGGGCTGATGACGGGAACCGCGCTTGAACAACGGGTAACCGGATACGCGGTCCTGCCGCGGATGCCATTCGGATGGAGTGACAGTGTGACAGCCTCGAGCACAGTTTCGCATAGCAGCGACGTCGGCCGGATGACGCGCCGATGATCGGGCTTGTCATGGTCACGCACGGCCAGCTGGCCGAGGAATTCCGCCACGCCGTTGAACATGTGGTGGGCCATCAGGAAAACATGGAGACCGTCTCCATCGGCGCAGAGGACGACATGGAGCAGCGCCGCCGCGACATCGTCGATGCGGTCGCGCGCGCCGATACGGGCGCCGGCGTCATCATCCTGACCGACATGTTCGGCGGCACGCCCTCCAACCTCGCCATCTCGGTGATGGACGCCGGCCGCGTCGAGGTGATCGCCGGCATGAACCTGCCGATGCTGATCAAGCTCTCCTCCGCCCGCGTCACCGACGACATGGCGCAGGCCCTCGAGGAGGCGCAGGCCGCCGGCCGCAAGTACATCAACGTCGCCAGCCAGGTGCTGTCCGGCAAATGAGCGGCGTTTCCACCGAGAAGCAGAACGCAAAGCCGAACGCCGCCAGGGTGGTCAGCCGGAGCTTCACCATCGTCAACCAGCGCGGCCTGCATGCCCGTGCCTCGGCAAAGTTCGTGCAGACCGTCGATGCGCACGATGCGGACGTCGCGGTCGAGAAGGACGGCATCACCGTCGGAGGCACCTCCATCATGGGCCTGATGATGCTGGCCGCCAGCCCCGGCTGCAGCATTCTTGTCCGGGCCGAGGGGCCGCAGGCCGAGGCAGTGCTCGATGCGCTGGGCGCGCTGATCGCCGCGCGCTTCGGCGAAGAGGTCTGAGCGCGCGCCAGGGCAGCGGATCGAAAAGGGGAAGCCGGTTTTCGGTCACTCCGATGCTCCATCAGCGATTTGGGTCGTCCTCTATGCGTCCGGAAGGACGCGAGGCGCCGTAGAGACATGCACGAATAAAGATTTCTTTATATGGATTGTCGCATGGGTTGCGATCTGGTAGGCAGGGCGCAGCATTCGGGCCCGTGCGTTCGCCGGAAGCCCGCCATTATCATGAAATCGGAGTTTACGCTGATGAGCGCTGACAAGGACTATGTGGTCGCCGACATCGCATTGGCCGACTGGGGCCGCAAGGAGATCGAGATCGCCGAAACCGAGATGCCGGGCCTGATGGCCTGCCGCGAGGAGTTCGGTGCCGACAAGCCGTTGAAGGGTGCGCGCATCTCCGGCTCCCTGCACATGACGATCCAGACCGCCGTCCTGATCGAGACCCTGAAGGCGCTCGGCGCCGAGGTGCGCTGGGCCTCCTGCAACATCTTCTCGACCCAGGACCACGCTGCCGCCGCGATCGCCGCCGGCGGGACGCCGGTCTTCGCCATCAAGGGCGAAACGCTTGAGGAGTACTGGGCCTACACGGACCAGATCTTCCAGTGGGCCGACGGCCAGCCGTCCAACATGATCCTCGACGATGGCAGCGACGCCACGATGTACATCATCATCGGCGCGCGCGCCGAAGCCGGCGAGGACGTCCTCTCGAAACCGGGCAGCGAGGAAGAGGAGATCCTCTTCGCGCAGATCAAGAAGCGCATGGCTGCGACGCCGGGCTTCTTCACCCGCCAGAAGGAAGCCATCAAGGGCGTCACCGAGGAGACGACCACGGGCGTCAACCGCCTCTACCAGCTCCAGAAGAAGGGCCTGCTGCCCTTCCCCGCGATCAACGTCAACGATTCCGTCACCAAGTCGAAGTTCGACAACAAGTACGGCTGCAAGGAATCGCTGGTCGACGGCATCCGCCGGGCGACCGACGTGATGATGGCCGGCAAGGTTGCTGTCGTCTGCGGCTACGGCGATGTCGGCAAGGGCTCGGCCCAGTCGCTGGCCGGCGCCGGCGCCCGGGTGAAGGTCACCGAGGTCGATCCGATCTGCGCCCTTCAGGCGGCGATGGACGGCTTCGAGGTCGTCACGCTCGACGAGGCGGCACCCACCGCCGACATCGTCATCACGACGACCGGCAACAAGGACGTCATCACCCTCGATCACATGCGCAAGATGAAGGACATGGTGATCGTCGGCAACATCGGCCATTTCGACAACGAGATCCAGGTTGCGGCGCTGCGCAACCTGAAATGGACCAACGTCAAGCCGCAGGTGGACATGATCACCTTCCCGGACAGCAAGCGCATGCTTCTCCTGTCCGAAGGCCGCCTCCTCAACCTCGGCAACGCCACCGGTCATCCGAGCTTCGTCATGTCGGCCTCCTTCACCAACCAGGTGCTGGCGCAGATCGAGCTGTTCGTGCGCGGTGTGAAGTACCAGAACGAGGTCTATGTGCTGCCGAAGCATCTGGACGAGAAGGTCGCCCGCCTGCACCTCGACAAGCTGGGCGCCAGGCTGACCGCGCTTTCGCAGGAGCAGGCCGACTATATCGGCGTCACGCCGCAGGGCCCCTTCAAGCCAGAACACTACAGATACTGATCCAGCTTAACCAAGCCACAATATATTGATGCCGGGCCATTGACTTTTGGCCCGGCATTATTTTTGTCGGCGCCCCTTCTTCACGGCGATTCGCCCACACTGTACAGTGAAGTGATTCGCGAGGCGGCTGACCTTCCGGGCCGTTTGCCTGGTGAAATGAAGGGGCGGTCTTGCCAGATCATGCGGCGGAGAAGGAACGAGACATGCCGGGGCTGGACCCGCTGAACGGCGGATCTACTGGCCCTTTGGGCCGACAGCGAAAAGCAGGCGTCCTTCGGGGGAAGACGTGGCTCTGGGCGCTGGCGACGACCGCGGCAACTCCGTTTCCCGCGGCGGCGCAGGCCGTCGCGCAGCTTGCTCCGAACCTGTCCGTCGGGACACTCGAGGTCATCCAGCTTTCCATCTTTGCCGGCATCATGGGCGCCGCCTTCGTCTCGGCTATCTGGCTGATCCGCCAGCGCGCCCGCATCGCGGCGGAGAACGGGGAGCTTCGCACGCGCGTCGCCGAATTGAGCGGGGCGCTCGGCCGCTCCGAAGCCCTACTCAATCTGAAGGACCAGCGTACCGTTGTCTGGAGTGCCGCGGCCGACCGCCCGGCCATTGTCGGCGATCTGCCAGTGGGCAGCGGCGCGCCGGAAGAGCGCTCGGCCTTCCTGGCGTTCGGGCGATGGCTGATGCCGCGCTCGGCGTCGGCGATCGACCGCGCCGTGGAAGCCCTGCGCGAGACTGGCGAGAACTTCGACCTCGCCGTCGAGACCCGCACGGGAACGGTGCTCGAGGCGCAGGGCCGCAAGTCGGCCCAGCACACCGCGCTGCGCTTCGTCTCGCTGTCGGCCAGCCAGCAGGAACTGGGGCGGCTGAAGCTCGATCAGCAGGCACTGCTTGCCGACCGTGAGAACATTTTCGGCCTGATCGATGCGCTCGACATGCCGTTCTGGCTGCGCGACAAGGCCGGACAGCTCTCCTGGGTCAACAAGGCGTTTGCCGGCGCGGTGGATGCCGCGGACAGCGCGGCGGTGACGGCGGAGCGGCGCGAGTTCCTGCCCACCGCGGCGCGCGAGGAGATCACGAACCGGCATCGCGAGGCCAGCGACGTCTACAAGCAGTCCCTGTCGGCGGTGGTGCGCGGCGAGCGCCGCGTCTTCGCTGTCACCGACTATGCAGGCACCAGCGGCTCTGCCGGCATCGCGGCGGACATCAGCGAGATCGAGGCGATCCGCCGCGAGCACGAGAGCACGCTGCAGAGCCATGCGGAGACGCTCGACCAGCTCACCACGGCGGTGGCGATCTTCGACGAGGGCCAGAAGCTGCGCTTCTTCAACCAGTCGTTCCAGAAGCTGTGGGATCTCGACACGCCCTTCCTGGAAAGCGCGCCGGAAAACGCGCTCCTTCTCGACCGGCTGCGCAGCGACGGCACGCTGGCCGAGCAGCCCGAATGGCGGCGCTGGAAGGAAGCGCTCCTGTCGGCCTATCGCGGCGTCAAGCCGCAGGAACACTGGTGGCACCTGCCCGATGGCCGGACGATCCGCGTCATCGCCAATCCGCAGCCCCGGGGCGGCGTCACCTGGGTGTTCGAGAACCTGACCGAGAAGCTCGACCTGGAAAGCCGCTACAACGCGGCCATGCGCGTCCAGGGCGAGACGCTGGACAATCTGGCCGAGGGCGTCGCCGTGTTCGGCGCCGATGGCCGCCTGCGCCTGTCCAATCCGGCCTTCCAGACCCTGTGGAACCTGCCCGAAATGCTGATCGCGCCGGGCGCGCACATCGCCGACATCCGGGCCGTTTGCGACCCGCTGGCGAAATCCAGTCCCTGGGCCGCCTTCGTCGCCTCCGTCACCGGCTTCGACGACGAGCGCCGCAACCAGCACGGTCAGGTCGAGCTGGCCAACGGCACCGTGCTCAGCCATGCGACGATCCACCTGCCGAACGGCCAGGTGATGATGACCTTTGTCGACGTGACCGACAGCGTCAATGTCGAGCGGGCGCTGAAGGAAAAGAACGACGCCCTGCAGAAGGCCGACAAGCTGAAGAACGATTTCGTCCAGCATGTCTCCTACGAGCTGCGCTCGCCGCTGACCAACATCATCGGCTTCACCGAACTTCTGACCCAGCCCGACACCGGGCCGCTGACGCAGCGCCAGCGCGACTATCTCGACCATATCGGCTCGTCCTCCTCGGTGCTCCTGACCGTCGTCAACGACATCCTCGACCTGGCGACGGTCGATGCCGGCATCATGGAGCTGGAGATCGGAGAGGTCCGCGTCGGCGACATGGTCAGCACCGCCGCCGGCCTGATCGCCGAGCGCCTGCGCGAGCACGACATCCATCTCGAGATCGACATGGACGATGCGGCGCTGACCTTCCACGCAGACGAGAACCGCGTGCGCCAGGTCCTGTTCAACCTGCTGTCCAACGCCGCAAACTACGCGCCCGAGAACAGCACCATCGTGATGACCGTCCGTTGGCGCGACAACGCGGTGGAGTTCCGCGTCCATGACGATGGCCCCGGCATGGCGCCGGACGTGCTCGAGACGATCTTCAGGCGCTTCGAGCCGCGCGTGAACGGCGGCCGCAAGCGCGGCGCCGGTCTCGGCCTTTCCATCGTCAAGAGCTTCGTCGAGCTGCATGGCGGCTCGGTGGATATCGAAACGGGCGAAGGGCGCGGCACCACGGTGACCTGCCGCTTCCCCTCCGCGCCGACCCAGGCGCGCGCCGCCGCCGAGTAGCCGCGCCGCATGACCGCCCGCGTCCTGGAGCGTTTCCTGCCCGATGAAGAGGCCAGCGCGCTTTTCGGCGAGGACATCGCCATCGCGCTCAGGCCCGGCGACGTGCTGGCGCTGAAGGGCGATCTCGGCGCCGGCAAGACGACGCTGGCCCGCGCCGTCATCCGCGCCCTTGCCGGCGATCCGGCGCTCGACGTGCCGAGCCCCACCTTCACGCTGGTGCAGAGCTACGACGCGCGCATTCCCGTTCATCATTTCGACCTCTACCGGCTTGCCGCCGCCGACGAGCTGGAGGAGCTGGGCCTGGCCGAGGCGGCGCAGGACGGAGTGGCGCTGGTCGAATGGCCGGAGCGCGCGGGCGATGCGCTGGCCGGGGCCATCCGCCTCGACCTGCACGACAGCGGCGAAGGCCGCCTCGCCGTCATGACCGGCCCGGACGAGGCGATGCACCGGATCGAGCGCAGCTTCCTCATCCGCGACTTCCTTAACCGCTCCGGAGAACAGCGGGCACATCGCGCGTTCCTGCTTGGCGATGCTTCGCTGCGCGCCTACGAAGCGATCACCACGGCGGGCGACGAGCGGCGCATCCTGATGAACGCGCCGGAGCGCCGCGACGAGCCGCTGCTCGACAGCGGCCGCCCCTACAGCCACGTCGCGCATCTGGCGCAGTCCGTCTCCGCTTCGGTGGCGATGGCGAGGGCCATGCGCGCGCGCGGCTTTTCGGCCTACGACATCTATGCGCAGGACCTGCCCGCCGGTCTGCTGCTGGTCGAGGATCTGGGCGACACCGCCTTCCTGTCGCCGGAGGGCGAGCCGATCGCCGACCGCTACCTGGCCGCGGCGCGCCTGCTGGCGGCCATCCATGGCGCCGACTGGCCGGCCGAGCTGCCGGTCGCCGGGGGTGTCCGCCACGTTCTGCCGCCCTATGACCGCGAGGCGCTCGGCATCGAGGTGAGCCTCCTGACCGACTGGTACATGCCGTTCATGGCCGGCCGCCCCGCCGACCGGGAGGAGCGCGCCGGCTACATGGCCTGCTGGGAGCGTCTGTTCGAGCGGCTGGAAAGCGCCGAGAAGAACCTCGTCCTGCGCGACTTCCATTCGCCGAACATCATCTGGCGCGCCGAGCGCGACGGGTTCGACCGGCTCGGGCTGATCGACCTGCAGGACGCACTTCTGGGACCGGCCGCCTACGATGTCGCGTCGCTGGCGCTCGATGCCCGCGTGACCATGCCCGAGGCGCTGGAGCGGCAGGTCGTCGAGGCCTATTGCGCCGCCCGCGCCGAACAGGGGCCGTTCGACCGCGCCGGTTTCGACGAGGCCTATGCGATCTGCGCGGCGCAGCGCAACTCGAAGCTGCTCGGCATCTTCGTCCGCCTCGAGCAGCGCGATCACAAGCCGTTCTACATCCGCCATCTGCCGCGCATCCGCGCCTACCTGAACCGCGCCATGCGCCACCCGGTCCTGGCGGAGCTCAAGGCGTTCTACCGCGCGGCCGGGTTCCTGACGGGAGACGAGGTGTGAGCGCGAGAATGCCCGACAAGGCGATGGTTCTGGCGGCGGGGCTCGGCAAGCGCATGCGGCCGATCACCGAGACGCTGCCCAAGCCGCTGGTGAAGGTGGCCGGCCGGACGCTGATCGACTGGGCGCTCGATACGCTGGCGCGCGCCGGCGTCGGCACGGCGGTGGTCAATGTCCACCATCTGGCCGATCAGATGGAAACGCATCTTGCCGGCCGCACGGCGCCAGGCATCGTCATTTCCGACGAGCGCGCGCAATTGCTGGATTCGGCCGGGGGGGTGATCAGGGCGCTGCCGCATCTGGGCGCCGCCCCCTTCTTCATCCTCAATGCCGACACCTTCTGGCTCGACGGCCCGCAACCCAATCTGGAGAAACTGGCCCTTGCCTGGGACGACGCGGCCATGGATATTCTCCTCATGGTTGCGGATTTCGATCAGGCGACGGGCCACACGGGTTCGGTGGATTTCGTCATGGACGGTGCCGGGCGGCTGCGCCGCGCGCAAAAGGGCGAGACGGGCGTGATCTACGCCGGCGCGATCCTTCTCGCTCCCCGCATCTTCGCCGAAGCCGATGATGCGCCCCAGTCGCTCAACCGCTATTTCGACGCCGCCGCCGCCGGCGGACGCTTGTTCGGCATGAAGATGGACGGCGACTGGATCACCGTCGGCACGCCTGACGCCATCGCGCCGGCGGAAGCGGTCGTCGCGGCGCGCGCGCAGAAACGCGATGCCGGCTAAATCCCAGCCCCGAATCTTCTCCATACCGTCCGGCGTGCCCTTTCTGCCGGCCCTGGCCGAGGCGCTTCTCGACGGACGTCTGGTACCGGGGTTTCATCGTACCGGCGACCCGCTGGCGCTTGCCGACGCGACCATCTACCTGCCGACCCGCCGCGCCGCCCGCGCGCTGCGCGGCGTGTTCGTGGAGCAACTGGCCGGCCACGCCGCGATCCTGCCGTCGATCCGCCCCCTGGGCGAGTTCGACGAGGAAGCCGCGCTGTTCGACATGGACGGTGCGGCGGCGGTGGATCATGCGCCGCCCATCGCCGCGCTCGACCGCATCCTGCTGCTCGCGCCGCTGGTTCAGGCGTGGAAGGCGCGCCTGCCGGCCCATGTGGCGGCCCTGTTCGAGGAAGGCGTGGTCGTGCCGTCCTCCGCATCGGACTCCATCTGGCTGGCGCGCGATCTGGCCGGGCTGATGGACGAGATCGAGACCGAGGAAGCCGACTGGACGAAACTGGCCAGCCTGGCCCCCGATGCGCTGGCGCACTGGTGGCAGGTCACGCTGGAGTTCCTGCGGATCGTCACGGCGCACTGGCCGCAGCTCCTGCAGGAACTCGACCGTTCCAACCCGGCGGCGCACCGCAACGCGATGCTGGCCGCCGAGGCGGCGCGGCTGAAGGCGGGCGGCCTCGCCGGTCCGGTCATCGCTGCCGGCTCGACCGGTTCCATCCCCGCCACGGCGCGCCTTCTCGCCACCATTGCCGGCCTCGACAGGGGTGCCGTCGTTCTGCCGGGCCTGGACCGGCAGATCGATGCGCGGGCCTGGGAGGCCATCGGCGCGGCCGAGCACCCCTCGGCCTTCGGCCACCCGCAGACGGGCCTGAAGAAGCTGCTCGCGGCGATCGGCGTCACGCGCGACGACGTGGTCGAACTCGGCCGGCCCGAACCCATGCTCGCTGCGCGCCGCGCGCTGGTCGGCGAGGCGCTGCGGCCCGCCGAAACCACCGACGCCTGGATGGAGAACCGCGCCCTGGCCGCCGGCGCTGCCGAGCATGGCGCCCTCGCCGACGTCACGCTTGTCGAAACCGCCAATGAGCGGGAGGAAGCCCTGTCCATCGCCGTGGCGCTGCGGCTCGCCATCGCCGAGCCGGACGCGACGGCCGCGCTGGTGACGCCGGATCGCGGTCTCGCCCGGCGCGTCGCGGTGGAGCTTGCCCGTTTCGGCATCGAGGCAGACGATTCGGGCGGCACGCCGCTGGCCGACACGGCGTCGGCAACGCTGGCGCGCCTGCTGCTCGAAACCGTGTTCCGGCCGGGCGAGCCGGTCGGGCTGGTGGCGCTCCTGAAGCATCCCCTGCTCCGGCTCGGCATGCGCCGCGCCACGGTGCGCCGAGCGGCCGAAACCATCGAGCTGGTGGCGCTGCGCGGCGGCACCGGCCGGCCCGACATCCGCACCCTCTCGGCCCTGTTCGAGACCCGGTGGGAGGCGCTGGGGGAAACCCGGCGCAAGCCGTTCTGGTTTGCCCGCGTCAACGATGCGGCCTTGACGGAGGCTCGCGCGGTCCTGGCCGCGCTGGAGCATTCGATAAGCCGGCTAAGCGACATGCGCGGGACACGTTCCGCAAGCCTGCCGGAGATGGCTCGGCTGACTGTCGAATCGCTCGAGGCGCTGGGCCGCGCCGAGGATGGCAGCCTCGCTCCGCTGTATGACGGCGAGCGCGGCCAGGCGATGGCGGCTTTCCTGCGCGGCCTGGTTGGCTCGCAGACCGGCTTGCCCTTCGATGCGGCCGAGTGGCCCTCCGTGTTCGCGGCGCTGATCGCGACGGAAGTAGTCAAGCCGCCCATGGGCGCCGACCGGCGGGTCGCCATCTGGGGCGCGCTGGAGGCGCGGCTGCAGAGCGTCGATACGGTCGTGCTGGGCGGCATGAACGAGGGCACGTGGCCGAACATCCCCTCGTCCGACCGTTTCATGTCGCGGCTCATGAAGGCCGAGCTTTCACTGGAACCGCCGGAACGGCGCATCGGCCAGGCGGCGCATGATTTCATGATGGCCATGGGCGCGCCGAAGGTGGTGCTGACGCGCGCGGCCCGCGCCGGCGACGCGCCGGCCGTCGCCTCCCGTTGGCTCCAGCGTCTGATGGCCTTTGCCGGCGAGGATGAGGCCGGGGCGATGCGCGCGCGCGGCCGGGAGCTGATCGGCTGGGCGCGCCTGCTCGACGACAAGCCGGACGAGGATTTCGCCCCCCGGCCCGAGCCCGCGCCGCCCGTGGAGGCGCGACCGGTGCGCTTCTCCATCACCGAGGTGGAGACGCTGCGCCGCGACCCCTATGCGGTCTATGCGCGGCGCGTCCTGGAGCTGTCGGCGCTCGACCCGCTGATCCGCGATCCGGGCGCCGCCGAACGGGGCAATCTGTTCCACGACATCCTGCAGGATTTCATCCGTGAGGAGGGCGACCCGGCCGGGCCGGATGCGCTTGACCGGCTGATCGCCGCCGGCCGCCGCCGCTTTGAGGAGATCGCCCTGCCGGCTGATGTCGCAGCCGTGTGGTGGCCGCGTTTCGAGCGCACCGCCGCCTCGGTTGTCGACTGGGAGCGCAGCCGCGCCGAAGGCATCGCCGCGCGTCATGCGGAGATCGCGGCCGAGGCGACGGAGGTCGCGGGCCTCGGGCTGACCCTGTCGGGCCGGGCGGACCGCATCGACATCCGCGACGACGGCGGTGCCGAGGTGCTCGACTACAAGACCGGCGCGTCGCCCTCGCGGCGTCAGGCGCACACGCTGCTGTCGCCGCAACTGGCGCTCGAGGCGGCCCTTCTCCAGCGTGGCGCGTTCTCCGTCATCGGCCCGGCCGAACCCGCCGAACTCGCCTATGTCCGGCTCCGGGCCAATGGCGAGGTGCTGCAGGAATCGATCCTCAAGATGAAGGACAGCGACAAGACCGCTCCCGGCATGGCCGAGGAGGCCTGGGGCAGGCTGGCCAGCCTTCTGGCGCACTATCACCGCGCGGAAACCGGCTACAAGTCGCGCGTCCTCCCCTTCCGCGAGGGCGATGTGGATGGCGACTACGACCATCTGGCCCGCGTGCTCGAATGGTCGGCCGGCGGCGATGCGGGCGATGGCGGGGACGGCGAATGAAGAAGGCCTTCACCATCCCGCCGGACACGCTGAAGGCGCAGGCGCTGGCCGCCGATCCCGCCAACTCCGCCTGGGTGTCTGCCAATGCCGGCTCCGGCAAGACCCATGTGCTGGCGCAGCGCGTCATCCGCCTGCTGCTGCAGGGCGCGGACCCGTCAAAAATCCTCTGCCTGACCTACACCCGTGCCGCCGCCGCCAACATGGCGAACCGCGTGTTCCGCGACCTGGCGGGCTGGAGCCTGATGCCCGACGCCGACCTTTCGGCGATCATCGCGGATCTGGAAAGACGTGCGCCCGACGCCGCCATGCTGGCCCGCGCGCGCCGGCTGTTCGCCCGCGCGCTGGAGACGCCGGGCGGCCTGAAGATCCAGACCATCCACGCCTTCTGCGAGGCGATCCTGCACCAGTTTCCGCTGGAGGCGAACATTGCCGGCCATTTCGAGCTGCTGGATTCGCAGATGGAGGAGGCGCTGCTGGCCGAGGCGCGGCGCGACCTGCTGACGGCGGCGATGGGCGATGGCGATTCCCTGGCGGAAGCCTTCGCTGCGGTGCTGGAGCGCGGCGGCGAAAGCGGCCTGCAGGATCTCCTGTCCGAGATCGTCGCCCGCCGCGATGGCCTGCGCGCCTTCATCGACGAGATCGGCAACGACCCGGTGCCTTATGCAGCACTTTTCGAGGCGTTTGGCTTCGCGCCGGACGACGACGCCGAGGCGATCGCATCCTCCGTCTGGCCGCTTCCCGGTTTCGATGCCGGCGCCTTCTGCGCCTTCGTCGCCGAGGCCGAGGCCGTGGATGCGAAGACGGTGCTGAAGAGCATCGTGCCGGAAGCGACGCTCGCCTTCGAGGAACGCGACCCGCTGCGGCGGCTGGAGCATCTGCGAAAGGGTTTTCTCAAGGCCGATGGCGGCATCTATGGCGAAAGCACCTTCAAGGCGGCCCTGCGCAACGCCGTGCCGGGCATCGTCGAGCGCTATGCGGAGGCGGCTGGCCTCATCCGCGACACGGCGGACCGGCTGGCGCTGTTCCGCATGCTGGAGGCGACGCGCGCCGCGCTGACGATCGCCGACGGCATGATCGCCCGCTATGAGCGGCTGAAGCGCGCGCGCGGCTTTCTCGATTTCAACGACCTGATCATGCGCACCATCCGCCTGCTGGCGCGCGCCGATGCGGGTCCCTGGGTGCAGTACAAGCTGGACAAGGGCATCGACCATGTCCTCATCGACGAGGCGCAGGACACCAGCCCCGAGCAGTGGCAGATCGTGCGGCTTTTGGCGGAAGAGTTCTTTGCCGGCGAAAGTGCCCGCGAAGGTCTCATGCGCACCATCTTCGCCGTCGGCGACGAGAAGCAGTCGATTTACTCGTTCCAGGGCGCGGAACCTGCCGCCTTCGGCGAAAGCGGACGCGCCTTCGAGAAAAAGGTGCGCGCGGCCGAGCGTCCCTTCGAACGCCTGAAACTGCGCTATTCCTTCCGTTCCACCGAGGACGTTCTGCGCGCCGCCGATCTGGTGTTTTCCAGGGCGGACGTGGCGCAGGGGCTGACTCATGATCCCGAACCCATCGAGCATCTGGCGGTACGCGCAGCACAGCCCGGCTATGTGGAGGTCTGGTCGCCGATCGCGCCCGAGATCGTCGAGGAACCGGACGACTGGACCGAGGCGATCGACCACGCCTCGGCGCCCGCCGTGCGGCTGGCGGAAACCATCGCGGCGACGGTCGAGGGCTGGATCCGCGACGGCGAGATCATCGAAGGCACGGGCAAGCGCCTGACGGCGGGAGACGTGCTGGTTCTGGTGCGCAAGCGCGACCGCTTCGTCCACGCCCTGTCGCGCAGCCTGAAAAACCGCCATATCGACGTGGCCGGCGCCGACCGCCTGCGGCTGACGGCGCACATCGCCGTGCAGGACCTGATCGCGCTCGGCCGCTTCCTGATCCAGCCGCACGACGATCTGTCGCTGGCCGCCGTGCTGAAAAGCCCGCTCTTCGGCATGGACGAGGAACGCCTGTTCCGCCTCGCCTGGAAGCGCGGCGCCGCGACCCCCCTGTTCGACGCCATGCGCGCCCAGGCGCTCACAGACCCGGCGTTGGAGAAGATGGTCGAGACCCTGCAGGGCTGGCAGAACGAGGCGGCGTTCCGCCCGGCCTTCGAGTTCTATGCGGGGCTCTTGTCCGGCACGCGCCGGCGGGAAGGCGCGCGGCGGCTGTTCGTCGCCCGGCTCGGCCATGAGGCCAACGATATCCTCGACGAGTTCCTGTCCTTCGCGCTGGCGGGCGAGCGCGCCGGCCTGCACGGGCTGGAGGCGCTCCTGTCGGCGCTCGATGGGCAGGCACCCGAGATCAAGCGCGAGATGGACCAGACGCGCGACGAGCTGCGCATCATGACCGTTCACGCCGCCAAGGGGCTGGAGGCGCCGGTGGTGTTTCTGGTCGATCCCGGCAGCGCGCCCTTCTCGGCACAGCATTTGCCGAAGCTGATGCCGTTCTCGCCCGCCGGCAAGGGGTGGCAGGGCAAGGGGTTCCTCTGGCGCGCCGGCAAGGATGTCGCCAATGCTGCCGTCGCCGGCTTCGAGGGGGAGGCCCGCGAGAAGGCCGAGCAGGAATACCGCCGCCTGCTCTATGTCGGCATGACGCGCGCCGAGGACAGGCTGATCGTCTGCGGCTATCACGGCATGCGCGAGCCGCAGGCGCTGACCTGGCAGAACATCGTGCGCGATGCCCTGTCGGGCGCGGCGGAGGCCGAGGAACTGGCCGGTCCGGAAATCTGCGCCCCAGTCTATCGCTACAGGGTCAGCGACGCGCCGCCGCGCAAGCCGGTGGCGGAGACAGCCCCGGCGGCGGCCGAAACGCCGGTGCTGCCGCCTGCCCTGCTCGCGCCGCCGCCGGCGCAGGTGAACCTGCCGCGCCCCCTGTCGCCCTCGCGCGCCGGCGCGCTGATCGAGGCGGAGCACGAACCGGTCGCCTCGCCCCGCTCGCCGGTGCTCGATGGCGCCGACGCACCGGCTTTCGCCATCCGGCGCGGCCTGGCCGTCCACCGCCTGCTGCAGATGCTGCCCGATTGCCCGGCGGAGACGCGCGGAGAGGCCGCCCGGCGCTATCTGGCGCGCGCCGGCGCGGACTGGAGCGCGGCGGAGCGCGAGGCCGCGTGGCGGTCCGTCGAAGCCATTCTCGACGATCCGCGGTTCCAGCCCCTTTTCGCCGAGGGCTCGCGGGCGGAAGTCGCGGTCACCGGCGAGCTGGACCTCGCCGGGGCGCGCCGGTCGGTGTCAGGCAAGATCGACCGGCTGGCGGTGACCGGCGACACGGTGCTGATCGTCGATTACAAGACCAACCGCCCCGCGCCCGAAACGCTCGACCGCGCGCCGCCGGCCTATGTGGCCCAGCTCGCGCTCTATGCCGAGCTTTTGAAACCGCTCTACCCCGGACACACCGTCCATGCGGCGCTTCTCTTCACCGAGGCGCCGCTGCTCCTGCCGGTGCCTGCGGCGCGGCTGGTCGAGGCGCTTGCCCGACTCGGCTCCGCGTGACACAAGGGAGCTTGACGCAGCTTCGCGCCGCCCCCACATGTGGTGTGACTTCTTTTGCCGACAAGGAGACTTCCGATGGCCACCGTGAAAACGGACAAGAGCAATTTCCAGTCCGATGTGCTGCAGGCAGCCGAGCCCGTGGTCGTCGATTTCTGGGCCGAATGGTGCGGCCCCTGCAAGATGATCGCCCCGGCGCTGGACGAGATCGCCACCGAGCTGAACGGCAAGGTCAAGATCGCCAAGCTGAACATCGATGAGAATCCCGAGATCGCGGCGCAGTACGGCGTCCGCTCGATCCCGACGCTGATGCTGTTCAAGGGCGGCGAAGTGGCCGACATCAAGGTCGGTGCCGCACCGAAGACCGCGCTTTCCGCCTGGATCAGCGGCAACGTCGCCTGATCCCGCACACTTTCACTGATACAAAAAACCCGGCATCGCGCCGGGTTTTTTTGTTGGCTGGGGTATGGCTTTCTGCAGTCGGGTGGAATGGCCTGACGCCCCATTGCAGTGACCACCTGCGTGGTTCGACAAGCTCACCA
>NZ_AMRM01000008.1 GCF_000300335.1 Nitratireductor pacificus pht-3B | reverse complement strand
TGCGCGCCGACATGGACGCCCTGCCGATGGACGAATTGACCAACCTGCCCTACGCCTCGAAGAACCCGGGCGCCTTCCACGGCTGCGGCCATGACAGCCACACGGCGATGCTCCTGGGCGCCGCCCGCTATCTCGCCGAGACGCGCGACTTCGCCGGCCGGGCGGTGATGATCTTCCAGCCGGCGGAGGAGGGGCTGGGCGGCGCGCGCGCCATGCTCGCCGACGGGCTGTTCGAAAAGTTCCCCTGCGACGAGATCTACGGGATGCACAACAATCCGCTGGCGCCGCCCGACCGGTTCGGCGTCAAGCCGGGGCCGGCGATGGCCGGAGCGACCTTCTTCGACATCGTCATCAACGGCGTCGGCAGCCACGGCGCCATGCCGCAGCACGCCAGGGACCCCATCGTCATCGCCACGGCGCTGGTGCAGAGCCTGCAATCCATCGTCAGCCGCAACGTCCCGCCGACCGAGCCGGCCGTCGTCTCGGTGACGCAGATCCATTCCGGCTCCGCCTACAATGTCGTGCCCGACCGGGCGGTCATCTCCGGCACGATCCGCTATTTCGCCGACACGGTGCGCGACACGATCCTCGACCGGGTAACGAAGCTCTGCGCCGGCTTCGCCGAAAGCTACGAGGTGGAGATCGTCCCCGACCTGCGCCCGACCTTCGACGTGCTGATGAACGACGCCGACCTGAGCGAGGCCTATCGGGAAGCCGCCAGCGAGATCGTCGGCGCCGAGAACGCGACCGTCACCACGGAGCTGGTCACCGGCAGCGAGGATTTCGCCGACATGCTGAAAGCGGTGCCCGGCGCCTATTGCACGCTCGGCCACAGCGGTTCGGTGCCGGTGCACAATCCGGGCTTCATCCTCGACGACGCCATCCTGCCCGTCGGCGCCAGCATCATGGCACGCATCATCGAGAAGCGGCTGGCGGCGTAGGCGCGGGGTCTTTCATGCCGCGCCCCTTCGCACCCCCCTCTGGCCTGCCGGCCATCTCCCCCACAAGGGGGGAGATTGGCGGTCATCACCCACTTCGCCCCCTGCGGCGCTGCAGAAAATGCTGGGCTTGGATGAAGTTCGATCTCCCCCCTTGTGGGGGAGATGGCCGGCAGGCCAGAGGGGGGTGCGAAGGGGTACCAAGATTACAGCACTACCAACCAGGACACCTCCCATGAATTTCCGGAAACTCCCCTTCGACACCGACACGATGCTCGCCGGGCTCAAACCCTGGATCGAGTGCGAGAGCCCGACCTTCGACGCGGCCGCCGTCAATCGCATGATGGATCTCGCCGCCTACGACCTGGCGGCGGCGGGCGCCGAGATCGAGCGCATTCCCGGCCGCATGGGGTATGGCGGCTCGGTGCGCGCCCGCTTCCCGCACCGGGATTTCGGCAAGCCCGGCATCCTGATCTCCGGCCACATGGACACGGTGCATCCCGTCGGCACGCTGGCGAAGAACCCGTGGCGCGTCGAGGACGGGCTCTGCTACGGCCCCGGCATCCAGGACATGAAGGGCGGCAATTATGTGAGCCTGGAGGCGATCCGCCAGCTGGCGCTGGCCGGCGTCCAGACGCCGCTGCCGGTCACCGTGCTGTTCACGCCCGACGAGGAGATCGGCACGCCGTCGACGCGCGCGCTGATCGAGATGGAGGCGCGCAAGAACCGCTATGTGCTGGTGCCGGAGCCGGCCCGACCGGACGGCGGCGCCGTGACCGGGCGCTACGCCATCGCCCGTTTCAATGTCAGGACCTCCGGCCGGCCGAGCCATGCCGGCTGGGCGCTGAAAGACGGCCGCTCGGCGATCGCCGCCATGGCGCGCAAGATCATCGAGATCGAGGCGATGACCGGCGAGGACTGCACCTTCTCCGTCGGCGTCATCCATGCCGGGCAGTGGGTCAACTGCGTCTCCTCCTCCTGCGACGCGGAGGTGCTGTCGATGGCCAAGCGCCAGGCAGATCTCGACCACGGCGTCGAGCGCATGCTTGCCCTTTCAGGCGAGGAGAACGACGTGGTGATCGAGGTGACGCGCGGCGTCACGCGGCCGGTCTGGGAGCCGGATGCGGGCACGATGGCGGTCTACGAGCTGGCGCGCGGCATCGCCGGCGAGATCGGCTTCGAGCTGAGCCACGCCAGCGCCGGCGGCGGCTCGGACGGCAATTTCACCGGCGCCATGGGCATCCCGACGCTCGATTCCATCGGCGTGCGCGGCGCAGGTCTCCACACGCTCAACGAACACATCGAGATCGACAGCCTGGTCGAGCGGGCGCAGCTCGTGGCCGGCCTGCTCACGCGGCTGAAGTGATTCAGAGGATCCTGAACACCTGTCCGCTGCCGGCATCGCGGCAGAGGTCGACGCGCGCGCCGTCCCAGTGATAATCGAGATGGCGGCCCTGCACCGGGTTTGCCGCGCAGTCGGGATAGAACAGGCCGACACATTCGCCGCCATCGTGGCGCACGCTCGGATAGGCGATGCCGTCCGAGCCGGCAACGTGCAGGCGTGCGGAAAGAGCCTGGGCCCCGGCATAGTCGTCCGGCGCGAGCGCATCCTCCCAGCCGCCGCCGCGCAGGTCGTGCAGGCGCGCATCGACATCGAGCACGATCTCGCGGAACTGGGATGTCCAGCCGGCCGGTTCCGCCGTCGCCGCCATGAAGCGGGCGTGATGGTGGACGGTCTCGAACAACGCCGTCTCGAAGGCGTCGGCCACATAGAGCACGCCGAAGCGCCCGTCGCCGAAGCGGCTCGGCCGGTCCGGGCTGACATGGGTGAAGGGCGCCATCAGCCATGTCGCGCCGGGGCCTGAGACGCGGCGCTCCTCCGGCACCAGATCCAGATTGCCGATCGTCTCCATGATGCGCGGATTGGTCTTCTGCTCGGCGGAGATGAGCAGCGGCCAGTCGGCCGGGTCGGCGATGTCCTCGAAAAGATCGATGGGCGGAAAGATGCTGCGGATGATGCGCACCGCGCCCGCCCATTCGACATGCCTGCGCGGCGGCGTATCGGCTCCGCTCACCAGCCGCCCCGCTCGGCGTCCAGATAACGGCGCACACGCATCAGGTCGGTCAACTCGCCGCCCAGCATGATGTCGAGCGCCGAGCGGCCGGCGAAGGCGGCATTGGGCTTGCCGATCCATTGATAGGCGCGCTGCGGTTCGCGGAAGATCAGGCGCAGCGCCTTGTGAATGCCCATCAGGTTGGAAAGCCTGGCCTTGCCGTCGCGGTCGATGCGGCCCGTCTCGCCGCCCTTCCAGCGCCGGTAGGAGCGCACGGGCATGTCGAGCAGCACCGCCGCCTGCTCGTCGGTGAGACCCCACAGGCGGAACAGATTGAGCGTCGCGCGGAACATCGCCGCCGCCTCGTCGTCGCTGACGGGGTTCGGCCGGAAGTCGCGGGGCAGTGTGTCGACGGGTTGCAGAAGCGGCATTGCGCTTTCTCCTTTTGGCATTAAATAGTATTTTTAATGCCATTTGGCAAGAAGCGGCGGCAAATTGCCTATGCGCCGGGTCATGCAGCCGCATTCCGGGATCAGAGAATGCGCGCCTGCGTCTCCGGGTCGAAGATCACCGCCTTGTCGAGATTGAAGGCGAGGCGCGCCGTCTGGCCGGCGCTGATCGGCGCGTCGGCCCGCAGTCGCGCGATGATCTCGCGACCGCCGAGCCGCGTCACGGCGAAGGTGTCGGAACCGGCCGGCTCGATCACCTCGATCTCGCAATCGAGCTCGCTCACCTGGCGCGCGTTGCGGTCGGCGCTGTCGGGGTCGGTCAGCGCCTCCGGCCGGATGCCGAACACCACCTTCTGCCCGTTGCGCGCGGCGAGGTTGACCGCCGCGCCATTGGCCAGCGGCAGCACAAGCGGCGCGCCCTCGTCGCGCTGCATGACGATACCGACATTGCCGCCATCCGCCTCTACGGTTGCCGGGATGAGGTTCATCGACGGCGATCCCATGAAATCGGCGACAAACAGATTGGCCGGCTTGTTGTAGATCTCCGCCGGCGTGCCGAACTGCTGCAGCACCCCGTCCTTCAGGACGGCAATGCGGGTCGCCAGCGTCATCGCCTCGATCTGGTCGTGCGTCACATAGACGATGGTCGTGCCCATGCGCTGGTGCAGGCGCTTGATCTCCGTGCGCATGTCGACGCGCAGCTTGGCGTCGAGATTGGATAAGGGCTCGTCGAACAGGAACACCTGCGGCTCGCGCACCAGCGCCCGCCCCATGGCGACGCGCTGGCGCTGGCCGCCGGAAAGCTGGCTCGGCTTGCGGGTCAGGAGCTGGCCGATCTGCAGCGTCTCGGCCACCTTGGCGATGGCCTTGTCGCGCTCCGGCTTGGGCACGCCGCGGATCTCCATGCCGAAGCCGATGTTCTCGGCCACCGTCATGTTGGGATAGAGCGCGTAGGACTGGAACACCATGGCGATGTCGCGCTCGGAGGGGTGCAGGTCGTTGACCACCTTGCCGGCGATGCTGATCGAGCCGCTGCTGATCGCCTCCAGCCCGGCGATGGTGTTCAGCAGGGTCGACTTGCCGCAACCGGACGGGCCGACCAGCACCAGGAAGCCACCTTCCTCGATCTCCAGGTCAATGCCCTTCAGCACGTCGACCTTGCCGAAGGATTTGCGCAGGTTCTCGATTTTCAGGAAGGCCATGGGCTACCCCTTCACCGCGCCGGCCATCAGGCCGCGCACGAAATAGCGTCCGGAGACGATGTAGACGATCAGCGTCGGCAGCGCGGCGAGGATCGCGCCGGCGAAATGGACGTTGTATTCCTTCACGCCACCCGACGAGGAAACGAGATTGTTGAGCGCCACCGTCATCGGCAGCGAATCGAAGTCGCCGAAGGAGACGCCGAACAGGAAGTCGTTCCAGATGTTGGTGAACTGCCAGATCACCGTGACGACGATGATCGGTGCCGAGGAGGGCAGCAGGATGCGCCGGAAGATCTGGAAGAAGCGCGCCCCGTCGATCTGCGCCGCGCGCACCAGCTCGGTCGGGAAGGCGGCGTAGTAGTTGCGGAAGAACAGGGTCGTGAAGCCCAGCCCGTAGACCACGTGGATCAGCACAAGGCCGGTGGTCGTGCCCGCCAGCCCGAGCATGCCGAGGATGCGCGCCGCCGGGATCAGCGCGATCTGGAAGGGGATGAAGCAGGATAAGAGGATGAGACCGAAGACCACGTCGTCGCCGCGGAAGCGCCATTTGGTCAGGACGTAGCCGTTCAGCGCGCCCAGAATGGTGGAGATCGCCACCGCCGGCACGACCATCAGGATCGAGTTGAAGAAATAGGGCCGTAACCCCGTCGGCTGCACGCCGATCTGCGCGCTCGACCAGGCCTTGGCCCAGGGCTCGAGGGTGAAGATCTGCGGCAGGGACAGCATGTCGCCCTGGCGGATCTCGTCGAGCGGCTTCACCGAGTTCACCACCATCACGTAGAGTGGCAGCAGATAATAGAGCGCGAACAGGATCAGCACCGCGTAGAGAACCACGCGCAGGAAGCGGTTGCCCCTGCCCGTCCCGACGATCTTCTCCGCGCTCATCGCTGCCTCCCCGGCCGAAGCTCGGAATAGAGATAGGGAATGATGATCGAGAAGATCATCACCAGCATGATGATGGCCGACGAGGCGCCGATGCCCATCTGGTTGCGGGTGAAGGTGTAGGAATACATGAAGGTCGCCGGCAGTTCCGTCGCCTGGCCGGGGCCGCCGCCCGTCAGCGCCACCACCAAATCGTAGGACTTGATGGCGAGATGCGCCAGCACGACGAAGGCGGACAGGAAGACCGGTCGCATCATGGGGATGATGATGCGGCGATAGATGGTGACGTTCGACGCGCCGTCCATCTGCGCCGCCTTGATGATCTCGCCGTCGACGCCGCGCAGGCCGGCCAGGAACATCGCCATGACGAAGCCGGAGGACTGCCAGACGGCGGCGATCACCACCGTGTAGATCGCCAGGTTGCGGTCCTTGATCCAGGCGAACTCGAAGCCCGTCCAGCCCCATTGGTGCATGGTGCTCTCCAGCCCGATGCCGGGATCGAGGAACCATTTCCAGGCGGTGCCGGTGACGATGAAGGACAGCGCCATCGGATAGAGATAGATCGGCCGCAGAAAGCCCTCGCCGCGGATCTTCTGGTCGAGCAGGATGGCGAGGAACAGGCCGAGCACCGAGCAGATGACGATGTAGAGCGAGCCGAAGATCGCCAGATTGCCCAGCGCCCGCCACCAGTGGCGCAGGTTCCACAGCTTCTCGTAATTCTCGAAACCGACGAAGCCGTAGGACGGCAGCATGCGCGAGTCGGTCATCGACAGGTAGAGCGTGTAGAGGATGAAGGCGTAGACGAAGATCAGGATCAGCGCCAGGCTGGGGCTGAGCACCAGGCGCGGAATGAGATCCTGAAGGCGGTTGCGGCTCATGCGGGGTGTCCGAAGGGGTGTCGGCGCATTGCATCACCACCCCCCTCTGGCCTGCCGGCCATCTCCCCCCCAACGGGGGAGATTGTCCCTTCATTCAAGCCCCGCCCTCTGGAAAGCAGGCGAGACTGTCCCGACAGCCAATCTCCCCCCTTGTGGGGGAGATGCCCGGCAGGGCAGAGGGGGGTGCGCAGGAGCGTCATCGCTACCATGAATGATCTTCGGTTGCTGACTGGCCGGGCGGGTCGCATGACGCCGCCCGGCCCTTGCTGCCTGAGGCTATTGTGCCGCGGCGACGGCGTTCTTCAGCTCCTCGACGGCTTCCTCGGAGGTGAGTTCGCCGTTGAAGTGCTGCGTGACAACGTCGTTGACCGCGTTCTTGACGGCGGTCGGCGCGCCGTGGCCGTGGGCCATCGAGCCGAACAGCCCGCCGCCGGAATTGGCTTCGGCCAGATCCTGCATGCCCTTCTTGCCGCAATCATCGAAGGCCTCGTTGGGCACGTCGGTGCGCGCCGGCACGGAGCCCTTGACCACGTTGAAGGCCGACTGGAAGGCCGGGTCCATGACGGCGGAGGCCATCATCTTCTGCGCCTTCTGCTTGTCCTCGCCGACCTGGAACATGACGAACTGGTCGGAGTTGAAGGTCACCGAACCCTGCGTGCCGGGGAAGCGGATGCAGACGAAATCCTCGCCCGGCTTCTTGCCGGCCTTCAGGAACTCGCCCTTCGCCCAGTCGCCCATCATCTGCATGCCGCCGGTGCCCTCGATGACCATGGCCGAGGCCAGGTTCCAGTCGCGGCCGGAGAAGTTATCGTCCACATAGGTGCGCAGCTTCGCCATCCGGTCGAAGGCTTCCTTCATCTGGTCGGAGCCGAGCGCCTCGGGGTCGAGATCGTTCAGCGCGGCCTTGTAGAAATCGTTGCCGAGCGACAGGACCACGGCCTCGAACACCGTCGCGTCCTGCCAGGGCTGGCCGCCATGGGCGAGCGGCGTGATGCCGTTCTCCTTCATCTTGTCGAGCACGGCGACGAGTTCTTCCCAGGTCTCCGGGGCCTTGCCGCCGGCGGCATCCAGCGCCGCCTTGTTGATCCACACCCAGTTGGTGGAGTGGACGTTGACCGGCGAGGCGATCCAGTTGCCGTCGTGCTTGGAGAAGGTCTGCAGCGCAGCGGGCACCACGTCGGCCCAGCCTTCCTGCTCGGCCACCTCGTTCAGATTGCCGACCACGCCCTGCTGCGCCCAGTCGAGAATGTCGAAGCCGAGCATCTGCACGGCGGTGGGCGCATTGCCGGCCGTGACGCGGGCGCGCAGCGTGGTCATGGCGGCCTCGCCGCCGCCGCCGGCAACCGGCATGTCCTGCCAGGTGACGCCCTTCTTCTCCAGATCTTCCTTCAGCACGTTGAGCGCTGCGGCCTCGCCGCCCGAGGTCCACCAGTGCAGGACCTCGACCGAATCCTCGGCCTTGGAGGCTCCGGCGCCGAGCGTGAGAATGGCTGCTCCCGCCGCAAGCGCGGCGAATTTGCGAGTAATCATGACACTCCTCCCAATGGGATCGCTTGCTCCTCTGCGATCTATCTATTTATAACGTTATAAATCCCGGTAAGGTCAATCAGAATCTCACGGGACACATGGGAGGCGGTAAAACGTTGAACGGACATGGGTTTTCGGTCACAAGGCAGCACCTGGACGCGGCGCGAAGGCGATTTTGTATCGATTGAAATGGCAAGAATCAGAGAATCCCGAACCCGGCGACAGGCCGTAGCCGCAGTCGGCGGAGCCTGAGATGCCGCGCCGTTCCGATCGCCCCACGCTGCGCACCATCGCCGAACTGACGGGATTTGCCGTGACCACGGTTTCGCGCGCCATGCTGGACGACGCGCAGATCGCGCTGGAGACGCGCAAGCGCGTGCAGCGTGTGGCGCGCGAGGTCGGCTATCAGCCCGACCGCGCGGCGCGGCACCTGCGCACGGGCCGGACCAATGTGATCAGCGTCGTCCTCGACCCGCATGACGAGCTGCTCGGCTTCTCGACCTCGATGATCCGCGGCCTGACGCAGGCGCTGCGCGACACACAGTATCATCTTGTCATCACGCCGCATTTTGCCGAAACGCCATCGATCGAACCGATCCGCTATATCCTTCGGAACCGCATGGCGGACGGCGTGGTGTTCTCCCGCACGGAACCGTTCGATCCGCGCGTCGCGCTGCTGCTCGAGAACGACTTTCCGTTCGTTTCCCACGGCCGGACGAACCTGCCCGACGCGCATCCCTTCGTCGATTACGACAACGACGCGTTCGCCGCCCTCGCCGTCCGCCGGCTGGTCGCCAAAGGCCGCAAGCGCCTGGCACTCATCCTGCCGCCCGACCGCTTCACCTTTCACCAGCACCTGCGCGACGGGTTCCTGCGGTCCGTGCGGGAGGAGAGCGTGGCCGGCGAGCTGCCGGGCGACATCAACCTCGACAGCAGCACCGGCGACCTGTCCGCATGGCTGCGCTGGCGGCTCGGCCAGCCGTCGCCGCCAGACGGCATCGTCTGCGCCGGCGAGGTCTCGGCGCTATCCATCATGGCGGCGCTGAACGACCACGGCCTCGCGGTCGGCGATGATCTCGATCTCGTGGTCAAACAGACCTCCAGGCTCTACGACCAGGTCCGTCCGCGGGTCGACACGGTCTATGAGGACATATCGGAAGCTGGAGAGTTGCTTGGCCGGCTCCTGATCCGGCGCATAGCTGGCGAAGAGCCAGGCGCCCTGAGCCACCTGCAAAAGCCGGCGCCGCGTTTCGCAAAGCCGCAGGCCCGCCGCGCCCCAGTCTAGCGCAAAGTACTTATGCAGGTTCGAGCAGCCGGCGCAGCGCGTCCACGACCTGGTCCGTCTCGGCTTCATCGACCACGTTGATCGACAGAAGCTCCATGGCGCGGATGCCATGAACCACCAGCAGCGCGATCACCGCCAAGGCCGGGTCGTCGGCGCCGGCCTTCATGCGGTCGAGGACATCGCGCTCGAAGCGCTGCACCGGCTTCAGGAACTCGGGATCCTCCGCAAGCGCCGCAAGCAGGCCGGACGGGGGCGGCTGGCGGCGCGCACGCTCGCCGACGAAATGATCGATATACGCCTGGACCGGGGCATTCGCCACGCCGGCCCTTGCGGCTTCACGCTCGCGCAGCTGCGCGTCTTCCTCGTGCATGAATTTCTCGACCAGCGCCTCGAAGAGCTTCGACTTGCTGGAGAAGTGATAGAGAAGCCCGCCCTTCGACACGCCGGCGCGCGCCGCCACGGCATCGAGCGACATACTGCCTGCCCCGGTCTCCCGGACGATCTCACCGGCGGCTTCGAGAATCTTGTCGCGCGCGCCGGAACGGGATTTTGTCACTGAAAGTCCTCGTCCATCTTGACAATACCGTCCAGACGGTACAGTAAATGGCTAACGGTTTGCAAGCCTTATCTGCGCGTCCAGCCTTGAGTCTGGCATCCCGTGTCGCTATTTGCGCCACTCCTGCGTACACTACACCACAACCCACATGCCCCGGGATCTGACCCCATGATCAAGCGCCTCCTCATCGCCATCGTCCTGCTTGCGGTCCTCGCAGGCGGCATAGTCGGCTTCAACATGTTCCGCGATCAGGCGATCCAGCAGTTCTTCGCCAACATGCCGGTGCCCTCCGTCGCGGTGTCGACGGTCGAAGCCAA
Organism: Nitratireductor pacificus pht-3B; assembly: GCF_000300335.1. Taxonomy (GTDB): domain Bacteria; phylum Pseudomonadota; class Alphaproteobacteria; order Rhizobiales; family Rhizobiaceae; genus Nitratireductor; species Nitratireductor pacificus. Next base: position 170,727 of record NZ_AMRM01000008.1, on the reverse strand, counting down.
GGACGGCAGCTGGACCCCGTCGGTCGACGCGATCGGCACCGTCAACGCCATCCGCGGCGTCGATCTGACCGTCGAGACCACGGGCATCGTCACCGAGATCGGCTTCGAGGCCAACCAGCAGGTCCGGGAAGACGATGTGCTCCTGCAGCTCGAGGACAAGGTGCAGCAGGCCGATCTCCAGGCATCGCGCACCCAGGCGGCCCTCGACCAGCAATCGCTGGACCGGGCGCGCGAGCTGCGCAGCCGCGGCGTCGGATCGAGCGTCACGCTGGAGACCGCAGAGGCCGCCGCGCAGGCGTCGGCCGCCCAGGTGCAGAAGCTCGAGGCCGTGCTCCAGCAGCGCCAGCTGCGCGCGCCGTTCAACGGCACGATCGGCATTCCGCGCGTCGACAAAGGTCAGTACCTGTCCCCCGGCACGATCGTCGCGACCTTGCAGGATCTGGAGACGATGCGGGCCGACTTCACCGTGCCGGAGCAGCAGCTCGGCCTCCTGAAGATCGGTCAGCCCGTGCGTCTGTGGCCGAACGAAGGCGACGAGGCATTCAACGGCCAGATCACCGGCATCGACCCGAAGGTGGACCCGTCGAGCCGGCTGGTTTCGGTGCGTGCCGAGATTTCCAACCCCGAGGGCAAGCTCACGCCGGGCCAGTTCGTCCGCGTCAAGGTCGACCTGCCGCAGGAAGACGGCGTCATCGCGCTGCCGCTGACGGCGGTCGTCACCAGCCTCTACGGTGACTACGTGTTTGCCGTTCGCGAAGCCGAGGGAGAAGGCGAGAACGGCGAGAAGAAGCTGCAGGCGCGCCAGGTCTTCGTCCAGGTGGGCCGTCGCTCCGGCGCCCAGGCGGAAGTCCGTTCGGGCGTCGAGCCGGGCGACATCGTCATCACGGCCGGCCAGAACCGGCTGTCCAACGGCACGCCGGTGACGATCGACAACACGATTAATCCGGGCAATCCGGGCGATCCGGAAGGCACGCCCGAAGCGGCGGACAACGAGACCGACAAGGCGGCGGCGCAATGAGCTTCTCCGACATCTTCATCCGCCGGCCGGTCCTGTCGACCGTCCTGGCGTTGCTCATCCTCCTTCTCGGCTTCCAGGGCCTGTTCAACCTGCAGGTCCGCCAGTATCCGGAAGTCGAGGAAACGGTGATCACCGTCACCACGGTCTATCCGGGCGCGAGCGCCGACCTGATCCAGGGCTTCATCACCGCGCCGATCTCGGCGGCGGTGGCGACCACGGAGAATGTCGACTACGTCACCTCGCAGAGCCGGCCGTCGGCCAGCACGGTGAGCGTGCAGATGCGCCTCGGCTCGAATCCCGACGTGGCGCTGACCGAGGTCATGTCCAAGGTCCAGCAGGTGCGCAGCCAGCTGCCGGCGGATGCCAAGGACCCGACCATCGTCAAGGGCACGGGCATGCAGTTCGCCACCATGTATCTGGCGATGCAGAACCCGAACATGACCGGCGAGCAGCTCACCGAGTACATCGAACGCGTCATCCGTCCGCGCATGTCGACCATTCCCGGCGTCGCCGAGGTGCAGGTCATCGGCGCGGCGAACTACTCGATGCGCGTGTGGATCGACCCGGTCCGGCTCGCGGCGCGCAAACTGACCGCCGCCGAGGTGCTGGCCGGCATCCGGGCGTCGAACTTCCTCGCCGCTCCCGGCAAGACCAAGAACGAGTACGTCACCTACGCGATCACCATGCAGTCGACCCTGCAGACGCCGGAAGCCTTCGGCGCGCTGCCGATCAAGGCGTCGGGCGACGAGGTGGTGCGCCTGCGCGACGTGGCGGAAGTCGAACTTGCCGCCGAGAGCACCGACATGGTGGTCAACTTCAACGGGCAGCCGGGCACCTTCATCGGCGTGTTCCCGACCCCGGGCGCCAATCCGCTCGACGTGGCCGGCGCGGTGACCGAGGAGCTGCCTTCGATCCAGGGAAGCCTGCCCGAGGGCATGCAGATCGAGCTGCTCTACGACGCCACCGATTCCATCAGCGCCTCGATCGACGAGGTGTTCAAGACGATCGCCGAGGCGGTCGCCATCGTGGTCGTCATCATCCTGCTGTTCCTGGGGTCGTTCCGCTCGGTGCTGATGCCCATCGTCACGATCCCGCTGTCCCTGATCGGCGTGTGTTTCGTCCTGTTCACGCTCGGCTACTCCATCAACCTCCTGTCGTTGCTGGCCATGGTGCTCGCCATCGGCCTGGTGGTGGATGACGCCATCGTCGTGGTGGAGAACATCCACCGCCACATCGAGGAAGGCCTGTCGCCGCGCAAGGCCGCCTTCGTCGGCATGAAGGAGATCACCGGTCCGGTCGTCGCCATGACGATCACGCTTGCCGCCGTGTTCGCGCCGCTGGCCTTCACGGGCGGCCTGACGGGCTCGCTGTTCCGCGAGTTCGCCATGACGCTCGCCGGCGCCGTGGTCATTTCCGGCATCGTCGCGCTGACCATCACGCCGATGATGTCCGCCCGCATCCTGCAACGCGGCAATCACAGCCGGTTCCAGATCTTCGTCGACCGGGCCTTCGACCGGCTGGCGAATTTCTACGAGCGCATGGTGGGCGGGTCGCTGAAGTATCGTCCGGTGACGCTGCTTGTCGTCCTGGTGCTGATCGGCCTGACGGGCTTCATGTTCATGAACACGTCGAGCGAACTGGCGCCGGAGGAGGACGAGGGCGCCCTGTTCTCGCTGATCACCGCGCCCCCCTATGCGACGAGCGACTACACGAAGCTCTACACCGACCAGATGCGCGAGCTGACCAAGGACCTGCCGGAGCTGAAGGCCAATTTCTCCATCGTCGGCTTCGGCGGACAGACCAATTCCGGCATCGCTCTCTGGGCCTTCAAGGATTGGGCGGATCGCGACCGGCCGCAGAAGGAGATCCAGCAGGACATCCAGGCGCGCCTGTCGAAGATCGCCGGCGTCGAGGCGCTGGTCTTCGCTCCGCCCTCCCTGCCGGGCGCCGGCGGCGGCCTGCCGATCTCGCTCGTCATCCAGTCCACCAGCGATTCCAGCCGCGTGTTCGAGGTGGCCGAGAAGATCAAGGAAGAGGCCCAGGCCACCGGCCGCTTCATCGTCGTGCAGAACTCGCTCGCCTACAACGCGCAGCAGGTGGTGGTGACGGTCGATCGCGACCGGGCCGCCGCGCTGAACCTGCCGATCAGCGATGTCGGCACGACGCTCAGCCTGCTGGTCGGCGGCGGCGCGATCGCCCAGTTCGACCGCGATTCCAACAGCTACGACATCATCATGCAGGTGCCGGAGGAGTATCGCGAGAATCCCGAGCGGCTCGGCGACTTCTTCGTTCGCAGCACGACCGGCGAGATGGTGCCGCTTTCGGCGGTGGTCACGATCTCCACCGGCGTGACGGCGGCGGCCATCGAGCAGTTCAACCAGCTCAACTCCGCCACGATCGCGGCGCTGCCGGTTCCGGGCGTTTCCACCGGCACCGGTCTTGCGGTGATCGAGGACATCGCCCGAAGCGCCATGCCGGACGGCTTCTTCATCGAGTATTCGGGCCAGTCCCGCCTCGAGGTGGAGCAGGGCAGCACGATCCTGATCGCCTTCGCACTTGCCGTGATCGTCATCTACCTGGTGCTGGCGGCACAGTTCGAGAGCTTCCGCGATCCGCTGATCATCATGATGACCGTGCCCCTGTCGATCTTCGGCGCCGTGCTGCCGCTCAATCTCGGCCTATCGACGCTGAACATCTATACGCAGGTCGGCCTGATCACGCTGATCGGCCTGATCACCAAGCACGGCATCCTGATGGTCGAGTTCGCCAACCAGCAGCGCGAGGAGCACGGCATGGGCCGCGTCGAGGCGATCATCGCCTCGGCCAAGGTGCGTCTGCGGCCGATCCTGATGACGACAGCCGCCATGTCGCTGGGCGTCGTTCCGCTGATCCTGGCAGATGGCGCCGGCGCCGCGGCGCGCTACTCGATGGGCCTCGTCATCTTCACCGGCCTGATCATCGGCACATGCTTCACGCTGTTCGTGGTGCCGATGTTCTACACCTTCATCTCGAAGGAAAAAGTCGCGCACGAGGAAGACGACTACCCGGTCGGAAACGCGCCGCCGACACCGGCCGCGGAATAGGCTGCCGACACCGTCGTCCTGATGGAATGAAAGAGGGCTCCGCCGCGCGGGGCCCTTTTTCTTGCGTGCGGCATCGGAAGACGGGAGGCAGGGAGAAGGACCTTCCGTCATTTTTTGTTTTGCCGAGCAATCCGAATTGATCGCGGTCTCGCCGGCCGGCTTCCCTTTCCGCCACATTCTTCGCGTCGGTTGCGCCCGGGATATGTCCGGGTTTGGGCCTGACCGACATTGAAGCGAAAGGAACGACACGATGATTCTACGCAAGACCCCGCGCACGCTCGCCGCCACGCTCGGCATCGCTCTGGGCGCTGCGCTCGTCAGCCCCGTCTTTGCGCAGGACGCCGCGCCGGCGACACCTCCCGCGGTGCAGTCCCAGACATTCGACGACCAGAAGCTCGAAGCCTTCACCGTCGCTTTCCTGGCCGTCAGCGACGTCAAGGACCAGTACACGCAGCGCTTCCGCGAAGCGCCGTCCGAAGACGAGAAGCAGAAGATCCAGACCGAGGCCTCGCAGAAGATGGAGCAGGCCGTCTCGCAGACCGACGGCATTTCGGTCGACGAGTACAACAAGATCATCGAGTCGGCGCAGACAGATGAAGCACTGGCGCAGAAACTGAACGGCATGATCGGACAGGCCGCCCAGCCGAAGAACTGACGCGTCGTCTCTCGCAACCCTGCGGAGGTCAGGCGATCTCGCCTGACCGCAGGATACGATAGTGGGCCGGCGCCTCCACGCGTGAAGGCATTGCCTGAGTGCCGGCCCTGCGGTTGCCCAGACGGTCCGCCGCGAATCGCAAGCTGACACAGCCGGCTCACTATGTCGAGATCAAGCGCATCCGAGCGACCAGGAGCGCCAGGACCAGCAGAGAACCGAGTTCCACTTTTCGGTGCGATGCTCTAGCCTGCTCCCAGGTGGCCCGCGTGATCCGGCCACGCCCATGTCATGAGCGAAACCGGAGGAGCGACGCCCGATGCTGAAGGCGATTTTCGACGAGCGGCAGTTGCTGCACGCACCGGAGCGATACTTCCGGCGCGGCGCCTATATCCCGCATCCCGAGCAGGCCGAGCGCGCCATCCTGCTGCGCGACATGCTCCTGCGCAACGGCTTCCCGGTCGAGGCGCCGCGCGACTTCGGCGAAGCGCCCATCAAGGCCGTGCACGAAGCGGGCTATGTCGATTTCTGGAAGGACGCCTACCAGCGCTGGCGCGCCGAGGCGCCGGAGCAGGAGCCGATCCCCAATTGCCACCCGGGCGGACGGCGCGGACGGCCCTCCCGCTCGATCTTCGGGCAGATCGGCTGGTGGGCGACCGATACGTCCGTGCCGCTGACCGAAGGGCTGTGGAGCGCCGCCTACTGGTCGGCGCAGACGGCGCTGGAGACGGCGGAACGCGTGAGAACCGGCGAGCGCACGGTCTACGGCCTCTGCCGCCCGCCGGGCCACCACGCGCTTTCGAACGGATCGAACGGCTTCTGCGTCTTCAACAACGCCGCCATCGCGGCCCATCATCTCGCGGGGCATTTCGGCAGGGTGGCGGTGCTCGACATCGACACCCATACCGGCAACGGCACGCTGGACATCTTCTATGAGCGCGGCGACGTGTTCGTCTGCTCACTGCACACGGACCCTTCCACCTATCCGACCTATTATCTCGGCTACGAGGACGAGCGCGGCGAGGGCGAGGGCGAAGGCGCGACGCTGAACCTGTGCATGACGCCCGGCTCCGATGAGGCGGCGATCCTCGCCCGTTTCGAGGAGGGGATCACGGCGCTGAAGGCGTTCGATCCGGGCGCGCTGGTCGTCTCGCTGGGCTTCGACATGGCCGCCGACGATCCGCTCTCGGAATTGCAGATGACCGGCACGGGCTTTGCCGCCATGGCGCGCAGGATCGCCGGCCTCGGCCTGCCGACGGCGCTGATCCAGGAAGGCGGCTATCTCGGGCCGTCGCTCGCCGATAATGCGGAGATCTTCCTGACCACCTGCCGCGACGCGCTCAACGTCCCCGCCTGAGCGCGAACGCACGTGAGACGGCAACGGGGCTTCAGGGCCGTTGTCGAACGCCCCTCATCACCCTGCCGGGGTCTTCTCCCAGCGCTCGGCCACATGGGTCTTCGCCGCCGCGATGCTCGCCTCCAGCCCGCTGCCGCTGGCAAGCCCGGCGGCGATGGCGCTTGCCAGCATGCAGCCGGTACCGCGCATCGTCCCAACGAGGCGCGGTCCCTCGAAGCACAATGGCGGCGTGGCGCGGCGGAAGAGCATGTCCACCGCCCGCGCGCCTGTCCGGTGGCCGCCCTTGGCAAGCACCGCCGCGGCGCCGTCCCCGATCAGCCTTGCCGCCTGATCGTGTATCCTTGCATCGTCGTCTGCAGGCTTGCCCCCCGCCAGCAGCGCCAGTTCCGGCAGGTTCGGCGTCACCAGCGCGCAGAGCGGCACCAGCCGCGTGCGCAGCGCCGCAAGCGCATCATCGGCCAGCAATGCCCGGCCGGACGAGGCGGCGATCACCGGGTCGAGCACCGCCGGCACGTCCGGATGGTCGGCCAGGACACGCGCCACCGCCTCGACGTTCGCCGCGCTGCCCAGCATGCCGATCTTGATCGCGGCCACCCGGTTGGCGTCCAGCGCGGCGCGCATCTGCGCCTCCACGAGGTCGGCGGCGCAGGTTTCGCTCCGCGTCACCGCCTTGTGGGTCTGCACGGTCACCGCCGTCACGGCGAGGCACGCGCGCAGGCCGAAGGCGGCAATGGTCTCGATGTCGCGCACGATGCCGGCACCCCCGGAGGAGTCGGCGCCGGCCACCACCAGCACATGCGGCGCGGTCATCGCCATTGGGCGGTGGCTGCCAGCCATTCGCGCGTGCGCGCTTCGGGGTCGGCGTTCAGCGTGATGTCGGTGACGACCGCCGCGCTGTCGGCGCCGGCGGCGAACACGCCCGGCAGCCGCTCAAGATTCATCCCGCCGATGGCGACGAGCGGCAGCCGGCCGACCGCCCGGCGCCAGCCGGCCAGCCGGCCAAGACCCTGCGGCGTCCATTTCATCTTCTTGAGGATCGTCGGGTAGACAGGTCCGAGCGCCACATAATCGGGACGGGCCGCCAGCGCCGTGGCCAGTTCCGCCGCGTCATGGGTGCTGATGCCGAGCTTCAGCCCGGCGGCGCGGATGGTCCGCAGATCGGCTTCCGCCAGATCCTCCTGACCGAGATGCACGAAGTCGCAACCCGTCTCGATCGCCAGCCGCCAGTGGTCGTTGACGATGAGCTGGCAGTCATGCGCCGCGCAGACCGCCTTCGCCGCGGCGATCTCGCCGGCGAGCGCGACAGGATCCATGTCCTTGATGCGCAACTGCACCAGCCGGACCCCGAGCGGCACCAGCCGGGCGATCCAGGCGGCGCTGTCGACGATCAGGTAGAAGGGATCGAGCTTCATTCGAACACCGCCTTGCCGATGACCGGCGTAGAGGGAACCGCCATGTCGCGCGGCGCGAGCGGCTGTGCCTGAAACGCCGCCCGCCCCGCCTCGACGGCGCCGGCGAAGGCCGCCGCCATGGCGACGGGATTGCCCGCTTTCGCGACCGCCGTGTTGAGCAGCACCGCGTCGAAGCCCATTTCCATGACCGCCGCGGCATGCGAGGGACGACCCAGGCCCGCGTCGACGACCAGCGGAATGTCGGCGAAATGCGCGCGATAGGCGCTGAGCGCGTCGGGGCTGGCCGGCCCGCGCGCCGAGCCGATCGGCGCACACCAGGGCATCAGCACCTGACAGCCGGCGTCGAGCAGCCGGTCGCCGACCACCAGATCCTCGGTCGTGTAGGGGAACACCTTGAAGCCGTCGGCGGACAGGATGCGCGCGGCCTCCACGAGGCCGAAGACGTCCGGCTGCAGCGTGTCGTGATGGCCGATCACCTCGAGCTTGATCCAGTCGGTGCCGAAAAGCTCCCGCGCCATCTGCGCGGTGGTGACCGCCTCCTTGACCGAGTGACAGCCGGCGGTGTTGGGCAGGACGCGCACGCCCAGCCCGTTGATCAGCTCCCAGAAACGCCCGCCGGCGCGCCCGCCCGCCGTCTCGCGGCGCAGGGACACCGTGACGAGGTCGATGCCGGAAGCGCGCACCGCTTCGGCCATGACGGAAGGCGAGGGATATTGCGCCGTACCGAGAAAGAGGCGCGAGGAGAGGGTCTCGCCATAGACGCGAAGCATCTCAGCCTCCCTGCATGGGCGCGAGGATCTCGATCCGGTCGCCTTCGCCGAGCACGCAGCCGCCCCGTTCCGCCGCCGGCACCAGCGCGCCGTTCAGCGCCGTTGCGAGGAAGTCCGGCGCATAGTCGAGTTCATCGAGAAGCGCGGCCAGCGTCGTTGCCGCCACGAATTGTTCCTCGCCGTTGACCAGGAGTTTCATCCATCAATCTCCATCTCTCACGCCTGGCGCGGCCTTCCGGCCGCCGCCAATCATCAAGCGCATCGCAGTTTTTCCCCGAGCAGCATCTCCGCCGCCTCCCGCGCCATGGCCGGCGACAGCAGGAAGCCATGGCGGTAGAGGCCGTTGACGCGGACGCCGCGGCCGGTCCGCGTCACGCGCGGCAGATTGTCGGCATAGGCCGGGCGCACGCCGACGCCGGTCTCGACGATCTTCGCCTCGGCAAAGGCCGGGTGCAGGCTGTAGGCGGCGTTCAGAAGCTCCATCATCGAGCGAACGCTGACAGGACCGGTGTCCTCGCTCTCGATCATCGTCGCGCCGACCATGAAACGATGATCCGCGCGCGGCACGACATAGACCGGAATGCGCGGGTGCAGCAGCCGTACGGGGCGCGACAGCGCCACATCCGGCGCATGCAGGATGAGCATTTCTCCGCGCACGCCGCGCAGCTCCGCATCGCCGTCCGCCATTCCGGTGCAATCGGCTTCCAGATCGGCGGAAAGCGTCGTTTCGCTTGCGAAACGGAACGCGACGCCCATGGCTTCCAGCTTCTCGCGCAAACCCGTCAGCGCACGGCGCGGGTCGAGATGCGCCTCGCCGGGAAAGAACAGCCCGCGCTGGAAGCGGCCCGCCAGATCCAGCTCCAGCGCTTCCACGCCGGGTCCGTCGATCAGCTCATGCCCACCCGTTCGCGCGGCGAACCGGGCAAGCTCGGCCGCATCGCGCGGCGGCGCCACCACCAGCGTGCCGTTGCGCACGACCTCGCCGGGCAGGGCGTTATCCCACCAGTCGGCTGCCATCCGGCCAAGCGTCAGCACCGGCTCCTCGGCGCTTTCGCGCTCGCACCAGGGCGCCAGCATGCCGCCGGCGAGCCATGAGGCGCTGCCGGAGGAATCGGGCCTGATGTCGGCGACCGTCACCCGCACGCCGCGCGCCGCCAGTTCGTGGGCGAGGGTGAGCCCGGCAACGCCGGCGCCTTTCACGAGGACATGCATCAGGCTTCTCCCATGAACGTAGGGGGGGTGCGCGGCGCCAGGCTTGCCGATCATGGCAGACCTACCCCTCCTGTTCCGCCGCCACCTTTTCCAGCGGCATGTAGAGATCGCCACCCTCGCGGAACTTTTCCGCCATCTTCGCCATGCCCTCCTTCTGCGCCTCGGCGCGGATGTCGTGGGAGATGCGCATGGAGCAGAATTTCGGCCCGCACATGGAGCAGAAATGCGCCACCTTGTGCGCTTCCTTGGGCAGCGTCTCGTCATGGAAGCTGCGCGCCGTCTCCGGGTCGAGCGACAGGTTGAACTGGTCCTCCCAGCGGAACTCGAAGCGTGCCCGCGACAGCGCGTCGTCGCGAATCTTCGCCGCCGGATGCCCCTTGGCGAGATCGGCGGCGTGCGCCGCGATCTTGTAGGTGATGACGCCGGTCTTGACGTCGTTGCGGTCGGGCAGGCCCAGATGCTCCTTCGGCGTGACGTAGCAGAGCATGGCCGTGCCGAACCAGCCGATCATCGCCGCGCCGATGCCCGAGGTGATGTGGTCGTAGCCGGGCGCGATGTCCGTGGTGAGCGGCCCGAGCGTGTAGAACGGGGCCTCGCCGCAGACTTCGAGCTGCTTGTCCATGTTCTCCTTGATCTTGTGCATCGGCACATGGCCGGGGCCTTCGATCATCACCTGGCAGTCCTTCTTCCAGGCGATCTGCGTCAGCTCGCCCAGCGTCTCCAGCTCGGCGAACTGCGCCGCGTCGTTGGCGTCGGCGATGGAGCCGGGGCGCAGGCCGTCGCCCAGCGAGAACGACACGTCATAGGCCCGGCAGATGTCGCAGATCTCCTCGAAATGCTCGTAGAGGAAGCTCTCCTTGTGGTGATGCAGGCACCACTTGGCCATGATCGAGCCGCCGCGCGAGACGATGCCGGTCACGCGCTCGACGGTGAGCGGGATGTAGTGCAGCCTGACGCCGGCATGGATGGTGAAATAGTCGACGCCCTGCTCGGCCTGCTCGATCAGCGTGTCGCGGAAGACCTCCCAGTTCAGGTCCTCGGCGATGCCGTTGACCTTCTCCAGCGCCTGGTAGATCGGCACGGTGCCGATCGGCACCGGCGCGTTGCGGACGATCCAGTCGCGGATGTTGTGGATGTTGCGGCCGGTGGAGAGGTCCATCACCGTGTCGCCGCCCCAGCGCGTCGCCCACACCATCTTGTCCACCTCCTCGGCCATGGAGGAGGTGACGGCGGAATTGCCGATATTGGCGTTGATCTTGACCAGGAAGTTGCGGCCGATGGCCATCGGCTCGCATTCGGGATGGTTGATGTTGGACGGGATGATCGCGCGGCCGCGCGCCACTTCGTCGCGCACGAATTCCGGCGTGACGAAATCGGGGATCTCCGCGCCAAAGCTCTCGCCGTCGCGCTCGAGCGCCTTCCGGGCGGCGGCGCGGCCGAGATTCTCGCGGATCGCCACGAACTCCATCTCCGGCGTGACGATGCCGGCGCGGGCATAGGCGAGCTGCGTGACGGCCTTGCCGGCCGCGGCGCGCAGCGGCTTGTGGCGGACGGGGAATTCCGGCGTCAGCCGGTCGCCGGAGACGAAACCGTTGTCGGCAGGCGTGATCGTGCGGCCTTGATACTCCTCCACGTCGCCGCGCGCCCTGATCCAGGCCTCGCGCAGGCGCGGCAGGCCCTGGTCGATCTGGATCAGCGCGTCGGGGTCCGTATAGGGACCGGACGAATCATAGACCGTGACGGGCGGTTCGCCGGCGCTCGGATGCACGGAGATCTCGCGCATCGGCACGCGGATATCGGGGTGCAGCGTTCCGGGTTTGTAGACTTTTTTCGACGCGGGCAAGGCGCCGGTGGTCACTGTTGGGGCAAAAGCATCCATGGTCAGAGCCTCCTCTGCTCGACGGCATTTCGCAGCCGGGCGAACCCGGCGCGGCGCAAATGCGTCTTCTCAACGCAATGGAGACCCAGTTCTTGTCGAGAGGAGGAAGAGCTTCGCTGATCTTGCCTGGATTCGCACCCATCGCTTGCGATGGGGGAATGACCCGCGAGGCCGACACCATCCCTACGCCAGTGTGAACTGGATCAGGTTCATCGGGTCACTGCGCTGCATGGAAAACCACGCCAGCAGAATCTCAGCCCCTTGACGGGACCCCCCAGGTGAGGCCGCAAATTGGGCGATGCGGGGTGCGCTTGTCAAGCCGCAACAGTGCCCGCTCCGCAAGCGGCGGCGGCTCGCGTTCATCGCCGGGTTCGGGTAGCGTCCCCGAAGGCGCGAGACAGACAGGGGCGGCTTCAAGGGAGAGAGCGCATGGCCGAACTGATCCTGACCACCTATGACTGGGTTCCCGAGCCGCCGCGCGGCTATGTGCGCGACCTGCGGATACGCTGGGCGCTGGAAGAGGCCGGCCTGCCCTATCGCGTCGAGAGCACGCCGTTCCGCGAGCGCGGCGCCGCGCATCTCGCGCAGCAGCCTTTCGCCCAGGTGCCGTGGCTGCGGGACGGAGACCTGTCCATCTTCGAGAGCGGCGCCATCCTGCACCATCTGGGCACGCGCAGTACGGTGCTGATGCCGACCGACCCCGAGGGTCGCAGCGCCGTGGTCGAATGGCTGTTCGCGGCGCTGAATTCGGTCGAGATGGCGAGCCTTCCCTGGGCGATTTTCGTGTTCTCCGGCTTTCCCGAGGATACGCCTGAGCGAAAATTCTTCGAGACCTTCCTGACGGCCCGCCTCGACCGCATGGAGCCGGTACTGGAGGGCAATGAGTGGCTTGCCGGCTCCTTCTCCGTCGCCGACATCGCGATGTCCGACGTGCTGCGCCTCGTCGACCGGTTCGACCGGCTGGCGGCGCACCCCGCCTGCCGCGCCTACATCGCGCGCGCCACCGCCCGCCCGGCTTTCAGGAAAGTACATGCGGACCAGATGGCTCACTTCGCGGCGGCGGACTAACCGCGCCGGAAAGACTGCGGCATCAGACCTTCATGGGCGTCAACATGAAGTCTTGCCCCTCCGGCAGGTATGGTCCGCGCGCCATACATCCGGTGTCCTCGGGGATCGCCTCCGCCGGACGCCAGGCCAGCCGGTCGGGCGTGATGAACGCGCGCAAGGTGTCGAACCCGCCGCCAAGCGCCGCGGCGATCCCGGCCGCGGAGGGAATTGCGGGCGCGACGACGTCGAGCAGGGTCAGCACGCGCTCCCGCTCGCACCGGACCGCCACAAGCGCGTCGAGACCGGGCAGATGCATCAGGGCGATCGACGGGTCCTCGCCGGCCTTGAGGAAGAACAGGGCCGGATGATCGCAGGCGCCACAGACCAGCGAGGCAGGCGCCCGGCGGGCGAAGAGATCGCGCATCAGCGCCACGTCCGGCTCCGCATCGAGCGACAGGCGGCGATGCGCCGCGCGCGCCTGCGGGCGTCAGCGGCCCGGCGAAGGAGGTCTCGCGGACCTGGCGGAAGCCGAAGGGAATGTAGAGCTCAGGCGTTCCGGTGGTGAGGACCACCAACTCCGCCCGCGCATCGGCATGGGCGAGCGCCCGCGCCATTAGGTCACGGAAAAGGCCCCGGCCGCGCCATGCGGGCCGCACCGCGACGGACTGGACGCCGAACGCCTCGACCTTCCTTCCCTGCAGCCACAGCGCCCGCCGGTAGAGGCTGACATTGGCGATCAGCTCAGCGCCGTGCCACCAGCCGAAGGAAACGACACTCGGGTCGTGACTCAGCCGGTCGAGGGGCGTCACGTCGACGGCGAAGGTGTCGAGGATCAGACGGGCAACTTCGGCGCGGCCATCCGGCGAGGCGGCATAGTCGAAGTGGAAAACTGGATCGGTCATGAGAATGCTGGCTGGGTCTCGAACGTTTCGGGCCTTCTATCACGAATCGTCCCCGGCGCTCGATGGAATGCGCGGCCAGATCGGATACTTCCTACAGGCCTGCTTTCTGCAGCGCCATAAATGGGGCCCCTCCCCCCCCGGCACGATGAAAGAACTTCCGTCATTGTGTCGGAAAAGCCGCTGATCATACGTCCTTGAGATGTAGCAATCCTGGAGGACGACGATGCAACGCACACTCGACACATCTTTTGAAGCAACGATCGAAAAGAGCACCGCCAAGGGCGGCTGGACCTACGTGATCTGGCCCGATTCCGCTGAGTTCTTTGCGACACGGGGCCTCGTGAAGGTCCGGGCGAAGGCCGACGGCACGCCCTTCCAGAGCTCGTTCATGGCCCTCGGCGAAGGCCGGCACAAGCTACCTCTCAAGGCGGACCTGCTCAAGGCGATCGGCAAGCGGGCAGGCGACGGCGTCACGATCACGCTCGTCGAGCGGCTGAACTAGGGTCAGGACCTATTAATCTTGCTTGATTGGCGGATGATGGACACGGAAATGCAAGGAGAGATGCGCAGGACGGGTTTTGCGCCCGTCCAAGCGGCTCGACGCGGCAGTTCGAAGTCCATCATCCGTCCCTTCGGGATATGGCCAGTTTGCCCGGGGAGAGCGGTGCAAGCCTTTGAAAACCGGGTGGTTTCCTGCAGGCTTGCGCCTCCTCCCCGGACAAACTGACTCATACCAATCAAGCAAGATTAATAGGTCCTGACCCTAGAGCGTTTTGCCGTCAGCTGGAATCACCTGACGGCCGCATAAACGCGGAAAAACGAAGAGATAGACCCGTGCTCGTGAAGCGGGGCAACGCTCTTCTCCCATACCGTGCCTGCCGAGAAGAGCGAATAGAAACCCCAGACAAGGATCGCGTGGGATTTATCACAGAGTTCGCGCGCTAAACCCGCCGCCCGGTCTCCGCGTCGAACAGATGCGCCATGCCCGGCTCGATGGCGAGCGGCAGCGTGTCACCGAGCGCCAGGCGGGCGTTGCCGGGCAGCCTCGCGATGAGTTCGCCCGCATCGCCGCCATCGGCGCCGGAGAGCCGGCCATGCGCCAGCGTGTCGGCCCCCAGCGTCTCGATGGCGGTCACGGAAAGCGCAAGCGCCGCTTCTCCCGCCGGCACGAGCCGCAGATGCTCCGGCCGCACGCCGAAGAGGAGCGGCCGGCCCGCTTCCGCGGGCGCGGCCCCGGCAAGCGTCAGCCGCGCGCCGCCGTCCAGCACGAAATCCGCGCCGGCCGCCGAACCCTTCAGGATGTTCATGGCCGGCGAGCCGATGAAACCGGCGACGAAGCGCGTCGCCGGCCGCTCGTAGACGGCCATCGGCGTGTCGATCTGCTCGGCGATGCCGGCGTTCATCACCACCAGTCGGTCGGCCAGCGTCATCGCCTCCACCTGGTCGTGCGTCACGTAGAGCGCGGTGGTGCCCACCGAGCGCTGCATCTGCTTGATCTCCAGGCGCATCTGCACGCGCAGCTTGGCGTCGAGATTGGACAGCGGCTCGTCGAACAGGAACACGGAGGGCTGGCGCACCAGGGCGCGGCTCCACCTGGTCGTGCGTCACGTAGAGCGCGGTGGTGCCCACCGAGCGCTGCATCTGCTTGATCTCCAGGCGCATCTGCACGCGCAGCTTGGCGTCGAGATTGGACAGCGGCTCGTCGAACAGGAACACGGAGGGCTGGCGCACCAGGGCGCGGCCCATGGCGACGCGCTGGCGCTGGCCGCCCGAGAGCGCGCGCGGCTTGCGGTCGAGAAAGGGTTCGAGCTGCAGCATCGCCGCCGCCTTGTCGACCCGCGCCTTGATCTCCGCCTTCGACTGGCCGGCGATCTTCAGGCCGTAGGCCATGTTGTCGAACACGCTCATATGCGGATAGAGCGCGTAGTTCTGGAACACCATGGCGATGTCGCGCTCACGCGGCTCCAGCTCGTTGACCACCCGGCCGCCGATGTCGATCGTCCCGCCGGTGATGCGCTCCAGCCCCGCCACCATCCGCAGCAGCGTCGACTTTCCGCAGCCGGACGGGCCAACGATGACGATGAACTCGCCATCGGCCACGTCCAGGCTGACGCCGTGGATGACCTCGGTCTTGCCGTAGGATTTGGTGATGTCCCTGATGGAGATCGTCGCCATGCGCGGCCCGGTCCTTCTATTTCTCGGTCTCGACGAGACCCTTGACGAACAGGCGCTGCATGAACACCACGACGGCCACCGGCGGCAGGATCGCCAGGGTCGCGGCGGCCATGGTCACCGGCCAGTTGCCGTAGTCGTCGGCGGTCGGCATCATCTGCTTCAGCCCCATCACGATGGTGTTCATCTCCGGCCTGGTGGTGATGAGCAGCGGCCAGAGGAACTGGTTCCAGCCATAGATGAACAGGATGACGAACAGCGCCGCGATGTTGGTCACCGAGAGCGGCAGCAGGATGTCCTTGAAGAAGCGCAGCGGCCCCGCCCCGTCGACGCGCGCCGCCTCCACCAGCTCGTCCGGCACGGTCATGAAGAACTGGCGGAACAGGAAGGTGGCCGTCGCCGAGGCGATCAGCGGCAGGATCAGGCCCGTATAGGAGTTGAGCAGGCCGAGCGAGGCCGCCACCTCGTAGGTCGGCACGATGCGCACCTCGACCGGCAGCATTAGCGTCATGAAGATCGCCCAGAAGGCCAGCATGCGGAAGGGAAAGCGGAAATAGACGATGGCATAGGCCGATAGGATCGAGATGGCGATCTTGCCGACGGCGATGCCCATCGCCATGACGAAGGAGTTGAACAGCATCCGCCCGACGGGAGCGTTGATGCCCGAGCCCAGCGCCTGGGTGTAGTTGTCGACGAAATGCGGCCCCGGCAGCAGCGGCATGGGCGGTCGGATGATCTCGAAATGCGTCAGCGTCGAGCCGACGAAGGTGAGATAGATCGGGAAGCAGAAGATCAGGATGCCGGCGATCAGCACCAGATGCATCGCGATCATTCCCCAGCCTCTTCTCTCGACCATCCGCTCCGCTCCTCAGTAATGCACGCGCCGCTCGATGTAGCGGAACTGGATGACGGTCAGCACGCCGACGACGACCATCAGGATGACCGATTGCGCCGCCGACGAGCCGAGATCCTGCCCGACGAAGCCGTCGGAGAAGACCTTGTAGACCAGGATGGTGGTCGACTGGCCGGGCCCGCCCGCGGTCATGGTGTGGATGATGCCGAAGGTCTCGAAGAAGGCGTAGACGATGTTGACCACCAGCAGGAAGAAGGTGGTCGGCGAGAGCAGCGGGAAGATGATGGTGCGGAAGCGGTGCCATCGGCCCGCCCCGTCGATCGCGGCTGCCTCGATCAGGCTCTTCGGGATCGCCTGCAGGCCCGCCAGGAAGAACAGGAAATTGTAGCTCACCTGCTTCCACGCCGCCGCGGCGATGACCAGCGTCATGGCATGGCTGCCGTTGAGCACGGGGTCCCAGGGAATGCCCATCGCCCGCATGTGGTAGGCGAGCACGCCGATCGAGGGCTGGAACATGAACAGCCACATCACGCCCGCCACCGCCGGCGCCACCGCATAGGGCCAGATCAGCAACGTCTTGTAGGCGCCCGATCCCTTGATGACCTGGTCCGCCATCACGGCGAACAGCAGCGCCACCGCCATGGAGACCAGCGTCACGAAGAAGGTGAAGACGGCGGTCGTCATGAACGACTGGAGATAATACCGGTCGCCCAGCAGATATTCGAAATTCGAGAACCAGACGAAGCGCGCGCTGAGCCCGAAAGGGTCCGGCAGGAGCAGCGACTGGTAGAGCGCCTGGCCGGCCGGCCAGAAAAAGAAGACGATCGTCACCAGCAGCTGCGGCGCGAGCAGCAGATAGGGCAGCAGCCGGTTGTCGAAGGTGACGCGTTTTTCCATGGCGGGGCTTGGCTTGGGCTAAGCTCGGCGATCCGCGGCCGGCCGGTTGGCATGCCGGCCGCGGATCCTGTCCGTCAGCGGGAGGCCTGCTCGAAGCGGCGCAGCAGCTCGTTGCCGCGCGAGACGGCTTCGTCGAGCGCCGCCTTGGCGTCCTTCTGGCCCTGCCAGACCGCTTCCAGCTCCTCGTCGATGATGGTGCGGACCTGGTCGAAATTGCCGAGGCGGATGCCCTTCGAATTGGCGGTCGGCGCCTTGCCGGTCATCTGCAGGATGGCGACGTCAGTGCCGGGATTCTCGTTGTAGAAACCCTGTTCCTTGGTCAGGTCGTAGGCCGCCGTGGTGATCGGCAGGTAGCCCGTGTCCTGGTGCCACTGCGCCTGGACCTCGGCGCTCGACAGATAGGTCAGGAACTTGGCCGCGCCGGCATATTCCTCGGCTTCATGCCCGGACATGACCCAGAGCGAGGCGCCGCCGATGATGGTGTTGAGCGGTGCGCCCTCGACATCCGGCCAGTAGGGCAGGTTGGTGACGGCGAACTCGAAGGCGGCTTCCGCCTTGACGCCGGCATAGCCGGCCGAGGATTCGGTGAACAGGGCGCATTCGCCCGAACGGAAGCGCGCGCCGCCCTCGTTGCGGCGGCCGGAATAGCTGAACAGGCCGTTCTTCGCCCATTCGGCCATCTTGCCGATGTGCTTCGCCTGGAGATCGCCGTTGAACACCAGCTCGGTGTCGGTGCCTTCGAAGCCGTTCGACTTGGTGGCGAAGGGAGCGTCGTGATAGGCGCCGAGATTTTCGAGGTGGATCCAGGACTGCCACGCCGTGGTGAGCGGGCAGGCCGAGCCGCTTTCCTTGAGCTTGACCAGGATCTCCTCGACCTCCGGCCAGGTGGCCGGCTTGGTCTCGGGGTCGAGCCCGGCGGCCTTCAGCGCATCCTTGTTGATGTAGAGGACCGGCGTCGAGGAATTGTAGGGCAGCGACAGCATCTGGCCGTCGGCCGTGGTGTAGTAGCCGGCGACGGGGGCCAGATAGGCGCTTGGGTCGAACGGCTCCTGCGATTCGGCCATCACCTCGTAGACCGGCTTCACGGCGCCCTTGGCGGCCATCATCGTCGCCGTGCCGACCTCGAAGACCTGCAGGATGTGCGGCTGCTCGCCGGCGCGGAAGGCGGCGATGCCGGCATTCAGCGCCTCGGAGTAGTTGCCCTTGTTGGTGCCGACGACCTTGTAGTCGCCCTGGCTCGCGTTGAAATCGCTGATCTGCTTGTCGATCAGCTCGCCGAGCCGGCCGGAAAAGGCGTGCCAGACCTGGATCTCGGTCTGCGCCGCCGCCATGCCGGTCATGGCCGGAAGCACCGCCGTCAGCACTGCGGCTGCGGAAATCACCGTACGCAATCTCATCCTTGTTCTCCCTACTAACCTTGAATCGCCGGGTTGAAGACCGGTCTCTATTGGTCGGCTTATGTAACGCCCGGATGACACCACCAATGGGATAGTTTGTCCACTACCCA
Organism: Nitratireductor pacificus pht-3B; assembly: GCF_000300335.1. Lineage (GTDB taxonomy): Bacteria > Pseudomonadota > Alphaproteobacteria > Rhizobiales > Rhizobiaceae > Nitratireductor > Nitratireductor pacificus. Next base: position 151,966 of record NZ_AMRM01000008.1, on the reverse strand, counting down.
CACCCTTTGCGATCGCAGGGCAGAGATCGCTTGGTCTTTCGCTCCGCCTCGGAATATACATCGCAGCGAAGCCCGCTTCGCGCACAACCATCGGGGGAACCATGAATTTCGTGGCAGGAATCGCCGGGGCGGCGATCATACTGTTCGCCCGCTTCATCACGGCGGTGCGCGCCGTCTGGCAGGGGATCGAACCGGTTCAGCGCCAGCGCGTCTATTTCGCGAACCATGTCAGCCACGGCGATTTCATCCTGCTGTGGACCGTGCTGCCCGACCGGATGCGCCGCCGGACGCGGCCGGTGGCGGGCGCCGACTACTGGCTGAAGTCGCCGCTTCGCCGCTTCATCGGCCGCGACGTGTTCAACGCCGTGCTGATCGACCGCAACCGGGAGAGCCGGACCGACGACCCGATCGCGCAGATGGCCGAGGCGCTGGACAGCGGCGCTTCGCTGATCGTGTTTCCCGAGGGCACCCGCAACGAGACCGACGCCCGCCTCCTCCCCTTCAAGAGCGGGATCTATCATCTGGCCAAGGCACGACCGGAGGTCGACCTGGTGCCCGTCTGGATCGACAATCTCAACCGGGTGATGCCGAAGGGCGAGTTCGTGCCCGTCCCGCTGATCTGCACCGTCACCTTCGGCGCGCCGCTGCATGTGGGAGCCGACGAGGCGAAGGACGCCTTCATCGCCCGCGCCGAGCAGGCGCTTCTCGCCCTCTCGCCCGACACGCGGAGCAACACGCAATGACCGCACCGCATCCCGACCTCATCATGCTGCTCGCCGGACTGGCGGCCATCCTCGTCGTGGCCTCCGTCGCCGGCTTCCTGCTCCAGCGTCGCCTGTCCCCGGACGGTTCGAGCGCCGTCATCGAGAACCTGAACGACCGCATCAAAGCCTGGTGGGTGATGATCGTCCTGATGGGCATCGCGCTCCTGTTCGGCCGCATCGGGGTCGTCCTTCTGTTCGGCTTCGCCTCCTTCGCGGCGCTGCGCGAGTTCGTCACCCTCACCGACACGCGCCGCGGCGATCACTGGGCGGTGGCCGCCGCGTTCTTCGTCGTCCTGCCCTACCAGTACTATCTGATCTTCATCGACTGGTATGGGATGTATTCCATCTTCATCCCGGTCTACGCCTTCCTGCTTTTACCCATCGTCGCTGCGCTCCGCGGCGACACGGACCGGTTCCTCGTGCGCGTCGCCGAAGTGCAGTGGGCGCTGATGATCTGCGTCTTCTGCGTGTCGCATGTGCCGGCGCTGCTGACGCTGCAGATCCCCGGCTTCGAGGGCCGCAACCTGCTGCTCATCGCCTTCCTGGTCGTCGTCGTGCAGTCGAGCGACGTGCTGCAATATGTCTGGGGCAAGCTCCTCGGCCGCACGAAGATCGCGCCCCACCTGTCGCCGTCGAAGACCGTCGAAGGCTTTATCGGCGGCGCGGCCAGCGCCACGCTGCTCGGCGCGGCGCTCTCCTGGATGACGCCCTTCACGCCCATCCAGGCGGGCGCGCTGTCGCTGGTCATCGTCCTGATGGGCTTCTTCGGCGGCCTCGTCATGTCGGCCATCAAGCGTGATCGCGGCGTCAAGGACTGGGGCCATCTGATCGCCGGCCACGGCGGCTTCATCGACCGGCTGGATTCGGTGATCTTCTCGGCGCCGATCTTCTTCCACCTGGTCCGCTACTGGTGGTCGGCCACGTGAGCGGCGCGCTTGCCCGCCTGGCGGGAAGCAGCGTCGTCCACATGGCCGTCGCCTTCCTCGCCATGGGGTCGTGGGCGGTCTTCGCCAACCGGACGCACCCGATGCCCGGACCGCTTCTGGCGGGTCTCGTCCAGGGGTCGCTCTCGGCCGTCATCACCCTGTTCCTGAAGCGTTTCATCGAGATGCTGGTCGCCCGCCACGCGGGCGTTTCCGGGCTGGTCCTGCCGCCGCTCTATGCGGGCATGACCTCCCTGACCCTTCTATACGCCATCCACAGCCTGGCCGGCACGCCGGAAGTCCTGGCGACCATCGCCGTGCCCCTGACGGTCGCCACCTGCTACGCCATCCTCTACACCTATACGCTTTGGAGCGCCCGATCATGAGCGAGACCGAGAACCGCCGGCCGCTGGCCAGCCGCGACACCGGCTGGGCGAAGACCCTGACGCGCTGGCTGGCCGCCAGTCCCGTCACGCCGAACCAGATCTCCATGGCGAGCATGGGCTTCGCCGCGCTTGCCGGCCTCGCCTTCTGGCAGGCGGGCGGCGCGGAGGGCGTGGTGCGGGCGATCCTCCTCGTCCTCGGCGCCGTGTGCGTCCAGCTTCGCCTGCTGTGCAACCTGCTCGACGGCCTGGTGGCGGTCGAGGCGGGCAAGGGCTCGCCCGACGGCGCGTTCTGGAACGAGTTCCCCGACCGCATCGCCGACATTCTGATCCTGGTGGGGCTCGGCTACGGCGTCGGCCTGCCGGCGCTCGGCTTCGCGGCGGCGGGGTTCGCCGTCCTCACCGCCTATGTGCGCGAGCTCGGCCGCGCCTGCGGCCAGCCGGCGGATTTCTCCGGCCCGATGGCCAAGCCGCACCGCATGGCGGCGGTCACGGCCGCCGCCGTGCTGTCGCTCTTCGAGCCGCTGTGGAGCGGCCGCGGCGAGGTGCTGACGATCGCCCTGTGGCTCATCGCGCTCGGCACGCTGTTGACGGCGCTCAGGCGCGCGGCGCGGCTGGTGAAGGCGCTGCGCGAATAGGCATCGGCAGCGAGGCTCACCACCCGACGCAAAGCGCCCTATCGGTCGATCCGCGTCGACAGGATGATTGAGCTCATCGTCCGATCGACGCCCTTCAGTGCGCCGATCCGGTCGATGACGGCGTCGAGTTCGGCCACCGACGGCGCCTCGACGACGATGATCATGTCGTAGGAACCCGACACGGAATGAAGCGCCCGCACGGAAGGCAGCTTCTCCATCGCGGCGATCACCTCGCCCGACAGTTTAGGCGAGACCGTCACCAGAAGATGCGCGCGGATCTGAGCCGCATCATATTCGCCGGACAGGCGCACCGCGTAACCGGCGATCGTTCCGCCGCGCTCGAGGCGCTCGAGCCGGCTTTGCGCCGTCGAGCGCGAGACGCCAAGGCGGCGGGCGATTTCCGACACCGACATGCGCGCGTTCTCCCGCAGCAGGGCAATCACCGCGCGCTCCGAGTCCGATATCGCCATATTGACTTCTTCTCTCGTTATTCTGCTTGAAAGTCGCAATCAGATTACTCAGAACGCATCTTCATTTCAACGCCGCCGCCAGCGACCATTGTCCATCACCAAGAATCGGAAAGGGCATGGGATGAAACAGATCGTAGTGACAGGCGCGGGGCGGATCGGCTCGACGATTGCGGAAATGCTGGGGGCTTCCGGCGACTATGCGGTCACGGTCGCCGACCGTTCCGCCGAACAGCTCGCCGTTCTGCCCGCCCATCCCCGGATCGCGGGCGTCGCGGCGGACCTGTCGGACACGGGAGCGCTGACCAACGTGCTCGACGGTGCGTTCGCGGTCCTCAACGCGGCGCCCTATCACCTGACCGTGCCGATCGCGGAAGCGGCGGCAAGGGCCGGCACGCATTATCTCGATCTCACGGAAGACGTCAGGAGCACGCGCCGTGTGAAGGAGATCGCCGCCTCGGCCGGCACCGCCTTCATCCCGCAATGCGGCCTGGCGCCGGGCTTCATCACCATCGCCGCCAACTCGCTCGCGAAGCGTTTCGACACGCTGCACGATGTCAGGATGCGCGTCGGCGCGCTGCCGCAATTCCCCGCCAATGCGCTGAACTACAATTTGACCTGGTCGCCCGAAGGGGTGATCAACGAATATTGCGAGCCCTGCGAGGCGATCGTCGACGGCCAGCTCAAGGAAGTGGCGCCGATGGAGGGCCTCGAGGAGTTCTCGCTCGACGGCGTGCGCTACGAGGCATTCAACACCTCGGGTGGCCTCGGCTCCATCTGCCAGTCGCTCGACGGACGCGTGCGCAATCTGAACTACCGGACCATCCGCTATCCCGGCCATGCGGCGATCATGAAGATCCTGCTCAACGACCTGCGGCTCGCCGAGCGGCGCGACCTGCTGAAGGAGCTCTTCGAGCATGCTCTGCCGGCAACCATGCAGGACGTGGTGGTGATCTTCGTCACGATCACCGGGCTGAAGAACGGCCGGCTGCTGCAGGAGAGCTATGCCAACACGATCCATGCGGACCCGGCGGGTCCCGGCGCCCACAGCGCCATCCAGAAGACCACGGCGGCCGGCATCTGCACCGTGCTCGACCTGCTCGCCGCCGGCAAGCTGCCCGCCAGCGGCCTCGTGCAGCAGGAAGACATCGCGCTCGACGACTTCCTCGCCAACCGCTTCGGCCGCACCTATCTGCCCGAGGACCGCGCCGCCTGCGCGGCGTAAATCCGGCAGAACCCTGCATCCGGCGGCCAGCGAAATCCCTTCGCTGGCCGTACCGTTTGGCCTCCATGTGACATTGTGCGCCCGGCCCGCCGCCCATAATGTCGCGCAATGTCCGCTGACCGCCCGCTTCTTGGCATTCTCCTGATGATCGGCTTCTGCGCGGTCGCCCCCATGGGCGACTCGATCGCCAAGCTTCTGGGGGCCACGATCCCGCTGATCCAGCTTCTGACGGTGCGGTTCACGGCGCAGGTGGTCTTCCTGTTCCCGATCATCTGGTGGACCGGCACCCGGGTCGCCATGAGCCCGCGCGCCCTGCGGCTGACGGTGCTGCGCACCATCCTGCAGATCATCGGCATCGGCGCCATGTTCCTTTCGCTGCGCTACCTGCCGCTGGCCGACGCGGTGGCGATCGCCTTCGTCATGCCTTTCATCATGCTGGCGCTCGGCAAGTTCTTCCTCGGCGAGGACGTGGGTCCGCGCCGGCTGACCGCCTGCACGGTCGGCTTCGTCGGGACGCTGCTCGTCGTGCAGCCCAGTTTCGCCACCGTCGGCGCGCCGGCGCTGCTGCCGCTGGTGGTGGCGGTTTCATTTGCCGGCTATATGTTGGTCACGCGACAGATCTCCAAGGAAGCGGACCCGCTCGCCCTGCAGGCCGTGAGCGGCGTGTTCGCGACCGTTGGCCTCGTCGGCCTTCTCATCGCCAATGTCGGGCTGGACCTGCCTGTGCTTCGGCTGGTCACGCCGGATCTGCGCGAAATCCTGCTGCTGATCGGCGCCGGTTTCCTCGGCACCTTCGCCCATCTGCTGATGACGTGGTCGCTGCGTTTTGCCCCCTCGACCGTCGTGGCGCCGATCCAGTATCTGGAGATCCCGTTCGCCACGGCAATCGGCTGGCTGGTGTTTCAGGACCTGCCAAACGGCCTGGCCTCGATCGGCATCGCCATCACCATGGCGGCCGGCCTCTATATCGTCCTGCGCGAACGGGCCATGGCGAGGCCCGCGCCCGCGCAGGCCTGACCCGGGATCGGGACAGTGAAAGAGCCGTGGCGGAGCCGCGGGTTCTGCGTTAGATATCCTCAACCTGTTCCCGGGATTGCCCTCCATGATCGCCTGGTCGATTTTCATTCCGGCCTGCTTCGCGCTCAACTGCGCGCCCGGCCCCAACAACATGCTGGCATTCGGCAACGCCGCGCGGCTCGGCCTCGTCCCGGCGCTGCTTGGCGGCCTCGGGCGGCTCCCGGCCTTCGTGCTCCTGATCGTCGTCACCATCGTCGGCCTCGGCGCCGTGCTGGCCGCGTCGGCGACGGCCTTCACCATCATCAAGATGATCGGCGCCATCTATCTCGTCTATGTGGGCATCCAGTTCTGGCGCAAGGCGCGGGCGCTGGCCACGACCCAAGCGCTCGACAAGGCGCTCGGCGCCCTTTTGCGGCGCGACTTCATGATCGCCATCAGCAACCCCAAGGCCATCGCCATCTTCACGGCGTTCTTCCCGCAGTTCATCGACGCCTCACAACCGGCCTGGAAGCAGCTCACGGCCATGGGCGGGGCCTTTCTCCTGCTCGAGATCGCCGCCGTCCTCATCTATGTCGTGGCCGGCGCGGCGGTCGGCAGAATGCTGAAATCGGAGCGCGTGTTCGTCTATCTGAACCGGCTGGTCGGCGGTGTGCTGATTGCCTCCGGCGGAGCGATGGCCTTCAGCCGGTCGTGACAGCATGCTGCGGATTGACGCAGCGTGAGGTCTTTCATTCGCGCCCGCGACATGTTCTATTCCGGCGCCGGTTCCCGGACTATCCCCCCGATCAAGGAACTCAGCCAAACCAACCTCCCGCGCCTCCTTCCCCCTCCCGGCGGGCGGGCGCAGCTTTATTGTCGAAGGACCAGTCATGACGGTTAGAAAAGTTCCCGACGTCACGTTCCGCACCCGCGTGCGCGACGAGACCATCGAAGGCCCGAACCCCTTTCGCTGGGAAGACAAGACCACGGCCGACTACTTCGCCGGCAAGCGCGTCGTTCTGTTCTCCCTGCCGGGCGCCTTCACGCCGACCTGCTCGACCTTCCAGCTTCCCGACTTCGAGAAGCTCTACGCGGAATTCCAGGCGCAGGGCATCGACGAGATCTACTGCGTCTCCGTCAACGACGCCTTCGTCATGAACGCCTGGGGCAAGACCCAGGGACTCGAGAACGTCAAGCTGATCCCGGACGGCTCGGGCGAGTTCACGCGCAAGATGGGCATGCTGGTCGCCAAGGACAATCTCGGCTTCGGCATGCGCTCCTGGCGCTACGCCGCCGTCGTCAACAACGGCATCGTCGAGAAGTGGTTCGAGGAAGAAGGCTTCTCCGACAACTGCCAGAGCGACCCCTATGGCGTTTCCTCGCCGCAGAACATTCTTGAGAACCTCAAGGCCGGCGACGCCGTCGCCGCCTGAGGCATTTCAGATTGAACCAGAAGCCCGGCCGGGTCGCCCCCGCGCCGGGCTTTTTCTTGCCCTGTTCTATTCCGCGGCCTTGTCGATGGTCGCCGGCCAGACGCCGTGCAGATCGCTGCCGCGCCCCTCGATCTCGAAGCCGTGCGCCCCGAAGAAATCGCGCTGGCCCTGGATCAGGTTCGCCGTGCCGCGCGCCTGCCGGCTGGCATCGAAATAGGACAGCGCCGAGGAGAGGCAGATGAGCGGCAGCTCCGCCATCGCGCCCGCTGCCACGACCCGGCGCAGCGGCCCGTGGCACTCCTTCATCAGCGCGACGAAATCCGGCACCATCAGCAGATTGGTCGATGCATCGCCCTCGAAGGCCGTCGCCATCTGGCCGAGGAAGCGCGAGCGGATGATGCATCCGGCGCGCCAGATCTTGGCGATGGTCGACAGTTGCAGGCCCCAGCCGTTCTGCTCCGACGCTCTGGCCATGACGGAGAGGCCCTGCGTGTAGGAGACGATCTTACCGGCGAGCAACGCCTTCTCGAGATCGTCGATCGCCGCCGCCATGCCGCCCGCGCCCGGCCTTCCATAGATTGCCTCGGCGGCGATGCGCTCGTCCTTGCGCGACGAGATGGAACGGGCGGCAACCGCGCCTTCGATGGCGGTCGCCGGAACGCCGAGTTCCTGCGCTGCAATCGCGGACCAGACACCCGTGCCCTTCTGGCCCGCCTTGTCGAGGATCAGCTCCACCAGCGGCCTGCCGGTCTCCCCGTCAACCGCCTCCAGGACGTGGCCCGTGATCTCGATCAGGTAGGAGTTCAGCGGCCCCTCGTTCCAGCGCTTGAAGACGCAAGCCGCTTCCGCCGCATCCATGCCCAGTCCGTCGCGCATGATGCCGTAGATCTCGGCGATCATCTGCATGTCGCCATACTCGATCCCGTTGTGGATCGTCTTGACGAAATGACCCGCGCCCCCTTCGCCCAGCCAGGCGCAGCAGCTTTCGCCCTCGAAATCGGCCGCGATGGCCTTCAGCACCGGCTCGGCGTTGCGCCACTCCTCCCGCGATCCGCCGACCATGATCGACGGCCCGTGCCGCGCGCCCTCGGCGCCACCGGAAACGCCGACGCCCAGATAGCCGATGCCCACGGGTTTCAGCCTCTCGAAACGGCGCTGCGTATCGCTGAACAGGGAGTTGCCGCACTCGATGATCGCGTCGCCCTTGTCGAGCAGGGGGACGAGCTGGTCGATCATGTCATCCACCGGCTTGCCGGCCTTGACCATGATGATGATCGAACGCGGCGTCCTGACGGAGCGGACGAAGGCCGCGAGATCGGCCTCGGGGAGCGCGCGTGCGTCCAGTCCCTCTCGGCGGGCCATTGCCATGAAGTCGTCTATCCTGGCGGACGAACGATTGTTGACCGCTATCGTGTAGCCCTTCTCGGCAATGTTGAGCGCAAGATTCGCGCCCATCACTCCAAGGCCGACAAGCCCGATATCCGCTTCCGACATGAGTTTGCTCTCACTCTGTGATTCCAGAAGGCTTACTATGGACCACCCGCAACGCAGATGCATCACATGATGCGCCGTAGAATGCTCAGAACGGAAAACCCAAAAAGCGCCGGCCCGCCCGGACCGGCGCCCAATCAATAGGAAGACCCGTGCTAAGCGGAGAAGCCGCCGGCTAAACCTCCGACGAGAGCGCCAAGGGCCGTGCCTCCAGCCGTGCCGATGGCGCTGCCGATGGTTGCACCGAGGCCAGCGCCCGCCATGGTTCCGACGGGGGTGAACAGTGATCCGGTCGCGCCGCCGATCAATGCGCCTGCAGCCGTTCCCAGACCTGCGCCGATTGGTCCCCCGACCGCGATGCCGAACTCACCCGCGGTGGTTACGGAAGACAGTGAGGATGATCCGCCGCCACCGAAGCTGATGGGAGCGTGCAGACCGTCCGAACCAACAAAGTATTCTTTCATAATTCAAACTCCGTTCTGAAATATGGGGACCATCCTTTGGGGCCCCTTTGCAAATTGCCGGCGCGGGCCGGCGGCTTAAATGACGAGAGAATCGTCTCCTCGCCACACACCCCTTGTGAACAGGATTCTCACGCGGGACGTTGATGCGCAGCCCGGTTGCGAGCCACTGTCTTTTGAACGGCAGGGCACCCCTGTCCGCTCAATAAATCCTGCCATTCATAATAATAATTAGAAATAATATATATTATACTTGCAATACCCCCTTCTCAAACAAATATTTATTAATTCTTTTCTTTCGTCAATACTGATAATATCCATTTGCTACGGGATTGTGAATTCTCCGGGGAGGAATGCCGACGCCCCAAGCGAAGCTTCCAGAAACTTGACCTCGCGCGGCTCTCCCGCGCTGAGGCGACTCCATGCCGATCCTGGATTTTGAACATTTGTCATTTTAATATTACTAATGTAACATGTAATAGCCAGTGTCGCCGGCGTCTCGAATTGGGCACAATCCGCATTAGCCTGTCGATGATTGGCGACACCGTTCAGGCGTGTCGGCGAATGAAGGTTCTTGAGGTGAGATGAGCGGCTCGGTGTTCTTCCTGCATATGGCTGGCGCCGTGGCGCTGCTGCTCTGGGCGACGCGCATGGTGCGCACCGGGGTGGAGCGCGCCTATGGCAACGTGCTGCGCCAGCGCCTGCGCCGGACGCTCGGGAATCCCGTTCTCGCGGCGCTCACCGGACTGGCGCTCGCCGTCGCCCTGCAAAGCTCCACCGCCGTCACCCTGCTCGTCGGCTCCTTTGCCGGGCTCGGCATCGTCACCGGCCTCGCGGGCATCCTCGCCGTGCGCGGCGCCGAGGTGGGCTCGGCGCTGGTGGTCAAGATCCTCAGCTTCGACCTGACCCTGCTCGTACCGCTCTGCCTGCTGGCCGGAACGGTGATCTTCCTCGCCACCGAACGGCGGCAATGGCGGCAATGCGGCCGCATCCTGGTCGGCGTCGGGCTTCTGATCCTGTCCCTCGAGATGATGGGCGAGGCGTCGGAGCCGCTGCGCCAGAGCACCATCGTCCCGCTGATCGTCGGCTATCTGTCCGGCGATCCGATCACCGCCTTCCTGCTGGCCGCCGTGGTCACCTACCTGTTCCATTCCAGCATCGCGGCGGTCCTGCTGCTGACCACCTTCGCGGCGCGCGGCATCGTCTCGCCGGAGCTCGGCATCGTCATGGTGCTCGGGGTCAATCTCGGCAGCTCCTTCATCGCCCCGATGCTGACGCGCTCGGCGCCGCCGGCCTACCGGGTGGTGCCGCTCGGAAACCTGCTGATGCGCGGTGTCGGCTCGGTGGTCCTGCTGACATGTTTCGTCCTGCTCGACCCGCCCCTGGATCGGCTCGGCGCGGATCCGGCCGACCGCATCATCCACGCGCACATCGCCTTCAACATCCTGATCCTGCTCGCCGGCATCCCGCTGTCGCGCCTGGTGCTGAAGGCGACGGAAGCCATCGTCAGGCTGCAGACCCGTCCCGCGGAGGAAGCCCCGGCTCCCGCCGAGGAAGCCAGTGCCCTGAACGACAACGCGCTCGACAATCCGCAGCAGGCACTGGCCAATGTGACGCGCGAGGCGGTGCGCATGTGCGAAACCATCGAGTTCATGCTGCGCCGCATTCTCGAGCTCTACGAGAAGACCGACCGCAAGGCGATCGACGCGCTGGAAGCGACCGACGACACGGTCGACAAGCGGCATGCCGCGATCAAGCTGTACCTCGCCCGCATCACCGAGCACGGTATGTCCGACGAGGAAGCGCGGCGCTGCCAGGAACTGCTGGGCGTCTGCGTCAAGCTGGAGCAGGTCGGCGACATCATCGTCCGCAACATGCTGGCGCATGTGGAGAAGAAGATGGAGCGCGGCGTCGAGTTCACCGAGGAAGGCTGGCGCGAACTGTGCAGTTTCCATGCGGCGGTGCTGGCCAATGCCCGCCTCTCCTTCAACCTTCTCGTCACGCGCGATGCGGCGACGGCGCGCCAGCTCGTCATGGAAAAGGACCGGCTGCGCGACGTGGAGAAGGAAACCAGCCGGCGGCATTTCGAGCGGCTGCGGCAGGGCACGGAGCAGAGCGTCGAGACCAGCTCGCTGCATCTCGACACGATCCGCGACCTGAAGCAGATCAATTCGCTACTGGCGACGCTCGCCTACCCCGTCCTGGAGGAACAGGGCCTGCTCAGCGGCTCACGCCTGAAGGCCGTTTGAACCGCCGCAGTATCACCGGGCAGGCTATCGAGCCGCCGCGCGCAGGCCTTCCATGAAGGCCGGGGCCAGCTTGGTCTCGCCGAACCAGTTGAGCCGGTTCAGCGTCGCGAAGCCATCGGCGATCATGCTGTTCTCGTCGCCGTCGCTGCGCGCATGGGCGCGGCCGCGCGGCACGATCAGCTCCACCACGTCGCCGTCGTCCTTCACCACCTCCGTCTTGCGGGCGATCTTGTCGCGGCCGATCCTCGGCTGCGCAAGCGGCGCGGGCAGGCGGGTCGGCAGGTTGATGCTCAGCCAGTGACCCTCGATGGCCCAGTCGCCGCGCGACTGCCAGAGGCGTTCGATCAGCCGGGCCAGCCAGTCCGCATCGCCGACCTGCACCTCCGCTTCCTTGACCCGCGAGAAGCCGATTGCCGGCACGCCCCAGAAGGTCGCCTCGCGCGCCACGCCGAGCGTGCCGGAATAGGCAAGGTCCTCGCCGACATTCCGCCCGTCATTGATGCCGCCCACCACCAGGTCGGGCTTCCTGCCGTCCGCGAACAGCCATGCCATCGCCGTGACGATGCAATCCGCCGGCGTGCCGGAACAGGAGAAGCGCTGTTCCCCCAGCCGCCGCATGGTCAGCGGCCGGGCGATGGTCAGCGAGGGGCCGGCGGCCGTGCGCTTGCCGTCCGGCGCGACGATCCAGACATCGTCCGAGAGCTTCCGCGCGGCCTCCACGGCCAGCGCGATGCCCGGAGCCTCGATGCCGTCATCGTTGGAAATCAGAATGCGCATGGACTGCCTCTTTGCCGATCAGATAAGTTTGTCCCGTGCGGAAGCCGGTCTCCAGCGCGGGAAGATGCCGCTTGAGCGCGTCGAGCGCCTGCGGGTCGCAGGAATGGCCGAGCACACAAGGCCGGCCGACGGAGTCCCACAGGGCAGCGTTCTCCGGAAGGGTCGGATGCGTCGGCATGCGGATCCATGCGGCCCTTCCCTCCTCTGCGAGCAGCGCGCCGGGCGACCCGGCCGGCAGGTGGCCGGTCAGGAGAATGGGATGGTTTTGCGCATCGGCGGCGGCGATTGCCGCGCGCGCCGGGCCGGCAACACCCATGCCGTCATGCACGAGGAGCGGGCAGGCGGGAAGCGCATCGCCCTCCCGCCAGTCGGCCGCCAGCGCCAACCGGCGCTCCAGCGTTTCGGCCATGCCCGCCTGCAACGCCTCGCCGGCGCCGATCTGCGCTGCAAGGGGGGCGCGCATTCCGGCCTCGATGGCGAACGGCCCGTCGATCGCCGCCATCAGCTCCAGCGAACGTCCCGAAAGGGGCGTCGGCAGCAGGCAGCCGCCGGCATGCGCGCTCACCCAGTCGGCGATCGCGCGCGCGCGCTCCGCGCCGGAAACGGGGTCGGCGCCATAGGACGCGTCGAGCATGAGGAGATCGCAGGAAGGCAGGGGCTGCATGTGGAAGACGGCGCTGTTGGGCACCATGTCCGCGGCGTAGACGGCTCGAAGCCCCACGGCCGTCACCGCGAACCAGACACCGCCGACCACATGGCCGGACGGGCCCGTTTCCACATGCAGCGCCCCCGCCCGAAGCCTGTCGCCCGGCCGGAACAGCCGGATCTGCGCGTCCGGCGGGGGAAAGCGCTTCAGTTCTTCCGGGTCGGCATACTGAGCCAGCGTCGCCGGCATCTCGGCGCGCGTCTCATGCGTCATGTAGATCGGCCCGCCGTAACCGAGCTTCACGAGCCGGCAAAGCGCTCCGATGTGATCCTCATGGGCGTGGGAGATGAACAGGGCGTCGATCTCCGAGACCGGGCGGGCAAGGCGAGGATAGTAATCGTCGCCGGCGGCGCCGACCTTGATCCCCGCATCGAGCATGATGCGCGTCTCGCCGTCGGTGACCGCGACGCTCGTCCGCCCCTTCTCGCCGAACCCGCCCTGAAGATCGACCTGCAGCATCAGGCCCCCTCGCCCGCTGCCGGGATGAGCCAGCCCGAGGTGAGCCGAAGCCGCGCGCGGTCGCCCGCCGCGAAGCTCACCGGATCGGGCTGGTCGAAATGCAGGCAGGTCTGCTGGGCGCCGTCCGGCTCGAACTCGATGCGCGCCGCGCCGCCGCGATAGACGGCGCGCGTCACGCTTCCGTCGAACCCGTCGCCCTTGCCCTTCACCGCCTCGATCTGCGAGGCGCGGCAGCAGATGCGCGCATCGCGGCGCGGTTTCTCGCCGGGGCGGCAGCGCACGACCAGTTCCTGGCCCAGCACACGGACCTTGCACTCGCCCTTCTTCTCGGCGGTCAGCACATCGGCCGGAAGGACCATGCCCTGCGAGATGAAGGAGGCAACCATTTCATTTGCCGGCTCATGATAAAGCTCGCGCGGCGTGGCGAGCTGCATCAGCCTGCCATGATCCATCACGGCGATGCGGTCGGCCAGCGCCATCGCTTCCGCCTGATCGTGCGTGATGTACAGGATCGTCGTGCCGGTGCGCTTGTGGAAGTCGGCGAACTCATCCTCCATCGACGCGCGCAGATGCACGTCGAGATTGGCCAGCGGCTCGTCGAACAGCACCAGGCTCGGCTCGGCGACCAGGCAACGCGCCAGCGCCACGCGCTGCCGCTGGCCGCCCGACAGATTGGCCGGACGCCTTTCGCCATACTGTTCCATGTTGACCAGCGCCAGCGCCGCCTTGACCCGCGCCTCCCGCTCGGCGCGGGAGACGCCCGCCACCTTCAGAGCATAGCCGATGTTCTCGGCAACGCTCATATGCGGCCACAGCGCGTAGTTCTGGAACACGATGCCGACGCGCCGCTTCTCCGGCGGGACGTTCATCTGCGGCGTGGAGACGTCGCTGCCACCGATGCTGATGCGGCCGCCGGAAACGGTCTCGAACCCGGCGATCATGCGCAGCAGCGTGGTCTTGCCGCAGCCCGACGGCCCCAGAACGGCGAGGAACTCGCCGTCGGCCACCTGGATGGATACCTTGTCCAGCGCGTTGGTCTCGCCGAAGCGCTTGGTCACGTTCTCGATGCTCAGTCCCGCCATGGCAGCACTCCGTCCGGTAGTCGTTTTGCGAAGAGGCTGGCGAACAGCATCAACAGGAAGGTGGTTGCGACCATGATGGCCGAAACGGCCGCCGCATATTTGGAATCGCCGCCCTGCTCGAAAGAGAAGATGACGACACCGATGGTTTCGGATCCCGACGACCACAGCAGTGCCGAGACGGTGAGCTCGCACAGCGCGGTCATGAAGATCAGCAGGCCGCCGGCGATCGCCGCCGGGGCGATCAGTGGGAAGATAATGGTGCGCATGCGCGTGAACAGCCCGGCGCCCGCCACCTGCGCCGCCTCCTCGAGCGCCCGGTCGAGCTGGAAATAGCCGGTGACCGTCGGCCTGACGGCCAGCACGAGGAAGCGCGCGAGATAGGCGTAGAGGATGATCCACACCGTGTTGTAGATCTGGATGCCGGTAATCGGCATCGGCTTCAGGAACAGAAGCAGCGAGGCGATGGCCAGCACGACGCCCGGCAGGGCGTAGGGCAGTTCCACCGCCAGGTTGAGCGCCTTGATCCAGCGCTGCTTGCCCCAGGCGATGACATAGGCGAGCGGGATCGCCGCGAAGACCGCGAACGCCGCCGCCGCCGCCGACAGATACAGGCTGTTGAGGAAGGCCCGGCTGGCGGCCGCATGCTCGAAGACGACGAAGCGATAGTTCTCGAGCGTCGCCGTGTCGGCGCTCAGCGTGACGCCGTAGCCGCGCACCAGCGAGGTCAGGATCAGCCCGAGCAGCGGCAGGACGAGGATCACCGCGATCAGCGCCCACATCCCGAGCTCGACCGGCACCCGCCACGCGCCCAGCTGATAGGGCGCCGCCGGCAGGGAGGTGGAGGTGATGCGGAAATCGCGCCGCTTGCTGATGCGGTCCTGCAGCACGATGCCGACCATGGCGATGACGCCGATCAGCACCGACAGGAAGGCCACTTCCGACAGCACCGCAGGCCCGCCGCCGGCAAGGCGCTGGTAGATCAGCGTCGGCAGCACGAGATAGTTTGCCGGAATGCCGAGGAAGGCCGGAATGCCGAAATTGCCAACGCAGGACACGAAGGTCAGCGCCGCGGCGCCGACAATGGACGGCGTCATCAGGGGGAGGATGACGGTGCGCAGCACGGTGAACCAGCCGGCGCCGCTCGACTGCGCCGCCTCGACCAGTTCGCGCGGCAGCTTGCGCAGGCCGGCCCGGACGATCAGGAAGACCAGCGGCGCATACTGGATGCCCAGCAGCAGAACGATGCCTTCAGGAGAATAAAGCGGGTTCGGCGTGCCGATCGGCGGCGCCATGCCGAGCATGTTGAGCATGGGGCTGGACGGCCCGAAAAGCTGCAGCCAGGCGAGCGCCGTGACCTGCGGGGCGATCATCAGCGGCGTGACGAAGCACAGCACGAAGGCCTGCCGGTGCCGCACGTCGCTCAGCGAGACGAGCACGGCGACGGCCACGCCCATGACCAGCGCGAACAGGGTGCCGCCCAGGCCGACGCAGAGCGTGTTCCACGTGGCGACCCAGGTGGTGTTGCTGACGAGGCCCGAACGGATCACGTCGAGCGAGAAGCTGCCGCCCGGCAGCACGACTTCCTGCAGGAGCCGCGCCATCGGCAGCAGCGAAAAGATGACGATGATCGCGACGATCCCCGCCGTCAGGGCCATCTCCTGGCCCTGACGTTCCTTGCGTACAAGCGACATGTGCCGGTGACCTCAGCCGCCGAACATGGAGGAGAATTTCTCCTTGTTGCCGCCGATCTCGCCGACGACCTTCGGCACGTCGACCGACATGATGTTGATCTCGGTGCCCTCGGGCAGCCAGTCGGGACGGCCGACAGACGGCTTGGCCGGCAGATAGCCCTGCTTCAGCGCCAGCTTCTGGCCGTCGTCGGAAAGAATGAAGTCGACGAACTTCTTCGCCGCGTCGGCATTCTTCGCCGTCGACATGATCGCCACCGGCTCGGTCACCGCGGTCACGCCCTCTTCGGGGAAGACGAACTCGATGGGCGAGCCGTCCTTCTTGGCGTTCATCGCCATGAAGTCGACGAGGATGCCGTAGGCCTTCTCGCCGCTGGCGACCGACTTCAGCACCGCGCCGTTGCCGCGCACGCTGACCAGCTCATTGGCCTTCAGCTTCTCGAAATAGTCCCAGCCGAGATCGTCACGGGCGACGAAGGCGGAGAGTAGGTAGGCGGCAGCGCCCGAATAGAGCGGGCTCGGCATGATGGTCAGGCCCTTGTAGGCCTCGCCGGTCAGGTCAGACCAGTGCTCCGGCTTCTCGGCGGCCTGGGTGTTGTAGGCGATGCCGGTGGTGATCAGCTTCGAGCCGAAATAGGTCTTGTCCGCGTCATAGGCGGCGGCCTCGAAACCTTCCACATTGGCTTCCGGATAGGCCATCAGGTGGCCGTCCTTCTTCAGCGTCTCCATGCTGACGGCATCGGCGATCAGCAGAACGTCGGGCTGCGGGCTGCCGGCGGCGAACTCGGCGGCCAGCTTGGTCATCAGGTCGCTGGTGCCGGAGCGGAAGATTTCCACCTCGATGCCGGGATTGGCCGCCTTGAAGGCGTCCACCGTCGCGGCGGCATCGGCGTCCGGCTGCGAGGTGTAGAGAACCAGGTCCTCGGCGAAAGCCGGAGCGAAGGATACGGATGTGAGCAGTGCGGCGGCCAGGGCAACCTTGCGGATCATGTGTTTGCGTTCCATCGAAATGGACTCCTCTGTTTGCATCTACCGACAATCGAGATGTCGGGACTCCTCCCGTGCATGCGCAATATGACAGGCAGGTAACAACTGCGCCCGATAATTGAATATGAACATATGTTTTCAGTCAATAACAAAAGAACGCAATAAAATTTCGTGATTTTGCGCTTGCATTCCACCCTCAGGCCGGTCTCGCTATGACCTCGCCTGGGCAGGAGAGGGAATCAGCGCGGTGTCGAAGAAGACGAAGAAGAGGAAGGAAGGCGCGCCAACGCTTTCCTCGGCCGATCTCAACGTCAAGATGGCCTGGCTCTACCATGTCGAAGGGTTGACCCAGGAGCGCATCGCGAGCCTTCTCGACGTCAGCCGCATGAAAGTGATGCGGGCGCTGGCGGCAAGCGCCGAGGACCACATCGTCGTCACCACCATCAACGCCGACACAGCCGACCAGGTGGCGCTGGAGCGCCGGCTGGAGAAGCGCTGGAACCTGAAAAGCGCCATCGTCGTTCCCGAGCCGCAGGAGACACGGAACCTGGAGCGCGCCATTGGTCATGCGGTCGCCCGTTACCTGGAAGAGCAGTTCGTCGACGGCATGACGCTCGCCATCGGCGGCGGCGCGACCCTGCATGCCAGCCTCGCCTTCATGGCACGGCGCGAATTGAAGGATTCCTCCGTCATCGGCCTCGTCGGCAGCCTGCCGCACTCGCAATGGATCAACCCGTCCATCGTCGCCACGAAGGTGGCCGAGCGGCTGAAGGTGGACAGCTACCAGATCAGCGCGCCCGTCATCGTCGACGATCCTGCCCTGCGCGACCGGCTCTGGGAACAGGCATCGCTGAGCGACGTGCGCCAGCGCGCCGCGAAAGCCGACATGGCCCTGCTGACGGTCGGCGAGGTGTCGGCCGATGCCACCATCTTCCGCCATGGCATCGTGCCGCAATCGCTGATCGGGCCGCTGCGCGAGAAGGGCGCGGTGGCCAACATATTGTGCCATTTCGTCGACCGCGAGGGGCGCCTCGTCGATCACGAGGTGAACCGGCGCATCATGGCTATCGACCTGGAGACGGTTGCCCGCACCCCGCATGTCATCCTGGCGGCGGGCGGCGAGCAGAAGGTCGCCGCTATCCTGGCGGCGCTGCGGACCGTCTCCGCTGAAGCGCTGATCACCGACGCCGCGACCGCGCGCCTGCTGCTCGAGGAAGCCGGCGAAGCGGAGGGCTGAGGCCCACGCATCGCCAGCGGGCGTCAGGTGGTTTCACCCGACGGCGAACCGGCTCAGATCAGCCCGCGTTCGCGCATGAAATCGTCGAGGCCGACATGCGTCGTGGCCTCGAACTCCTTCACCGCCTCGATCATCGCGCGGCGCTGCGCGGCGATCAGCAGGATCACCTGCCGCATCTCGCCCGAAATGCCGAAGCGCGACCAGCGGTCGGCCAGATGCGCCGGCAGGCCGGCGGCGGCGCAGAACGCCTCGATGCTGTCGTAACCGAGATCGGCCACGAGGCTCAGCGTCTCCTCGGGCGTCGAGCGCGGTTCCAGCGCGTGGTCCTGAAAGCGCTGCGCCAGGAGGCGGATGTCGCCCGGATGCGGAGCATTGGCGAGCACCTTGCCGATCAGGGATGGAACGCGGGCGGATTTGTCGCTGTGCATGTCGGTCTCCATTCGCATCGATCATAAGCCGGGAGCGGGCGGCGCTCAATCGGAAACGCCGCCCGGCGACAAACCGCCTATCCGACGAACCGCGCCAGCCTGGGCGACCTGCTGATCACCAGGATGTCGAGCGCCATCAGGACGAGCAGCGTGATGCCGACCAGCGGGAAGGCCAGCGACACGAGCAGCATCACCGTCATCGCCCCTTTCCACAGGGGCATCTGCGCGGGCAGTGGCGGCGCCATCAGCCGGAAGGTTCTCGCGGGGCGGCGCAGCCACCACATCGCCACGCCGCTGACGCAGAGGAAGACCACCGCCAGGCAGAAGACCGTGTTGAGGACAAGGTTCCAGACGCCGAGATCGCCTTCATGAAAGGCGATCCCGACCGCCATCGCCTTCGCCGCGAGGGAATAGTCGGCGAACCCGACATCGGCCAGGATGCGGCCGGTATACTGGTCCACATGCACCGTCCGGTCGGCGGTGGGGTCGGTCGAGTCGTTGCTCATGGAATCCTGCGTCAGGGTCCAGACGCCGGCATTGCCCGAAGGCGTGACGACGCGAAAGCGCCCCTCAAAGCCGAGCGACCGGCCAAACGCGACGATCCGGTTGAAATCGAACGGCGCGGCGCCGGAAACGCCGGCTGTTCCCGCCTGCGATCCCGAGACCGGCAGGGGCGTCTGCTCCAGCGTCCACGGCACGTCCTTCGTGGCGCCGTGGTTCATCGAGGCGTGCGTCTCGTCCGACAGGGGCACGGCGTCCCATTTCGTCGCCGGGAACGTGTTCCAGGCCTGCACCAGTTTCTCACCCCAGATGCCGGACCAGGACAGCCCGCTCAGCAGGAACACCAGCAGCAGGAGCGCCACGTAGAGACCCGTCGTCTTGTGCAGCGTCTTCCAGAGCTGCCGGCCGCGCTGGCCGCGCGCCGGCAGGAACGCGCGAGCGGCGCCCTCGCCGTCCCTCGGCCACCACAGATAGAGGCCGGTGACGATGAGCACGACGCCGAGGCCCGCCGCCAGTTCGATCAGCCGGTCGCCCAGGTCGCCGATCAGCAGCGTGCCGTGAATCCCGGTGGCGAAGTCGTACCAGCCGGCCTGCCGGTCCCAGACTTCGATGACCGTGTTGGCGTAGGGGTCGATCGCGACCATCAGCCCGCGGCCCTCGTCGTCGAGGCGGAACACGGCCGCGCGGTCGGCCGCCGTCGGGGCGATGTATTCCACCACGCGGCTTTCGGGGAAGGCGGCATGCGCCGTCGAGGCCTGCGCCAGCACCGTGGCCGCCGGACCATTCGGCACAACGGCGATCTTCTCGCCGTCCCGGCCGTCGATGGCGCTGATCCACAGCATCAGCAGGCCCGTCGCGGCGAGCATCACCAGAAACGGCGCCACATAGAGGCCCGCATAGAAATGCCAGCGCCACGCCGCCAGATAAAGCATCCGCGCCAGCGCCCCCTCCCGTGCAGGCGAGGCGGCGGCCGGCGTGCCTTCGAGGCTATTCATCGCCGCCTCCCTCGGGCAGGTGCGGCGGATGTTTCGGCTCGGTCAGGATTGTCGAGCCGGGTGTTTTCCCGAAGGAAAACGGGGTGATGGACGGCATGGCCGCCACCGGGGAATGCATGCGGATTCGCATCTCGGTATCTCCATAGGCGCAGAAAGATGACCGTCAACGAGAACGATGGCGGTCGTCAGGATTGCTTCAGATGGAGAAGGATGGGGGTGCGCGCGCTTCCGCGGCGAGGCCTTGCGCATGGGCAGGCATGGGCAGGGCCGACGTCGGCCAGCGCGGGGCGGCGGAGACCGGGAAGGTCAGGTCGAGGCCGGCAAGAGCCGCCGGCAGGGCGGGAGAGAGCACGCAACCGGTACGGCACTGCGCGATGCAGCAATCGTGCACGCTGCCGCCCGGCCGCTCTCCGTTTCCCGGGAGGACCGGCGCATCGGAAGCCGGCGTGCACAGGACGAAGCCGGCGGCCGTGTCGCCCCCGGCCATGACGCCACCGGCATAAGCGGTGGCGACGCCCTGGAAGATCAGCAGATAGGCGATGATGCCGGCCATCAGGCCAGCCGCAACACGGTCCCGCAAAATCGTCCGAATGGCGTTCATCAGGCAGCGGTCGCACATTCCCGCGGCAATGTCACTGCCTCAAATCAGCCGCTTCCGCGCGGGAGCGGGACGCTTCGCGTTGCCGTTTCACACAAACGCCATCACGACGACCGCCCCGACGACGATCAGGACCAGCCCCCAGATCAGCATCGGGAGCAGGCTGCTGTCGGGGTGGATGCCGGGTCCGGCGTCGAGCGCGTCCCGCGCCCGCCCGTCGGGCTTTGGTGTCTGGGCCATGTGTCATCTCCGTTCGAAGGCGCGTTTCCGCTGGAGCACCGGACCGAAAAGCGGCCTCCGGCTTCCGGGTTGTTGCGACGCTCCACCAGTCATCTGGATCGTCCCGATCCTACCGGCCTGCGCCCGCGGTTCTTTGTTCTGGCGCAAATTATTCGGGGAAGAGGAATGCGCTCCTGTTTGAGCCAGCACAACGACGCGGACGGCCCCGGCGGCCTAGGATGCCGATCTGATGCCTTGGAAAACTGCGATGAAATCGAAGGTCACGGAAGACATGTCGATGGACGAGATCATGCGTCGATGGCCCGCGACCATCCCGGTGATCCTGCGCCACCGCATGCTGTGTGTCGGCTGCCCGATCGCGCCGTTTCACACCATGGCGGATGCCTGCCGGGAACACGATATCGACGGGAGCGCGTTTCGCGATGCGATCAGGCGCGCCATCGGAGCGGGCGACGGTCCTGCCTGATCAGCCTTTCCTGGCGCGGCCGCCCGCCAGCAGGAACAGCCGGTGCGGCTCCACCACGGTCACCTTCTGCCGCCCGCTGCGGACGAGGCCGTCGGCCTCCCAGGCGCTCAGGAGCCGGCTGACCGTGTGCAGCGTCGTGCCGGTCATCTCGGCGATGTCCTGCCGCGAGATCGGAAAGTCGATCAGCACGCCCTCTTGCGTCTTCTTGCCCGTCTGGTTCGCCAGACGAAGCAGGCCGTGGGCGACGCGCTGCTCGACCTGTTCCGTCGACATCTCGACAACGCGCGTATGCGCTTCCTGGAGGCGCGCGCCGACGGTCCTGTAGGTGTCGGCTCCGAAGCTCGGATAGCGCGTCGAGAAATCGGACCACAGCCGGCCGGGCCAGGCCAGCACGACACAATCCACGGCCGCGATCGCGCTCGCCGGATAGGCTTTCAGCCCCAGCGCCTGCGCGATGCCGAGGAGTTCCCCGCAACTGATGTATCGCACGATCACCTGCTGGCCGTCCGGCGTGGTCTTGACCACCCGCACGTGACCGTCGAGCAGCAGGAAGAAGTTCTTCGCTTCCTCTTCCTGTTCGAAGATCGCCGCATCCTTCGCAACGCGCAGCGAGCGGGCCTCGCCGAGAACATGGTCGAGCGCCGCCGGCTCCAATCCCTGAAACGGCGGCAGTTCGGCGATCAGCGAGCGGTCGAGCTGGGTCACGGCTTCCCCGGAAAGGCTTGCAGGCAAGGGCACTGTCCCATCTGGGCCGACCGACCGCAAGCTTTTGCTCCGAAGGGGAAACGTCTTTGTTCGGATTAATTTGCGCTGCGACAAATACCGCTCCCGTGAACCTCCCTATAACCGCCCCGTCGGCGCAACCCATGCCGACGGGAAAGGACCGAGACTATGAATAAACCGACAATGATGCTGGCGACCGCGCTGACCGCGCTGTTCATGACGGGAACAGCGCAGGCAGCCGATCACCAGGTGCAGATGCTCAACAAGGGCGACAAGGGAGCCATGGTGTTCCAGCCCGATTTCATCGTGGCCCAACCCGGTGACACGGTGACCTTCCTGCCGACCGACAAGAGCCACGACGCCCAGTCGATCAAGGGGATGATCCCGGAAGGCGCCGAGCCGTTCAAGGGCAAGATCAGCCAGGAGATCACGGTGACGGTCACCGAGGAAGGCGTCTATGGCGTGAAGTGCCTGCCGCATTACGGCATGGGCATGGTGGCGCTGATCGTCGTCGGCGAGCCGACCAATCTCGAACAGGCAAAGACGGTGAAGCATCCGGGCAAGGCCAAGAAGGTGTTCGCCGACCTGCTCGAACAGGCCGCCGCCAACTGAGCGATGCCGGCCGAATGAGCCGGCCCGACATCCCCCGAACCGACCGGACCGGCCGCGCCCTGTCCGGTCAAGCCGTTTGAACGAGGTAGCGGCATGGCTGTCCCACGCACCAGACCCAGCGACCTTCCCGCCGTGCTTTCCTATGGCTTCCGGCCGTTCTTCCTGCTCGGCGCACTGTATGCCGGGCTCGCCGTTCTTTTCTGGCTGCCGCTTCTCTACGGCCATCTCGAAACCGCGAGCGTCTTCGCGCCGGTCGACTGGCACGTCCACGAAATGGTGTTCGGCTATGTGGCGGCGATCGTCACCGGGTTCCTGCTGACGGCCATTCCCAACTGGACCGGACGCCTGCCGGTGCAGGGATTGCCGCTGCTGGGCCTCGTCCTGCTCTGGCTGGCCGGTCGCCTCGCCGTCTTCTTCTCGGCGCAGATCGGATGGCTTGCGGCGGCCGCCATCGACTGCGCCTTCCTGCTGGCGGTCGCCGGCGCGGCGGCGGTGGAGATCGTCGCCGGGCGGAACTGGCGCAATCTGAAGGTGCTGGCGCCGGTCGCCATCCTGCTGGCGGCCAACATCCTGTTTCATCTCGAGGTGCGTTCCGCCGGCTTCTCCGACACCGGAAAGCGACTGGGGATCGCCGCCGCCATCGTGCTCATCACGATCATCGGCGGGCGCGTCATACCGAGTTTCACGCGCAACTGGCTGGTGCGCGAAAATTCGGGGCGCCTGCCCGTGCCGTTCAACCGCTTCGACATGGCGGTGATCGCCGGCTCGGCGCTGGCGCTCGGCCTGTGGACATTCCGTCCCGAAGACATGGCGACGGGAGTGCTCCTCGCCGTGGCGGCGAGCCTGAACGGCGTCCGGCTCCTGCGTTGGGCAGGCCACCGCACGCTGCGCGACCCGCTGGTGCTCATCCTGCATATCGCCTACGCCTTCGTGCCGCTCGGAATGGCGCTCGCAGCGGCAGCGGCCATCCTGCCCGGAACGGTCGCGGCAGCGGCGGGGATCCATGCGTTCGGAGCCGGGGCGATCGGCAGCATGACGCTTGCCATCATGGTGCGGGCGACGCTCGGTCATACGGGGCGGCAGCTCAGCGCCGGCGGGGCCGGCTCGTTCGTGTTCGCCGCCGTGCTGATCGCGGCGGCGGCCCGCATCGCCGGCGCGCTGGGCCTGCCCGGAGACTGGCCGATGCATCTCGCCGCCACGGCCTGGGCCGTCGCGTTCCTCGGCTATGCGGCGCTCTATGGCGGCATGCTTCTGCGCCCGCGCCTGCAGGCCGCCGCCGCGCCGAAACAGGCCTGAGCGCGGTGTGATTTGCTTGCGTTTGCGCAAAGAGCACCCCGCGCCTGCGGCGTAGGTTTCCTCATGCATCTTCCTTGCACGACAGAAATGGACAACACCATGCTTGAACACCAGAAATGGCGGCCGGAAAGAAACCCCGGCCAGACGAGCGGCAGGAAAGCCCGGCAGGACAGGCCGGGCCTCCGCAAGCGCGGCGGCGGATGGCTGGCGATCGCGGCAGCATGCGCCTCGCTGCTGTTCCTCTCGCCGGCTTCGGCTCAGACCGAGACCGCCCCGGCAGCCGAGCCGGCCCCCGCAACGACCGGGGGCGCGGCGGCGCAGAGCTACCACAGCGCGACGATCTTCACCCTGAAGACGGGGATCGCCGAGGGCCGCATGGTCTATATCGGGGTCGGCGGCGACATCAACGGCCAGGTCAACCCGACCCTGATGGTTCACGAGGGGGAACTGGTCCAGATCAACCTGATCAACGGCGAGGGCGCCGAGCATGACGTGGTGATCGACCAGTATGCGGCGCGCTCGTCGATCGTCGTCGACAAGAACGCGTCCTCAACCTTTTCCTTCACGGCAAGCAAGGTCGGCGAGTTCAGCTATTTCTGCTCCATCGCCGGACACCGGGAAGCGGGCATGGAAGGCCTGATCCGGGTGATGCCCGGGCAGCGCGAGGCGATGTCGTCCGACGCGGCCGACGTGGTCCGCGACCCGGCCGACCTGCCGGGACCGGTCGGGCAGCGCGGCCCCAAGGTGGTCAAGGTCGACCTGGAGACGGTCGAACTGGTCGGCAAGCTGGATGACGGCACGACCTATACCTACTGGACCTTCAATTCCAAGGTGCCCGGCCCGTTCGTCCGCGTCCGCGTCGGCGACACGGTCGAGGTTCACCTGAAGAATCCGGCCGACAGCGTCATGGCCCACTCTGTCGATTTCCATGCGGCGACGGGTCCCGGCGGCGGCGCCCACGCGACGCAGACCGACCCCGGCGACGAGACCGTCGTCACCTTCAAGGCGCTGAAGCCCGGCATCTACGTCTATCACTGCGCGACACCCAGCGTGGCGCATCACATCACCAGCGGCATGTACGGGCTGATCCTGGTCGAACCGGAAGGCGGGCTGCCGCAGGTCGACCGCGAGTTCTACGTGATGCAGGGCGAGCTCTACACGGTCGAACCGTTCGGCACGCAGGGCGAGATGGAGATGGATTACGACAAGCTGATCTCCGAGCGGCCCGAATACTTCCTGTTCAACGGCGCCGTCGGCTCGCTGACCAAGACCCATCCGCTCTACGCCAATGCCGGTGAGACCGTGCGCATCTATTTCGGTGTCGGCGGACCCAACTTCACCTCCTCGTTCCACGTGATCGGCGAGATCTTCGACAGCGTCTATTCGATGGGCAGCGTCCTCTCCCCGCCCGTGCAGGGCGTCCAGACGGTGACCGTCGCCCCCGGCGGCGCGACCATCGTCGACTTCAAGATCGACCGCGGCGGGCATTACGTCCTGGTGGACCATGCCCTGTCGCGGGCGGAGCGCGGCCTGGCTGGCTATCTGATCGTCGACGGACCGGAGGACGATGACATCATGCACGCCGGACCTGCCGAGCAGGCCGCCGAATAAACCGGAGTACGGGACGCCGGTCCTTGTGGCCGGCGCCCCGTACTCCTACACATCACTGATACCGACAAAGGCGAACCATGCGAGACGAACTGCTGACAAGCCGACCGAAGCCCGAGCGGGCGCTGGCGCATCCCGAGGTGGACAGGGAATTCATCGGCAGGCTGGTCCGCGAATTCTACAGGCGCATACGCGCCGACACGCGGCTCGGACCGATTTTCGCCGGTGTCATCGGCGATCACTGGGAACCGCATCTGGAGAAGATGACGGATTTCTGGAGCGCCGTGATGTTCAAGGACGGCAGTTACAGCGGGCGCCCCGTTCCCGCCCATGTCCGGCTGAAGCAGGTCCGGGAAGAAGACTTCGACATCTGGCTCGCCCTCTTCCGGAAGACCACCGCGGACATGTGCACGCCGGAGGTGGCGGCGGCTTTCATGGAACGTGCGGAACGGATCGCCCAGAGCCTCAAGCTCGCGATGTTCTTCCGCCTTCCACAGAATCCGACAGGCACCCACGGCGGCTGACCTGCCACAGCGCCGGCGAACTGCCGGCGCGCGTCTTGCTTTCCTCCCGCGCGCACTCTACGGTCCCGCCGCTACGGTTCCACGCAAGTGGATGAAAAGGGAACGCGGTGCGGGCTGATGAAGTCCAAATCCGAGGCTGCCCTCGCAACTGTAAGCGGTAAGCTCGGCGATCGTGCCACTGGCCCCAAGCGGCTGGGAAGGGATCGCAAAGCGCAGGAGCCGCGAGCCAGGAGACCTGCCGTATCGACAACCGCAATTGCCGGCGAGGTGACCGGCAGGAGGCTCGTATGGCACGTTCCAGTCCTGGCATTCCACATGCCGGCAACCATTCGTTTTCCTGCCCTGCAGCAGAGGCGGGAAGCGCTTTCCCCCTTCTGAAGCTCATCCTCGCGGCGTCCTCCTGCCTGGATGAATAGAATGAAACCGAGACATTTCCTGCTGGCCCTCGCGCTGGCCATATCGAGCGCGTTTTCGGCTGCCGCCGAGACCTTCACCGACGACGCCGGCCGCACGGTGGAGCTGACGCTTCCCATCGAGCGGGCCGTCATCTTCAACCGCTACGCGGTCGAGTTCGCCCGCGCCATCGGCGCCGTCGACAAGGTGGTCGGCGTCGACGCCAGCACCATGCGCGACCCGAAATACTGGCCCGAGTTCGGCGATGAGGACATTGCCGGCCAGGGCCAGACCCAGCCGAACTACGAGGCGATCGTTGCCCTGAAGCCCGACGTGGTGATCATGCCGCGCAACGGCGTCTACGAGGAGGCGGCGCGCCAGCTCGAGCCGTTCGGCATCCCCGTCCTGGTGGTGACCGCCTGGGACACGCTGCAGCATGTCGACAATGTCACGCTCTTCGGAAAGCTGTTCGACAAGGAACAGCGCGCCACGGAGCTGGTCTCTTTCTACACCGGCTACATGGACCTTTTGGCCGAGCGCCTGAAGGGCGTCGAGCGCAAGCGCGTCTATCTCGAGGAAGTGCGCGACTTCGTGACCGTCACGCCCGGCTCCGGCTGGCATTCGATGATCGAGGCCGGCGGCGGCATCAACGTCTTCGGCGACATCGACATCAAGAAGGAGCCCACTTCGCGCGGCAACGAGAACAGCTTCACCGTCGACCCCGAGGAGATCGTCGCCCGCGCGCCGGACCTGGTGATCAAGCTTCAGCCCGGCTCCTACGCCACCATTCCTGAGGAAAAGTTCGCCGAGAGCTGGCAGGGCCTCTCGACGCGCCAGGACATTCTGGGCACGCCCGCCGGCGCGGACGGCAACGCCTACATGATCAACTACTATCTGGCCGGCGGCTCGTCGAAGGTCACCGGCGCGTTGCAGGTGGCCAAATGGCTCTATCCCGACCTCTTCGCCGACATCGAGCCGGAAGACGCGATGAAGGAATGGATCGAGGAGTTCCAGGGCCTGCCCTTCCAGGGCGCGATGACCTATCAGGGCGCGTTCTGAGCCCTTTCGCAGCGCCTCGCCGCGCGCGCCCGGCGCGCGGCATTCCCTTGATCGATCCGGAGCGCTCATGACCGTCCTGCACAGGCCGCAAGATCCATCGCTCGACATGGCGCGGCAATACCGCGCCCATGGCCGCCGCGCCATCGTCATCATCCTGGCCTCGCTCGCCGGCCTGATCCTCATCGCCGGCTCCGTCGCCGTCATGGGCATCGCGCAGACCGGCATCGGCACGCTGTTCGCCGTGATCGCCGAAAAGGCGAGCTTCGGCCTGCTGACCGCCAACGCGGACCCACAGCAGACGCGCGTGCTGATCCATCTGCGCCTGCCGCGCGTGGTGATGGCCATCATCGCCGGCGCAGCGCTTTCCCTTGCCGGCGTGCTGATGCAGGCGATCACGCGCAATCCGCTGGTCAGCCCCTATACGATCGGCGTGTCGTCCGCCGCCGCCTTCGGCGCCTCCATCGCCATCATGTTCGGCGTCGGCTTCACCTCGGTCGGCATCTATTTCGTCCCGCTGACGGCGTTCCTCTTCGCGCTCGGCTGCGCCACGCTGGTCTTCTCCATGGCCTGGCTGCGCGGCATGGGCGCCCAGACCATGATCCTTACCGGCATCGCGCTGATGTACCTGTTCAGCGCCATGACGGCGGCGGTGCAGTTCGTCGCCACGCAGGAGCAGCTCGCCCGCGTCGTGCACTGGACCTTCGGCAGCCTCAACGGCGTGCGCTGGGACGCGGTCGCCATCGCCGGCGTCACGGTCGCGCTGGTCCTGCCGCTGGCGCAGTTGCGTGCCTGGCAGCTCAACGCGCTGACCGCCGCCGGCGACGATGTGGCCCGCTCGCTGGGCATCAACGTCGCCCTGCTGCGCGGCCAGGCCGTCGTCTTCTCCGTCGTCGTCTCGGCGGTGGTCATCAGCTTCGTCGGCGTGATCGGCTTCGTCGGGCTGATCGGCCCGCATGTGGCGCGGCTGATCATCGGCGGCGACCATCGCTTCCTGCTGCCCTTCTCGGCCATCTGCGGAGCGATGCTGCTGCTGCTCGCCGACACGGCCGGGCGCCTCGTCTTCAGTCCGACCGTCATCCCGGTCGGCATCGTCGTCGCCTTCGTCGGCGTACCGCTGTTCCTGCATCTCATCTTGTCGCGACGCTCGGAGTATTACGCATGAGCCATCATCTCCTGCTGGACGACGTGCATTTCCGCTACGGCGCGCGCGCCGTCCTGTCCGGCGTGTCGCTGCGGCTTGCCCGCGGCGAGGTGCTCGGCTTGGTCGGTCCAAACGGCGCGGGGAAATCGACACTGGTGCGCACCGCGCTCGGCCTCGCGCGGCCGGCCTCGGGCCGCGTCCAGCTCGACGGCGTGGACCTGTCGCGCATCGCGCCGCGCGAGCGGGCGCGGCGCATGGCCTATGTCCCGCAATCGAGCCCGGTCAGTTTCCCCGTCACCGTGTTCGAGACCTGCCTGCTTGGCCGCACGCCGCACATGGGCGCAACGCCCAAGCCGCGCGACATCGCCATCGTCGAGGAGATGCTCGAACGGCTCCGGCTGCAGGACTTCGCCTTCCGCTCGATGGGCGAGCTTTCCGGCGGCGAGCACCAGCGCGTCATGCTCGCACGCGCCCTTGCGCAGGAAACCGAGCTGATCGTGCTCGACGAGCCGACCAGCGCGCTCGACATCGGCAACCAGCTCTTCACGCTGCGCGTGGTGGCCGACATCGCCCGCGAGCGGCGCGTCACCGCGGTGATCGCCATTCACGACCTGTCGCTCGCTGCGCGCTTCACCGACCGGCTGATGCTTCTGCACCACGGCAGGGTCGAGGCCGAGGGCGCGTGGGAAGAAACGCTGACGGAAGCCACGATCAGCCGCACCTACGGCGTCCAGGCGGAGATCGGCCTCCTCCGCGGCGTGCCGGTCTTCGCACCCTACGAGGCGCTGACGTGAGGATCGACATTTCCGGCTGGGCGCGCGGCGGCCGCGACCTGCCGCACGAGGCGCTGCTGCGGTTGTGCGAGACGGCAGACGGGCTCGGTTTTGGCGGCATCTGGTTCAACGAGTTTCATTTCCAGGAGGAGCCGCAGGCCTACCCATCGACGCTGATGCTCGCCTCGGCTATCTTCGCCCGCACGCAGCGCCTGCGGGTCGGCAGCTCGATCACCGTCACACCGCTCTACCATCCGTTCCTGCTGGCCGAGACCGTCGCGCAACTGCACTGGCAGAGCGGCGGGCGTTTCGATCTCGGGATCGGGCGGGGCACCCATCCCGCGACGCTCTCCGCCCTCGGCATCCGCCCCGAGGAGACGCGTCAGCGCTTCGAGCAGGCGCATGCGCTGATCGTGGCGGCCCTGCACGGCGAGGCCCGCATCGAGGCCGGCCAGTGCTGGCCGGAATCCGGCATCGCGGTCGGTCCGCTGCTGCCGGGCGAGGCGCTGCCCGTCTACCTGGCCGGCTCGACGCCCGACACGCTGGCCTTCGCCGCGCGCAACCGCCTGCCGCTGCTCCTCAGCCTCGAACCGCCGGAGACGGCGCAGATCGAGACCTATTCGCAGATCCTGTCGCGCGAGGGCCATCCCTCATGCCTGCGCCAGTCGTCGCTGTCGCGCTTCGTCCGCGTCGCGCCGAGCGACCGGGCGGCGATCGAGCGCGTCGACGCGCTGCTGCCGCGCCTGTTCGAGCGGCGGCTCAAGGCCGCCCGCGCGGCGGGCCGGCCGACGGAGCAGATGCGCATGGCCGACCGCGACACCTTCCTCGCGCGGCAGATGATCGCCGGCTCACCGGAAAGCTGCGTCCGCCAGCTCAGGCAGCTCGAGGCGGAAACCGGCATCGGGAGCATTCGCCTGGTGTTCAACGGCAACGGCGTGATCGGCCACGAGGAAGCCACGGCCGATCTCATGCTGTTCGGGCGCGAAGCGCTGCCGCATCTGCGCTGAGCGTCGGCCAGGCGGTTCCACCTCGCATGAAAACGCTGTAAGGAAATCATCCATTGCCCGCGAAGCGATGCCCGGATGGGGCGGCGCCGGACGGCTTCGCAACACGGGACCGGTTTCCATGACAGACAGCAGACGCATTGTCCTTTCCAGCGATCACGCAGCCATCGGCCTCAGGCAGGCCATTGCCGGCCATGTCGCCGGCCTCGGCTGGGAAGTGGTCGACATCGGGCCCGAGACGCCGGAGAGCACCCACTATCCCGAACATGGCGCTGCCGCCGCGCGACGCGTCGCGTCGGGCGACTGCCGGTTCGGCATCGTCCTGTGCGGCACCGGCCAGGGCATCATGATGGCGGCGAACAAGGTGAAGGGCATCCGCTGCGGCGTGTGCGGCGACGCGTTCTCGGCGCGCATGATCCGCCAGCACAACGACGCGAACATGCTGTCGATCGGCGCGCGCGTGGTGGGCGAAGGGCTGGCGCTCGACATCGTCGATGCGTTTCTCACCGCCCGGTTCGAGGGCGGCCGTCATGCGCAGCGGGTCGAGATGATCGAGGCGCTGGAGGGGTAGTCGCGGATGGCCGTACCGGATACCGCCTTCTACCGTGCGCCCGCCGCGCGCAGCAGCCGGGCAATCTCGGGATAGCCGTCCCGCTCCGCATGCTGCAGCGGGCTGACGCCCTCGCGGTCGGCGATGTCCACATCGGCCCCGGCCTCGATCAGGAGTTCGACGATGGCCACGTGGCGCGGCCCGCCGTCGCCCAGGATGATGGCCTCGAGCAGGGCCGTCCAGCCGAGATTGTTGACGTGGTCCACGTCCACACCCGCTTCGATCAGGAGCCGCACCGTCTCGACATGGCCGCGCTCCGCGGCGGGGATGAGCGCCGTGCCGCCGAAGCGGTTGGTGCTTGTGAGATCCGCGCCATGCGCCAGCGTCAGGCGAAGGATTTCCAGATATCCCCGCGCACCCGCCAGGAGATAGGGGCTGTCGCTGATCGCGTCCTTGGCGTTGACATCGGCGCCCGCCGCGATCAGCCGCCGCGCAGCCTCCAGCCGGTTGGCCTGGACGGCGGCCAGCAGGGCCGTGCGGCCGCGCGCATCGCGCGCGTCCAAGGCCGCGCCTGCGGCAAGGGCATCCTCGATGGCGGGAACGTCGCCGCGCTCGGCGGCGGCGATCAGCCCCGCCTCGTCTGCTGCGGCTTGATTGATGGAAGACATCGAGATCAGGACCAGTCCCAGAACGGTGAAAAGAACGCGTGCTATCACGGCAACTCCTGCAAACCGGGCGGCGCCCGGCTACTGGCTGACCGCGCCGACGACCGGTGCGTTGTCCTCACGCAAGCTGACCCAGCGGCCCGTATGATTGCTGGCCTGCCTCTTCAGGTAGCGATAGCCGGTCGTGCTCCATAACTTGACGGCATCGTTCAGATTGTCGAGCACGAAGTCGCCCCGGTCGGTGCGCACCGTCAGCACCGCGTGGCCTTCTCCATCCGGCTTGCGCACCACGGTAATGAGCAGGTTGGCGAAAGAAAGGCCGCGCCGCTTCAGCTCGCGCCGCTTCTCCAGCACATAGTCCTCGCAGTCGCCGACGCCGGTCGAGGGATAGGTCCAGACCTCCTCCTCGCCATAGATGTCGATGTCGTTCAGCGGCTCGATGGCGCGGTTGACGTCGCTGTTCACCGTCGTCAGCGTCTTCCAGAGCGCCGTCGTCATGCGCTCGGGTCCCGTGTCGCGCACGCGGATCGAGCATTCGACAGGATTGGCCTTGCAGAATTCATAATGGCCGATGGGCTGCGAGGTCATCCCGCCGGTCGCCATCAGATTGCCCGCTTCCGCCGAAGCGACGCCCCCGGCCGCCGCGATCAGCAGCCATGCCATGCTCCGGATGCGGAAGCCCCTCCGCCAAGCAGCCATCATGGCGCTCCCCGTTTCTTACTATCGTTAATGAAACGTTAAGAAACGAAGAGGCGCACTGTCAATCGGCGCGGACGTAAACTTCCCAAGATGGTTACCGGCGAAAACGCGTCGCCCGCCGTTTGCAGGCGGGCTGTTGCGGAAATGCACGTGTCGGGTTGCCGTCAGGCCGGCTTTCGCCTCGCGGCGGGCTTGCGCCTGGCGCGTGACGCCTTCGCCGGTTCCGGTGCGGCTGCCTTCGATGCCTGCCCGGCCGGATTGCTGCGCATGAAATCGAGGATGCGCGGCGCGATCTCGGCGCGGAAGCGCGATCCGTTGAACACGCCGTAATGGCCGACGACCGGCTGCATGTAGTGATGGCGCATCGCCTCGGGAATGTTGACGCACAGATCGTGCGCCGCCCTGGTCTGGCCGACACCCGAAATGTCGTCGTTCTCGCCTTCGACGGTCAGCAGTGCCACGCGGCGGATCGCCGCCGGATCGACGTTTTCGCCGCGATGCTTCATCTGGCCCTTCGGCAGGTCGTGGCGGATGAACACGGTCTCCACGGTCTGCAGGTAGAACTCGGCGGTCAGGTCCATCACCGCCAGATACTCGTCGTAGAAGTCACGGTGCTTCTCGGCCGGCTCGCCGTCGTTCTTCACCAGATGCATGAAGAAATCCTTGTGCGCCGTCAGGTGGCGGTCGAGATTCATGCTCATGAAGCCGGAAAGCTGGAGAAAGCCGGGATAGACCATGCGCATGAAGCCCGGATGCGGCCACGGCACGGGCATCACCGCATTCTCGCGGAACCAGCCGATGTCCTTCTCCTCGGCGAGCTGGTTCACCGCCGTCGGGTTCCTGCGCGTGTCGATCGGGCCGCCCATCAGCGTCATGCTGGCCGGAACGGTCGCTTCGCCGCGCGCTTCCATCAGCGCCACCGCCGCCAGAACCGGCACCGAGGGCTGGCAGACCGCCATGACATGCGTGTCGGGACCCAGATGCCCCAGCATGTCGATCACGTAGTCGATATAATCGTCCAGGTCGAACGTGCCCTCGGACAGCGGCACCATGCGCGCATCCGCCCAGTCGGTGATGTAGACATCCGCGTAGGGAAGCATGGTTTCGACCGTGCCGCGCAGCAGCGTCGCATAGTGGCCGGACATCGGTGCGACCATGAGGATCTTCGGCCCGGGCTTCGCGCCGGCCGGCAGATCGCGCTTGAAATGGATGATGTCGCAGAAGGGACGGGACCAGATGATGTCCTCGCGCACCCTGACCCGGACGCCGTTCACATTCGTGTCCGTCAGGCCGAATTCAGGCTTGCCGTAGCGGCGCGTGCTGCGCTCGAAAAGCTCCGCCGCTGCGGCCACGGTGCGGCCGAGATAGGTCTTCGCCATCGGATTGAGCGGGTTGCTGTAGAACAGCCGCATCGCATCGGCATAAGCCCGCGCCGGCTGCAGCGCGGCGTGGTTGAATTCATAAAGCTGATAATACATCGCTCGATTTCCTGGGCCGACCTTCGCTCAGGCCGCGCCGCAGGGCGATTGTGGCACGGCCGGCGAAGCCTTGGTCATTTGCGTGCCTACTAACCTAAACTACTTTTGCTGCGTTGCAATAGAAGCAGTCCGATGCTCCATGGAGCATCGGCGCCGATCATGTCATCGCATTGATTTCGAATATGTTTACGCTCTTTACTCCACGCTTTCGCTGTTGCGGCGCAGCATGATCAGACGGGTTTCCGGGGCGATGCCGGGAGGTATTTCCAGCAGGAATCGCGCACGCGTCGCCGCCGGAGCCTCACCCGGCGCGCATGGCAGGAAGCCGTGCCTGGCATAGAAGGGAGCGTTGAAGGGGACGTCCCGGAAGGTGCTCAGGGAAACGCCGGCGAGGCCGGCATCGACGCTCCGGGCGACGACCGCGTCCAGCAGCGCCGCACCGACGCCCTGCCTCCCGTGCGCCGGATCGACGGAGAGCTCCATCAGATGCATGAAGGGGCCGACCGGACCCGCGATGGCGAAGGCCACCGGCCCGTCGCCCCGATGCGCGCAGACAAGCGTCTCGCCGGCGGTCGCCCGCGCGTGGAAGGCATCCGGCGCCATCGCCGGCGTTTCGGCCAGTTCGGCAAACCCGTGCGCGGCGAAAAGACGACCGGCGCGCGCCTCGGCATCAGCCAGCGCGGCGGCGTCCGCCTCCCTGTAGGGTCGGATCGCATAACCGTCGGGCAGGGCCATGCGTCTTCCGGTCAGCTTTCCGCACCCTCGACGATCAGCATGTCGGCGTCGGCAACGGTGATCCGGATGGCCTTCGCCGCCTGATACTCCGCCGAATTGTAGCAGTCGCGCGCCGCCGCGAATGTCGGGAATTCGATCACGACGTTGCGGCCGCGTCCGGCGCCCTCGAGGCTTTCCCAAGTGCCGCCGCGCGCCAGGAAGCGCGCGCCGAAACGCTCGAAGGCCGGCCTGGCCGTGGCCACGTAATCCTTGTAACGCTCGGGGTCGCGCACATCGACATGGGCGATCCAGTATCCCTTGGGCATTGCGTCTCCTCCTCCCTTGCTGTTCAGGCGGCAGCCATCTCGTCCAGGATGGCCCTGGCGGCCGCCTTCGGGTCCGGCGCGGCGGCGATCGGCCGCGCCACAACGAGATGGGTGCTGCCGGCACGGATGGCGTCGCCGGGCGTCATGACGCGCTTCTGGTCGCCATGGTCGCTGCCGGCCGGCCTGATGCCCGGGGTCACCAGCGCCATGCCGGGCCGGGCCAGCGCGCGCACCTCGGTCACTTCCGTGGGCGCGCAGACGATCCCGCCCATGCCCGCCTCGCTCGCCTGCGCGGCGCGTTTCAGCACCAGATCGCGGGCACCCGAGGCGTAGCCCGCATCGGCAAGGTCGCCATCGTCCATGGAGGTCAGGACGGTCACGCCGAGCAGGGTCAGTCCCGAACCCGCCGCGGCGTCCACCGCCGCCCGCATCGCCTTCGGATAGGCGTGGATGGTGAGCATCGTCATGCCCATGCGGGCGATGTTCTCGACACCCTTTGCCACCGTGTTGTCGATGTCGAGCAGCTTCATGTCGAGGAAGATCTTCTTGCCGGAGCCTGCGAGTTCGCGGGCGAAGCCCAGCCCGCCGGCAAAGGCGAGCTGATGGCCGATCTTGTAGAAGGAGACCGTATCGCCCAGTGCGGCGACCACCCGGTCCGCATCCGTGAGCGTCGGCACGTCCAGCCCGACGATCAGCCGGTCGCGCATATCCGTCTGCATGTCACACCTCCACCCTTGTCGAGAGCATCCGCGCACGCTCGATCAGCGTGCGGCACACGGCTTCCATCATGCCGCGCAGGCGTTCTTCCTTGAAATTGCCGTCCGCGTCAAACGCATCCTGCGCGCGGGCGACCGAGCATTGCGGCGTGACGATGTCGGCGCGGCAGTTCATCAGCACGGCGCGCAGGTGGTAAAGCCCACGAATGCCGGCGAAGTTTCCGTCCGACGACGAGCACAGGCCGACCGGCTTGCCGGACCAGGGACGCAGCGCGCGGCCGCCATCCTTCGACAGCCTGCTGACCCAGTCGACGGTGTTCTTCAGGAGCGGCGGGATCGACGCATTGTATTCCGGGCTGGCGATCAGCACCCCGTCATGCGCGGCGATCAGCCGTCCGAGCCGATAGACGTTCTCCGGGATGCCCTTCTCCTTCTCCAGATCCTCGTCCATGATCGGCAGGGGATAATCGGCAAGCGAGATGCGGGTGACCTCCGCGCCCTGCTGGGCCAGTTCCTTCATCGCCGCATCGGCCGTCTGCCCGCTATAGGCGCCGGTGCGGATCGATCCCGCGAAGACCAGGATTTTGGGATTCATGCGTCATGCTCCTCTTTTGCAAGAGGGGTATAGGCAATGCCGGCCCCGATCAATGGGCGGGCGTCAGCGCTCCAGATAGCTTGCCTCGAAGCCGACCGGAAAATTCACCGACCGGGCGATGAAGCAGTAATGGTGGATCTCGTGGTGGATCGCATCTGCCCGCGTGAGGTCGGCCCCCGCGGCCATCTCGATGCGGGGCCGGAGCGTGGCGCGCAGGAAGCGCCCCGCGCCGCTCGGCGCCGATTCGCCGATGCCTTCGGGATTGTCCGTATAGGCATGCACGACGATGCCCGCCCGGCTGGCCAGATGCAGGTACCAGAGCATGTGACAGGCCGAGAGGGTCGCAAGAAGCAGGTCCTCCGGATTGGGCAGGGCCGGGTCGCCGCCCAGAAGCGGATCGTTGGAACAGTGGATCACCGGCTTGCCCGGCGTGGTGATGTCCCAGGTCCGGTCATAGCCACGATAGGTCCTGGTTCCCTCGCCGCGATTGCCGGTCCAGGCGATGCGGCTCGTATAGGCGTGCTCTTTCGTCATCGTGGATTCACCCCGTGGCTTGGCCGTAGCTGGCCCGCGACTGGTCGTCGGATGCGCGACGGCGCTGTCCCGCAGGCGGGCCACGAGAACCTGAAATCGACGGTGTGTCTATGTTGCTCGGCCGCGTTTCCGCTGGGCCATCAACGCCCGCTCAGTGGCTGGCGCGACGATAGACCCACAGCCTGGTCGGCGGGATGTTGCGGATGATAAAGTCGAAATGCTCGACCGTGTAATCGCCCTGGCCCGGCGGTATCGGCGACTTCGGGCCGTAGGTGAGCTGCACGACCGGCCGGCCGCCAGGAATGCGCCGGAGCAGGCTTTCGAGATAGCTGACGCGCGCCGCCACCGGGAAGTTGAGCAGGGGAACGCCGGAAACCACGCTGTCGAAGAGCTGCGGAGCGCCGGCGCCCAGCGTCTCGTCGAGATTGAAGGCGTCGCCCTCGATCACGTTGACGCCGGGATAGCATTCCCGCAGGTGCTTCACGAAGTCGGGGGAGTACTCGACCGCATAGAGGTTTTCGGGCTTCACGCCATGCGCCAGGATCGCCCGGGTGATGACGCCGGTGCCGGGTCCGACCTCGAGCACGGGCAGGCCCGAGCCGGTGTCGATCACCGAGGCCATGCGGCGCGCGGTGACGCTGCTCGTCGGGATGATCGAGCCGACGGCCTTGGGCTGGTCGATCCATCCTCGAAAGAAGCGCAGCTCGTCCCCGAAACGGTCCGTGATTGCCTTGCGCACGTCCAAACCCTTGTTCATCTCCCGGCGGGCTCCTTCCCGATCCCAATCATTCTGTTTCGGCGACGGTTTTTTCCGCGGCAGGTTTCGCCGCCGCTTGCAATGTATCAGACAAACAGCCCCGGGCGCCTTCCATTAACATGGTTCGCCTATTCGCCGAAGGACTCGAAGAAATCTTTCATGCGCGAGAAGAAGCCGGCCGACTGCGGGCTGTTCTCCTTCGACGAGATGCGCTCGAACTCCTCGAGCAGTTCGCGTTGCTTGCGCGTCAGGTTCTGCGGCGTTTCCACCGCGACCTGGATATAGAGGTCACCGATCTGCGGCTGGCGCAGCACCGGCATGCCCTTGCCCTTCAGGCGGAACTGGCGGTCGTTCTGCGTGCCCTCCGGCACCTTCACCCGCGTCTGCGTCCCGTCGAGCGTCGCCACCTCGAAGGAACCGCCAAGTGCGGCCGTCGTCATGGAGATCGGCACCTTGCAATAGAGATCGGCGCCGTCGCGCTGGAAGAACTCGTGCGGTTTCACGGACAGGAAGATGTAGAGATCGCCGGGCGGGCCGCCGCGCAGGCCCGCCTCGCCCTCGCCGGCGAGCCTGATGCGCGTCCCGTCCTCGATGCCGGCCGGGATGTTGACCGAGAGCGAGCGCTCCTCGGCGACGCGGCCCTGGCCGGCGCATTTCGCGCAGGGGTCGGTGATGGTCTCGCCGCGTCCCTGGCATTGCGGGCAGGTGCGCTCGATGGAGAAGAAGCCCTGCGCGGCGCGGACGCGGCCGGCGCCCTGGCACATCGGGCAGGTGGCGGGCGAGGTGCCCGGCTTCGCGCCGGAGCCGGAACAGTCGTCGCAGGCGACGGCCGTCGGCACGCGGATCTGCCCGGTCTTGCCGGAAAAGGCCTCCTCGAGCGTGATCTCCATGTTGAAGCGCAGATCGGCGCCGTGCTGCCGCCCGCCGCGGCGCTGCCGGCCGCCGCCCATCATGTCGCCGAAGATGTCCTCGAAGATATCGGCGAAACCGCCACCGCCGCTGAAGCCGCCGCGGCCGCCCATGCCGCCGTTCTCGAAGGCTGCGTGGCCGAACTGGTCGTAGGCCGCGCGCTTCTGCGGATCGCGCAGCGTCTCGTAGGCCTCGTTGATTTCCTTGAACTTGTGTTCCGCCTGATCGTCACCCGGATTGCGGTCCGGATGGTAGCGCATCGCCAGCTTGCGAAAGGCGCTTTTCAGTTCTTTCTCGTCGGCGTTTCTCGACACGCTGAGCGTCTCGTAAAAATCTGCCTTCATCAATGAGAGTCCCGCATGTTTCTTCCAGAGCGAACGCCGCTTCCCCGGTCAGTGTCCGCTATTTAGGTATTCGATAGAGCGAATGCCATAGTTTGCGGCGGATTGCCAGCCATCACGCCCCTGCCGCCGCCGACTTTCGTCTGCCGGCCGGCAACGGAGAAAGGGATGGATTCAGGCCGTTGCCGCGCCCGAGCCGCGCTCGGGCCGCCGCAGCCCCGTGAGGCGCAGGAACGCGCCGGCGAGGCGCGCCTCGAAGATCTGATAGGACGCGACGGCGACGCCGACCGTCAGAAGCATGATCGCCGCCGTATAGGCGAAGAACACGAGGCTCGACGGCGAACCGATGAAATGGCTCCAGACGAAGGAAAAGAACAGGCTCTCGGTGACCGGGTGCCAGAGATAGATGCCGAACGACACGGCCGCCGCCGGGCGCAGGAAGGCGGGATAGGTGTAGCGCTCCGGATCGTTGCGCTCGGCCACTCCCGCCAGGAACACGGCGATGCCGAGAAGGGCCAGGGTGAGATAGATGTTGAGCTGCAGCGCCATCGACACGCAGGCGGCGATGATGGCGATCCACGCCGGCCCGCGCGATGCAAGGGTCAGGGGCGAGCCCGCGACCAGAACCGCCAGGAACGCGCCGAGCACGAAATCGGCGAAGGTGCGGTAGGCGCCCCAGGTGTCGGCCAGAACCCAGCTCTCGAACGGCATGATGCCCGTGTGGACCATGGCCTCCAGCACCACGTAGGAGAGCGCCAGCAGGAGGAACAGCCCGATACGCCCGCCGAACCGGTAGGCCAGGATGATGAGCGGCAGGAAGATATAGGCGAACCATTCCGCCGACAGCGACCAGGAAACGAAGTTGAAGGTGAGCGTGTCCTGCACGCCCCAGGCCTGGATCAGCAGCAGGTTGGCGACGAGCGTATCCCATTGGTAGAGACCGGCCTCGCCGCCGGTGCGCAGAAAACCGAAATGGATCGCCAGCCCCACGAGGACAAAGTAGGACAGCGTCGCCAGATGCAGCGGATAGAGCCGCGCGAGCCTCTTGCCGAGATAGACGACATAGCTGCGCGCGTTGCGCACTTCCGTGCCGTAACGGCTGAAGATCAGGAAGCCGGAGATGATGAAGAACATGTCGAGGAGCGGGCGCAGAAGCGACAGGTCGTCCTTCACCCACTGGCTCTCACCCGGCGCGAAATGCCCGAAATGATAGAGCATGATCAGCAGCGCCGCCACGAGACGCCAGATTTCAAAAAGGCGATAACGGATCACAGGCCCCCCGGTCTTCCGTCAATTCTCTTCGACGGCTAACGATAGGGGGCGAGGCTTAAGAAGGCATAAAAAAGCCCGGATCGAGGACCCGGGCTTTTGTCGGTGCTTTGCAGGCGATCAGGCCGACTTCTTGTCGTCCTCGTCGATCTCCTCGAAATCGGCGTCGACCACGTCATCGCCGGAAGCCTTGGCGTCCGCCGCCGCATCGCTCTCGGCGGCTTCCTTCTGGCTGGCCTCGTACATCGCCTGGCCAAGCTTCATGGAGGCTTCGGCGAGGGTGTTGGTCTTAGCCTTGATGTCCTCGGCGTCGTCGCCCTCGACCGCGGTCTTCAGCGCGGCCATGGCGTCCTCGATCGCCTTGCGGTCTTCCTCGGAAACCTTGTCGCCATATTCGCCGAGCGACTTCTCCGTCGAATGGAGCAGCGCTTCGGCCTGGTTCTTGGCCTCCACCGCATCGCGGCGCTTCTTGTCGGCCTCGGCATTAGCCTCGGCGTCCTTCACCATCTGCTCGATGTCGGCGTCCGACAGGCCGCCGGAGGCCTGGATGCGGATCTGCTGCTCCTTGCCGGTGCCCTTGTCCTTGGCGGAGACGTTGACGATGCCGTTGGCGTCGATGTCGAACGTCACCTCGATCTGCGGCACGCCGCGCGGTGCGGGCGGCAGGCCCGTCAGGTCGAAGCGGCCGAGGCTCTTGTTGTCGGCGGCCATCTCGCGCTCGCCCTGGAAGACGTTGATGGTCACGGCGTTCTGGTTGTCCTCGGCCGTCGAGAACACCTGGCTCTTCTTGGTCGGGATCGTCGTGTTGCGGTCGATCAGGCGGGTGAACACGCCGCCCAGCGTCTCGATGCCGAGCGACAGCGGCGTCACGTCGAGCAGCAGCACGTCCTTGACGTCGCCCTGCAGGACGCCGGCCTGGATCGCCGCACCCATGGCGACAACCTCATCCGGGTTGACGCCCTTGTGCGGCTCCTTGCCGAAGAAGTTCTTCACCGTCTCCTGGACCTTGGGCATGCGGGTCATGCCGCCGACCAGAACCACCTCGTCGATCTCGCCGGCCTTCATGCCGGCATCCTTCAGGGCGGCCTTCAGCGGCTCGACCGTGCGCGCCACGAGGTCGTCGACCAGCTGCTCGAACTTGGCGCGGGTCAGCTTCATCGTCAGATGCTTCGGGCCGGACTGGTCCGCCGTGATGAAGGGCAGGTTGATCTCGGTCTGCGAGGAGGAGGACAGCTCGATCTTGGCCTTCTCGGCAGCTTCCTTCAGGCGCTGCAGGGCAAGCTTGTCCTGCTGCAGGTCGATGCCCTGCTCCTTCTTGAACTCGGCCGCCAGATACTCGACGAGGCGCATGTCGAAATCCTCGCCGCCGAGGAAGGTGTCGCCATTGGTCGACTTCACCTCGAACACGCCGTCACCGATCTCGAGGATCGAGATGTCGAACGTGCCGCCGCCAAGGTCGTAGACGGCGATGGTCTTGCCGTCCTTCTTGTCGAGGCCGTAGGCGAGCGCGGCAG
The DNA here is from genome assembly GCF_000300335.1 of Nitratireductor pacificus pht-3B. Classification (GTDB taxonomy): domain Bacteria; phylum Pseudomonadota; class Alphaproteobacteria; order Rhizobiales; family Rhizobiaceae; genus Nitratireductor; species Nitratireductor pacificus. The sequence goes on along the minus strand of NZ_AMRM01000008.1, from coordinate 110,572 downwards.
CGGTCGGCTCGTTGATGATGCGCAGCACTTCCAGGCCGGCGATCTTGCCGGCGTCCTTGGTGGCCTGGCGCTGGGCGTCGTTGAAATAGGCGGGAACGGTGATGACGGCCTTCTCGACCTTCTCGCCGAGATAGGCTTCCGCCGTTTCCTTCATCTTCTGCAGGATCATCGCCGAGATCTGGCTCGGCGACTGCTTCTTGCCGGCCGCCTCGACCCAGGCGTCGCCATTGTCGCCCTTGACGATCTTGTAGGGGACGAGCTTCTTGTCCTTCTCCGTCACCGGGTCGTCATAGCGCCGGCCGATCAGGCGCTTGATGGCGAAAAGGGTGTTTTCGGGATTGGTCACCGCCTGGCGCTTGGCCGGCTGGCCGACCAGCCGCTCGTCCGAATCCGTGAATGCTACGATGGACGGCGTGGTGCGCGCGCCCTCCGCGTTCTCGATGACCTTCGCATCCTTGCCGTCCATGACGGCGACGCAGGAATTGGTCGTTCCGAGGTCGATACCGATTACTTTAGCCATGTCTTCTCTCCGCAAAGCAGACCGTCAGGACCCATACCGGCGTTCCAGATGACAGCCCCTGTTCACACGAATGTGCCGTGGCAGCGCCCTGGAGAGGAACGCGCCGAACGGCTTCGACGCGTATATAAGAATGACATTTTTCATACGCAAGGCGGGATTTGGCCCGAACTGGCCCAATCGATCGATACAAAATTGCCGATCATGCGATTCAAAGCCGATTTGAACCGCGGGTCTCACGATGGCAAACAGCCCGCACGGGGGCATCTGCGGCGCCGCTGGCGCACGCCGGACGAAGGTTCGGGAGTCTGCAGATGTTCCAGGTGTTTCTGCTCGGGGGGCTTTTCGTCGCGTCGCTGTCCGGCTCGCCGCAGATCCCGATGGAGGTGTCCATGCGGGGACTCGCTCCCCGACCGGAGCAGAAAGCCGTCCCGGTCGCCCGGCATCATGAGAAGCTCTGTCTCGCGCTGGCGGTCTATCACGAGGCGCGCGGCGAACCGGAGGCAGGCCAGCTTGCCGTGACGATGGTGGTCCGCAACCGGGTCCTTTCGCCGCGCTATCCGCCCACGATCTGCGGCGTGGTGTTTCAGAACGCCCGCTGGAAGAACCGCTGCCAGTTCTCGTTCGCCTGCGCCGGCGCCTCGCTGCTGCCGCTGGAAGGAGAGGCGTGGAGCCGCGCGCTGCGCATCGCAAGCGCCAGCGCCGTGCCGTCGAGATGCAGCGGAATGCCGGAGGCCGTCGCAACCCACTATCACGCGGACCGGGTCCGTCCCGCCTGGGCGCGCAGCATGGACCGGCTCGGGCGCATCGGCCAGCACGTCTTCTTTGTCGAAGGAGCCGTCAACCGAAGAACGGACTGCGCCTTCTAGATCGTGTGCGTTCCTTCAGGCGTAGACGGGACGATCCGGGGTCCGGGCCTCAGTTCAGACGTCCTCCCAGCCGTCATGGGCGGAAGCCCGGTAGATTGCGTCGATCAGCTTCTGGTTCTTCACCGAATCCTCCAGCGTGAAGATCGCCGCATCCTCGCCGTACGCAGCGCGCGCGATCGCCTCCGCCTGCAGGCGGTATTGTCTGGCAGCGGCAAACCGGTGGATCGTCGCGCTGGAATGCGTGGCATTGTGCACCGCGACGCTCGCATCGCCGTAATTGGGCGGGTTGAACGGCACGGCGACCTCGATGAAGCCCTGCGTGCCGTGAAACAGCATGTGCTGCCTGAGCGCCATCTGCGTCGCGACGTAGAAGGAAAGCTCGAAGGTCCCGAAATCCGCCTTGGTGCTGGCATAGATGTCCGTGCCGAACACCGGGTCGCGCTCGACGGTCGCCTGCACCCGCAGGGGCTCAAGGCCCGTGGCGAAGCGCGTCGTCACCGTTGGATAGACGCCGATGTCGGGCAGACCGCCGCCGCCTGTCTCCAGCCTGTTGCGCGTGTTCTGCGGGTCGACATTGTGATAGGTGAAGGCGCCCTGCACATGCCGCAGCCGGCCGATCGCGCCTTCGGCGATCAGATCCCGCACCTTCAGCCATTGCGGATGGTAGATCACCATGAAGGCTTCGGAGACGACGACATTGTTGCGGTCGCGCGCCTCGATCACACGGGCGATGTCCCTGGCGTCGAGCGCCAGCGGCTTCTCCACCAGCACATGCTTGCCCGCATCCGCCGCCCTGACGGCCCATTCGACGTGGTCGGACGTCGGCAGGGGAATGTACACGCCATCCACGTCCGGCGATGCCAGAAGCGCTTCATAGGAAGGGAAGACGCGCGGAATGCCGAACCGCGCCGCCAGTGCCTCGGCCTTCGCCGCGTCGCGGCTGGCGATCGCCGTCACCACGCCGTTCTCGGCGTCCTGGATCTGCGGAATCACCTGCTCCCGGCCGATCTTCGCCGTCGAAAGAATGCCCCAGCGGAACATGATTTCTCCCATTCTGATCATCGCGTTGACCCTACTGACGCAAAGACCGGAAGAAAAGGCAAAGACGGATCAAAGACAGAAGGGGCGGCCCACCAGGCCGCCCTTCCTGCGTCCATATCGCCTGACCGCAGAATGCTTACCCCCTCAGCACACCGCCCGTCTGCTTGCCGACATTCTCGACGACGCGGCTGGCGAGCACTTCGAAATCCTCGTCGGTGAGCGTCTTCTCGCGCGGCTGGATCGCCACCTCGATGGCGACGGACTTCCTGCCCTCGCCGAGCGCGGCGCCCTCGAAAATGTCGAACACCCGCACGCCGGCGATCAGCTTCTTGTCGGCCGCCGCGGCGGCACGCTCGATGCTCGCCGCCTCCACCGTCCGGTCGACCACGAAGGCGAAGTCGCGCCGCACCAGCTGGAACGGCGACAGGTCGAGGCGCGGCTTGGTGCGCGTCGGCTTGGCCTTCGGCTCGGGAATGGCGTCGATATAGACCTCGAAGCCGCAGACCGGCCCGTCAGCGTCGAGCGCCTCCAGCGTGCGCGGATGCAGTTCGCCGAAGCTGGCGAGGACGATCTTCGGCCCCAGGCGGATCGTTCCGGACCGGCCCGGATGATACCATTCCGGTCCGCCGGCCACGACCTGCAGCTTGTCCACCGGCGCGCCCGCGGCTTCCAGCACGGCGATGGCGTCGGCCTTGGCGTCGAACACGTCGACGGGCTTGCTGTTGCCCGACCAGTGGCGCCCCGCGCCGTCCAGCCTGGCCGTGCCGCGGCGAATGCCGCCGGCAACGCGCCGCTGGCCCTCATAGCTGTCGTTCTCGTAGGTGCTCGACACCTCGAACAGCGCCACGTCGGCGATGCCGCGCGCCGCGTTTCGCTGCGCGGCGCTGACCAGCCCCGGCAGCAGCGACGGGCGCATGTCGGACATGGAGGCGGCGATCGGGTTGGAGAGCTTCAGCTTCGGATCGCCGCCGCCGAACAATTTTGCCTGCTTCTCGTCGATGAAGGTCCAGGTGACGGCCTCAAGCATGCCGCGCACGGCCAGCGCGCGGCGCGCCACGCGCGTCCGGTTCTGCAGGACGGTCAGGATCTGCCCGTTGACCGCCCCGTGCGAGGCAAGCGGCTCGGGCGCGATCTCGTTGACGCCGTGGATGCGCATCACCTCCTCGACCAGGTCCGCCTTGCCGTCGATGTCCGGACGCCAGGAAGGAACGGAAACGTCGAGGACGGCGCCGCCGCCGGTCGCGGCGAAGCCGAGCCTGCCGAGGATCGCGGCGCTTTCCTCGGCGGAGACCTCCAGTCCCGTCAGCCGCTTCACCTCGGAAACCGGGAAGGAGATGCTGCGCGGCGCATAACCCTGATAGCCGACGACGCGATTCTCGCTCGGCGTGCCGCCGCAAAGCTCCATCACCAGCCTTGTGGCGAGCTCCAGCCCGGGGACCATCATCTCCGGGTCGGCGCCGCGCTCGAAACGGTAGCGCGCGTCGGTGATGATGCCGAGCGCGCGTCCGGTGCGGGCGACGTTCATGGCGTCCCACAGCGCCGATTCGATCAGCACGTCCGTGGTGTTCTCGTCGCAGCCCGAATGCTCGCCGCCCATCACGCCGGCGATGGACTCGACGCCCTTTTCGTCGGCGATCACGCACATCTCGGGCGTCAGCGCATATTCGCGCTCGTCGAGCGCCAGCACCGTCTCGCCGTCCCTCGCGCGGCGGATGGTGAGATTGCCGTTCACCTTGGCCGCGTCGAACACATGCAACGGCCGCCCCCGGTCGAAGGTCACGTAGTTGGTGATGTCGACCAGCGCGTTGATCGGCCGGAGGCCGATCGCCGTCAGCCGCTGCTGCAGCCATTTCGGCGACGGGCCGTTCTTCACGCCGGAAACGAGCCGCAGGCCGAAGCCCGGGCAGAGTTCGGGCGCCTCGATGGTCACGTCCACCGGGCAGGGTCCGCTGCCGGTAACGGGCGCGATCGTCCCGTCCTTCAGCGTGCCGAGACCGGCGGCGGCGAGATCCCGGGCGATGCCGTAGACGCCGGTCGCATCCGGCCGGTTCGGCGTCAGGCCGATCTCGATCACCGGATCGTCGAGCTTCGCCCAGCTAGCGAAGGAGGTGCCGATGGGCGCATCTTCGGCCAAGTCGATGATGCCGTCATGCTCGTCCGACATCTGCAGCTCGCGCTCCGAGCACATCATGCCGTGGCTTTCCACGCCGCGGATCTTGCCCACCGAAAGCGTCACGTCGATGCCGGGAACATAGGTGCCGGGCGCGGCGAAGGCGCCGACCAGGCCGGCGCGCGCGTTCGGCGCACCGCAGACCACCTGCACCGGCTTGCCGTCGCCCGTATCGACCGAAAGCACCCGCAGCCGGTCGGCGTCGGGATGCTGCTCGGCGGTCAGAACCCTGGCGATGACGAACGGCTTCAGCGAGGCCTTGTCATCCACTTCCTCGACCTCGAGGCCGATCATGGTGAGCTTTTCGACGATCTCGTCGAGCGTGGCGTCGGTCTCAAGGTGCTCCTTGAGCCAGGAGAGGGTGAATTTCATTGTTCTGTCTCCTTATGCGCTCAGCCCGCCGAACAGCGTCGGCAGGTCGAGCGGGCGGAAGCCGTAATGCTCGATCCAGCGCACATCCGCGTCGAAATAGTCGCGCAGGTCCGGCATGCCGTATTTCAGCGTGGCGATGCGGTCGATGCCCATGCCCCAGGCGAAGCCCTGATACTCGTCCGGATCGAGCTTGCAGGCGCGCAGCACGTTGGGATGCACCATGCCGCAGCCGAGGATCTCCATCCAGTCGTTGCCCTCGCCGAAGCGCACCTCGCCCGGCTGCGAGCGGTCGCACTGGATGTCCACCTCCAGGCTCGGCTCGGTGAAGGGGAAGAAGGACGGGCGGAAACGCATGTTGAGATGCGGCACCTCGAAGAACGTCTTGCAGAACTCCTGCAGCACCCACTTCATGTTGGCGACGTTCGCCGTCCTGTCGATCACCAGCCCCTCGAGCTGGTGGAACATGGGCGAATGGGTCGCGTCGGAATCCTGCCGGTAGGTCTTGCCGGGAATGACGATGCGGATCGGCGGTTCCTGCTTCTCCATGGTGTGGATCTGCACCGGCGAGGTGTGCGTGCGCAGCAGCTTGCGCTCGCCCTTCTCGTCCGGCGGAAAGAAGAAGGTGTCGTGCATCTCGCGGGCCGGATGGCCCTCCGGGAAATTCAGCGCCGTGAAGTTGTAATAGTCGGTCTCGATATCCGGGCCCTCGGCGATCGAGAAGCCCATGTCGGCGAAGATGGCGGTGATCTCGTCGATCACCTGGCTGATCGGATGGATGCGGCCGCGCTCGGCGGGCGCGCGGCGCACGGGCAGGGTGACATCGACGGTCTCGCGCGCCAGCCGCTCGTTGATCGCCGCGTCGCGCAATTCGGCGCGCCGCGTGGTCAGCGCCTCGGTGATGCGCGTCTTCAGGCCGTTGATGGCCGGTCCCATCACCTGGCGCTCCTCCGCGCTCATCGCGCCGAGCGTCTTCAGCCTTTCCGAGACGGAACCCTTCTTGCCGAGGGCCGCGATGCGCACGGCCTCGATCTGCTGCTCGTCGGCAGCCGCGGCAATGTCGGCGGAGATGGTCTTTTCCAGTTCGTCGAGTTCGCTCATCTCTGTCATAGCCCCTTTCGGCTTTCATATTCCGCCAGTGAATCGCTCACCGGTGTGCTGGCTGCCCCTTCGAGCGCGGCTTTGAGGAACCGTGTCGCTTTCAGCACGCGGCGGCCGTCGCTGCCAAGCCCCCTGTGCTCGATTGCGCCGAGAAGCGGGATGAGCGGGGCGGAGAATCGGATGATCCGCCGGAGCTCGTCCGCAACCCGCGGGGACGGGTCGGTAAAATAGGCGTCGAAGGCCGCCTGCGGCGTGCCGGGCCGCCTGGCCTGCATGCATACCTGGAGAAACAGGAGCCAGACATCGCGCGCCTGGGCGACGTCGAGCGGCATGGCGGCTTCCGGCTCCTCCTCGAAATCCACGAAGCCCCAGGCGCCGTCGCCCGTGATGAACATGTCGCGCAGATGCGGGCGCCCGTGACAAAGACCGAGCCGGTGCGCGCTGCGCAGGGCCGTCGCGGCGTCCACCAGGAGCCCGTCGTGCACCGCGTCCGCGCCCTCCCGCGCCAGGCGGTCGAGCTCGCCCTGCACGATGGGCGCGACATTCGACAGGACCAGAACCCTGTCGTTGCGGAACAGCAGTTTCGCGGTCGGGAAGCCCGCGGCATGGAAGGCCTCGGTCTTGCGCACTTCGCGGTCGACCGCGCCGGCGGCGTCGACCCTCGGCGAGGCGCGCAGGAACATGGCCGGCACGAGGGGGCTGACCGCCTCGTGAAGCCAGCGGGCAAGCCGTTGGCGGCCGACATCGTGGCGCTTGATCCAGACGGTCCGTCCGTCGATCAGGGCCGAGGAGACGCGCTCGCGCGCGCCGCCGACCAGCAGGCGCAACAACGCCTCGGTCGCTTTCGGCGACAGGAGCCCCCCTTCGCTCTTCGTCTCGTCGTTCATTGTCGTCATCGCAAAGAAAAACCCGCGCCAGCCCTGCCAGCGCGGGTTTCCCGAACTAAAACTTGATGCTTCGGGAAGCGCTGGACTTAAGCCACTGCGCTTTCAAAAGCATTCGGGGTCGTGTCCTTCAGATAGACGAGCGCTTCCTTCGCCTTGCCCACCAGGGCGGCGAAAGCCTGCGGCTCGTGGATCGCCATGTCCGAAAGGACCTTGCGATCGATCTCGATGCCCGCCTTGTTCAGGCCGTCGATAAGACGGCCATAGGTCAGGCCGTGCTCGCGCGCCGCGGCGTTGATGCGCTGGATCCACAGGGCGCGGAAATTGCGCTTGCGGTTCTTGCGGTCGCGATAGGCGTACTGCAGCGACTTCTCGACCGCCTGCTTGGCGATGCGGATGGTGTTCTTGCGACGGCCGTAGAAGCCCTTGGCGGCTTTCATGACCTTCTTGTGCTTGGCGTGGGCGGTAACGCCTCTCTTTACGCGTGCCATGACATGATCTCCTTAAAACTGTTCCGGGGTCTCAGCGATCAGAAACCGTAGGGCATGAACTTCTTGATGATCTTCGTGTCCGAATCGGACAGAACCATCGTGCCCCGCGCGTCGCGGATGAACTTGTTGGAACGCTTGATCATGCCGTGGCGCTTGCCGGCGGCGGCGACCTTGACCTTGCCAGTCGCGGTTACCTTGAACCGCTTCTTGACCGAAGACTTTGTCTTCATCTTGGGCATTTTGCTTCTCCGTTCTTGTGGCTCACGCCGGTTTGCCTGGCAAACATCGCTGCGCCGGACCCGCAAGGGTCGTGCCGGCGTCGCGTGCTGTGCGGCATGAGCTCATTCAGCATTAAGAACCGCCACGGCATGCCCTGCCGGACGGTTCGGGAACGCGGCCTTATAATCGCACTTCCCGGTTTGCGCAACCGTCACTTTCCGGCATTCATGCGAACGCCGATCCGCAAAGACAAACGGACCGCCGGCGAGGCAGTCCGTTTCGAATTCACGCGATGGGGCCGGGGCTCAGCCGCGCGGCGCCAGAACCATCATCATCTGACGGCCTTCGAGCTTCGGCTCGGCTTCGACCTTGGCGATCGGCTCGACTTCCTCGCGCACGCGGTTGAGCAGTTGCATGCCCAGTTCCATGTGCGCCATCTCGCGGCCGCGGAAGCGCAGGGTCAGCTTGACCTTGTCGCCTTCCTCGAAGAATCGCCGCACGGCGCGCATCTTCACCTCGTAGTCGTGGGTGTCGATGTTCGGACGCATCTTGATCTCCTTGATCTCGATGGTCTTCTGCTTCTTGCGTGCTTCAGCAGCCTTCTTCTGGCTCTGATACTTCATCTTGCCGAGATCGGTGATCTTGCAGACGGGCATTTCCGCATTGGAGGCGATTTCGACGAGATCGAGGCCCGCTTCCTCTGCCGCGGCGAGCGCTTCCTCGAACGGGACTGCGCCGCGATTGTTTCCGTCTCCGTCGATCAGTTGCACCCGGGCTGCCCGGATGTCGCGATTGGCGCGCGGGCCTTCCTTGACTTGCGGCGGCGCTTTGAATGGTCTGCGAATGGTCGTGGTCTCCTCAATTGTTGAACCAGCGGTAAAAATGGCAAAAGCCGACCGGCGGAGGCGTATGTCGTCTCTGCAGGCGAGGTGTCAATAGCATATAAGGGCGAAAGAATCACGCCGCATGTTCGGCTTTTGCGGTAAACGGGCCGTTGTGGCGCGAGAGAGACAGGAGAGAACGCATGTCGGACGGCAAACCCAGCTTCATCGATGTCGGCGGCGCGGCCATCGCCTATCGCCGGCGGCAGGGGGCCGCGCCGGGCGTGGTCTGGCTGGGCGGCTACCGGTCGGACATGCTCGGCACCAAGGCCGAGGCGCTCGACGCGTGGGCCGCCGAGACGGGGCATGCCTTCCTGCGGCACGACTATTCGGGCCACGGCGAGTCCGGCGGCGCCTTCGCCGAGGGCACGATCTCGCGCTGGCTCGCCGAGAGCCTGGCCGTCCTGCGCGCCTTCAGCGATGGGCCGCAGGTTCTCGTCGGCTCTTCGATGGGCGCGTGGATCGCGCTGCGCATGGCGCAGGAACTGAACAGGTCCGGCGAAGGCGCGCGCCTGGCCGGTCTGCTGCTATTGGCGCCGGCGCCGGATTTCACCGCTGCTCTCGTCGAGCCGAAGCTGAGCGAGGCAAACCGGCGCGACCTCGAAACGAAGGGCTACATGGAGGAGCCGTCCGACTATTCCGACGAACCCTACATCTATACCAGGGCGCTTTTCGAGGATGGCCGCGCCAATCTGGTGCTCGACGGCATCATCGACACCCATTGCCCGGTGCACATATTGCAAGGCAAGGCCGACCCCGACGTGCCCTACACCCATGCCATGCGCCTGACGGAACATCTGCCCGCCGACGACGTCACGCTGTCGCTGATCGGCGACGGCGACCACCGCCTGTCGCGCCCGCAGGACATCGCGCTGATCCTACGGTCGCTGGAAGGTTTGATCGCACGCGGCGTTTAGCCATTTTCACCCGAAGCGCCGGCTCGCGCGAAAAAACATCATCGAAAACAGCCGTTTATCCGAATCCTGTTTACGCTGTCCTTGAAACGGCGAAAAGGTCTTCCCATCTCGAATTCATGCAACTGCCCGGGGGTTGCACGCTCAAACAAAGGAACGGGTGACGATGACCAACACTGCACTTATCCGTCCCGCTTGGACGCCTGCGACAATTGCCCTGATGGTGGTGGGTTTCATGGTTTTCTGGCCCCTCGGCCTGGCCATGCTCGCCTACATCCTCTGGGGTGACCGGCTTGGCGAGTTCAAGCGCGACGTCAACCGCAAGACGGACGACATGTTCGCCAGCTGCCGCCGCGCCTCGCGCCGGCACGCGTATACCGGCAACGTGGCCTTCGACGACTGGCGCGAGAAGGAGCTGGAACGGCTCGCAGAAGAGCGCCGCAAGCTCGACGAGATGCGCGACGAATTCGACGATTATGCGCGCGAGCTTCGCCGCGCCAAGGATCAGGAAGAGTTCGACCGCTTCATGAACGAGCGCAACAAGGGTCGCAAGACCGGGCGCGGCAAGTCCGTGCCGGACGTGACGGACGAGGCGTAATCTCCTGTACGGCAGGTAAACGATGGAAACGGCATCTCCAGCGAGGTGCCGTTTCTCTTTTTCGGCACGCCTGACGGCGAATCGACTACTCTCCCCTCCATGGCGCTCGGTATTCTGCAGATGATTGGGCTCAAGGTCACGGCTCCCCCGACGGAGCGGATTCATCACGTCGCCGGACGTGAACTGCCTTTGCGCATCGTCGAGAACGCCCGCGCCAAGCGTCTGACCCTGCGCATCGAGCCGGGCGGCAGGGGGCTGCGCGTGACCGTGCCGCGCGGCCTGTCTCGTTCGCGCGAGGTCGACGAGTTTCTCGCCCGGCACACGGGCTGGCTCGAGGAACGTCTGAAGAAGCTGCCCGAGCGGCCGCTGGTGCGGCCGGGGATCAAGATTCCCGTGCGCGGACTGCCGCACCGGATCGTCCACGAGCCGGGCGGCCAGGGCGCCGCCGACACCACCGTCCGCGACGGCGAACCGGTGCTGGTCGTACGCGGCGACATCCGCCATCTGCCGCGCCGTGTTTCCGATTTCCTCAAGCGCGAGGCGAAGCGCGACATCGAGGCGCTGGTTGCCAAGCACACGGTGACGCTCGGCAAGCGCGCCCGCGCGATCCGCTTCCGCGACACCAAGAGCCGCTGGGGTTCCTGCACCTCCGACGGCGTGCTCTCCTTCTCCTGGCGCATCATGATGGCGCCGCCCCTGGTGATCGACTATCTCGTCGCCCATGAGGTGGCGCATCTCAAGGAGATGAACCACGGCGCGCGCTTCTGGAAGACATGCCGAGAGCTGTGCCCCGAAACCGAGCGCTGCAAGGACTGGCTGAAGCGCAACGGCGCGGCGCTGCAGGCGATCGGCTTCGAATAGCTGCCGGAGGCAGGCGCCAGGCGTCCTGACCGCCATCTCCCTCGACTCCGCAGCCGTTTCGTGTCACTTCCCCCTGATGACGCTCGACATCAAGATCTGCGGCCTGAAGACGCCGGAAGCGGTTGCCGCCGCGCTGGACGGCGGCGCAAGCCATGTGGGCTTCATCTTCTTTGAGAAGAGCCCGCGGCACGTGTCCGCGCAGACCGCCGGCGTGCTGCGCCAGGCGGCCCGCGGGCGCGCCCAGGCGGTCGCCGTCAGCGTCGATGCGGACGATGCGGCGCTCGACGCCATCGTCGAGGCGATGGCCCCGGACATGCTGCAGCTTCACGGGGGCGAAAGCCCCGGACGGGTGGAAGCGGTCAAGGCACGCTACGGCCTGCCGGTCATGAAGGCTTTCGCCATCCGCGAGGCGGCCGACCTCGCCGAAATCGCCCCCTATCGCGGCGTCGCCGACCGCTTCCTGTTCGACGCCAAGCCGCCGCGCGGTGCGGAACTGCCGGGCGGCAACGGCATAGCGTTCGACTGGCGGGTGCTCGCCGAGCTTGACGCTGATGTGGATTACATGCTTTCCGGTGGCCTGAACGCGGGCAATATCGGTGCGGCGCTGGGCGTCGTGTCGCCACGCGGAATCGACATCTCGTCGGGCGTAGAATGCGCGCCGGGCGAGAAGAACCCGGACCTGATACGCGATTTCTTCCGCGCCGTGCGCTCGGCGCACGCGAATGACGCGGCCCTAACATGAGGAGACGGCGATGAACCAGCCGCCTGCACCCAATTCCTTCCGCGTCGGCCCCGATGAAGCGGGCATGTTCGGCATTTTTGGCGGCCGTTTCGTCGCCGAAACCCTGATGCCGCTGATCCTCGACCTGCAACGGCACTGGAACGAGGCCAAGGAAGACCCAGCCTATCAGGCGGAAGTCGCTTTCCTCGGCAAGCACTATACCGGCCGCCCCTCGCCGCTCTATTTCGCCGAGCGGCTGACGGACCATCTGGGCGGCGCGAAGATCTACTTCAAGCGCGAGGACCTGAACCACACGGGGTCGCACAAGATCAACAACTGCATCGGGCAGATCCTGCTTGCCAGGCGCATGGGCAAGACCCGCATCATCGCCGAGACGGGCGCCGGCCAGCACGGCGTCGCCTCGGCTACCGTCGCGGCGCGTTTCGGCCTGCCCTGCGTGGTCTATATGGGCGCCACCGATGTGGAGCGGCAGAAGCCGAACGTCTTCCGCATGAACCTGCTCGGCGCCGAGGTGAGGCCGGTCACGGCCGGCCACGGCACACTGAAGGACGCCATGAACGAGGCGCTGCGCGACTGGGTCACCAATGTCGAGGACACCTATTACCTGATCGGCACCGCCGCCGGCCCGCATCCCTATCCCGAACTGGTGCGCGACCTGCAGTCGGTGATCGGCATCGAGGCCCGCGCGCAGATTCTCGAGCTCGAGGGACGCCTGCCCGACGCCATCGTCGCCGCCGTCGGTGGCGGATCGAACGCCATCGGCCTGTTCCATCCCTTCCTCGACGACAGCCAGGTGGCGATCCACGGCGTCGAGGCGGGCGGGCGCGGGCTGGACGGGGTCGAGCACTGCGCCTCGATGACGGCCGGATCGCCAGGCGTCCTGCACGGAAACCGCACCTATCTGATGCAGAACGAGGACGGTCAGATTCTCGACGGTCATTCGGTTTCGGCCGGCCTCGACTATCCGGGCGTCGGACCGGAGCACAGCTGGCTCAAGGATGCGGGCCGCGTCGTCTACTCGCCGATCCTCGACGACGAGGCGGTGGAAGCGTTCCAGCTAACCACGAAGATCGAGGGCATCATCCCGGCGCTGGAATCGGCCCACGCGATCGCCCATGCCGTGAAGCTCGCGCCGACCATGGGCAAAGACCAGATCATGATCGTCAACTTCTCCGGCCGTGGCGACAAGGATGTGCATACGGTCGCGGGCATGCTCGGCATGGAGATCTGAAACATGTTCGAAATCTATCGTTCCAAGCACAATCAGCACCACTATGTGGCGATCCGCCAGGACGACGATAGGGAAAACCCCCAGGGCATTCGCAACAGCCAGAACCTCGCCTTTCTGACCCATGTCGCCGATGACGGGGAGCCGCGGATCGCCTTCGATCCGAACGAGGCGAAGAGCCGCATCGCGCGCGACGGCTTCTACGCCTTCGCCGTCACGATCGAAATCCGCGAGCACGCCGAGGGATGACCGGGGCATCGTCTTCTCGCAGGGTCGTCGCCCGACGCTGAGGCCGCTGCAACCGCACGAACGCAAGGCGGCGGGGGCGCCGCGCTGGATGAACGAGGAAAAAATACCTAAATGACCACCCGCATCGACCGCCGTTTTGCCCGGCTGAAGGAAGAGAACAGGCCGGCCCTCGTCACCTATTTCATGGGAGGCGACCCCGACTATGAAACCGCCCTGTCGATCATGAAGGCGCTGCCCGAGGCCGGCAGCGACGTGATCGAGCTGGGCATGCCCTTCTCCGACCCGATGGCCGACGGCCCGGCCATCCAGGCGGCGGGCCTCAGGGCCCTCAAGGCCGGCCAGACGCTCTCCCGGACGCTGCAGATGGCGCGCGACTTCCGCGCCGGCGACGACGACACGCCGATCGTCATGATGGGCTATTACAACCCGATCTACATCTACGGCGTCGAGCGCTTCCTCAGCGATGCGAAGAAGGCCGGCATCGACGGGCTGATCATCGTCGATCTTCCGCCGGAGATGGACGAGGAGCTGTGCGTGCCGGCGCTGAAGGCCGGGCTGAACTTCATCCGCCTCGCCACGCCGACCACCGACGAGGAGCGGATGCCGAAGGTTCTGCAGAACACGTCCGGCTTCGTCTACTACGTCTCGATGACCGGCGTCACCGGCGCGGCACTGCCCGACACGAGCAAGGTCTCCGGCGCCGTCGCGCGCATCAAGAAGCATACGGACCTGCCGGTCTGCGTCGGCTTCGGCGTCAAGACGGCGCGCCAGGCGAGGGCCATCGGCGAAGCCGCGGACGGAGTCGTCGTCGGCACGGCCATCGTCGCCGCCATCGCCCAATGCTATGACGCCAAGGGCGCACAGGTGGCCGACCCGGCCGAGGCCGTCGCCACGCTGGTGCGCGGGCTGGCCGCGGGCGTGCGCGAGGCCCGCCTTGCTGTTGCCCGATAATCGGACCATCCTCCCCACTCAGTCGAAAAGCCAGTAGAACGGAAAGCATCTGCAATGAACTGGATCACCAGCTACGTCAGGCCAAAGATCAACTCGATGCTCGGCCGCCGCGACATGCCGGAAAATCTCTGGATCAAGGACCCGGAGACCGGCGAAATGGTCTTCCACAAGGACCTCGAGGACAATCTCTGGGTCATCCCGTCTTCCGGCCATCACATGAAGATCTCGGCGCGCGAGCGGCTGAAGTCGTTCTTCGACGACGGCGAGTATCAGGCGCTGGAGAGCCCGAAGGTCGCGGTCGATCCGCTGAAGTTCCGCGACGAGCGGCGCTACACCGACCGGCTGCGCGACGCCAAGGCGAAAACCAGCATGGACGACGCGGTGCTGAGCGCCGTCGGCCGGATCGAGGGGCTTGAGCTGCTCGCCACCGTGCAGGATTTCGCCTTCATGGGCGGCTCGCTCGGCATGGCCGCGGGCGAGGCCATCATCAAAGGCTTCGAGACCGCCGTCGAACGCAAGCTGCCGCTGGTCCTGTTCGCGGCCTCCGGCGGCGCGCGCATGCAGGAGGGCATCCTGTCGCTGATGCAGCTGCCGCGCACCACCGTGGCGCTCGACCGGCTAAAGGAAGCCGGCCTGCCCTATATCGTCGTGCTGACCAACCCGACGACGGGCGGCGTCACGGCGTCCTATGCCATGCTGGGCGACGTCCACATCGCCGAACCGGGCGCGCTGATCGGTTTCGCCGGCCCGCGCGTCATCGAGCAGACCATCCGCGAGAAGCTGCCGGAAGGGTTCCAGCGCGCCGAATATCTGAAGGATCACGGCATGGTGGACATGGTCGTCTCCCGCCTGGAGATGAAGGAGACCATCGCCCGCCTGCTGCGCATCCTGCTCAAGGAGAAGGCCGTCCTGAAGCCGGAAACGCAAACGGAAGAGGGCAAGCAGGAGGCCGAGGCGCTGCCGGCTCCCGCCGTGGACGAGGCGACGCCGGCACAGCCCGGCACCTGATGCGCCCCACGCCACGGATCGGATAACAGCCGCCATGACACTCCTGTCCGCCGAGGGAGAGATCGAGCGCCTGATGGCGCTCCATCCCAAGGGATTCGACCTGTCGCTCGACCGCATCACGCGGCTGCTCGACCGGCTCGGCAACCCGCATCGCAGGCTGCCGCCCGTGCTGCATGTCGCGGGCACCAACGGCAAGGGCTCGGCCACCGCCTTCGCGCGCGCCGCGCTGGAGGCATCGGGCCGCATCGTTCATGTCCACACCTCGCCGCATCTGGTGAACTGGCACGAGCGTTACCGGCTGGGCGCCGAAGGCGGCGGCAGGCTGGTGCAGGACGCGGTGCTGGCGGAAGCGGTGGCGCGCGTGGCAGAGGCCAATCGCGGCGAGCAGATCACGGTGTTCGAGATCCTCACCGCCGTGATGTTCGTGCTGTTCTCGGAGCACCCGGCCGACGCGGCGATCGTCGAGGTCGGCCTCGGCGGGCGCTACGACGCCACCAATGTGATCGAGCAGCCGGCCGCGACGCTGATCATGCCGATCTCGCTCGACCACGAAGCCTATCTCGGCGACCGGGTGGAGCTGATCGCGGCGGAGAAGGCCGGCATCATCAAGCGCGGCTGCCCCGTCGTGATCGGCCAGCAGGAGTTCGACGCGGCGCGCGAAGTGCTGGTCGACACCGCCGAAAGGCTCGGCTGCCCCATGGCCGTCTACGGTGAGGATTTCCTCGCCTTCGAGGAAAACGGCCGCATGGCCTATCAGGACGACAACGGCCTGTTCGACCTGCCGCTGCCGAAGCTTACCGGCCGGCATCAGATCGCCAACGCGGCGGCCGCGCTCGCCGCGGTCAAGGCGGCCGGCTTTCCGGTCAACCTGCGGACGGCGGAGGCCGCCGTCGAGCGCGTCGCCTGGCCCGGCCGCCTGCAGCGCCTGGCGCGCGGCCCGCTGGCCGACCTCGCGCCGGCGGGCGCCGAGATCTGGATCGACGGCGGTCACAATCCCGGCGCAGGCGAGGCCATCGCCGAGGCGCTGGCGACCGAGGAAGACCGCTCGCCGCGTCCGCTGTTCCTCATCGCCGGCATGATCAACACCAAGGACCAGACGGGTTTCTTCCGCGCCTTCGAGGGCATGGCGCGGCATGTCTATACCGTGCCGGTGCAGATGAGTGAGGCCAGCGTGCCGAACGACGAGCTGGCCGCCCGTGCCTCGGCCGCCGGCCTGTCCGCCGAGCCGGTCCATTCCGTCGCCAATGCGCTGAAACTGTTGCGCGACACGCTGGACAGGGGTCGCGACGGCACCGAGCCGCCGCCGCGCATCCTGATCTGCGGGTCGCTCTACCTGATCGGCGCCGTGCTTGCCGAAAACGGCACGCCGCCGCGCTGAGGCGGCGGTCTCCGGCCCGCCCTTACGCCAAACCCATGATACCGCGCCGCACCAGGTCGAGCGCGAGCAGGGTCAGGCCGATCCTGAACCAGCGGCGGAACATCTCTTCCGGCATCGTCTCGAGTAGCCTGCTGCCGTAGATCGTGCCGAGATAGCCCGAGCCGACCATCACCGCGACGAAGGGCAGCCAGCGCCAGAAGGCAAAGCCGGCAAGGGCGAAGGCGACCACTTTCAGGGCATGCTGCACGGTCATGCCGGCGGCATGGGTGGCGACCAGCGCCCGGCGGTCGTCGGGAATGATCTGCGCGAAGAATGCCGACAGGAGCGGCCCCGTGGCACCGACGAACATGGTGGCGAGCGCGATCACCGCGCTGCCGGCGGCAAGCCCCGCATGGCTGAGGCGCGCGACGCCCAGGACCTTCGCCCAGGTGACCACGATGACGAACAGGCCGAGCAGCAGCTTCAGCACGGCGTCGGGCAGCTGCACGACGAAATAGGCGCCCACGGCGGCGCCGATCAGGCTGCCGATGATGAAGGGCGTGGCGATCGAGAAGCGGATATGCGCCCGCTGGTGCCAGGCGCGGCCAGTGTTGGAGCCGAGCTGGACCGCCCCGTGCACCGGAATGAGCGCCGCGACGGGGATGAACAGGCCGAGCAGCGCCAGCATGGCCAGCCCGCCGCCGACGCCGAACGCGGCGGTCAGGGCCGAGGTGAAGAAACTGGCGACGATCAGCAGCAGCGCCGGCAGCGCGCCGAGCGTTTCGGGCAGAAGACTGTCCCAGCCGCCCAACGGGCGACCTAAAGCAGCTGCTTGCGGGTGAACTGTCCGGCCGGGCGAAAGCGCCACAGATAGGCGGGCAGCATCGCCGCCAGCGAATGCTGGGCGATGCCGAGGCCGGCCAGCGTCCGCTTGTCCTTTGCGGCGGCTTCGGAAACGACGTTGTCGTGCCTGAGCTGCTCCACCTGGTCGAGCGTCAGCAGGTGGCCCGGCAGCTTGCCGAGAATGCGCCCCTGCAGCCGCGCCACGGACCACGGGATGGAGACGAACCAGCGCTTGCGGTGGATCACCTCCAGCATCTGCTCCATGCATTCGCGGAAGGTCAGCACCTCGGGGCCGCCCAGCTCGTAGACCTTGCCGCCCTTCAGCGTGCCGTCGACGGAACGCGCATAAACCTCGGCGACATCGCCGACATAGACCGGCTGGAACCTCGTCTCGCCGCCACCGATCAGCGGCAAGAAGGGCGAGAACCGCGCCATGTTGGCGAAGCGGTTGAAGAACTGGTCTTCCGGCCCGAAAATGATGGACGGGCGGATGATGACGGCATCCTTGACCGTTTCCAGCGCCGCCTGCTCGCCGAGCGCCTTGGTGCGGGCATAGTCGGAGACCGAATCCGCATCCGCGCCGATGGCGGAACCCTGCGTCAGACCGGCCCCCGCCGCACGGGCGGCCTCGGCCACGGCGCGCGCGCCGAAATCCTGCACGGCGTCGAAGGTCTGGCGTCCCGATTCATGCAGGATACCGACGAGATTGACCACGTGATCGGCGCCTTCCACGGCCCGGTCGACCGAGGCGCGGTTGCGCAGATTGGCCTGCACGGCATGAACCTGACCGACATTGCCCAGCGGCTGGAGATGCATGGCCAGGTTGGGGTTGCGGCACGCCACCCGGACGCGGTATCCGCGCCTCGTCAGGGCCTGCACCAGATGACGGCCGACGAAGCCGGAGCCGCCGAAAATGGTGACGAGCTTTGGTTTCTGGCTGATGGTGGCCATGTGCCTCGGTCTCCGGTTGCCTGTAGCATCGGGGTTGCCGGGCGCTCCCGCCTGGCGTCCGCGCGGATGCGGGCGTGACGAACGGTTCGAAGCGGCATCGCTTCCTGGAAACGATGAACCGGTTCAGGGGCTACATAGTCGGTTTCTCGGCAAAGGCAAAGTCCCGTGTCGGAGAGATTTCGTCCCCAGCCGCGAATCACCGCAAAACTTGGAAAAAGCGCTTGAAACGCCTATATCTTAGGCAGTGCGCGCCGGATGATTCGCGGCGCTGAATTCCGCCGTCGCGGGACCGGGTCCCAAGCGCTTCCTGAACGAAAGAAACTGATGAGCGATACGCCAGAAACACTCCCCGGCGAACCAGCCGAATACGGCGCTGAATCCATCAAGGTTTTGAAGGGTCTGGATGCGGTCCGCAAGCGGCCCGGCATGTATATCGGCGATACGGATGACGGGTCCGGCCTGCACCACATGGTCTACGAGGTGGTCGACAACGCCATCGACGAGGCGCTGGCCGGCCATGCGACGCTGGTGACCGTGACGCTCAATCCAGACGGCTCCTGCACGGTGACCGACAATGGCCGCGGCATTCCGACCGACCTGCATGCAGGCGAGGGCGTTTCGGCGGCCGAGGTCATCATGACGCAGCTCCATGCGGGCGGCAAGTTCGACCAGAACTCCTACAAGGTTTCCGGCGGCCTGCACGGCGTCGGCGTCTCCGTGGTGAACGCGCTGTCGATCTGGCTCAAGCTGAAGATCCGCCGCAAGGGCGAGATCCACGAGATGAGCTTCACGCACGGCGTGGCCGATGCGCCGCTCGCAGTCACCGGCACTGCCGGCGACGAGACCGGCACGGAGGTCAGCTTCCTGCCCTCGCCGGACACGTTCACCATGGTCGAGTTCGACTACGGCACGCTGGAGCACCGGCTGCGCGAACTCGCCTTCCTGAATTCCGGCGTCCGCATCATCCTCACCGACAGGCGCCACGCCGACGTCAAGAGCCAGGAACTGCTCTATGACGGCGGACTGGAAGAGTTCGTCAAATATCTCGACCGCTCGAAGAAGGCGCTCATCGACACGCCGATCGCCATCCGCAGCGAGCGCGACGGCATCACGGTAGAAGTCGCCATGTGGTGGAACGATTCCTACCACGAGAACGTGCTGTGCTTCACCAACAACATCCCGCAGCGCGACGGCGGCACCCACATGGCCGGCTTCCGCGGCGCGCTGACGCGCCAGGTGACCGGCTATGCGGAGAAATCCGGCCTGACCAAGAAGGAGAAGGTCTCCCTCACCGGCGATGACTGCCGCGAAGGGCTGACGGCCGTGCTGTCGGTCAAGGTGCCCGATCCGAAATTCTCCTCGCAGACGAAGGACAAGCTCGTTTCGTCGGAAGTGCGCCCGGTCGTCGAGAGCCTCGTCAACGAAGCGCTCGGAAGCTGGCTCGAGGAGCATCCGGCGGAAGCCAAGACGCTGGTCGGCAAGGTGGTCGAGGCGGCCGCCGCACGCGAGGCGGCGCGCAAGGCGCGTGAATTGACGCGGCGCAAGGGCGTGCTGGACATCAGCTCCCTGCCCGGCAAGCTGGCCGACTGCCAGGAACGCGACCCGGCGAAGTCCGAACTGTTCATCGTCGAGGGTGACTCGGCCGGCGGCTCGGCCAAGTCCGGCCGCTCGCGCAAGAACCAGGCGATCCTGCCGCTGCGCGGCAAGATCCTCAACGTGGAGCGCGCGCGGTTCGACCGCATGCTGTCGTCCGACATGATCGGCACGCTGATCACCGCGCTCGGCACGGGCATCGGCAAGGACGAGTTCAACGCCGACAAGCTGCGCTATCACAAGATCATCATCATGACGGACGCCGACGTCGACGGCGCCCATATCCGCACCCTGCTCCTGACGTTCTTCTTCCGGCAGATGCCGGAGCTGATCGAGCGCGGCAACCTCTACATCGCGCAGCCGCCGCTCTACAAGGTGACGCGCGGCAAGTCGGTCCAGTACATCAAGGACGAGGCCGCCTTCGAAGAATTCCTGATCGACACCGGTCTCGAAGAGGCGACGCTGGAGCTGTCGACCGGCGAGGTGCGCGGCGGCCATGACCTGAAGGCGGCGATCGAGGACGCCCGCGCCGTGCGCGGGCTGATCAACGGGCTGCACACGCGCTACCAGCGCTCGGTCGTCGAGCAGGCGGCGATCGCCGGCGCGCTCAACGCCGCCGTTCTCGCCGATCCGGGCCGCGCCGACGAGGCCGCCGCCTATGTGGCGCGCCGCCTCGACATGATCGCCGAGGACACCGAACGTGGCTGGGAAGGCCGGGTCACTACCTCCAACGAGGGCGCCGGCGGCTACCTCTTCGAGCGCACCGTGCGCGGCGTGCGCGAGGCCATCGTCCTCGACGCGGGTCTCATCGGCTCGGCCGACGCGCGCGCCATCGACCGCTACACGTCGCGCCTGCAGGAGGTCTACGGCAAGCCGCCCGTGCTGCGCCGCAAGGACAGGTCCGAGGTCATCTCCGGCCCGATGGCGCTGCTCGACGCCGTCTTCGCGACGGGGCGCAAGGGCCTCACCATGCAGCGCTACAAAGGGCTGGGCGAGATGAACGCCGAACAGCTCTGGGAGACGACGCTCGACCCCGATGCACGCTCGCTGCTGCAGGTCAAGGTGCCGGACGCGACGGACGCCGATTCCCTCTTCTCGCGCCTGATGGGCGACGAGGTGGAGCCGCGCCGCGAGTTCATCCAGGAAAACGCCCTGTCGGTCGCCAACCTGGATATCTAGATCCCGAATCCGGCGGCGTCCTGGCGTCAGGAGAACGGCGTCATCCGATCCACCACGCCGTCGCGCTTTGCGGCATGAAACGCCGCAGCCGCGACGTGCGTCAGGACGAGCGCCAGCGTGACATTCCACAGCAGGGCATGCACCGGCGCCACCGCGTTCCACAGATATGACGCGACAAATCCCGTGGCAGCCTGCGCGAGCAGCGACGCATAGAGTCCCCAGTGAACGATCATCGAGGCGGCGTTCTGCCAGGGGGGCAGGCCCCCTGCCGGCGGGACCGGCCGGAAGATGCGCATCAGCAGGCGCAGACCCATAAGGGCACCGATGGTCATGCCTCCGTAATTATGCATTGCGTGGAGCAACAGGTCCGTCGAGGAGGGCGGAACAAGCGGATTATGGGTTCGCTCGATGGATCCGGATGTCAGCCATTGTGACAGGACCAGCACAACGACGAGCCAGTGAAGGCCGATCTGCATGGCGGAATAGCGAGTGGCAGGCGCCGCAGCGTTGTTCAGGCGAGGTCCGGTCATGTCTCAGCTCCCCTCAATCGATCGCGGAATCTGCATCGAAACCATTAAGAGCAGCTTTCCGCCGAGCCGCCGCGTGGAGAAGCAAGGCAGCGACGAACGGCTCATTCTTGACCAACCGGCAAAATAGATTTAGCTGGTTAAGGGAGGAGAAGCCGATGCGCACTAGAGCTTCCACCGGGACGAAACGCGACTGGCCTGTCCCATTCTTCTTCGGCGGCCGGCTGTGCCTCGATTTCATCAACACGGTGAACAGCCTTTCGCGTCCCGCCACACGCGACTATCTGCCTGACTACGCTGCGCTGCTCGGCTGGTGCCGGCAGAAGGCGCTGTTCGGTACACAGTTCATCGCACACCTTGAGGCAAATGCCGGCAGCACACGCGCGGCCGAGGCACATGCCCGCGCCATGGCTTTGCGTGAGGCGCTGTACCGGGTCTTCCGCAGCGTCATCGAGGCAATTCCCGCACCTGCGGATCAGCTTGCACATCTCGATGCGGTGCTGCGCGAGGCGCGGCGCCGGCAAGTACTGGTGCAAGAGGGGGGCGGCTTTGTGTGGCGCTGGGATGCCGCGCAGCTCGACTTTCTAGCGCCGCTTCACGCGGTCGCCCTTTCGGCAGACGCCCTCCTGACGGGCGACGACCTGGCCCGCGTCAAGGAATGCCCCGGACCGGACGGCTGCGGCTGGCTGTTCCTCGACGAAACCAGGAACGGCTCGCGCCGCTGGTGTAGCATGGATCATTGTGGTGGCGCGGCGAAGGCCCGCCGTTACGCCGCGCGCCATGGCGCAAGGAAAGGGGAGGCCCCGGCATGACCATCTTCTCGGTGCGCAACGTGCTGATCTCGGCGATCCTCCTGTGCGCGGTCCTGTTCGCCTTCGGCTGGTACTGGCGCGACGACCCGTCAGGCGATCCCTATCTGAAGATCCTCGGCGGCGGCTTCATGTTCAACTACCGCCAGGGCGAGGTCTTCTATGGTTTCACCGCGCAGGTGATCCGTCCGCTGGCCAGCGGGTCGGTCATCGAAGCCTCGTTCGAGAATCCCGGCGGCGGGGAACCGCTCGTGGTATCGGAGCGCGTCAGCACCATGACCGACCGCTATTCCCTGCGCACGCCCCCTGTCCGCGGCGTCGAGGCGAAAAAGCCCTATCAGGTGTCGATCCGGGTCTACGACCGCGAGCGGAACACGCTGCTGTGGAGCGTCGAGCACAGCTATGCCAGCGTCATCAGCGACACCATCGTTCCCGACAAGCCGCTGACCATCGGCCCCGGTTACAATCTCAATCCGGACAACCCGGTGAACCGGACCGCAGGGCAGCCCGGCTGACGCCGCCGCGCCACCCGTTTTCCGCGCCCGCATTTTTCGTGAACCTATCTCCAGACCACGGCGACTGAGGGGTATCGGGCCTGCGAGCCCGCCCAACAAGAACCCGATTGGAGAACTGAAATGACCTCTTTCAACACCTCCCGCCGCTTCGCCGTCGCCGCCACGTCGCTGGCCATGCTTGCCCTGTCCGGCCTGTCGACCGCCAGCGTCGCCGGCCAACTCGCCCTCGCCCCGCAGGCAGCCGGCGCGACGATGAACTGTTCGATCCCCAACGCCGTCGTCTGTACGATCAGCAGCACCAAGGGCCTCAAGCTGGTGAAGATCACCGCCAACACGCCCCAGGGGTCCGTCAACCTCGTCAACAAGAGCTACAATGGCTGCCCCAAGCAGGTGAAGGTTTCCTGGGACTCCGCCTATCACATGTCCGGCAAGCAGATCGTCGAGTGCGGCGGTTTCAAGCTGAAAGCCCGTTGACGTCATCTGGGGGGAGGATGCCGCCATGAAGAAACAGCGCCGCAGCATGCCTCCCTCTTTTCAGGATTTCTGGACGGCGCCGCTCGACACGGGCGGACGGGGCAACCCGAACTTTGCGGCGTCCAGGGCGGGACCGCTCCTCCTTGGCAGCGTCCCGCCCGCTCCCGCACCGCTGTGAGGGAGCGCCGGGGACGAGGCCTCCGGGGTGGCGTCAGTCGCTCATCTTCAGGGCTTCGATGAAGGCTTCCTGCGGAATCTCCACCTTGCCGAACTGGCGCATGCGCTTCTTGCCCTCTTTCTGCTTCTCGAGCAGCTTGCGCTTGCGGGTCACGTCGCCGCCATAGCATTTCGCCGTCACGTCCTTGCGCATCGCCGAAATGGTCTCGCGCGCAATCACCTTGCCGCCGATGGCGGCCTGGATCGGTATCTTGAACATGTGCCGGGGGATCAGGTCCTTCAGCTTCTCGCACATGACGCGGCCGCGTTTCTCAGCCGCCTGGCGGTGCACCAGCATCGACAGCGCGTCGACCGGCTCCTCGTTGACCAGGATCGACATCTTCACCAGGTCGCCCTCGCGATAGCCGGTCAACGTGTAGTCGAAGCTGGCATAGCCCTTGGAGATGGATTTCAGCCGGTCGTAGAAGTCGAACACCACTTCGTTGAGCGGCAGCTCATAGGTCACCAGCGCGCGCTTGCCGACATAGGACAGGTCGGTCTGGATGCCGCGCCGCTCCTGGCAGAGCTTGAGGATCGCGCCGAGGTACTCGTCCGGCGTCATGATCGTCGCCTTGATCCAGGGTTCCTCGATCGAGGCGATGCGCACCACGTCCGGCATGTCGGCCGGGTTGTGCAGCTCGACCACGTCGCCGGAGGTCAGGTTCATCCGGTAGACGACCGAGGGCGCGGTGGCGATCAGGTCGAGATTGAACTCGCGCTCCAGCCGTTCCTGGATGATCTCCAGATGCAGGAGGCCGAGGAAGCCGCAGCGGAAGCCGAAGCCGAGTGCGGCGGAGGTTTCCATCTCGAAGGAGAAGCTGGCGTCGTTCAGCCGCAGCTTGCCCATAGCGGCGCGCAGATCCTCGAAATCGGCGGCATCGACCGGGAACAGGCCGCAGAACACCACGGGCTGCGCCGGCTTGAAGCCGGGCAGGGCGGCCGCCGTCGGCTTCTTGTCCTCGGTGATGGTGTCGCCGACGCGGGTGTCGGCCACTTCCTTGATCGAGGCGGTGATGAAACCGATCTCGCCGGGGCCGAGTTCATCGACCATCACCATCTTCGGCGTCATCACGCCGACGCGGTCGACCGGATATTTGGCGTTGGTGCCCATCATGCGGATGGTCTGGCCCTTCTTCAGCCGGCCGTCAATGACGCGCACGAGAACGATGACGCCGAGATAGGCGTCGTACCAGCTGTCGACCAGCAGCGCCTTCAGCGGCGCATCGGCATCGCCCTCCTGCGGCGCCGGAAGCTGCGTGACGATCGCTTCCAGCACATCGGGGATGCCAACGCCGGTCTTGGCCGAGATCGGGATCGCCTCGGAGGCGTCGAGACCGATCACCTCCTCGATCTGCTCCTTCACGCGGTCCGTGTCGGCGGCGGGCAGGTCCACCTTGTTGAGCACGGTGACGATCTCGTGATTGTTGTCGATCGCCTGGTAGACATTGGCCAGCGTCTGCGCCTCGACGCCCTGCGAGGCGTCGACGACGAGCAGCGAGCCCTCGCAGGCGGACAGCGAACGCGACACCTCGTAGGCGAAGTCCACATGCCCGGGCGTGTCCATCAGGTTCAGCACATAGTGCTGGCCGTCCTTGGCGTCATACTCCAGCCGAACGGTCTGCGCCTTGATGGTGATGCCGCGCTCGCGCTCGATGTCCATGGAATCGAGCACCTGCTCCTTCATCTCGCGCACTTCCAGAGAACCGGTCATCTGGATCAGCCGGTCGGCAAGCGTCGACTTGCCATGGTCGATATGGGCGACGATGGAGAAATTGCGGATTCGTGAAAGGGGCGTGTTTGTCATGCGCAGGCTCTAGCAGGCGGCCATTCCTTCGACAAGCGGGCATTGCAAGGCGGGCATTGCGGGACGGGCATTGCAGGGCGGTCAGGGCGATCCGCAATTTTGTCGGTAGGCGGCAGGAGCCGGCGAGCTTGCCCGGCCGATCAGGTTGAAGCCATCCGGCGCCGACCATATATGCCGCGCATGGAAAATCAGGACATCGAGAAGCTGGGCTTCCTCATTCACGACGTGGCGCGCCTGATGCGCAGGCGGTTGCAGGAGCACGGCAGCGAATACGGCCTGACGCCGGCGCAGTGGCAGCTGCTGTTTCGCCTGCTTGCCACCGAAGGCGTGCCGCAGAGCCGCCTCGCCGAGCTTCTCGAGATCGAACCGATCAGCGTCTCGCGCCTGGTCGACCGCATGGCCGAGGCCGGCTGGGTCCAGCGCCGCGCGGCGCGCACGGACCGGCGCGTGCGGATGATCTATGCCACGCCGAAGGCGCAGGCCGCCTACCAGGCGATCAGGGACATCGGCAGCGACATCTATGACGAGGCGCTGAGCGGCATGAGCGGCGACGAGCGTCGCGCCGTGGTCGGCGCTCTGCAGAAGATGGCCGACAATCTGAACCTGCTCGAACCGCGCCCGGCCTGACGCGCCTCAGTCGTAGGACAGGTCGACCGCCTTGCCGCCGAACACCCGGTAGGCATAGATCGTGTAGCCGAGGATGACGGGCAGGACGAAGGCCGTGCCGATCAGGATGAAGGCCAGGCTGTCGGTCGCCGCCGCCGCTTCCCAGATCGTCATGCGCTCGGGCACCACATAGGGATAGAACGAATAGGCAAGCCCACCGAAACCGGCGGCGAAGATCAGCGCCAGCGCGATGAACGGTTTTAGCGAATGGGCGTCGCCTTCGGCCGGCAGCTTCCCGCTGATGCGCCACAGCCACAGGAACAGCAGTCCCGAGACGACCGGCAGCGGCGCCAGCAGGGCCATCTGCGGCCAGGCGAACCATTTGTCGAAGATGCGCGGGCTGGCGAGCGGCGTGGCGAGCGAAACCGCGCCCATGCCGGCCACGGTCAGCACCAGCGCCCGGCGCAGCCAGCGCACCGCCTTTTCCTGCAGCGCCCCTTCCGTCTTGTAGATCAGCCAGGCGGCCCCCATCGCGGCATAGGCGGCGGTAAGGCAGATCGCAGTCAGAAGCGCGAAGCCCATCGCCGGCAGGCCCTGCTGCAGGCCGAGCACGTAGATGCCGAGCATGTAGCCCTGCGCCAGGGCCGCCAGCAGCGACCCGGCGAAGAAGAGCATGTTCCAGCGCCCCTTGCGGTGCACCGGCACCTTGGCGCGGAAATCGAAGGCGACGCCGCGCAGGATCAGACCGAGGAGGAGCACGAAGACCGGCAGATAGAGCGCCGTCAGGATGACGCCGTGCGCCACCGGAAAGGCGACGAGCAGCAGGCCGACGGCCAGCACCAGCCAGGTCTCGTTGGCGTCCCAGAATGGGCCGATGGCGGCGATCATCGTGTCCTTCTCGGCATCGTCGGCGCCTGTGAACAGGATGCCGATGCCGAGGTCGAAGCCGTCGAGAATGACGTAGAGCAGGATCGAGACGCCCATCAGCCCGGCAAAGATGAGCGGCAGCAGGGTCGGCCAGTCGAGTATCATGTCGGGGCTCCTTCCGCCGTGGTCGCGCTTGCCCTGGTCATCGCTGTCACTCCCCCGCCTGCATCGGTTGCGACATGGCGTGGTCGCCGCTGGCGGGGCTGGGCGAGCGGTCGCCTTCCCTGGCCGCCTTCAGCGCCATGTGGATCAAGACGCCCAGATAGACGACCAGCAGAACCGCGTAGAGCGCCAGATAGCCGGCCAGCGTCAGCGCCACATGGCCGCCGGCCACCGGCCCGACGGCGTCCGCCGTCTTGAGCACGCCGGTCACCAGCCAGGGCTGACGGCCGATCTCCGTCGTGTACCAGCCGGCCAGCACACCGACCCAGCCCGAGAGCGCCATCGGGACGAGGACCAGTGCCAGCGGCTTCGGCAGCGTGCCGCGGCGGAAAAGGTAGAAGGCGCCCGCCCAAGAGAACAGGAGCATCGCAAGGCCCACCCCGACCATGATGCGGAAGGCCCAGAACACCGGCATGACCGGCGGA
The DNA here is from genome assembly GCF_000300335.1 of Nitratireductor pacificus pht-3B. GTDB lineage: Bacteria > Pseudomonadota > Alphaproteobacteria > Rhizobiales > Rhizobiaceae > Nitratireductor > Nitratireductor pacificus. The sequence continues at coordinate 83,091 of NZ_AMRM01000008.1, read as the reverse complement.
TGCTCGCCCTCGAACTGATCGAGACCCGGCACGACGCCGGAGGCGCTGTGCCTGAGGATCAGCGACGCCCCGTTGGGAATGGCCAGCTCGTAACGGTTCTCCTTTGCCGCCTCGTCGGGCAGCGCGAACAGCACCAGCGGCACGTTGGAGCGCGTTTCCCAGTTGGCCTCCATCGCCGCCACCTTGGCCGGCTGGTGCTCGAGCGTGTTCAAACCGTGCTGGTCGCCAGCGAAGATTTGCAGCGGGATCAGCACCGCGCCGACGGCGATGCCCGTCCGGAGCGCCTTCCACATGCTTTCCGAGCGGTCGCCAGCCAGATGGCGCAGGGCCGAGAAGCCGGCGACGAGAAACGCCGCCGTCAGGCCCGAAGCGAGCAGCATGTGGATCAGCCGGTAGGGGAAGGACGGGTTGAAGATCACCGCCCACCAGTCGGTGGCGTAGGCGACGCCGTCGCGCATCTCGAAGCCCGCGGGCGTCTGCATCCACGAGTTCAGCGCCAGGATCCAGAAGGCCGACATGGTCGTGCCGAAGGCCACCAGGAAGGTCGCCAGCGTGTGCACCCGGTTCGACACCTTGCGGAAGCCGAACAGCATGATGCCGAGGAACACGGCCTCGAGGAAGAATGCCGTCAGCACCTCGTAGCCGAGCAGCGGCCCGGCGATGTTGCCGACCGTCTCCATGAAGCCCGGCCAGTTGGTGCCGAACTGGAAGGTCATCGTCACCCCGGAGACGACGCCGAGCGCGAACGAGAGGGCGAACACCTTCACCCAGGTGAAATAGGCACGCATCCAGGCTTCGTCGCCCGTGCGGTTGTAACGCCATTTGAAGAACAGCAGGAACCAGCCGAGCGAAATGGTGATGGCGGGAAACAGGATGTGAAAGGAAATATTCGCGCCGAACTGGATGCGCGACAACAAAAGCGGGTCCATCGAGGTCTCCCGGCTGTGACAACACGGGGGAAGGTAGTCCCGCCTGCCTGCTTCGTCAAAGCGGCGCTCGGTCGCTGTGGCAAGCCGCCACGCTGCGGCAAAGCGCGCAGCGTGGTGCAATCCCGGTCACGTCATGCCGGCTACACGACCAGCTTGCGATAGAGATGCCAGGTGGCGTGGCCGAGGATCGGCATCACCACCGCCAGCCCCGCAAACAGGGGCAGCGAGCCGACGATCAGCGCGCCCGCCACGACGATGCCCCACAGCAGCATCGGCAGCGGGTTCCTGCCCGCCGCCCGAATGGAGGTCAGGACGGCGGCGACGGCGCCGCAATCGCGGTCGACCAGCATCGGAAAGGCGATCGAGGTGGTGATGAGCACGGCCAGCGCGAAGATCAGTCCGATCCCGTTGCCGAGCACCATCAGCATCGACCCTTCGGGCGTGGTGAAGACGCGCTCGAAGAAGGCCGAGGCCGAAACCGGTGCCTCCGGCCCGAACAGGCGCACGTAAAGCCCCTGCGCGACGAGCAGCCAGGCGACGAAGATGATGAACAGCATGCCGCCAACCGCCATGATCGACGGGATCGCCGGCGATTTCAGGACTTCGAAGGCATGCCGCCAGGAGGTGTCGAGACCCTGTTCGCGGCGGCGGCTGATCTCGTAGAGGCCGATGGCGGCGAAAGGGCCGAGCAGCGCGAAGCCTGAGGCGAGCGGAAACAGCAGCGGCAGGGCATTGGCGCCCGAGGCCCAGTAGATCAGCACCACGCCGACAAGCGGATAGATGATGCAGAGAAACGCGTAATGTGACGGCTTTTGCCAGAAATCGTCGAGTCCGCGGCCAAGCGCATCGATCACGTCCGAAGTGGTGATGCTGCGGACGGTCGGCAGCGCCATCGTGTCCTCTGTCCCGGCCATCACGTGAAAACCAGCCATATCGGGCCTCCCGGATTACGGTCGGGCCGCGGGCATGCGGCCCGGCAACAGCGAAGGGGATTATAGCGCGTTCTGCGCCCAGCGGCGAGGCGGACGGGGTCACAACTTGCCGTGAGGCGGGCTCGAGCCGTTTCAGCCGCGCGCCGGGAAGAACAGGCGCTGCGCGAAGGGCGCGCTCACCCCGTGCAGCACCACCGACAGAAGAATGGTGAAGACGGCGATGTTCGTCACTTGCCCGGCGGCGGTGAAGCCGGACTGGTCGACCACCAGGATCAGATAGAGGACGGAAGCCAGCCCGCGTGGACCGAACCAGCCGACGAAAAGTTTCGCCCGGCCGGTCGATCGTGTGCCGAACATGGCGACAAGCACCGGCAGCATGCGCACCACGGTCAGGCTGAGGACCGCATAGAGGAGCGCCGGGGCCAGCGGCGTCTCGAAGGCGCGCGGCAGCATGACGGCTCCGAAGATCAGGAAGGTGAGGTTCGTCAGGATCGACCCTTCCGTCATCGCGAAATTGCTCACCTTCTCGACCGTTTCTGCCGGCAGGCGCCAGCCGAAGGCAAGCCCGGCCATGAACGCGGCCAGAAAACCGTTGCCGCCCATCTGCTCGGCGGCGAGATAGGCCAGCCCCGCCAGTCCGACCATGATCGGCGTCCTCCCGGCCGGGTTCGACAGCGCGCGCTCGAAGGCGAAACCCGCGCATGCCGCGCCGAGATAACCGACCGCCAGCCCGACGGCCGGCCCGAAGACCACCTGCTTCAGGAAGAAGGTGGCATGACCCGCCATGCCCTCGCCGTCGCCGGTGTCGGCGGCCAGCGCCAGCGTGATCAGCAGAAGCGGCAGGCAGAGGCCGTCGTTCAGCCCGCTTTCGACGTCGAGCGCCTCGCGCTCGATCTCCGGCAGCCCGTCATTGCCGAAAACGGGCTGCGCAAGCGCCGCGTCGGTCGGCGTCAGCACGATGGCGAGCACCAGGGCGCCGAACAGGCCGAGCATGGGGAAGAGCGCCAGCCCGGCCAGCGTCCCCGCCAGGATGGTCAGCGGGATGCCGATGAACAGCAGCCGCGCCGAGATGAGCGCCGTCGCCCGCCGGGCGATGACGCTGGAAATGCGGATGTTCGCCGCGTCGCGGAACAGGATGATGACGAGTGTCGCCGTGGCCAGGAACTCGACGACCGCATTGTCGAGTGGCGAGAGCAGCGTCGCGTCGATGCTGAAGAAGAGATAGCCGAGCGCCGTGAACAGCATGGGGCCGGACAGGACCGACGCTTCCAGCCGCCGCGCCACCAGCGAATAGGCGGTGAAGCAGGCGAACAGGAGCACCAGCGCCGTATGGATGTCCATCAGTCGCTCCCGCCGGAAATGGCGGTGGCCTCGCCGTTCTGGTCGCGCGCCCAGAGCAATTTCTTGTAGTCGAAGCCGAAGGCCAGCGTCGGCTTGACGATCTCGAAGAAGGGCGACAGGTCGAAGTCGCGCGGCGTGAACAGCGTGTAGTGACGGATATGCAGGATCTCGCTGCGCGAGAAGGTGGACTGCGCCGAGGCCCTTCCGGGCGCGCGCGTCACCTCGGGCAGGATCGGGTAGCGCACGTTCTGGAACGCCTGGGCGATCAGCGAGGAGCAGATGGCGCGTGTCGGGTCGCCCGAGCCGAGCGCGATCATGCGTCGCCGCCAGCGCACCGGGACGGGTGGGGTCGGCATGAAATAGCGCAAGAGGTCGAAGATGTTGCGCATGTCGTAGCGCAGGCCGAGCTTGCCGATCATGAAGCTGACGATGGCGTCGCGGTCGTCCGGCGTCAGCCCGCTCGCCCGGCAGATGCGCGTGTTGTAGGTGCGGTACTTGGACAGCGGCACGGCGATGCAGCCATCGCCCAGATTGACCTCGATCAGGCGGGGCCGGTCGGACCCGTCTTCCGGTTCTGGCAGGGCGTCGCCGACATAGAGGGCGGCGTGGCTCCAGGTCGACTGGGTCAGATACTTGATCGCCGCCGAGATGCGCTGGTTGCCCTCGATCAGCAGGATGTCGCCCGGCTGCAGCGTCCGGTGCAGCGTCGCCGGGTCGGACGGCGTGTAGGGCTCGTAGCCGGACGATTCGCTCTGCAGACGCCGTGCCAGGAAGCGGCCGAACCGGTCTAGCAGACTGCTGGTTTGTTCGCTCATCGGCCTCACGCTTCGATTCGATGACCCGTCGCTGGCGGAACTTAGAGTATCCGTGATGGTCAAGAAAGGGCGGGAGTCACTTCCGCATTTCCAGGAGAGCATATGGGCGATCAGGTCCCGGCATGCCACCCCTCCACAGCCCAACGCCGCCAAGCGGCGATGCCGGATGCCTCGACGCATCCCGCATTTCCGCCATCCGGAGCATCCGAGCACCCGGGCATCCAGCGATCCGCGGTAACACGCAGGTTGCGACTCCCGTTGACTTTATTCAAACGATTGATTAAAGAAGACCCATGAACCGTTCCACCGAACCCGATAGCGGCCTGCGCGGCCGCCTCACCTCCGCCGAGCACACGCGGCGCTCCCTCGTTCTGGCGGCCCTGAAGCTGTTCGGCGAAAAGGGCTTCGAGGCGACGACGACGCGCGAGATCGCCACCCGCGCCAAGGCGAACATCGGCTCCATCTCCTATCATTTCGGCGGCAAGGAAGGGCTGCGCACCGCCTGCGCCGACCACATCGTCGCCCTGCTCGGCACGGCGGCCGGTAACGCGCTCGATCTCAACCTGCGCGAAACGGCGCATACCCCCGCCGAGGCGCGGGCGCTGCTCCGCAGGGCGCTCCAGGGCATGACCGGCTTCATCATCGCCAGCGAGGAGGCGGGACTGATCGTCCAGTTCGTGCTGCGCGAGCTGGCCCATCCGACCGTCGCGCTCGACCGCATCTATGACGGCGTCTTCGCGCCGGTCCACGAACGCTTGTGCCAGGTCTGGTCGACCGCCACCGGCACGCCGGCGGACAGCCAATCGACCCGGCTGACCGTCTTCACCCTCATCGGCCAGATCGTCTATTTCCGCATCGCCAACGAGGCCGTCCGCCGCCGCATGGGCTGGAGCAGGATCGGCGAGCGGGAGGCCACCGCCATCGCCGCCATCGCCGGCAACAATCTGGACGCCATTCTGGCCGCGCACGGCGCGCCCGGCGGCCGCGAGGAGAACACATGATGAGCCTTCTCTGCTCCATACCGCTCATGGCGGGCCTGTTCACGGCCTGCGCCGGCGACGCGCCGCTCGCGGTCGGCTATGTGGAGGGCGAGTACGTGCTTCTGGCGCCCGTCGAGATCGGCCAGGTCGCTTCCGTCTCCGTGCACCGCGGCGCCCGGGTCGAGGCGGGCACTGTGGTCGCGGCGATGGATGCCACCGGCGCCGGGATCGCCGTCACCCAGGCGGAAGCGGCGCTTGCCGAGGCGGAGGCCCAGCTTGCCGACCTGAGGAAGGCGAAGCGCCCCGAGGAGATCGCCGTGCTCGAGGCCGCGCTCGCCTCAGCCAATGCCGAGGCGGCGGAAGCGGGCCGCGTGCTTGCCCGGACACGCGACCTCTTCCGGCGCGGCATCGCCACAAAGGCCGAACTCGACAAGGCGGAGACGGCGCAGGTGCTGGCCGATACGCGCATCGGCCAGGCCGAGGCCAATCTGGCCGTCGCGCGCCTGCCCGCCCGCGCCGAGGCGATCAACGCCGCCGCCAAGCGGCGCGACCAGATGCAGGCGGCGCTGGCGCAGGCGCGCTGGCGGCTTTCGGAACGCAGCATCAGGGCGCCCGTCGCCGGCCGTGTCGACGACATCATCCGCAATGCCGGCGACGTCGCCGGTCCGTCCGCGCCGGTGGTGTCCCTGCTCCCCGATGGCGGCGTCAGGCTGAAACTCTACGTGCCGCAGGAACGGTTTTCCGCTGTCTCACCCGACACGCGCCTGTCGATCAATTGCGACGGCTGCCCGCCCGGCCTGACGGCGCGCGTCTCCTATGTCTCCCAGGAGCCGGAATTCACCCCGCCGGTGATCTACTCGCTGGAGACGCGCCAGAAGCTCGTCTACCTCGTCGAGGCGCGGCCCGAGGGCGAGGCGGCGGCCCTGCAGCCCGGCCAGATCGTCGATGTCAGGCTGGCGCCGGATGCGATGGCGAGCAGTGAGCCGTAACGGGAGCACGCCCCGCCTCCCGTTGCTTCAGAAGACGCGTTCCCCAAACCGCGCCTTCCGCCCACTGCTCACCTTTTTGTCCGGCCCGTTCGGAGGAGCCGATCCATGCAAGCTGAAATGAACGCCATCGACGTGCGCGGCCTCGTCAAGCGCTTCGGCGACAAGACCGTCGTCAACGACGTGACGATGCAGGTCGCCAGGGGCGAGATCGTCGGCTTTCTCGGTCCCAACGGTTCCGGCAAGACGACGACGATCCGCATCATGTGCGGGCTTCTGACGCCGGACGAGGGCGAGGGCACCGTGCTCGGCTTCGACCTGCGGACCGAGGGTCTGAAGATCAAGCGCGAAGTCGGCTACATGACCCAGCGCTTCTCCTTCTACGAGGACCTGACGATCGCGGAGAACCTCTCCTTCGTCGCGCGGCTCTACGATCTGAAGCCGGTCGGCACCCATGTGGACCGCACGCTTGAGGATCTCGGCCTGTCCTCGCGGCGCGACCAGCTTGCCGGGACGCTTTCCGGCGGCTGGAAACAGCGGCTGGCACTCGCCGCCTGCATCATGCATCAGCCCAAGCTGCTGCTGCTCGACGAGCCGACGGCAGGCGTCGATCCCAAGGCGCGACGCGATTTCTGGGACGAGATCCACCGGCTCGCCGCCGACGGGCTGACGGTCCTCGTCTCCACCCACTACATGGACGAGGCGGAACGCTGCCACCGCATCTCCTATATTTCCTACGGCACCATGCTGGCGACGGGATCCGTGACCGACGTGGTGCGCGATGCCGGGCTGGTGACCTATCTCGTCGACGGGCCGAAGCTGGAGACGCTGGCCGCCGAACTGCGCAAGCGCCCCGGCGTCGAGCAGGTGGCGCCCTTCGGTGCCAGCCTGCATGTGGTGGGTTCGGACGAGGCGGCGCTGAAGGCCGCGCTCGCTGATCTTGAGGGCCGCGCGGGCGTGACGGTGTCGCGCGGCGAGACGAGCCTCGAGGATGTCTTCATCCAGTTCATGGCCAATTCGACGGACAACATGCAATGAGCGGACTGTTCTCGTTCAGCCGGCTTGCGGCGCTGCTCATCAAGGAGTTCATCCAGATGCGGCGCGACCGCATCACCTTCGGCATGATGCTGGGCGTGCCGCTGATGCAGCTCGTGCTGTTCGGCTATGCGATCAACAGCGATCCCAAGGCGCTGCCGGCGGCGCTGGTTTCCCTCAGCCAGGACCACTACAGCCGGGCCATGGTCTCGGCGCTGGAGAACACGGACTACTATCGCTTCGACCACGTGGTGGGGAGCGCGGCGGAGGCCGAGCGGCTGATGGCGAGCGGCGCGGTGGTCTTTGTCGTCACCATCCCGTCGGATTTCGCCCGCCGGGTCGACCGGGGGCAGCGTCCGCAGATCCTGATCGAGGCCGACGCGACCGACCCTTCGGCCGCGTCGGGGGCGATCTCGACGCTGGGCACGGTCGCCTCGGAGGCGCTGCTGCGCGAACGCGGCGTGCCGGCATCGGAGGCGGCGCCCGAAGACCGGCTCGAGGTGATCGTCCACCGCCGCTACAATCCCGAGGGCATCTCGCAGTACAACATCGTGCCCGGCCTGCTCGGCGTCATCCTGCAGATGACCATGGTGATGATGACCTCCATCGCGCTGACCCGCGAACGCGAGCGCGGCACGATGGAGAACCTGCTCGCCATGCCGGCAAGCCCGCTGGAGATCATGCTCGGCAAGGTGCTGCCCTATCTCGTGGTGGGAGCGGTGCAGGTGGCCGTCATCCTCGGCGCGGCGAAACTTCTTTTCGCCATCCCCTTCGTCGGCTGCCTGTCGCTGCTGCTGGCGGCCGTGCTCGTCTTCGTGCTGGCGCTCGTCCTGCTCGGCTACACGATCTCCACCATCGCCCGCACGCAGATGCAGGCGCTGCAGCTCACCTTCTTCTTCTTCCTGCCGTCGATCCTGCTGTCCGGCTTCATGTTCCCGTTCCGCGGCATGCCGCAATGGGCGCAATGGCTGGGAGAAACTTTCCCGCTGACGCACTTCCTGCGGATCATCCGCGCCGTGATGCTGAAAGGGGCGGACTTTCCGACGGTGGCATTCGAGACGGGCATTCTCGCGCTGTTCATCGTCATCTATGCCGGCTTCGCGCTGATGCGGTTTCGCAGGACGCTGGATTGAGACCGGCGCATCATGAGTTTTAGAATTATTCTAAGTTATTGACGCAGCACCGCTCGCCTTTTATATTAGAATTATTCTAAACAAGGAATTGCCCGAACCATGCTGTCCCGCTTTTTCGGCGCCCATCGGCGGCCCTTCTCGTCCCTGAGCGAACAGGAAATTCTCGCTCTCGCCATCTCCTCGGAGGAGGATGACGGGCGCATCTACCGCGCCTATGCCGACGGCCTGCGCGACGATTTTCCGCATTCGGCGGCGGTCTTCGACGAGATGGCGGAGGAAGAGGACGGGCACCGCGCCGCCCTCATCGCCCTGCACCAGAAGCGTTTCGGCGATCGCATTCCGCTGATCCGCCGCGAGCATGTGCGCGGCTATTACGACCGCAAGCCCGACTGGCTGGTGCGGCCGCTCGGCCTCGACAAGGTGCGCGTCCAGGCGGAGGCGATGGAGGAGCAGGCGCACCGCTTCTATCTGGAAGCCGCCAGGCGCACCGGGGATGCGGGCACGCGAAAGCTGCTCGGCGACCTCGCCGCGGCGGAGAAGAGCCACGAGTCGCTCGCCCGCCGCCTTTCGGAAAAGCACCTGGGCGAGGAGGAGCGCGCCGAGGAAGACACGGCGGCGCACAAGCAGTTCGTCCTCACCTATGTGCAGCCGGGCCTCGCCGGCCTGATGGACGGCTCCGTCTCGACGCTGGCGCCGATCTTCGCGGCCGCCTTCGCCACGGGCGACACGTGGCAGACCTTCCTGGTCGGCCTCGCCGCCTCCATCGGCGCCGGCATCTCGATGGGTTTCACGGAGGTCGCCTCGGACGACGGCGTCATCTCGGGCCGCGGCTCGCCGATCAAGCGCGGCATCACCACCGGCCTGATGACGACGCTCGGCGGCCTCGGCCACGCCCTGCCCTACCTGATCCCGCATTTCTGGACCGCGACGGTGATCGCCTTCGCCATCGTCTTCATCGAGCTGTGGGCGATCGCCTGGATCCAGAACCGCTACATGGAAACGCCGTGGAGCCGGGCCACCTTCCAGGTGGTGCTCGGCGGCGCGCTGGTCTTCGCCGCAGGCATGCTGATCGGCAATGCCTGACGCCGCTCATGCGCCATGCAGCGCGCGGCTGTCCTGCGGGGCTTCCGCGCGCTCGGCCATGCCGTAGTCGCGCAGCACATGGGCGATGCGCAGCCGGTAGCCGGCAAATATGCCACCCCGGCCGGCCCGCTGCGCCTGCCGGTGCTCTTCCGTGTTGCGCCACGCCTTCACCGCCTCCTCGTCGCGCCAGAAGGACAGCGACAGGACGCGGTTCGGATCGGCGAGGCTCTGGAACCGCTCGATGGAAATGAACCCGTCGATGCCGTCGAGCAGCGGGCGCAGGTCGGCGGCGATGCCGAGATAGGCGTCGCGCCGGCCTTCCGCCGGCTCGACCTCGAAGATGACCGCGATCATGCCGCCACCCTCTCGCCGTGCGGCGCGGAGGCGAGCTTCAGGAAGATGCGGTCTTCCCTCAGAATGAAGCGCTCCCGCTTCGCGAATTCATAGTTCGCGCGCCCTTCCGGGCTGGCGGCCAGCCGCGCGCGATAGGCCTCGTATGCGGCAAGGCTGTCGATCGTGTAGACGCCGTAGGCCGTCGTCGCGGACCCCTCATGCGGGGCGAAATAGCCGATGAGACCGGCGCCGGCACGCGGGATCGCCTGTCCCCAGTTGCGCGCATAGGCCTCGAACGCCTCGCGCTTGAACGGGTCGATCTCGTAGCGGATGAAACAGGTGATGCTCATGGATGGTCCTCCGGTTCTGGATGCTGCCATGCTTCGTTCGGCATGGAAATATGCGGCGGCAATCCGCGCTAGGCTCTCCAGAAGGGTTTTGCGCATTCGCGCTCCACGTCCCGCCGGGTGAGGCCGATATCGGCAAGCTGATGGTCGTCGAGTTCCGCCAGATGGCGGCGCTGGCGATAGCGGGCGGATGCCCTGGCGAGACGGATGCACAATGTTCCAATCCGGGCGCCGATGCGGCGCAAAAGGCCGGGGGCAGGCGCGTCGGGCCCGGTGGCGGACAGTTTTGGGGAATGGCCGGTGCTGCGCATCGCTCTCTCCTTCGATGAGGACAGAATAGCAATTGATCGACCGGCATAGTTTGGTTATCGTCTAACTATGAAAGCAGGAACCGACCTTGCGCAGATTGCCAGCCTCGTCGGCGACCCGGCGCGGGCCAACATGCTGGCGGCGCTGATGAACGGCGGCGCGCTGACGGCCAGCGAACTGGCGGCGGAGGCCGGCGTCACGCTGCCGACGGCGAGCGCGCATCTCTCCAAGCTCAGCACGGGCGGGCTGATGCGCATGACGCGCCAGGGCCGGCACCGCTACTACGCCCTCGCCGACCATCAGGTGGCCGGCATGTTGGAATCGATCATGGGCGTGGCGGCGTCCCTCGGGCCGAAGAAGGTGTTGCCCGGACCGCGCGACAACGCCATGCGCGAGGCGCGCGTCTGTTACGACCATCTGGCCGGCGAGAGGGGCGTCGCCATGTTCGACGCGTTCGTCGGGCGCGGCCTTCTGGCCGTCAGCGGCGAGGATGTCGGCCTGACGGAGCGGGGAACCGCGTTCTTCTGCGATTTCGGCATCGACATCGCCGCCATGCAAGGCCGGCGACGGCCGGTCTGCCGCTCCTGCCTGGACTGGAGCGTGCGCCGCTCGCATCTGGCCGGCGGCCTCGGCGCCGCGGTCCTCGAGCGCTTCGTGGCGCTCGGATGGGCACGCCGCGAGAAGAATTCGCGCGTCATGCACTTCACGCCGCCCGGCCGCGCGGGCTTCGAGAGGATGCTGCGCGATGATGCGGGTTAGCCGCCCCTGAGCCAGCGTGAAACGGGGACGTGGCCGTTTCCTTCCGCGCCGCCCTGCGCCATGGTCGCGGTCCACCATTGATTCCAACAAAACTCTGCCGGGGACACTGATGAACACCGAACTGCTGCGCAGGCTCTGCGAGACGCCGGGTGCGCCGGGTCATGAAACGCGCGTCCGTGCCCTCATCGAAAAGGAGATCGACGGCCTTTTCGACGAGGTGCGGACCGATCCGATGGGCTCTCTCCTGTGCGTGCGCAAGCCGCGCAAGAAAACCAAGGGCGACCCGCTCAAGGTCATGCTTCTGTGCCACATGGACGAGATCGCCTTTCTCGTCACCCATGTGACCGAGAAGGGATTCCTCCATCTCGACCCCGTCGGCGGTTTCGATCCGCGCAACCTGTTTTCCCGCCGCGTGCTCGTCTGCACCGAGAGCGGCGACCACAAGGGCGTGATGAACCCGGCCGGCAAGCCGATCCACATTCAGGGACCGGACGAGCGCAAGAAGGTGCCCGAGCCCGGCGAGTTCATCGTCGACATGGGGCTTGGCGAAAAGGCACGCGATCTGGTGCAGGTCGGCGACTTCGTCGTCATGGACGAGCCATTCCTGGAGATGGGCGAGAAGTTCGTTTCCAAGGCGCTCGACAACCGTGTCGCCTGCTGGCTCGGCATCGAGGCGATCCGGGCGCTCGACAAGGCGGGCGCAAAGCACGCCTGCGAGATCCACGTGGCCTTCACGGCGCAGGAGGAGGTGGGCCTGCGCGGCGCCCGCACGGCCGCCTATGCGGTGAAACCCGACATCGGCCTCGGCATCGACACGACGCTCGCCTGCGACACGCCGGGCATCGGTGAGCACGAGGCCGTGACGCGGCAGGGCCAGGGTTTCGGCCTGCATGTGAAGGATTCGTCCTTCATCGCCGACCAGGCGCTGGTGCGCGAGGTCGAGCAGCTCGCCAAGAAGAAGGCGATCCCCTATCAGCGCACCATTCTGGCCCGCGGCGGGCAGGATGGCGCGGCGGCGCAGCAGGCGGCGGCCGGCGCGCGCGCCGTGGGCATCGTGGTGGGCACGCGCTACATCCATACGGTGACCGAGATGGTCGACCGCAACGACCTTCAGGCCGCGCTCGACATCATCGTCGCCTATCTCGGCGAGAAGTGAATCCCGACCGCCGCCGCGCCGCGCCGACTGTGGCGCGGCGGCCACACCATCCATCCTTGCTGCAACAAGACCCGAATTGCGCCATCAAAGCGGCACAAATCACAGCGAAATCCGGCCGGCATTCACGGAGCGTTCACTTCGTGCGTGTACTTATGACCCTATAAATCAAACAGGCGGTTTTTGGAGGAGCCGCCACCGGTTGGACATGAACCATGGCACTCATCATTCGCCTCCTTGCCGTTCTTCGCGAATTCATCGCGCCGCGCTATCACCCGGAACGCCACTACATGCGTGGTCCCGGCCCGGCTTGCCGCAAGCGCAGCGACGGCTCGCCCAAAGCCGCCTGACGCCGGCTGGATCGCCGCGCATCCCTTCGGACGCACAAAGGACGATCTGAATCATAGACGGGCATCGGAACAACCGAAAACCGGATTCCACTTTCAGTCCGGCTCCCTACCCGCAGTATCTGAGGATCACCGGTTTGCCGGCTTCGGCGCCGATCTCGTGGCAGGTCCCGGCAGCGCAGAGCCGCCAGCCGGAGCCGGTCGCACCCGATGCGGCCAGCACGAGCTCGGCCTGCGGCGGCAGCGGCGGTCGATAGCGCCACCAGCCTTCCGAAAAGCGCGCCTCGGGCGGCGGCTCCATGCCCGCGCCGGAGCCCTGCACGCGCGCCTCAACGATCTCCAGCCCGGCGGGCGAGACGCGCCAGTCCTCCTCCCAGCGGATCTTCTCCACCGAATGCGTCCAGGACAGGGTGAACAGCGTGGCGGCGATGGTCGCCGCCTTGCCGCCCGCCAGGACGCAGAGGCTCATTCGGGCGTCCGTTCCACCGCCGGTTCAGCCGCCCGGCCGCGCGTGCGGTACCAGTGCACCCCGGCAAACAGGGCCGCCAGCGCAAAACCGATCTCGTCGGTGATCGGCAGGGCGGCGACCAGGGTGAACGCGGCGACGGCCGCCAGCAGGCGTTCCCAGATGGCGAGCCTGGCGCGGAGGAAGCCGATCACCGCGGCGCCCCACAGCGCGATCGCGACCAGTGTCTTGAAGACGATGTAGGCGACCGCCGGATAGTAGCCGATGGCCTCCGCCAGCGGGCCGCCATCCTGCAGCATCAGCGCCGGAGTGTAGACCGCCATGAACGGGATGACGAAACCCGCCGCGGCGACCTTGATCGCCTCCATCGAGATCTTCAGCCCGCTCTCCTTGGCGATCGGCCCCGCGGCGAAGCAGGCCAGCGCCACGGGCGGCGTCAGGTCGGCGAGGATGCCGAAATAGAACACGAACATGTGGCTGACGATCAGCGGCACGCCCAGCTCCAGCAGCGCCGGCCCGGCGATGGTCGAGGTGATGATGTAGTTGGGGATGGTCGGGATGCCCATGCCCAGCACGATGCAGGTGATCATCGTCAGCACCAGCGACAGGAACAGGCTCGTCTCGCCGACCGAAACGATGAACTGGCCGAACGTGTTGGCCACGCCCGTCAGGGTCATCGTCCCGATGATGATGCCGACAACCGCGCAGGCCACGCCGACGGGCAGCGCCGTCTTGGCGCCCTCGGCCAGCGAATCCCGGCACAGCGCCAGCGTCCTGCGGCCGCCGTCGACGAAGACATTGGCGAGGATCAGCAGCACCGCGGCGATCAGGATCGGCTGGATGCCGAAGCGGAAGAAGCTGGCGGCGACCACACCGAGGCCGACCCAGAAGATGATGCGCAGCACCTGCGACGGCAGGCCGAGCGCCACCGAGCCGCCGAGGATCAGCAGCACCGTCAGCGACAGGCCGATCGTGCCGGCGAACAGCGGCGTGTAGCCGGTGAACAGGAGATAGACGAGAACGGCCAGCGGCAGGATCAGATACCAGCCCCTGCGCAGCGCGGCGCGGGGCGACGGCAGTTCCGAGCGCGGCAGGCCGAACAGACCGTATTTGCCGGCTTCCAGATGGACCATCCAGAAGGCCGAGGCGAAGTAGAGCAAAGCGGGGATGATCGCCGCCTTGACCACCTCGTAATATTCGATGCCCAGCGTCTCGGCCATGATGAAGGCGACGGCGCCCATCACCGGCGGCATGATCTGTCCGCCCATCGACGCGGTCGATTCGACGCCGCCGGCAAAGGCGGCGCGATAGCCGAAGCGCTTCATCAGCGGAATGGTGAACTGGCCGGTGGTGACGACATTGGCGACGCCCGAGCCGGAAATCGTTCCCATCAGCCCCGACGAGATGACCGACACCTTGGCCGCGCCGCCGCGCGCATGGCCGACGAGACCCAGCGAGACGTCCGTGAACAGGCGGATCATGCCCGCCCGCTCCAGGAAGGAGCCGAACAGGATGAACAGGAAGATGTAGGTTGCCGACACGTAGATCGGGATGCCGTAGATGCCTTCCGTGCCGTAGGCCATGTGGTCGATGACCTGCGCGAAATCGTAGCCGCGATGGTTGAGCGGCGCCGGCAGGTATTCGCCGAACAGGCAGTAGGCGAGGAAGGCGCCCGAAATGATCGGCAGCGCCGGACCCATCAGCACATAGGCGGCGGCGAAGACGGTCACCAGCGCGACCACGCCGAAGACGATGTCGAGCGGTAGGGGATCGCCGGCCCGCAGCAGGAGCGGCTTGTACTCGATATGTTGGTACAGCGCGACCGCGACGCCGGCGGCGGCGAGCGCCCAGGCCAGCGCTTTCAGCGCCCTGCCCTTGTCGCGCGCCTGCACCACCAGCGGGAACACCAGCAGCATCAGGAAGCCCACATGATAGGCGCGCTGGACCTGGCTCGGCAGGTTCAGCACATGGGCGGCGGTGGCGATCTGGTAAGCCGAGAAGGCGACCGCGATCCAGAACAGAATGCGCCCCATCTGGTCCGTGCCGAATTCGCCATGGCCGGTTTCTAAGAGTTCTGGCGCGGCCGGGCTTTCCGCCTGGCCCTGCTGAATATTCGTCATCGGACGCTGCTACCTGTGTCGAGTGGGCTGATCAGACGAATGAGCCCCGCCCGGATTCCGGGCGGGGCTCGTTTCGGAGCCTCTACAGGAGGCCCTTTTCCTTGTAGTAGCGCTCGGCGCCCGGATGCAGCGGCAGCGGCAGGCCCTTGGCGCCGTTCTCGGCCGCGATCGCCTTGGCGGCGGCATGCGCGGCCACCATGTCGGGCAGGTTCTCGAAGAGCTGCTTGGTCATCTCGTAGGCCACGTCGTCCGACACGTCGGAATGGGTGACCAGGATGTTGGTGATGGCCAGCGTCGGCACGTCCTCGGCCTGGCCCTCATAGGTGCCGGCCGGAATGGTCGCGGCGAGGAACGGCGCGCCCAGCGTCTCGGCGACCGAGGCCGGAACCGACACGACGGTGACCGGCAGCGAGAGCGCAAGGTCCTTGATCGAGGCGACACCGAGGCCAGCCGACTGCAGCGTGGCGTCGAGCTGGCGGTTCTTGATCAGCTCGACCGATTCGCCGAAGGGCAGGTATTCGGTCTGGCCGAGATCCTCATAGCTCATGCCCATCGCTTCGAAGATGCGGCGCGCGTTGAGCTCGGTGCCGGATTTCGGCGCGCCGACGGACAGGCCCTTGCCCTTCAGGTCGGCGAAGTCCTTGATGCCGGACTCCTGCGAGGCGACGATCTGGATGTAGTTGGGATAGATGGCGGCGATGCCGCGCAGCTTGTCGAGCTTGGCCGAGAAGCCCGCCTCCGCGTCGCCTTCCCAGGCCGACTTGACGGAATCGCCGAGCGCGAAGCCGATCTCCCCCTTGCCCTGCTGGAGCAGGTTGAGGTTCTCGACCGAAGCCTTGGTCGACTGCACCTGCGTGCGCACGCCATCGATCTTCTCGCCGTAGATCTTGGCGAGCTGCGCGCCGAGCGGATAGTAGACGCCCGACGTGCCGCCGGTCAGGACGTTGATGAACTCCTGCGCCACGGCGCCGCCTTGCGCGATGCCCAGCGACAGCGCGACAGCGCCGGCTGCTAAGATCTTCCTGCTTGTGTGAAACATGATTGTCTCCTCCAGTGTCGAACGTTGCTGGCAAGCCCGCGGGCCCAAGCCATCGGAAGACTGTAGAGCACGCTGCGCCCTTGCCAACCGGAAAAGGGGCGAATAACGGGCCTCGAAGACAATTTCAACGCGAAAAACGACCTGTCCGAGGCGGCGCAAAGCCTTACGCCGCGGCAGTTTCAGCATCATTGTAGTACAATAGTATAGTACGGCAGACGAATGACCCGGAGGCGTCAGGCAACGCCCGTCGAGCCAAATCCTCCGGCGCCGCGCGCCGTCTCACCCGCCTCGGTCCGCTCCTCGACGACGGCCCGGCAGACCGGCGCGATCAGGAGCTGCGCGATGCGCAGCCCGCGCGTGATGGCGAAATCGTCCTCGCCATGGTTGATCAGGAGCACCTGCACCTCGCCGCGATAGTCGGAATCGATGGTGCCCGGCGCATTGAGGCAGGTTATGCCGTGCTTCAGCGCCAGGCCCGAGCGCGGCCTGATCTGGCCTTCGAAACCCTCCGGAATCTCCAGCGTGAAACCCGTCGGCACCAGCACCCGGCGGCCCGGCAGGAGGACGATGCGGCGGTCCTCGGGAACGGCGGCGCGCAGATCCATGCCGGCAGCGCCGGCGGATTCATAGGCCGGCAGCGGCAGCCCCTCGCCGTGCGGCAGGCGGATGACGCCGAGCGTGGTTCCGATCACGGGCATGGAAGAGGAGGGGCTGGACATGACGGTGATCCTGTTTCGGCGAGCGGGACGTCATGATCGTCTCGCGCTTTTTGCGCCGGAATTCAACCGCCAGCGTGGCAAAGGGGTCATCTCTTCACCGCTATCTGGCCGCGCCGCGCGGTCCACTTTCCGTTCGACAGCGGAGCGGGCAATTGTTAAAAGCGCCCGGCCTCAAACACATTCAAGCTGAGATGACCGACAAAATCTCCGATGCGGTGGCGCGCCGCCGCACCTTCGCCATCATTTCGCATCCCGACGCGGGCAAGACGACGCTGACCGAAAAGCTGCTGCTGTTCGGCGGCGCGATCCAGCTCGCCGGCGAGGTGAAGGCGAAGAAGAACCGCGTGCAGACCCGCTCGGACTGGATGAATATCGAGCGCGAGCGCGGCATCTCGGTGGTCACCTCGGTCATGACCTTCGAATATGGCGACCATGTCTTCAACCTGCTCGACACGCCGGGCCACGAGGACTTCGCCGACGACACCTACCGCACGCTGACCGCCGTCGACAGCGCCATCATGGTCATCGACGCGGCGAAGGGCATCGAGCCGCGCACGCTGAAGCTGTTCGAGGTCTGCCGGCTGCGCGACATCCCGATCGTCACCTTCGTCAACAAGCTCGACCGCGAGAGCCGCGATCCCTTCGAGATTCTCGACGAGATCGAGCAGAAGCTGGCGCTGGACACCGCGCCCGTCACCTGGCCCATCGGCCGCGGGAAGAGCTTCGCCGGCACCTATCATCTGGCCAACAGCACGATGCGCCGCTCAGACGACGACGTGGAGCCCATCGCCGTGGACGGCCCGGAAGACGCCAGGGTCGCCGGCCTGCTGCCGGAGAACGAACGCGAGGCGCTGCTCGAGGAGATGATGCTGGCGAGCGAGGCCTGCCGGCCGTTCGACATGCAGGCGTTTCGCGAGGGGCATCTGACGCCGGTCTATTTCGGCTCGGCGCTGAGGAATTTCGGCGTGCGCGACCTGATCGAGGCGCTCGGCGCCATCGGGCCGGCGCCGCGC
The DNA here is from genome assembly GCF_000300335.1 of Nitratireductor pacificus pht-3B. Taxonomy (GTDB): domain Bacteria; phylum Pseudomonadota; class Alphaproteobacteria; order Rhizobiales; family Rhizobiaceae; genus Nitratireductor; species Nitratireductor pacificus. The sequence goes on along the minus strand of NZ_AMRM01000008.1, from coordinate 65,252 downwards.
GCCCAGGATGCGGATTCGCGCCGCGTCGAGGCGACGGAGGACAAGATGACCTCCTTCGTCTTCAAGATCCAGGCCAACATGGACCCCAACCACCGCGACCGCATCGCCTTCGTGCGCGTGTGCTCGGGCCGGCTGAAGCGCGGCATGAAAGCCAAGCTGGTGCGCACCGGCAAGCCGATCAGCCTGTCGGCGCCGCAGTTCTTCTTCGCCAAGAACCGCATCACCGCCGACGAGGCCTTCGCCGGCGACGTGGTGGGCATCCCCAATCACGGCACGCTCAGGATCGGCGACACGCTGACCGAGGGCGAGGAGCTCCTGTTCCGCGGCGTGCCGAACTTCGCGCCGGAGATCCTGCGCCGCGTGCGGCTCGGCGACGCCATGAAGGCGAAGAAGCTGCGCGAGGCGCTGCAGCAGATGGCCGAGGAGGGCGTCGTCCAGCTCTTCCTGCCGGAGGACGGATCACCGGCCATCGTCGGCGTCGTCGGGGCGCTGCAGCTCGACGTGCTGAAGGAACGGCTGAAGATCGAATATGCGCTGCCCGTCGATTTCGAGATGGCGCGCTTCTCCGTCTGCCGCTGGATCGCGTCGGAGGAGAAGGGCGAGGTGGACCGCTTCATCGCCGCCCATCGCGGCGACATCGCCCGCGATCTCGACGACGACCCGGTGTTCCTGGCGCCGCATGAATTCGGCCTCAACTACGAGGCGGACCGCTGGAAGGCGGTCACCTTCACCGCCGTCAAGGACTACCAGACGCGCAAGGCCGCCTGAGCGGAACCGCCCGCCGCGCGCGCCGAGGAAGGATATTCCCTTCAGGAGCGCGCTTTGGGAATGAGATTCCAGGCGGATGCGTCGATTTAACCCTAGATCAGGCTCCACGGCCCGTGCTTACCTCACTATCCTGTGCGGTCAGGCACGGTCATCCGCGTTTTGTCTTACCAGAGGAGAGAACGATGAGTCTGCGTATCAACGATACGGCGCCCGATTTCAGCGCCGAGACCACTCAAGGCACGATCAGCTTCCATGACTGGATCGGCGACGGCTGGGCCGTCCTGTTCAGCCACCCCAAGGATTTCACCCCGGTCTGCACGACCGAACTCGGCACCATGGCCGGGCTTGAGGGCGAGTTCACCAAACGCAACACCAAGATCATCGGCATTTCCGTCGATCCGGTCGAGGACCATGTGCGCTGGAAGGACGACATCAGGAAGGCCACCGGCCACGGCGTCGATTACCCGATGATCGGCGACAAGGATCTCAAGGTCGCCAAACTCTACGACATGCTGCCGGCCGACGCCGGCAACTCGTCCGAGGGCCGGACGCCAGCCGACAACCAGACGGTGCGCTCGGTCTATGTCGTCGGGCCCGACAAGAAGATCAAGCTGGTGCTGACCTACCCGATGACGACGGGGCGCAATTTCGCGGAGATCCTGCGCGCCATCGATTCGATCCAGCTTACCGCCAAGCACCAGGTGGCGACACCGGCGAACTGGCAGCAGGGCGAGGACGTCATCATCACGGCGGCCGTGTCGAACGAGGACGCCGTAAAACGCTTCGGCTCCTTCGAGACGATCCTGCCCTATCTGCGCAAGACCAAGCAGCCTTCGTCCTGACGCCCGGCAGAAGGCGATGAACGCAGCCCCGCGGCACGCCGCGGGGTCATGCGGCAGGTGCGCATCGGCATAGCCTTGAAACGGCCACCTTGCGGGGTTCGGTTGCCGTTTTGACGCCGTTTCAGGAACCCGTTGCCATGCGCCGATTCTTCTCCATCCTTTCCATTGCCCTGGTTGCCGCAACCGGCGCCCGCGCCGCCATGCTGGAAATCGACCTGCCCTTCGCGGACGCGGTCGAGACCAAGGCCGCGTCCTATACCTGCCCGCACCAGAGCTTCGACGTGACCTATTACAACGCCGGGGAGAACGCGCTTGCTGTGCTGGCCTTCGAGGACCGCAGCGTGGTGATGGTCAACGTGCTCTCCGCCTCGGGCGCGAAATATGCCGGCGGCACGCTCGTCTGGTGGACCAAGGGCGATCGGGGCGACCTCTACGATGTCTCCCAGGGAGACGACGCCGATCCGGTCTCCTGCACCGTCCGGGAGTGACCGCCGCCCATATTAAACCAATCGGTTGACATTTTTCGCCCGACCCTATAATTCAACCATATGGTTGAATTTCAATCCCCGCATCTCGACGCCGTGTTTCATGCCCTGTCCGATCCGACACGGCGCTCCATGCTGCACCGGCTGACCGATGGCGAACAGAGCGTCTCGCAGCTCGCCGAGCCGTTCGACATGTCGCTGGCGGGCGCATCCAAGCACGTCAGGGTGCTGGAAACCGCCGGGCTGGTGCGCCGCCGCGTCGCCGGCCGGACCCACTACTGCCGCCTGGAGGCGCAGCACCTGGCGGAGGCGCAGGCCTGGTTGCGCCGCTATGAGCGTTACTGGGCCGGGCGGCTCGATGCGCTGGAAGCGCTGCTGGTGGCGGAGGACCGGCAGAAACGCGACGGCAAAGGGTAACCCGCAGGACCTTGTGGCGATCGAACCGTCTGGGAGGAACAGATGAACACAAGCGATCGAGACGACTACGGCGTTGTCGCAGCGCCCGACACGGTGCGCTTCGAGCGCCTTCTGCCCGGTTCCGCCGAACGGCTCTGGGCCTATCTGACCGAGGCCGGCAAGCGCCGGCAGTGGCTCGCGGGCGGAGAGATGGAACCGAGGCTTGGCGGCCGGGCGGAACTGTTCTTCCGCCATTCCGACTTCACCGACGAGCCGGTGCCGGAGCGCTTCAGGGACATTGCCGACGGTTTTCACGCCCACGGCCGCATCACCGCGTTCGATCCGCCGCGCGTGCTCGGGATGACCTGGCCCGGCGACGGGGTGGACAGCGAAGTGGTCTTCGAGCTGTTCCCCGAAGGCAAGAACGTGCTGCTGGTGATCACCCACAGGCGGCTTGCCGGCCGCGCCGAGATGGCCAATGTCTCGGGCGGCTGGCACGCGCATCTGGACGTGCTCGCCGCACTGCTCGAAGGCGCGGAAACGCCGCCCTTCTGGAGCCGGATCGAACGCCTCGAAGCCGACTATTCGCAGCGCTACGGCAGGGATTCCGGAGGAACGACCGGTGAATGATCATCCGGTCATCCGCGCCGCGCCGCCGGAGCTTTCGCGGCGTCCCCATCGCCTTGCGGTTTCGCGGGTCATGAGAGCGCCGCCGGAGGCGCTCTATCGCGCCTGGACGGAACAGCTCGACCGCTGGTTCGCCGCGCCGGGCTCGGTCGTGATGCAGGCGCGGGTCGGCATGCCGTTCTTCTTCGAGACCGTGATCGACATGGAGGAGGGAAAGCCCGCGACGCGATATCCGCATTATGGCCGGTTCCTGCGGCTCAGTCCCGGCCGCCTCGTCGAACTCACCTGGGTGACCGGTGCGGAGGGCACGGGCGGTGCGGAAACGGTCGTCACGGTCGAGCTGACGCCGCGCGGCAAGGGCACGCATCTCAGCCTCACGCATGCGGGCTTCGCCGACGAGGCCGCCGCCGGAAACCATCAGCGCGCCTGGCCGCTGGTGCTCGAACAGCTCGACCGCGTGATCGGAAACGGTTCCGCGATCGATTGAACAGCGCCCTGCGGTATTGCGGCTTATGTCGTGGCGCGCTCGCGGATGAACGTCCCGGCGTTCAGCTCCGAGAAGGCCTGCATCAGCTCCTCGCGCGTGTTCATCACGATCGGCCCGTGCCAGGCGACCGGCTCCTGGATCGGCCTGCCGGAAACCAGCAGGAAGCGTATACCCCGCTCGCCGGCCTGCACGACCACCTCGTCGCCCGTGTCGAACACCACCAGCGTGCGGTCGCCGGAGAGGTCGCGCAGGTGGATCTCCTGCCCGTCCAGCTCCTTCTCCAGCAGGACGCCGAACGGTTTCGAGGCGTCGCGGAACGTGCCCGATCCCTCGAAGATATAGGCGAAGGCGCTGCGATAGGTGTCGACGGGCAGCACCTTGCGCTTGCCGGGCGGCACCCAGATGTCGAGATATTGCGGATCGGCGGCGATGCCGTCGACCGGGCCGCGCTTGCCCCAGAATTCGCCCATCACGACGCGCACGCGGGTGCCGTCGTCATCGACGATCTCGGGGATCTCCCCCGACTTGATGTCCTGGTAGCGCGGCGGCGTCATCTTCTGGCTCGCCGGCAGGTTGGCCCAGAGCTGGAAGCCGTGCATGCGGCCCTTCTGGTCGCCCTGCGGCATTTCCTGATGCAGGATGCCGCTGCCCGCGGTCATCCACTGCACGTCGCCGGCGCCGAGCGATCCGGCATTGCCGAGACTGTCCGCGTGATCGACCGAGCCGGCCAGCACATAGGTGATCGTCTCTATGCCGCGATGCGGATGCCACGGAAAGCCGGCCCGGTAGTCTTCCGGCCGGTCGTTGCGGAAGTCGTCGAACAGCAGGAACGGATCGGCGAGCTTCGGATCGCCGAAGCCGAACGCACGGTCGAGCCGTACGCCGGCGCCTTCCAGCGTCGGCTGCGCCTGGGAGATCTGCTTTACGGGTCGTATGGACATGGGAACCTCCATCGGTTGCTTGCGGCAAACATAGGCCTTCCCCTGCCCCGGCGCATCGGCACCGGCGGTGACGCGGTGTTCACTATTTTGAAACAACCGGCAGGAACTGGAGTGGCAGGCGTCCATCCGGACACTCCCTCTCCCCGTTCCTACACAATTCCACGAAGGTCAGGCGCCATCGCCATAGGCGTAGACCGTGGTCGGCCGATCCTTGTAGTGGGTCTGCGCCCGCTCGCGGAAGCCGAGGCGTGTGGCGAGCTTCTGCGACGGCGTGTTCTCCTCGTTGATGATGCAGGTGACGGCCCGGCCGGGATGCGCCTCGCCGCACCAGGCGAGCACGGCCTCCATCGCCTCGCGGGCGTAGCCCTTGCCATGTGCCTGCGGCGCCAGAATCCAGCCCGCCTCCATCGTTCCTTCGAGCGAGGGCGTGATGGCGCGGCGGCACTCCTGCACGCCGGCGCTGCCGACGAACGCGCCGCTGGCCTTCTCCTCGATGGCGAAATAGCCGAAGCCCATCAGGCTCCACATGCCCCGGTGGCCGACGAGACGGCGCCAGGCGTCCTCGCGGCTCAGCGGCTGGCCGGAGGTGAAGCGCGCGACCTCGGGATGGGTCCACATCTCGGCGAAGGCGTCGAGGTCCTCGATGCGGTGGGCGCGCAGCACCAGCCGCTCGGTTTCCAGCACGGGCGTCAGGGTCATCGGGCGGTTTTCTTTTCCAGCGTTTCGGCGATCAGCGCGGCAAGCCGCGACGCCACCTCGTCCTTGCTCATCTCGGGCCAGGCCTCGTGCCCGTCCCGGCCGACGATGACGACGCGGTTGCGCGCGCCGCCCATCACGCCGCCGGGGCCGACGCCGCTGTCATGCGAGACGTCGTTGGCGACGATCATGTCGGCACCCTTGCGGTCGAGCTTGGCGCGGGCGTTGTCGAGCAGGTCCTGCGTTTCCGCGGCGAAGCCGACCACCAGCGCCGGCCGCTTCCCGTGGTGCCCGACGCCGGCGAGGATGTCCGGGTTCTCGGTAAGCTGCAGGGCGGGTGCCGCCTCGCCCTTCTTCTTCTTGATCTTCTCGCCGGTTTCCGTTTCCGGCCGCCAGTCGGCGACGGCGGCGACGAAGATGCCCGCATCGGCGGGCAGCAACCCCTCGACGGCATCGCGCATCTGGCGGGCGCTCTCCACATGCGTGACGGAGACGCCTGCCGGATCGGCGATCGAGACCGGGCCGGAGACCAGATGGACTTCCGCGCCCAGCCGCGCCAGCGCGCCGGCCAGCGCGTGGCCCTGCCGGCCAGACGACCGGTTGGCGATATAGCGCACCGGGTCGATCGGCTCGTGGGTGGGGCCGGAGGTGACGATGATCCTGCGCCCGGCAAGCTGACCGGACCGCTTGCCCAGCATGGCCTCGATTGCCGCGACGATCTCCAGCGGTTCGGCCATGCGGCCGGGGCCGGCCTCCCCGCTCTCGGCCATCTCGCCGCTGTTCGGTCCGACGAAAGCGACACCATCGCCCTTCAGCGTCGCCAGATTGCGGCTTGTGGCGGGGTGCTGCCACATGCGCGGGTTCATCGCCGGGGCCATCAGCACCGGCTTGTCGGTCGCCAGAAGGACCGCGGAGGCCAGATCGTTGGCAAGGCCGCCGGCGAGCTTCGCCATCAGGTCGGCCGTTGCCGGCGCGACGACGATCAGGTCCGCCTCCCGCGACAGGCGGATATGGCCGACATCCTGCTCGTCCTGCCGGTCGAAGAGATCGGTGAAGACATGGTCCGCCGACAGCGCACCGACCGAAAGCGGCGTCACGAATTCCTGCGCGGCCTGGGTCATCACGCAGCGAACCGCGGCGCCGCGCTCGCGCAGGCGGCGGATCAGGTCGAGGCATTTATACGCCGCGATCCCGCCGCCGATGATCAGCAGGATGCGCTTTGTCCCAAGCGTTTCGTCAGGCATGGCACCAAGTTCTCTCACGCCGGTTTCGGGGCGGGTTCCGCACCGGTATGGACGAATTCGCCGTTCTTGAAAAGAAGCGCTGGCGCCGGGTGGCTTGGTCCAGGCCGGCGGCGGCGCCTCGCGACGCCCGTCAGGAGACCTGCCAGGCGATCACGGCGAGCAGAACCGCGATCGTCCACAGCGCGAGCCGGCCGCTGCGCGTATGGCGCGCCTCGGCGCGGCCGATAGCCTCGGCCGTCTCCGGGTCGAAGCGCAGGCCGCGCTCGGCCATGCCGTCGATCTCGCGCGACAGGCGCTCCGTCCGCGCCGCCAGCTCCGGCGCCTGGCGGACGAAGGCCGCAATGGCGGTGATGCCGTCGCGCGCGTCGTTCAGCATGCCGCGCGGGCCGAGATTGGCGGCGATCCAGTCGGACACCACCGGCTCGGCCGATTTCCACATGTTGAAATGCGGGTCGAGCGTGCGCGCGACGCCCTCGACCACGACCATGGTCTTCTGCAGCAGCAGAAGCTCCGGCCGCGTCTGCATGTCGAACAGCTCCGTCACCTCGAACAGCAGCGTCAGCAGGCGGGCCATGGAGATCGTCTCGGCCGACTGGCCGTGAATCGGTTCGCCGATGGCGCGCAGCGCCTGCGCGAAGGCCGCCACGTCATGGTGCGCGGGAACATAGCCGGCTTCGAAATGCACCTCGGCGACGCGCCGGAAATCCCGCGTGATGAACCCGTAGAGGATCTCCGCCAGGAAATGCCGTTCCTTCTTGCCGATGCGGCCCGTGATGCCGAAATCGACGGCGACGATGGTTCCGTCCGCCTCGACGAACAGATTGCCGGGATGCATGTCGGCATGGAAGAACCCGTCGCGCAGCGTGTGGCGCAGGAAGGACTGGATCAGCGTGCGGGCCAGCGCTTCCAGATCGTGCCCGGCTTCGCGCAGGGCCTCGACATTCGACATCTTCGTGCCGTCGACCCATTCGAGCGTCATCACGTCGCGCCCGGTGCGCTGCCAGTCCACCTCCGGCACGCGGAAGCCGGGATCGTCCCTGGTGTTCTCGTGCAGCTCGGAAATGGCGGCGGCCTCGAGCCTCAGATCCATCTCGATCTTGGTCACCTGCGCCAGCATCTCGGCGACCTTCACCGGTTTCAGCCGGCGCGCCGCGGGCATGAACCGCTCCTGCATCCGGGCGGCCAGGAAATAGCTTTCGAGGTCGTTGGCGAAACGCCGCCGGACGCCGGGGCGGATCACCTTCACCGCGACGTGCCGCGTCCCGTTCTCGTCGGCGATGCGCGCCTCGTGAACCTGGGCGATGGAGGCGGCCGCCACCGGGGCGCCGAATTCACTGTAGAGCGCCTCCACCGGCAGGCCCAGCGAACCCTCGATGGCCGCGCGCGCCTGCGCCTCGGGGAAGGTGTCCATGCGGTCCTGCAGGCTCGCCAGATCGCGCGCCAGGTCGTGCCCGACCACATCGGGCCGCGTCGCCAGGAACTGGCCGAGCTTGACGTAGGACGGGCCGAGCCGGTTGACCGCCTTGGCAAGGCGCTCGGGGCGCGCGCGGCGCGTCGAGCGGCGGCGCGACATCAGGGTCGCGATGCGCCAGCCGAAGCGCGGCATGCCTTCGAGCTGGTCGCCGGGAAGCGCGGCGACGACGCCCTCGCGGACGAGGATCCAGCCCGCGCGGACAAGGCGGAAATATGCGCCGATGGCACTCATGGTCGCGCCGTCAAATCTTCCAGCCCGAATGCAGCGCGGCGATGCCGCCCGAATAGTCGCGCCAGGTGGCGCGCGAGAAGCCGGCGCTCGTGATCATGGCGGCGAAATTCTCCTGGTTCGGAAACTTGCGGATCGATTCGACGAGATAGCGGTACGGCTCGTCGTCGCCGGTGACCGCCTTGCCGATGCGCGGAATGGCGTGGAACGACCATGCCTCGTAGACCTTGTCGAGCAGCGGCATGTCCACCTCGGAGAACTCCAGGCAGAGAAAGCGTCCGCCGGGCTTCAGCACGCGGAACGCCTCGCTCAGCGCCGTGTCGATGCGCGGCACGTTGCGGATGCCGAAGGCGATCGTATAGGCGTCGAAGGAATTATCCTCGAAGGGCAGTTCCTCGGCATTGGCCTCGACGAAGGTCAGCCGGTCGGCGATGCCGCGTTTCTCGCCGCGCGCCCGGCCCACCTCGAGCATCGAGCCGTTGATGTCGAGCACGGTCACGTCGGCATGGCCGCGCGAGGCGTCGACGATGCGGAAGGCGATGTCGCCGGTCCCGCCGGCCACGTCGAGCGCCCTGTAGCCGGGCCGCTTCGACGGCGCCAGCCAGGCCACCATGGCATCCTTCCAGAGCCGGTGCAGCCCTCCGGACATCAGGTCGTTCATCGTGTCGTAGCGTTCGGCGACCCGGTGGAAGACCGTGTTGACCAGATCCTGCTTCTCGCCCTCGCCGACCTGGCGGAAACCATAGGCGGTCTCCATGCCGCCCCCGGCGGTGGTACGCTGTTCCGACATTGCAAGCCTTTCAAAAACGCCGGGACCATAGCCCATCGGCAGCCGGGGCGCTATGATCAATCATGCGATGAAGAGCCGCGCCGGCGGCCGGTCGAGAACGGAGCCGCAATGGTCGCCAAAGCCGAACTGCACTGCCACATCGAGGGCGCGGCGTCACCCGATCTCGTGCTCGCGCAGGCACGCAGATATGGCGTCGATCCATCGTCCTTCATCAGGGACGGCGCCTATGTCTGGGGCGACTTCACCGGCTTCCTTGCCGCCTATGACGCAGCCGCCGGCCTGTTTCGCAGCGAGGAGGATTATGCGGCCCTCGCCGAGGACTATCTGACCGGCCTCGCCCGCGACGGCGCGGTCTATTCGGAGATCTTCATCTCGCCCGACCACGCGGTGAAGGCCGGCCTGTCGCCCGACGCCTACACGGATGCGCTCGGCGAGGGGATCGCCCGCGCGCGCGCCGCGACCGGCATCGAGGGGCGCATGATCGTCACCGGCATCCGCCATTTCGGCGCGTCCTCCGTGGAAGCGGCCGCGCGTTTCGCGGTCCGCTGCGGCCATCCGCTCGTGACGGGTTTCGGCATGGCGGGCGAGGAGCGGTTCGGCCATCCACGCGACTATGCGGCCGCCTTCGACCTCGCGCGCGAGGCCGGCCTCGGCATCACCGTCCATGCCGGAGAGCTCGCCGGCTGGGAAAGCGTCGCCGCGGCGCTCGACCATATCCGCCCGGCGCGCATCGGCCACGGCGTCCGCGCCATCGAGAATCCGGACCTGGTGCGGCGGCTCGCGGAGGAGGGCGTCGTGCTGGAGGTCTGCCCCGTCTCGAACGTGACGCTGAAGGTCTTCGCCGACCTCGCCAGCCATCCCCTGCCGCAACTGCTGGCGGCCGGATGCCGGGTGACGCTGAACTCCGACGACCCGCCGCACTTCCACACCTCGCTCGCCCATGAATACGCCGTCGCGGCAGAGGCATTCGGCCTCGACGACGATGCGCTCGCCGGGTTGACGCGAACGGCGCTCGAAGCAGCCTTCCTCGACGAGGCGACGCGGGCCATGCTGCTGCGCCGCCTGGGCGACAAAGCTGTGGCTCCCGAAGCCTGACGGTATGCCGCCCGGCGCCAAGGGGCTAAGATCGTCCATCAGAACGAGAAAGCAGGGAACAGCACATGCAGGGCGTCACCGTCGTCGATCATCCGCTTGTCCAGCACAAGCTGACCATCATGCGCGACAAGGAAACCTCGACCGCCGGGTTCCGCCGGCTGCTGCGCGAGATCTCCCTGCTGCTCTGCTACGAGGTCACGCGCGACCTGGAGCTGACGACCCGGAAGATCGAGACGCCGCTCGAGGTGATCGACGCGCCGACACTGGAGGGCAAGAAGCTGGTCTTCGCCTCCGTCCTGCGCGCCGGCAACGGCCTGCTCGACGGCATGCTCGACCTCGTGCCGGCCGCCCGCGTCGCCCATGTGGGCATGTACCGCGACCACGAGACGCTGCAGGCGGTCGAGTATTTCTTCAAGGCGCCCAGCGATCTCGCCAACCGGCTGGTGATCGTGGTCGACCCGATGCTGGCGACCGCCAATTCGGCCATCGCCGCGGTGGACAAGCTGAAGGAGCGCGGCGCCACCAATCTGCGCTTCCTCTGCCTGCTGGCAGCCCCGGAAGGCCTGGAGCGCTTCCGCGCCGCGCATCCGGACGTGCCGGTCTTCACGGCCTCGATCGACCGGAACCTCAACGAGAAGGGCTACATCGTCCCCGGCCTCGGCGATGCGGGCGACCGCATGTACGGCACGAAATAACCGCGGCTTAACCAAGCAGCGCGGTTCTCCGAAGGCGTTAGAGTTCTGCTGACCATATGCATCTAGGCTGACCCTGCTTACAGTCTGGATGGGGTCGATGTTTCGCAAACTGCTCATGCTGGGCGCCGTGGTCGGATCCGCCGCCGCCGTGCCGGCGCTCTATCAGAACAATCCGGATGTCTACCGGAGCTGGCTGCGCGAGACACTCGCCGAGAAGCCGGACGAGGCAAAGAGCGCGCCCCCGCGCCATGTGGCGGTCAACCGCCTGGAAATGAACGGCGAGACCTCGGTCCTGCTCGGCAAGAAGGTCAGCATCGCCGCCGACGGACGGGGCCATTACATGGGCCGCTTCAAGCTGAACGGCCGCGAGATCAGGGCGATGGTCGATACCGGCGCCACCTATATCGCCCTCAACAAATCGACGGCCCATCGCATCGGCGTCCGGCTCTCGGCGAGCGATTTCAAGTACAAGGTCAACACTGCCAACGGGCAGGCGAAGGCCGCTGCGGCCACAATCGAGACATTGCAGATCGGACGCATCTTCCTGGAGAATGTCGATGCGGTGGTGCTCGAGGACCAGGCACTGGACGGCGTGCTGATCGGGATGAGCTTCCTCAAGCGCCTTGCGCGCTATCAGGTCGAGAACGGCGAGCTCATCCTCGAACAATAGCGGTTGGCTGTCTGGGCTGCGGCTTCCGATCAAGAGCCTCGCCATGGCGCGTGGTGAACGGGATTGGCCGAGCGACGGGGCGTTCGCGTCGGATGCGCGGTTACGCGGCCCCGGCGATCCGCCGCAGTATCGCCTTTCCCGCGCGCGGCTTCTCGTCCGTCATCCGGTAGGCGGCGCGCACCGCCGCCACCGCCCGCTCCGCGTCGTCCGTGGTCCGGGCATGCACCATGGCCAGCGGTTCGCCGCGCCGGACTTCCGCGCCGACGGGCAGGCATCCGGTCAGGCCGACCGAATGGTCGATCGCATCCTCGGGCTTCGACCGGCCGCCGCCCAGCTCGATCACCCCCACGCCGAGCGCCCGCGTCTCGATGCGGCCGACGAAGCCGTCGCGCCCCGCAGTCGCCGGCACGACGATGGCCGCCGCTGGCAGGTATCGCTCCGGGTTCTCGACGAAATCGGCGGGACCGCCGAGCGCCCGCACCATCTTTCCGAAACGCTCCGCGGCAGCGCCGCCGGAAAGCGCTTCCCGCGCGCGCGCCAGTCCCTCCTTGGCCGTCGCGGCGATGCGTGCGGCCACGAGCATCTCCGCCGCCAGCGCCAGCGTCACGTCCTCCAGACGCCTGTCGCGTCCGGCCCCGGTGAGGAAGTCGACCGCGTTGCGCACCTCGACGGCGTTGCCGGCGGCGGAGGCCAGCGGCTCGTTCATGCCCGTCAGCAGCGCCGTCGCCGGCAGGCTGGCGGCGCCGGCCACCGTCACCAGGTTCTCCGCCAGCCTTCGCGCGTCGCGCGCCTCGGCCATGAAGGAGCCGTTGCCTGACTTCACGTCGAGCACCAGCGAGGAGAGGCCAGCGGCGAGTTTCTTCGAGAGGATCGACGCGGTGATGAGCGGGATCGATTCGACGGTGCCCGTCACGTCGCGCACCGCATAGAAGCGCTTGTCCGCGGGCGCGAGGTCCGCGGTCTGGCCGATGATGGCGCATCCCACGTCGCGAACGGTTCTCGCGAACAGCCGGTCGTCCGGCTGGCTCGTGTAGCCGGGGATGGAATCCATCTTGTCGAGCGTCCCGCCCGTATGGCCGAGGCCGCGTCCGGAAATCATCGGCACGAAGGCGCCGCAGGCGGCGACGATGGGCGCCAGCATCAGCGAGACATTGTCGCCCACCCCGCCCGTCGAATGCTTGTCGGTCACCGGGCCGGGCAGGCCGGACCAGTCCAGCACCTTGCCAGAATCGCGCATGGCCAAGGTCAGCGCGGCGCCTTCCTCCGCATTCATCCCGTTGAGGAAGATCGCCATGGCGAGCGCGGCCACCTGGCCTTCGCTCCACGTGCCATGGGTCAGGCCGGCCGCGAAATCGGCGATGTCGGCCTTCGACAGGACACCGCCATCGCGCTTGCTGCGGATGATCTCCTGCGGCAGCATCGCCCGCGCCTCAACCTTCCGGCAGGCCGCCGGCAAGGAGTTGCCGGAGGATCCTGGCGAGGCGCTGGCCGCCGATGGGCGCCATGTCCTTGGTCTCCTGATGCGACAGCTCGCCGGCGCTCATGCCGGCGCCGAGATTGGTGATGACCGAGCAGGCGGCGACCCTGAGGCCGAAATAGCGCGCCAGGATCACTTCGGGAACGGTCGACATGCCGACCGCGTCCGCGCCCAGCACCCGCGCCATGCGGATCTCGGCAGGCGTCTCGAAATTCGGTCCGGAGAACCACATGTAGACGCCCCGGTGCAGCTCGACCCCGGCTTCGCCGGCGGCCGCGGCAAGTGCGGCGCGCAGGTGCGGGTCGTAGGCCTCGCTCATGCCGACGAAGCGGCGGTCGCTCGCCTCGCCGATCAGCGGGTTGGCGCCCGAAAAATTGATGTGGTCGTCGAGCATCATCACGGAGCCGGGGGGCATGTCCTCTCTCAGCGATCCCGCCGCATTGGTCAGGATCAGGGTCGTCACGCCGATGCCCCATAAGGTTTCGAGCGCAGGGCGCATCGCCGCCGGGTCGCCGTGCTCGTAGTAATGCGCGCGCCCCGCCAGCATCACGACTGGCGTGCCGGCCAGCGTTCCGGCAACGATCTCGCCCGCATGGCCGGTGACGCCGCTCCGGGGGAATCCCGGTAAGTTCGCGTAGGGGACGCGCACCGGGTCCTCGACCTCGTCCACCAGCCCGCCGAGGCCGGAGCCGAGTACCAGGCCGAGGCGCGGGGCAAGCCCCTCGAGCCGCTCCGTCAGGAGGTCGATCGCTTCCCTCATTTGCCATCCTCGAACGAGAAGCCGCGCGGGAAAACCGCCGAGAAGGGGATCGTTTCCCGCACGCCCTCCGTGTCGCACAGATGCAGCACCGCATCGTCGGCGGCGAATTCCGCGAGGCGCTGACGGCAGCCGCCGCAGGGCATGATCTTCGCCATCTTCTCCGCCACGACGGCGATCTCGGTCACCCGGCCGCCACCCGCCATGACCATGTGCCCGAGCGCCGTCGTCTCGGCGCACCAGCCTTCGGGATAGGACGCGTTCTCGATGTTGCAGCCCGCATGGATCGCGCCGGCCTCGGTCTTCACCGCCGCGCCGACGGGGAAGCGCGAATAGGGGGCATGGGCCCTGGCCATGGCGGCCCTGGCCGCCGCGAAAAGCTGGTCGGCGCTCATCAGCGCTCCTTCACATAGGGCACGCCGCCGGCGCGCGGGGGAATGGCCTTGCCGATGAAGCCGGCGAGCAGCACCACGGTCAGGATATAGGGCAGCGCCTGCATGAACTGCACCGGCACCTGGCCGATCAGCGGCAGCGGCGTTCCCTGGATGCGGATCGCGAAAGCATCGAGGAAGCCGAACAGGAGGCAGGCGAACATCACCGGCACCGGCTTCCACTTGGCGAAGATGAGCGCCGCCAGCGCGATGAAGCCGCGGCCCGCCGTCATGTCCTTCACGAAGCCGGCATTCTGCGCCAGCGCCAGATAGCTGCCGGCCATGCCGGTCAGGATCCCCGTGCAGATCACCGCGCGGTAGCGCAGCCAGGAAACGGAGATGCCCGCCGTGTCCACTGCCGCCGGGTTTTCGCCGACGGCGCGCAGGCGCAGGCCGAAGCGCGTGCGGAACAGCACCCACCAGGTGAAGGGCACCAACAGGAACGCCGCGTAGACCAGCAGCGAGTGGCCGGACAGGAGCTCCGCATAGATCGGGCCGAGGATCGGCACATCGCGCACGGCGTCGGCGAAGGGCAGCTCGATGGCGCCGAAACGGCCGTCCGCCGGGAGCGACGGTGTGCGGCCGCCCTGCCGGAACCAGGCCTGGCCGAGGATGATGGTCGAGCCGGCGGCGATGAAGTTGATGGCGACGCCGGAGACGATCTGGTTGCCGCGATGGGTGATCGAGGCGAAGCCGTGCACCAGCGCCAGGAAGACGGAGACCATGATGGCTGCCCCCAGTCCGGCCCAGGCCGAGGCGGTCACGGCGGCGGCCGCGCCGGCGGCAAAGGCGCCGGCCAGCATCTTGCCCTCGAGGCCGATGTCGAACACGCCGGAGCGTTCCGAGTAGAGGCCCGCCAGCGCCGCCAGCAGCAACGGCACGGAAAGCCGCACGGTGGAATCGAGCAGGAGGATCAGTGTGTTGAAGAAATCCATCTCAGCCACCCTCCCCCTGGCGCGCCTCGGCGCCGACGGCGCGCGGGCTGAGGGTGGCGATGGCCGCCTGCACCGACGGCCGGAACATGTGCTCCAGCGCGCCGGCGAAAAGGATGACCAGCCCCTGGATGATGACGATCATGTCGCGCGAGATGTTGGGCATTTCGAAGGCGAGTTCCGCGCCGCCCTGGTAAAGCATGCCGAACAGGATCGCCGCCGGCACGATGCCGGCAGGGTGCGACCGGCCCATCAGCGCCACGGCGATGCCGACGAAGCCGGCGCCGGTGACGAAGTCGATCTGCAGCCGGTTCTGGTCTCCCATCACCGGGTTGAGCGCCATCATGCCGGCCAGCGCGCCGGAGATCAGCATGGCGACGATGACGATCTTCGTGTCGCTGACACCGGCATAGCGCGCCGCCTTCGGGCTGAACCCGCGCATGCGGATCTCGTAGCCGAGCCGCGTCCGCCAGATCAGCACCCAGACCAGGAAAGCGGCGAGCAGCGCCAGCAGGAACGACAGGTTGAACGGCGCCGAGCGCACGGAGAAGCCGAGCGCCTCGAGGACGAAGTTCAGCTTCGGCAGTTGCCCGCCCTCGAGGAAGGTGCGCGTCTGAGGGGCCTGGCTGGTGGCCGGCTTCAGCACGTTGACCAAGAGGTAGACCATCAGGCTCGCGGCGATGAAGTTGAACATGATCGTCGTGATGACGATGTGCGAGCCGCGCCGCGCCTGGAAATAGGCGGGAATGAACGCCCAGGCGGCACCGAACAGCGCCGCGCCCGCCACGGCGAGCGGGAACACCACCCACCAGGGCAGGATGCTGTCGAAGGCGAGGCACACCACGGCGACGCCCAGCCCGCCGACATAGGCCTGTCCCTCGCCGCCGATGTTGAACAGGCTGCAATGGAAGGCGACGGCGACCGCAAGGCCGGTGAAGATGAAGCTGGTCGCGTAATAGAGCGTGTAGGCGATGTTCTGGCCGCGCCCGAGCGCGCCCTCGACCAGGATCGCGGCGGCGCGGAACGGATTCTCGCCGACCAGCATCACCACCAGCCCGGCGACCAGGAAGGCGACGCAGAGATTGATCAGCGGGATCAGCCCATAATCGGCCCAGGCCGGCAGCTTGGCGTATGGCGCG
Organism: Nitratireductor pacificus pht-3B; assembly: GCF_000300335.1. GTDB lineage: Bacteria > Pseudomonadota > Alphaproteobacteria > Rhizobiales > Rhizobiaceae > Nitratireductor > Nitratireductor pacificus. The sequence goes on along the minus strand of NZ_AMRM01000008.1, from coordinate 49,078 downwards.
CTCATTCCGCGGCTTCTTTGACGGAGGACTCCTTCCTGTCGGGAGCCGGGTCACTCCGAGAGTTGTATGAATAGGTGTCCCAGGTTGGAGCGTATTCGTCGTTGGCCTGATTTCCCCAGTATATCCAGCCGGGCCTCGTGCCGCGCGCAAACATTTCGAGGTATGGACCCGGTGAACATGCCTCGATCAGGTCATACTGTTCATCAGGCTTCCGGGAATGTTCTCGTTTTCTGGAAGCGATGTAATTAACCTGGCTGCGCCCGGCGGCCAAGGTGCGCGCGTTTGGGCCTCTTACACCGAAGAGAATCAATTCCGAAACGTTGCGAAAATAGAACCCTACCCCCCGACCGTCCGAGCCGCCATCCTTCCTGATCTTGTGCCAGATGATGTTCGTCTTGTAGGTGAAACCCCACGCTTCCATAACCTTCAGCGCATCGGGCAACAGGGCATTGGGCGTCCATAGATAGAGATGCGCCGTCGGCGCGAGCGCCTCCACGACCGGGAGTTGGCAAATCTCATCCGTGGTCATGGTCCCGTAGCGGCTGAGGCGCTTGTGCTCGGGAGCCACTTTTCCGGTTCGATTCGTAAAACGCCACGGAGGATCGGCCAGCACGGTTTTCACCTTGCGTCCGCGTAGATGCTGCGAAAAGTCGATGATGGTATCAAGAACGTCATCGGTCATCGACATAGGCCTCCGGTTTGATTCCAAAGACTAGCACAGGGCACCCACCGGCGCCTCCACCTCTTATCTTCGGATAGAGCTTTTCAGTGTGAGTCGTAGCCTTGCCGAATGTCGTCGCGGCTCGGCCAACCCCAGTGAGCGTCGTTTGAAGCGACGTCGCTCGTGTTACGATGACGCCGACATCAACGATGCGGAGATCATAAAGCAAGCGAAAATTGTTGAGGTCCCTGTCGAAGAACGGATCCTTGTTGTTCCATTCCACTTCAAGCGCGATCTTTCCCTTGAAGCAGTCGACGCTGTGCGTCGGTGAGGGATACTCCGTGCCGTCGACAACGAACTTTGTATCAAAGGACACCTCCTTCCAACCGGACGCATAAAGGTTGGAATCGATAAACTTCGAGATCTGCGACTTGTTTCCTCCACCTTGAGAAACATCCGAATAGCGAAGGCGGAACCTGGAAAGAACATCAAGTATCTCGGAGAAGTCCGACGAATGAACCGTCGATAGAATCGCAACAGCGTTTCGCCAGTCGAATACCTGGTACAACTGTTGAATTTCCACGGGCAGATCGTCCGCCGATCTCATTCCGCGGCCTCCTTCTCCTCGACGCCGGCCATCAGCAGGCCAAGCTCGCCCTCGCTCGCGTCCGGCCCCCGCTCGCCGACGATCCGCCCGGCGAACATGACGAGGATGCGGTCGGACAGGGAGCGGATCTCGTCCAGCTCGACCGAGACCAGCAGAACCGCCTTGCCCTGGTCGCGCATGTCGATGAGCCGTTTGTGGATGAACTCGATGGCGCCGACATCGACGCCACGCGTCGGCTGGCCGACGATCAGCACCTTCGGGTCCTGCTCCATCTCGCGGGCGAGCACGATCTTCTGCTGGTTGCCGCCGGAGAAATTCGCCGTCTTCAGCCGGCAGTCGGCGGGGCGGATGTCGTATTTCTCGATCTTCTCGCGCGCGTCGTTGCGGATCGCCTCGATGTCGAGGAACGGGCCCTTCAGATATTTCGCCTGCCGGTGATAGCCCAGCATGGCGTTCTCGTTCTCCTCGAAGGGCAGCACGAGGCCCACATGGTGCCGGTCCTCGGGCACATGCGCCATGCCCCGCTCGCGCAGGTCGGCGGGGTCCGCCTCGCCCGTCAGCGCCACGGGGGCGCCATCCAGCGTCACCGTCCCGGAAACGGCCTTCTGCACGCCGGTGATGGCGTCGAGCAGCTGCGACTGGCCGTTGCCCGCCACGCCGGCAATGCCGACGATCTCGCCCGCCCGCACGTCGAGCGAGACATCGTCGACCATGACCACACCGCGCGAATCCCGCACGGTGAGGTTCTTCACGGACAGGATCACGTCGCCGGGGCTGGCCTCGCCCTTCTCGACATGCAGCAGGACACGGCGGCCGACCATCAGCTCGGCCAGTTCCTCCACCGTCGTCCCGGCGGTCGCGCGGGTGGCCACCATCGCCCCCTGGCGCATCACCGAGACGCTGTCCGTCACGGCCATGATCTCGCGCAGCTTGTGCGTGATGAGGATGATGGTCTTCCCCTCGTCCTTCAGCTGCCTGAGGATGCGGAACAGGTGGTCGGCCTCCGCCGGGGTAAGCACGCCGGTCGGTTCGTCGAGGATGAGGATCTCGGCGCCCCGATAGAGCGCCTTGAGGATCTCGACGCGCTGCTGCAGGCCGACGGACAGGTCCTCGATCACCGCGTCGGGATCCACCTCCAGCCCGTAGTCGCGCTCAAGCCGTTCCAGCTCGGCGCGGGCCTTGGCGATCGAGGTGTTGAGCAGCGCCTCGCCCTCGGCGCCGAGGATGACGTTCTCCAGGACGGTGAAATTCTCGACCAGCATGAAATGCTGATGGACCATGCCGATGCCCAGCGCGATCGCAGCGCTCGGCGTGTTGATGGTGACGGGCTTGCCGCCCACCTGGATGCGGCCCCGGTCGGCCTGGTAGAAACCGTAGAGGATCGACATCAGCGTCGACTTGCCGGCGCCGTTCTCGCCGATGATGCCGTGGATCGTTCCGGCCTCGATCCTGAGGTCGATGTTGCGGTTTGCGTGAACCGCGCCAAAGCTCTTGCTGATGCCTTTGAGCTCGATTGCCGTTTGCGCCATCGGCGGCCCGCTTCCCCGTTTTTTTATCGTTTGGTCAATGAACTAACATGCGGGTTGTTCCATGCCAACCGCGGACGGATACAGAGGAAACACTCTCGACAAAAGCGGGCATGATTGTCAATTTCCGGACCGATCTGCGCCACAACATTCGGAGACTGCGGGGCCATGGAAGAAGACAGGCTGACAAAGCTGGAAATGCTGGCCGCCGAGCAGGAAAAGACCATCGAGGAGCTTTCCGCCGAGCTGACGCGCCAATGGAGGGAGATGGAGCGGCTCCAGACCAAGCTCGACCGCCTGACGGACCGCTTCCTCGCCCTGGAAGAGCAGACCACGCCTGACGTGCCGGTGACCAAGCCGCCGCACTGGTGAGCGGAGGCGGGTGCCGCAGGGCATTTGACCCTTTGCACACGCCATCCTGCCCGCGTGGTTCGACAGGCTTCGCGCAACCGCTCTAGAACCCCGCCGGCTCCCACAGCTCGATCGGGTTTCCTTCCGGATCATGGATGCGGGCGAAGCGGCCCACCTCCGAATCCCATTCGGCGCGGGTCTCGACGGCAATGCCGGCGGCCTTGAGCTGGGCGATCATCGCATCGAGGTCGCCCACCCGGAAATTGACCATCCATTGCTGCTCTTTCCGCCCGAAATACTCGGTGTCGTGCGAGAACGGGCCGTAGATGGTCGGCCCGGCCTCCTGTTTCCACACGCTGTCGAACAGGCTGTCGACGCCCAGATGCTCCTGATACCAGTTTGCCAGTTCCTGCGGGTCGCGCCCGCGAAAGAACAGGCCGCCGATGCCGGTGACTTTCTGTTTCATGAGGATGTTCCGTTTCTACCCGAAGGCGAAATATAGACGAAGGATAACGTCTTCTCAGGAGAAAATCTCCCGCCCCCTCGAGACCGTATTCCCGCGGGGCGATGACCGCTCTAAAAAGCAGGGGCGGTCGCACCGGGCCGCCGCCCTTCATCGAAAGAGGATCAAGCCATGGAAAAACCCCGACTTCCGATCTCCGGCGCCTGCCGCTGCGGCGCGGTGGGCATCGAGATTTCGGCCCCGCCGATCATGACGGCCGCCTGCCATTGCAGAGGGTGCCAGCGCATGAGCTCCAGCGCCTTTTCCCTGACGATGATGGTCCCGCCCTCCGCGTTCCGCGTGACGAAGGGCGAACCGGTCAAGGGCGGCATCAAGGGACCGCAGCTCGATCACTATTGCTGCCCCTCGTGCATGTCGTGGATGTTCACCCGGATCACCGGCATCGACGATTTCGTCAATGTGCGTCCGACCATGTTCGACGACATGCCCTGGAGCACCCCCTTCATCGAGACGATGACGGTGGACAAGCTGCCCTGGGTGGAAACGCCGGCCCGCCATCGTTACGAACGCTTTCCGCCGGTCGAGGCCTTCCCGCAGCTGCTGGAGGAGTTCGCCAGCACCCTGTGAGGCGGAAGCGGCCCCGCACGACCGTAGATACACAAAGAAAATGCCCCGCCGGCCAGGATGAACTGGCCGGCGGGGCTTCTCGTTTCACGCCTGGGCGCTGAGACTTATTCGTCGTCGCCGCCCTGCTTCTTCAGCGCGGCACCGAGAATGTCGCCGAGCGAAGCGCCGGAGTCGGTCGAGCCGTACTGGGCAACCGCTTCCTTCTCTTCGGCGATTTCCAGCGCCTTGATCGAAACGCTGATCTTGCGCGTCTTCTTGTCGAACATGGTGACGCGGGCATCGACCTTCTGACCGACCGAGAAACGCTCGGGGCGCTGCTCGTCGCGGTCGCGCGACAGGTCGTTGCGCTTGATGAAGGCATCGACGTCGTGATCGACCAGCTTGACCTCGAGTCCACCATCCTTGACGGCGGTGACCTCGCAGGTGACGATGGCGCCCTTGCGCAGATCGCCGGAGGCTGCGGCCTCGCCGATGGCGTCGCGGCCGAGCTGCTTGATGCCGAGCGAGATGCGCTCCTTCTCGACGTCGACGTCGAGAACCTGCGCCTGCACCACGTCGCCGCGGTTATACTCCTCGATCACCTGCTCGCCCGGACGGTTCCAGTCGAGATCCGACAGATGGACCATGCCGTCCACGTCGCCTTCCAGGCCGATGAACAGGCCGAACTCGGTCTTGTTCTTGACCTCGCCCTCGACGACGGAGCCCGCCGAATGGGTGCGCGCGAAGGCTTCCCACGGGTTTTCCAGCGTCTGCTTGAGGCCCAGCGAGATGCGGCGCTTGACCGGATCCACCTCGAGCACCACCACTTCGACTTCCTGCGTCGTCGACAGGATCTTGCCCGGATGGACGTTCTTCTTCGTCCAGGACATTTCCGAAACGTGGATCAGGCCCTCGATGCCCGGCTCCAGCTCGACGAACGCGCCGTAGTCGGTGATGTTGGTGACGCGGCCCAGAACCTTCTTGCCGAGCGGGTACTTGCCGCCGATGCCGTCCCACGGATCGGCCTCGAGCTGCTTCATGCCCAGCGAGATGCGGTGCGTTTCCTGGTTGATGCGGATGATCTGCACCTTGACCGTCTGACCGATGTTGAGGATCTCGGTCGGATGGTTGACGCGGCGCCATGCCATGTCGGTGACGTGCAGCAGGCCGTCGATGCCGCCGAGGTCGACGAACGCACCGTAATCGGTGATGTTCTTGACCACGCCTTCGACCACCTGACCCTCTTCGAGGTTCTGGACGATCTCGGAGCGCTGCTCGGCGCGGCTCTCTTCGAGAACCGTGCGGCGGGACACGACGATGTTGCCGCGGCGCTTGTCCATCTTGAGGATTTCGAAGGGCTGCGGGGTGTGCATCAGCGGGGTGACGTCGCGGATCGGGCGGATGTCCACCTGCGAACGCGGCAGGAACGCCACGGCGCCGTCCAGATCGACGGTGAAGCCGCCCTTGACCTGGTTGAAGATGAAGCCCTCGACGCGCTCGCCATTGGCGAACTTGACTTCCAGCTTGACCCAGCTTTCCTCGCGGCGCGCCTTGTCGCGCGACAGCATGGCCTCGCCCAGCGCGTTCTCGATGCGCTCGACATAGACTTCGACTTCGTCGCCGACCTTGAGGTCGGAGTCCTTGCCCTTCGCGCCGAATTCCTTCAGCGGCACGCGGCCCTCGACCTTCAGGCCGACGTCGATGATCGCCATGTCCTTTTCGATGGCGGTGACGACGCCCTTGACGACGGCGCCTTCGGTGGCGTCGCGTTCGGAGAAGGATTCTTCGAGAAGGCTCGCGAAATCATCGCGAGACGGATTGAGTTCTGACATTGATGCTCCTGAATTGCCCCTTCTGGATCGGGGCGGCGCCGGTGGTTCGTGTTGCGTTTCACCTGCCATGCATCCGAGCGGATCGCTCTGGAGCCGCGAAGCGGCTGATCCGGCGCATGAGAATGCGAGGCAGGCGGTTCTTCAGTTCGCGTCCCGTTCGGCGCGCCTGGCGTCGATGACGGCTGAGGCCGCCCGGAACGCCGTCTCTATATCCATTTCGCTCGTATCGAGCAAGTGGGCGTCTTCGGCGGGCCGCATCGGGCTTGCCGCGCGTTCCGTGTCGCGCGCGTCGCGCCGCTCGATATCGGCCAGGATTCCGGCGTAGTCGGCGCTACCGCCCGCGGCCTCGATCTCGCGCCAGCGGCGGGTGGCGCGCACCGCGGCGGTGGCGATGACATAGAGTTTTACGTCGGCATCGGGACAGACCACCGTGCCGATGTCGCGCCCGTCGAGCACGGCGCCGGGCGGCGCGGCGGCGAAGGCGCGCTGCTTGTCGACCAGGACCCGGCGCACCGAGGGCATCACCGCGACCTTCGACGCCGCCTCGCCGATGCCATGCGCCGAGAGGACCGCGCGGTCGAGCGCGCCGAGATCGAGCGCCCGCGCCGCTTCTTCGGCAACCGCCTCGTCGTCGAGCGGCCGGCCGGTGTCGAGCAGGGTCTTGGCCACGCCGCGATAGGTCAGCCCGGTGTCGAGGTGGCGCAGCCCGTAATGGGCGGCCAGCCTGCGGGCCAGCGTGCCCTTGCCGGAGGCTGCAGGTCCGTCGATGGCGATCAGCAATTGAGGCTCCTGTGCGTGGCTGGCTGGACGATCCCGCATGGCCGGCCTAGACCGAGCGCGTGATGCCGCCGTCGATGCGGATGTTCTGGCCGGTGATGTAGCCCGATTTCCCGCCGGCGAGGAACAGGATCAGTTCCGATACCTCGTCGACGCTGCCGTAGCGTCCCATCGGGATGCGGGCACGGCGGTCTTCCTTCTCCGGCAGGGAATCGATGAAGCCCGGCAGCACGTTGTTCATGCGGATGTTGTCGGCGGCGTATTTGTCGCAGAACAGCTTGGTGAAGGCGGCAAGCCCGGCCCGGAAGACGCCGGAGGTGGGGAACGCTTCCTCCGGCTCGAAGGTCGCATAGGTCGAGATGTTGACGATGGAGCCGGATTTCTGCGCCTGCATGATCGGCGTCACGAGGCGCGTCGCGCGCACCACGTTGAGCAGGTAGAACTCCATGCCGAGCTGCCAGTCGGCATCGGAAATCTCCAGCACCGCGCCCTTCGGCCCATGGCCGGCGCCGTTGACCAGCACGTCGATGCGGCCGTAGCGCTCCATGGTCTTTTCCGTGAAACGCGTCAGGTCCTCGACCGAGCGGTTGGAGCCGGTGAAGCCCAGCCCGCCCAGTTCGCCCGCCAGGGCCTCGCCCTTGCCGGACGACGACAGGATGGCCACCGAATAGCCGTTCGCCGCCAGGATCCGCGCGGCGCCGGCGCCCATGCCGCTGCCGCCGCCGACGATCATCGCCACTTTCTCTGCGCTCATACCGGTTCTCCTCCTGCCTGAATGCCTGCCGTTCAGCCGATCCGCGCGCCGAGACGGCGCATCAGGTCGGTGAAATCGGGGAAACTCGTCGCGATCATCGCCTGGTCGTCGATCGTCACCGGCTTTTCGGCGGCCAGCCCCATCACCAGGAAGCTCATGGCGATGCGGTGGTCGAGATGCGTGCTGACCGTGCCGCCGCCCAGACCCCGGCCGCCCGGACGGCCGGTGACGCTCAGGCTCGCCTCGCCCTCGACGCAATCGACGCCATTGGCCTTCAGCCCCTCGGCGACCGCCGACAGCCGGTCGGATTCCTTGACACGCAGCTCTTCCAGTCCCGGCATCCTGGTTTCGCCCTCGGCGAAACTGGCGGCGACGGCCAGCACCGGATACTCGTCGATCATCGACGGCGCGCGTTCCGCCGGCACGGTGACGCCCTTCAGCTCCGAGCCGCGCACGCGCAGGTCGGCCACGTCCTCGCCGCCTTCGTTGCGCCGCTCGAGGATCGTGATGTCGGCGCCCATTTCAAGGAGCGTCGTCACGAGCCCCGTGCGCGTCGGGTTCATCAGCATGTTCTCGATCACCACGTCGGACCCCGGCACGAGGACGGCGGCAACCAGCGGGAACGCCGCCGAGGAGGGGTCGCCCGGCACGGCGATGGTCTGGCCAGTCAGCTTCGGCTGGCCCTCGATGCGGATATGGCGCACGCCGTCCGCATCGGTCTCGACCTCGAGCGAAGCGCCGAAGCCGGCCAGCATCTTCTCCGTGTGGTCGCGCGTCGCCACCGGCTCGATCACCGTGGTCACGCCCGGCACGTTGAGCGCCGCGAGCAGCACCGCCGATTTCACCTGCGCGGACGGCATCGGCACGCGGTAGGAGATGGGCGCGGCGTGCTTCGGGCCACGCAGGGTGATCGGCAGGCGGTCGCCGGCCTCGGCGGAAACCACCTGCAGGCCCATTTCCCGCAGCGGATCGAGCACCCGGCCCATCGGCCGCTTCGACAGCGAGGCGTCGCCGACGAAGCGCGTTTCCATGTCGTAGGAGCCGACAAGCCCCATGGTCAGCCGCACGCCGGTGCCGGCATTGCCGAAATCGAGCGCGTCCTTCGGCTGCAGCAGCGCCCCGTTGCCGGTGCCCACGGCGATCCATTCCTGGCCCTGCTTCTCGATGCGCGCGCCCATCGCCCGCATCGCCTCGCCGGTGCGCAGCACGTCCTCGCCCTCCAGCAAGCCGGTGATGCGCGTCTCGCCGGCGGCGAGCCCGCCGAACATCAGCGCCCGGTGCGAGATCGACTTGTCGCCCGGCACGCGGGCGCGCCCGGTCAGGGCTTCGGATTTTGCGGCGCTGAGCGGGCGCGGTGAAGCGTTGTGCATTGTCTGGTCCTTGACGATGGCGAATCTGCCTGCCGAACGGCGTATCGGTGTCGCGTTTTCCGCGGCAGGCTCTAGCATGATGGTGATAGCGGGTCATCCCCCGGTTGACGGATCGACGCTGTCGGGGTTGAAAGAGAAGGTGCGCAAGGGAGAAGAAGTGTTCCCGGAACGATTTGCGACGCCGGTCTATTATGCTTTGACAGGTGCGCGACTTGCCGTTAAGGGGACCGAAATTTTCGAAAAGGCAGAGTGCGCTTCAGGTGCCGGCAGCGATTGAGCCGTCGCAGGCTGGGCCGACCGCAAGACGATGAGGCAGCAAGGTGGTTAAACCGGAACTCGGAACAAAACGCGTCTGCCCGGAAACGGGCCGCAAGTTCTACGATCTCAACAAGGATCCGATCGTATCGCCCTATACGGGCCAGTCCTATCCGCGCAGCTATTTCGATTCCAGCGTCGACAACTCGGTGGACGAGGAAGACGAGGTTGAGGAGAAGGAGCTGGACGCCGAAGAGGATGCTCCGGAGGTCGTTTCGCTTGAGGACGCCGATGACGAGGCTTCCGGCAGCGACAAGACGGACATTCCGGATCTCGACGGCGACGATGACGACGATGTCGATCTCGGCGACGATGACGACGACGACACCTTCCTCGAGGAAGACGAGGATGAGGACGACGACGACGTCAAGGACTTCATCGGCGTCGGCGACGACGACGACGACCGCTGATCCGCGGGGACTTCGCGGAAGAAAGCCCCGGCCTTCGTCGATCTGCGGCGAACAAGCGAAAAACGGGGCTTGATCTTCCCGCCGGGCGGGTTTAGAAGCCGCCCACACGGTTGGCCCGGAAGGGCCGCCGGAACCTCTTCGCCGGAGACGGCGGCCGGCATATCGCCGGAGTGTGGGGCCATAGCTCAGTTGGGAGAGCGCTTGAATGGCATTCAAGAGGTCGTCGGTTCGATTCCGATTGGCTCCACCAAATTCCTTCAATATCTCAGATATTTAGAATCCGACGGTTGCCATCGGTGACCGGATTGCGGCGTTAAGCGCCGTCGCGCGCGTTTCAGTCGAAGCGGTAACCGGGAGCGGCCACGAGCGCTTCCAATCACGGCGCGCCGACGGCGCCGTCAATGGACAGGCGTTCACGCCATCCGCGGCCTTCTCTGAAGCGATGAGGGACCCCGTGAGAGGGGTCCCGGCCACGCCGTCATTTCATGTCGGACAGCGCGCTGCGGGCCACCTCGGCCAGGAAGGCGCAGCCATAGGGGATGGCGTCGTCATTGAAGTCATAGGCCGAATTGTGCAGCGAGGCCGTGTCGCCATTGCCGATGAAGATATAGGCTCCGGGGACCTCGTTCAGCATGAATGCAAAGTCCTCGCTTGCCAGGATGGGCGCGCAGTCGGCATCGACCGCGTCGGCTCCGACGATGGACCTTGCGGCCTCGGCCGCCCGTACCGTGTGTTCCCGGTGGTTCTTCAGCACCGGGTAGCCGCCCAGAAAATCGATCTCGGCCTTCGCGCCATGCAGTTTCGCTCCGGCATGGACGATCTCCTCGAGGCGGGACTTGATCATGCCGCGCGTTCGTTCGTCGAGCGTGCGGATTGTGCCGGAGAAACACGCGGTTTCGGCGATGGTGATGTAGCTGTCTCCTGAGGAGATGCGGGTGACGGAGAGGGCGGCCGCGTCGAAGGGCGACAGGTTGCGCGAAACGACGCTCTGGGCCGAGGCGATGATCGTCGCCGCGGTGACCAGCGCATCCGTCGCCGTCTGCGGCGCCGCCGCATGGCCGCCCTTGCCGGTGATCGTGACGTCGAACATGTCGGAAGACGCCAGCATCGCGCCCTCGCGGATCGCATAGCGGCCGACCGGAATGCCCGGCTGGTTGTGCAGGCCGTAGATCTGCTGCATCGGCCAGCGCCGCAGCAGGCCGTCCTTCAGCATCGCCTCGCCGCCCGCGCCGCCCTCCTCGGCCGGCTGGAACACCAGCACGACCCGGCCCGCGAAATCCCGCGTCTCGCTGAGATAGCGGGCTGCACCCAGAAGCATCGCCGTGTGTCCGTCATGCCCGCAGGCATGCATGTGCCCGTCTGTGTCCGACGCATAGGCGAGGCCGGTGGTCTCCGCGATGGGCAGGGCGTCCATGTCGGCGCGCAGGCCGACCGTTCCGCCAGGCCCCTTCCGCCCCTCGATCACGGCGACGATGCCGGACTGGGCGACGCCGCCGGTGATCTCGTCGACGCCGAAGGAGCGCAGCTTGTCGGCGACGTAGGCGCTCGTGCGCGGCAGGTCGTAGAGCAGTTCCGGCATCGAATGGAGCGTGCGCCGCCAATCCCCGATCTCCCCGGCCGCGTTGCGGAAATAGTCGAGCGTGGACATGAGAACCTCGTGTTGGAAGATGTCAGAAAAGCAGGGACGGCAGCCACAGCGAGAGCGCCGGGAAGGCCGTCAGGACCGCGAGCCGGAAGATATCGGAGATCCAGAAAGGCGTTACGCCCCGGTAGATGGTGGCGATCGACAGATCGGGCTGGTTGGACCGCAGGACGAAGATGTTGATGCCGATCGGCGGCGTGATGAAGCTGATCTCGGAAACGACGACGACGATGATCCCGAACCAGACGGGGTGGAAGCCGAGGCCGGTCACCAGCGGGAAGAAGATCGGGACTGTCAGCACGATCATGGCCATGCTGTCCATGATGCAGCCGAGCAGCAGGTAGATCGCGAGGATGCCGAGGAGCACCATGATCGGCGTCGCATTCAGGCCCTCGAGCCACTCGACGATCTCGTAGGAGAAACCGGACAGCGTGACGAGGTGCGAGAAGTAGAGCGCGCCGATGAGAATGAAGAACAGCGCGGCGCTCACCAGCACCGTCTCGCCGAGCACGTCGAGCAGGTCGCTCCAGGTGATGGCGCGGCGCGCGAAGGCGATCATGATCGCCGCGACGGCGCCGATGCCCGCCGATTCCGTCGGCGTGAAGAAGCCGGCATAGATTCCGCCGATGACGATGACGAAGAGCAGAATGGGCAGCAGGACGCCGCGCGCCGAACGCAGGCGCTCCCGCCAGCCGTGCCGCTCGCCCGCCGGGCCGAGCTCCGGCTTCAACGCGACGGCGGCCTGCACGGCCAGGAGATAGAAGCCGATACCGACGAGGCCCGGGATGAAGCCCGCCGCGAAGAGCTGGCCGATGCTTGTCTCGGTGAGAAGGCCGTAGAGGATCAGGATCACCGATGGCGGAATGAGCACGCCCAGCGTGCCGCCGGCGGCGATGGCGCCCGCGGCCAGTTCGTCCCCGTAATTGTGCCGCCGCATGGCCGGCAGGGCCACCTTGGACATGGTGGCCACCGTTGCGAGCGACGATCCGCAGATGGCGCTGAAGACGCCGCAGCTCAGCACCGTCGCCAGCGCCAGCCCGCCGCGCCGGTGGCCGACGAAGGTGTTGGCGCAGTCATACAGCTCGCGCGAGATGTTCGACCGGTTGATGACATTGCCCATCAGGAGGAACAGCGGAATGACCGACAGTTCGAAGGAGGCGACCGTCTCCATGGTCGTGGAGCCGAGCAGGTCGAGCGCCACGGCGAGATCGCGGAACATCGCGATGCCCGCAAGGCCGACGACGAGCATGGCGAAGCCGACCGGGATGCGCAGGAAGACGAGCGCCACGACGATGGCGCAGGCACTCAGGGTGGCGATCATTGTTCCGGCTCCCCCAGGATGTCACGGGCGGCGTTCGCCAGGTGGATGAAGCCGGTGACCGCCGCAACGGCGGCGCAGAAGCCGGCAATCGGCCAGATCGGCAGGTAGATGTCCGGCGAGACCCGGTCGAATTCATGCGCCTCGATGCCATACAGGCCCAGCCGCCAGGCAAGCAGGAACAGGATCCCGGCCGACAGCAGTTCGATCGCCGCGCCGCGGATGCGCGCCAGCCAGGCGGGACAGAACGGGTCCAGAAGATCGACCACCACATGGCTGCGCGAGCGGGTTACCGCCGGAGCCGCCGCGAAGACGAGAACGGCCATCATGTAGGAGATGATGTCGAACGACCCGGTGAGCGGCATGGCAAGGAGGTTGCGGCCGACCACATCGACAAAGGTGATCACGGCAAGAGCGAGCAGGAGCAGGGCTGGCAGAAGCGCCAGCCGGTCGATACCGTTGCGAGATTTCATTTCCTGGATTCCGGAAGAGTGTGAGGCCTTCATCCGAAAGCGCGCCCGACCGCGAGGCGGTCGGGCGCAACGGATTAACGGCTGGCGCGCTCTGCGTCCAGGCGCTCGATCTCGGCGTAGAAGAAGTCCATGACCTCCTGCGGGTTCTCGACCCCCGCGGCCTTGGCGCTTTCGATCCAGACCTGCTCCTGCTCGGTGCGAACCTCGCGGATCAGCGAAAGCAGTTCCTCGGAGGGTTCGGAGAAGGTCATGCCGGCCTTCTCGGCGGCGCTGCCGCCGGCCGCGCTGGACTGGTCCCAGTCGATCCCGGCCGCGCGCGACAGCTCGATGCCCGAGACGCCGCGAATGGCCTGCCTGTCTTCCTCGGAGAGGCTGTCGAAGCGCTTCTTGTTCATCGCGATGAAGAAGATGCCGTTATAGGCACCTCCCTTCACCGCGGTCTGGTGCTTGACCACCTCGAAGAGCTTGAAGCCGTAGAGGGCTTCGGTATTGGCGAAGGTGCCGTCGACCACGCCGGTCGAAAGAAGCTCGTAGGACTTCGACTGAGGCGCGGAGACGGAAACGCCGCCGGCCTTCTCCAGCAGCGCCGACTGGATCGGGCCGCCCGCGCGCATCTTCTTGCCGGCCAGGTCTTCCGGCTTCACGGCGGCGGTGTCGCGCATGTTGATCATGCCGGGGTCGAGCTGCATCAGGCCGAGGATCTCGACGCCCTCAAGCACCGACAGGCTGGAGGCGAGGAACTTCTCGTAGGTGTTCCAGGCCGCGACGGAGTTGACCTCCGAACTGTCGCTGAGAAGCGGCAGTTCGAACAGCGTGAACACGGCGAAGCGCTTGGGCTCGTAGGTGAAATTGCTCCAGGTGATGTCGGCCAGACCCTTGCGGGCGAGCTCGAAATGCTCGGCGGGAGAGCCCAGCGGCTTGCCGAGGAAATTCAAGGTGACGCGACCGTCGGTCGCTTCGCTGACGCGCTTCGCATAGGGCTCCAGAATCCCGGCATTGATGTGGTGCCCCATGGGCAGCCAGGTGGAAACCGAGAGCTCCTGCGCCGAGGCGCTGTGCGAGGCGAGCAGGGTGAAGGCAGCGGCGGCCATTCCCGACAGAACTTTGTTCATGACATTCCCCCTTTTGATCTCGGAGCAATCTAGCGAAATCCAAATCATGTAAAAAATGCTTTTTTTGAAACTGAGAAGGACATATTTTGTATATATGAAGCGCCGGGGGAGGGCTTGAGGGCACATGAAGGGTTTCAGCTACAAGCAGTTGCGTTACATCGCGGCCGTCGCCTCGGCCGGCTCGATCGCCGGCGCGTCGGAAAAACTCAACCTGTCGGCGTCCTCCATCCGCGAGGCACTCAGCGACGCGGAGAGCAAGATCGGCGCGCAGCTGTTCGTCAGGTCGCGCGCCAAGGGCATGCGCCCGACGCCCGAGGGCCAGCGGTTCCTGGGCTTCGCGGAGCCGCTTTTCGAGGCGCACGAGCTGTTCGAGAAGAAGGCGGCGGGCATCGCCCATACGCAGGAGCGCGAGATCACCATCGGCATTCTCGCCAATGCCAGCCCGATCATCATGCCGCGGCTGATCGCCGAACTCGACCGTCGCGGGGCTGTCGCCCGCTACCGGATCGCGGAGCTGGACTCGGAGGCGCTGGTGGATGCGGTGCGCGCCGGAGCGCATCTCGTCGGCCTCGGCTTCAACGATTTCCTGCATCCCTCCCTGACCTTCGTCAGCCTGTTCCGCGCGCAGCTTCACATCGCCCTGCCGCGAAACCATCGCCTGGCCGAAGCCCGTTCGCTCTCGCTCCACGAACTCGCGGAGGAACCGTATATCTTCCTCAACTTTCCGGGCGCGCGCGCCTATTACAGCGGGCTGTTCGACCATCACAGGATCACGCCGAACACCCGGTTCGTCGTCGATTCCACGGAAATGGCGCGCAGGCTGGTGGAGGGCGGCTTCGGCTATGCGACGTTCAACATGTCGCCGGTCGGAAAGCCCGCGCCCGCCGACGCCATGATCCGCGTCCCGCTGGAGACGGATTACTGGAGCCCGACATTCGGCATGTTCTACGAGGCCGCTTCGGCCTCCCTGCGCCAGGTCCGCGAGATCGAGAGCGCCGCGCGGGCGGCCTGGCTCTGAACCTCGCGGGACCTGCGGCCGCATGCGCGGCTACTTCATCTGCGTCGCCAGAGCATCCGCGGCCTTCACCAGCAGCCCCAGATCGACGCCGGCGGCAACGAACTGGTAGCCCCAGTCGCGGTAGCGCTTCGCATCCTCCGGATTGGTGGCGAGGATGCCCGCGGGTTTCCCCGTCTCCCTGAGCTGCTCCACCGCCCGGCGCAGGGCGTTCTGCACGTCGTCATGGCCGGGATTGCCCAGATGCCCGAGCGATGCGGCGAGATCGGACGGACCGATGAAGACGCCGTCGACGCCGTCGACGGCGGCGATCTCGCCCAGTGCCTCCAGCGCCTCGCCCGTCTCGATCTGCACGAGCAGGCAGACCTCGCGATTGGCGACCTTGAAATAGTCCTTCGCGCGGCCGTAGCGGCTGGCGCGCGTGCTGCCCGCGACGCCGCGAATGCCCTCCGGCGGATAGCGCGTGGCCGCAACGGCGGCGCGCGCTTCGGCGGCGTTCTGGACGAAGGGGACGAGAATGGTCTGCGCGCCGATGTCGAGGACCCGCTTGATCAGCACCTTGTCGTTCCAGGCGGGGCGCACGATGGCCTCGGCGGACCCGCCGGAAGCCGCCTGCAGCAGCGGATAGAGGCCCGCCACTTCCACCGGCGAATGCTCGCTGTCGAAGAGGAGCCAGTCGAAGCCGGCATCCGCCAGCGCCTCGGAGGCGATGGGACTGCACAGGCTGTTCCACAGGCCGACCAGCGTTTCGCCGGCCAGAAGACGCTTCTTGAACGTGTTTTCCAGGCTCTTCACGGCGGACCTCAGACGAACTGCACGGCAACACTGCCGAGCGGGCCGAAATCGGCGTGCAGCGTATCGCCCTTCTGCGCCCAGACGGGCCGCGTGAAGGAGCCCGACAGCATCATGTGTCCCGGCTCCAGCGTGATGTCGAAGGGCGCGAGCTTGTTGGCGAGCCAGGCGATCGCCATGGCCGGATGGCCGAGCACGCCGGCGGCGAGGCCCGTCTCCTCGATCTCGGAATTGCGGTAGAAGACCGCGCCGACCCAGCGCAGATCCACCTCGTCCGGGCGCACCGGCCGGCCGCCGAGCACGATGCCGGCGGCGGCACCATTGTCGGCCACCGTGTCGAAAATCTTGCGCGGCTCGGTGACGCGCGCATCGATGATCTCGATGGACGGCACCACATATTCGGTGGCGCGCAGCACGTCGATCAGGCCCACATTCGGCCCCTTGAGCGGTTCCTTCAGGATAAAGGTCAGCTCCGGCTCGACGCGCGGCACGCAGAAGTTCTCGAAGGGAACCTTCGCGCCGTCGTTCAGGATCAGGTCATCGAACAGATAGCCGTAGTCGGGCTCGTCGATTTTCGAGCTCGCCTGCATCGCCTTGGAGGTGAGGCCGATCTTGTGGCCGATGATCTTGGCGCCCGCCTTGACCCGTTCCGCGGCCACAGCGGACGAAATGGCATAGGAATCCTCGATCCGGATATCCGGGAACATTTCCGAGGGGCGGCGGCCCTGCACCTTCGTGCGGTGGCTTTCGAGCAGGGAGCGAACCGCTTCCCCGCGCTGTTCTTCGCTAAGCATGATGGATATCCTCCAAGGCAATTACGGGGGAAGCGGGGACCCGCTTCCGTCCGTAATCGCGCAAATCAGAAAGTTAGAGCTTCACGCAGACATTGCGCAGTTCGGTGTAGAATTCGAGCGAGTGGACGCCGCCCTCGCGGCCGATGCCCGAGCGTTTCGAGCCGCCGAAGGGGGTGCGCAGATCGCGCAGGAACCAGCAGTTGACCCAGGTGATGCCGGCGTCGATCCGGCCGGCCACGCGATGGCCGCGCGACAGGTTCGTCGTCCAGATCGAGGTCGCCAGCCCGTAGGGGCTGTTGTTGGCGAGCTGGATCGCCTCCTCCTCGTCGTCGAAGGGCGTGATGTGCGTGCAGGGGCCGAAGATCTCGTCGCGCACCACGGGCGAATCCTCCGGCAGGCCGGTCCAGACGGTCGGCTCCACCCAGCTTCCGCCCTCATAGCCCTGAATGGAGGGCACGCCGCCGCCGGCGAGGATCTCGGCGCCGCCGGCCTTCGCCTTCTCGTAATAGGCGAGCACCTTGCGGCGGTGCTCCTCGCTGATCAGCGGCCCCATGGTCGTGCTCTGGTCGAACGGATCGCCGAAGGCATAGGTCCTCGCCCTGGCGGCGAGCTTCTCCGCCACCTGATCGAAGATGCCGCGCTGCACGTAAAGCCGTTCGGTGCCGAGGCACACCTGCCCCGTGTTGGCGAAGCAGGAGCGGCCCAGGCCCTCTATGGTGATGTCGATATCCGCATCGTCGAACACGATGCCCGGATTCTTGCCGCCAAGCTCCAGCGAGACGGGGCGAACGCCGCGCGCGGCCGCCGCCATGATGGCCTCGCCCGTCGTCGTTTCGCCGGTGAAGGTGATCGCGTCCACGTCGGGGTGGCTCGACAGGAACTCGCCCGTGCTGCCGCCGCCGAAACCATGCACCACATTGTAGACGCCTTCGGGAATGCCGGCGTCGTTCATCACCTCGCCGAGCAGCGTGGCGGTGGCCGGGGTTTCCTCCGAGGGCTTCACCACCACCGTGTTGCCGCAGGCCAGTGCCGGCGCGACCTTCCACGTCATCAAAAGCAGTGGCAGGTTCCACGGGCAGACAACGCCGATGACGCCCCGCGGCATGCGGATCGCGTAGTTCAGCGCCCCGGCGCCGTCCGGCGTCGCCATCTCGAACGCCTCCGTCGCGACGCTGGCGATCTGGTCGGCGAAGACGTTGAAATTGGCCGCGCCGCGCGGAATGTCGATGTGGCTGGCGATGGAGGCGGGCTTGCCCGTATCCATGATCTCGGCACGCAGGAACTCGTCGAAGCGCGCATTGATGCCGTCGGCCACCCGGCGCAGGAGCGTGATGCGCTCCTGCACACTCAGCCGCGCCCATGGCCCCTTGAGCGCCTTCTTCGCCGCCGAAACCGCGGCATCCACATCCTGCTCGCCCGCGGCGGAGACAAGCGAGTGCACCTCGCCCGTTGCCGGGAAACGGTTCTCGAACAGTTCGCCCGTGCCGTCGACAAAGCGACCGTTGATGAAATTCTGAATGCGCTTCACGTAATCTCGTCCTTCTTGCGGAAACTCAGAGTTCGGGATCGCCTGCGGTGAGGAAATCCCACATGCGTTCAAAGATGCGGCCGGCCTTGGTGGCCCGCTCATTCGCCCCTTCGGCGGAAAAGGTCGGCGGCGCGTCGGCAAGGCCCGCGGCCAGCGCTTCCAGCTCGATGCGGCACGCATCCTCCAGATACCAGGCGAGCACGATGGCCTCTTCCAGCGTGTCGCCCGCCGTAACGGCGCCGTTGCCGCGCATCAGGACGGCGCGCGCATCGCCCATGGCGGCGAAGACGCCCCTCGCCTTCGCGTCGTCGCGCACGAGCTGCGGGTCGTCCCAGAGCGGCGGCTCCGGCGCGAAATAGGCTCCGAAGCCGTGGCGCGCCTTCGGCGATCTGCCGAGTGCCGCAAGCGCCATCATCTTCGGCGACATGAAGCGCGCCACGCCGCCGACCGCCGGCCGGTTGCGATAGATCTCCTGATGGATGCGCACCTCGCCCAGAACGCCATCGGGCAGCGGTCCGCTGACCGGCACCACCGTGCAGGCCTCACCCGGCGCCACCAGCCCCATGGGCTGCGGCGGACAGACGAGGAAGCGCTCCGCGTCGATGCGCGCCGAGCAATGGCCGTAGGCATGGGCGAGCCCATGCCGGCCGAGCGCCCTTGCCGCCACGCGCACCCGGCGCGCCAGATCGTCCCTGTCGGTCTGCGTCACGGCTCAGTCCTCGAACGCGGCGATGTTCGGCTTCGCGCCCCAGTGGCAGAAGCCGACCGGCTCGAACGCGAACTGCCGGTCGCGCCACAGCGGCTCGTCGTGGATCTCGCAGACGCCGGTCGAATATTCGAACGTCATGCCGTCGGGACCGCTGAAATAAAGGAACTGAGCGGAGGACGTCGGATGACGGCCGGGACCGAAGGTGATGTTGATCTGCCGGTCGCGGATGAAGTTGGTCGAGCGCTGGATGTCGTCGGTCGATTCCACCTGGTGGTTGATGTGCTGGATGCCGGCCTTGTGATAGGGGAACAGCGCGATCGTGTGGTGGATCGAGCCGAGCCGCATCAGCGGCGCATCGCCGATGCGGTCGGAGACGCGCGCGTTGCAGACCGTGGTCCAGAATTTCTCGTCGCGCTCCAGATCGCTGGAGCACAGGCCCACATGGCTGAAGCCGGTGATGCCCGCGTCGCGCGTGCCGTGGTAGCGCTGGCCGGAAAAGGCCGGGCGCACGACGAATTCGATGTTGTTGCCGGTCGGGTCGCGAAAGCGGATGAACTCACGCACATGGCGCGCGTCGCATTCCTCGCGCGTGCCGTAATAGACCTGCTGCTTCAACGATTCGAGCGTGGCCGCCGCCGCGTGCAAATCGGCTGACGAGCCAAGTTCGAACGCCGTCACCTGGTCTTCCGGGTCGCCCTCGAAATAGCACAGCGTGTGGTCGCGGCTGTCGGATTTGAAATGCACCGCGCCCTTGCGGTGCTCGGACACTTCCAGCCCGAGGATGTTTTGCGCAAACCAGACCGCTCCCTCCAGATCGCGCGTGCCGAGACGGCAGTAGACCACGTCCTTCAACTCGATCATTTCGCTTCTCCTGTCGTTCACGCGCCCCGAAACTCGGGCTCGTTCGTGGGGGAACCCCACGCACAATGGGAAAGCGCCGCGTCGGGAAACTGGCGCGGCGTGCGCTCGGGATCGGCCTGGCTCATTCCCGTGGAATAGCTGAACAGCACGTCGCCCGGCCCGCGGGTCGCGACGAAGATCTTTTCCGATGCCGGCTGGCGGCCCGGCCCCTGGACGATGGGCATCTGCCGCGCCTGCAGAAAATAGTGGTTCTGCATCACGTTGTTGATCGACTCCACGGCGAAGTCGACGCCCAGAATGCCGTCGCGGGCGGAGGGATAGAGCGCGATGCGGTGATGCGCGCCGTCGATGCGGATATAGGCGGCATCGCCGGCCCAGTCGGAGACGGCGCCGCCGAGGACGCGCGTCCAGAAATCCTCGTTGGCGGCGATATCGGTGCAGGCCAGCGAGACGGAGGAGATTTCGGTGATGCCCGCGTCGCGGGGACCGTGATAGCGCCAGCCGGAGGTGAGGGGACGCCAGACGAGTTCGACCGCCACACCGTTGGGCGCGCTGGTCGCGATGCCCTTCTTGATCTTGCGGGCGGTGCAGGCCGCCTGATCCAGCTCGGAGACGGCAAACCCCTCGGCGCGCAGCCGCTCGGCCATCGCCGTCAGGTCCGTGTCGCGCGCGACGGTCAGGGCGACCGCGTCGCCCTTGTCGGCGGCGCTGAAGCAGAGCGAATAGGCGCGCGCGTCGGAGCGGAAGTAGGCGCGCTGCTCGTCGCGCGCGAACTCCTGCAGCCCGACCAGACCGGTGGCGAAGTCGGCAGCCTTGTTCAGGTCGCCGGTCGCCAGCCGCACATAGCGAAGGTCGCGATAGGTCCCGCTCACAATATCCTCCAGGTTCCGATGCGGAGCGCTTCGCGCGCCCCGCCGTTTCATGTCGATGGCCTCAGAGCCCCGATGCCTCGGCTTCCAGCTTTTCCAGCATCGGCGCCTTGGTGCGCCATTCCTTGTACCAGTTGTCGATGGACTCGCCGAAGAACGCGCGGTCGATGGTGACGACCGGCACCTCGGTGCCCTTCAGCTTCTCGAGATAGTCCGCGTCGATCTTCGCATAGGATCCCACCAGCGTGTCGAGATGCGCGCTGAGCACCTCCTCGATGATCGCCTGATCCTCGGCGGGGATCGCGCCCCATTTGCGTCCGGACCCGACCGCGATCATGGGGAACATCATGTGGTTGGATTCGATGATCGTGCCCGCATGCTCGTAATACTTGCTGTTCCAGGTGCCTTCGAAGTCGATCTGCATGCCGTCGACCTGACCGTTGGCGAAGGCGTCGTAGAGCGCCGGCAGCGGCATCGGGGTCGGGGCGGCTCCCACTTTGACCCAGAAGTCGAGTTCGGGCGCCAGGGGCACGGTGCGGATTTTCTTGCCCGAAAGCCCGGCGGCATCCTTGACCTCGCCGCGCATGACGATCTGGCGCAGGCCGGCCATCGCGTAACCAAAACCCTTCAGGCCGAACTTGCTGACCCCGTCGAGCAGCTCGCCGGCGGTCTCGCCCTTCAGCAGCTTCTGCGCGCCGGCGACGTCCTTGACGATGTAAGGCGCGAGGAAAATGCCGTAGTTCGGATCGCGGTTGGCAAGCTCTCCGAGCGTCAGGAAGGCGAAGTCCAGCGCGCCCGTCTGCAACTGCTGGAGCATCTGCGCTTCGTTTCCGAGCTGGCCGCTCGGGAAGATCAGAAGCTCGACGCGTCCGTCGGTCTTCTCCTTCAGTTCGCCGGCGATGGTGTTCGCCGTGACCGTCCATTGATGCGGCGGCGGCGTGATGAGGCCGAGCCGGTATTCGGCGGCGCTTGCCGCCTGAGCCGCCAGCATGAGGCCGGTAATGGCGAGCGCGCCCGCAATCTGTTTCAGCATGTGTCTTCCTCCCGTTTTCAATGCAAAGATCCGTTCCGGTCTTCCGTGCCGGACAGCAGGTTGAGAATTTCAGGCACCCGCGCGTCCCGCAGGCCGGCAAGCGCTTCGGCATCCGCCAGGCCGGGGCTCTGCGCGACGCCTTCGATAAGGGCGGCGCGGGTTTCAGCGTCGAGGCGCGGCGTGCCGAGCGAAGCCCACCACTTTTCGACTTCCGGCCCCAGATCGTCGAAGAACTTCGCCAGGCCGGCCTCGCCGCCGGCCAGATGAAAGATCGCCGTCGGGCCGGTCACGCACCAGCGCGCCGCCAGCCCCTTAGTGACCGCCTTCTCGATATCGTCGACCGAGGCGACGCCCTCCGCCGCCAGATGAACGGCCTCGCGCCACAGCGCCGCCTGAAGACGGTTGACCAGATGGCCGGGCATCTCGCGCCGCAGCCGCAGCACCGTCTTGCCGATGGCGGAATAGAAGGCGTCGGCCCTGTCCATCGCCGGAGCGTCGGTCTTCGCGCCGGCGCAGATTTCCACCACCGGCATGAGATAGGGCGGGTTGCAGGGATGGCCGACCACAAGGCGTTCGGGATGGGCCAGCGCATCCTGTATGTCGCTCGGCGACAGGCCGGATGTGCTCGATGCGATCACCGCATCGGCTGGCACATGCCGCTCCAGCGCGGCGAGCACCTGCCGCTTGAGTTCCAGCCGCTCCGGCAGGGCTTCCTGCACGAAGGCCACGGTCTCAGCAGCCTCATCGAGCCGGGCGATGTGGGACGGCGGTGCCACGTCGGCGCCGACGTTTCCAAGCCGTTCCAGAACGGGCAGGGCTTTCCGCCAGACCAGTTCGACGCGCGCGGCCGTTTCGGGTGCCGGGTCGAAGACCTGCGTCGGGTGCCCGGCGGCCGCGAACGCAGCCGCCCATCCGCAGCCGATGGTTCCGCCGCCGACGATCAGGACGGGTGCTTTCGCCTCGGCCATCACAGCAGCTCCTTCAGGCCCGTTGCCAGCCATGGAAAGAAGGCCAGGAGAACGAGAACCACAGCGACGGCGAGGAAGAACGGCGTGACCAGCCAGGCGATGCGCTCCGCCTTCACCCCGCCCATCAGGGCGGCGGCGAACAGGCCCGTCCCCACCGGCGGCGTCAGGAGGCCGAGCGTCAGGTTGAGACAGACGATGACGCCGAACTGGAACGGATCGATGCCGTAGACATCGGTCGCCACCGGCAGCAGCACCGGGACCACGAGGATGATGGCGGGAATCGGGTCCGTGACCATGCCGAGCATCAGGAGAAGCAGGTTCAGGAGCAGCAGGAAGACGATCGGCGAGGCGGTGATGAGCTGCAGCCCGTCCGCCACCCGCGCCGGCAGGTTCTCGAAGGTGATCACCCAGCTGAACACCTGCGCGGCCGCGATCAGGAACAGCACCACGGCGGCGCTACGCGCGGCATTGGCGAAGGCCGGGAAGATGTCGGCTACGCTCATCTCGCGGTAGACGAAGAGGCCCGTCAGCATCGCCGCCAGCGTGGCGATGGCGGCGGCTTCGGTCGGCGTCGCCAGGCCGCCCAGGATGCTGCCGATGATGACGGCGGGAATGGCCAGCGCCGGGAGCGCATCGAACAATGCCGCAAAACGCTTCCCGATCGAAAGGCGCTCCGAGCGCGGGAAGGCGTAGAGCCTGCTGAAGACCGCAATCACCACGATGAAGGCAAGGAACATCATCGCGCCCGGCACGATGCCGGAGATGAACAGGTCGCCGATCGGCATCTGCGCGACGACGCCGAAGATGATGAACAGCATGGACGGCGGGATGATCGGCGCCAGGAGGCCGCCGGCCGCTGTGATGCCCACCGACACGTCGCGCGGATAGCCGGCCTTCTCCATCTCCGGCACGGCGATCTTCGACATGATGGTGATCTGCGCCACGGTCGAGCCGAGGATCGAGGCCATCAGCATGTTGGCGATGAGATTGACATAGGCGAGACCGCCCCGGACCGATCCAAGCAGGGCAAGGGACAGGCTCATCAGACGCCTGCCGATGCCGCCCGCATTCATGAACTCGCCGAGCAGGATGAACATGGGCAGGGCCAGGAGGCCGTAGTTCTCGAGCCCGCCGAAGAGCTGCTGCGCATAGGACTGGAGCAGCACCGTGTTGCCGCTGACGGCGATGAACACCAGCGCGGTCGCGGCGAGGACGAAGGCGATGGGCAGGCCGACGAGCAGGAAGGCGAGGAAAGAGCCGGCAATCGTCATGGCTTGCCCTCCCCGCCCCGCAGGCGGGTCGCGAGGTTGGCCGATGCGTGGACCGTGCCGCTCACGAAGAAGACGGGCAGGATCAGCCAGAACCAGACCTTGCGCATGCCGATGGTCGTGGTCGGCTCCTCATAGATGAAATTGAAGCTCGTCTGGCTGAAGCCGGAAAGCGTTTCGGCGGAAAGCACGCCGACCGGGTCGAACCAGTTCCAGAGAATGACGCCGAAGATGGCGAAGAAGACCAGCAGCGCGACATCGACGCCGATCAGAAGCGCCCTGCGGCTTCCCGCCGGCAGCAGGTCGGTGACGAGGGTCATCGCGATGTGGTCGCGGTTGCGGATGCCGATGGACGCGCCGATGAGCGCCGCCCAGATCATGACGTAGATCGCCAGCTCGTCCACCCAGATCAGCGGTGTGCCGAGACTGCGCGTGACAACGTTCAGAAGCAGCAGCGCGAACACGACGCAGAGCAGCAGCCCGGCGCAATACCACTCGGCGGCAGCAAGGCGGGCGCTGGCGCGCGCCAGCACGCCTTCCCGCTCGGTTCGCTCTTCAGACAATACGCTCGACATCGGCAGAATTCGCCGCCTCCTCAAGGCTCCGTCCTCCAATTCCTCGGATAAAATATCGATATTATTTGCAAGTCAATAAAAATATCGATATTTTGAGGATCGAGACAACCCGCTTGTCGTAGGCGCCGCGGGCCGGTTAACTGGAGCAAACGAGCGGAATGGCAGAGATCCTCGTCAGCATGCGGTATGACGGACCGGAACGAACGATCGCCGAGCGCGCCTATCGGCTGCTGCGCGAGGACATCATTTCAGGCGCGCTCGCGCCCGGGCTGAAGCTCAAGATCGAAATGCTGCGCGCGCGCTACGGTCTGGGCGCCGCGCCGATCCGGGAAGCGCTCGCCCGGCTTTCCAGCGACCATCTGGTCAAGCTCGAGGGCCAGCGCGGTTGCGAGGTCGTGCCGATGTCCGTCCGGGATGCGCGCGACATCGGCAACATGCGCAAGCTGCTCGAGGTGGAGGCCCTGCGCATCTCGATCCGCAACGGCGGCGACGAATGGGAGAACGCCCTTGCCGCCGCGTTTCATCGGCTGGAGCGGCTCGAGCGGACCATCGATCAGGGCATCGGCGACCTGGCCGAATGGGAAAGTCTCAACCACCAGTTCCACAAGGCGCTGGTCGCCGCCTGCGATTCCGAATGGCTGCTGCGCATGCGCCAGCTCATGTTCGACCAGCACGAGCGGTACCGCCGCCTCTCCCGCGTCAAGACCGTCGCCACCCGCGACATCAGCCTCGAGCACCGCGCCCTCTTCGAGGCCGCGCTCGACCGCAACGCGGAAAAGGCCGTCACGGTGATGGAAACGCATATCGGGCGGACCACCGACGCCGTGCTTCAGTCCTTCGCGCCCGGAGAACGCGCTTTGGCGCGCTAGAGCATTTTGCAGTCAGGTGGAATCACCTGACGTCCGCATAAATGCGGAAAAACAAGAAGATAGACCCGGCAACGTTTCGCCGAAACGCAGCGCGGGTCTGTCTCCCATTTTCCTGATTTCCGTGGGGCGTCAGATGGTCTCACCTGACTGAAAAACCCTACAGCGCCGCGCATCTTCTGAGACGCGCGACGCTGTAGCACTTTGAAGTGATGCATGTCGCATTAGTCCGGTTCATCGTTTCACAGAAACGCTGAACCGGACTAATTCCTTGTTTCTCCGCGTTTATGCGGGCGTCGGGTGATTCCACCCGACTGCAAAACGCTCTAGCGATGGATCAGGACGGCCTGTTCATGGTTGATCCGGACATGCACCGCTTCGCCCTCGCGGCGCCGGCCGCTGCCGCGCGCGTGCAGCTCGTCGACCAGCAGCGCCTCGCCACCGACATCGACCAGATAGCGGATCATGCCGCCCAGGAACTCGGCGGAGCGGACCCTGCCCTGCAGCCCGTCCGCCGCGCCGCCATCGACGAACGCGATGCTCTGCGGCCGCAGGACCAGCTTGGCTGCCCCCGCCTTGCCGTCGCCGCAGGGCAGTTCCAGACCGCCCGCGCTGCGGAACACCGGGCCGGAGGCGGCCTTCTCCACATGGCCTTCCAGAACGTTCGCCGTGCCGAGGAAATTCGCGACGAAGCTGTTGGCCGGGTTGTCGTAGACGTCGTCGGGCTTGCCGATCTGCTGCACCACGCCGTCGGCCATCACCGCAATGCGGTCGCAGATCGTGTTGGCTTCCTCCTGGTCATGCGTGACGAAGATGGTGGTGATGCCGAGGCGGCGCTGGAGCTTCAGGAGGTCCTGGCGCATCTGCACCCTGAGATTGGCATCGAGGTTCGACAGCGGCTCGTCGAGCAGCAGGACCCGCGGCTCGACGACGATGGTCCGCGCCAGCGCAACGCGCTGCTGCTGCCCGCCCGAGAGCTGCGAGGGGTAGCGGTCGGCATATTGGCGCATCCCGACCAGCTCCAGCGCGGCATTGACGCGGGCCACGCTTTCGCGCTTCGGCACGCGGCGTTCGTCCAGCCCGTATGCAACGTTCCGGGCAACCGACATGTGCGGCCACAGCGCATAGTTCTGGAACACCATGCCGACATTCCGCTTCCAGGGCGCAAGGCCCACGACATCCTGTCCGTCGAGCGCGATGGTTCCCTTCGGCGTCGGGCCGAAGCCGGCGATGGCCCGCAGCAGGGTCGACTTTCCCGAACCGGACGGGCCGAGGAAGGCGAAGAACTCCCCCGGCTCGATCTTCAGGTCGATCCCCTTCAGGACCTGCGTGGCCCCGAAGGACAGCGACAGGTCGCGGATGTCGATGCCGATCGGCTGCAGGCGGTTCTGCAGGGCGTCGGGAAGTGTTTCGGCCACGGCGGTTTCCGCGGCGATGGGCGTGCTGGTCTGGTTCATTCTCAATGTCCTCCCCCGTTATTGGCAACGTCGGTGCGCGAGCGCCGGGCGTTGTCGATCAGGCGGTGCGAAAAATAGGTGGCGAGGCCGACGATGATCACGGCGATTATGCCGAGCGCAGCGCCCGGGCCGCGGCCCGCCGCGGATTGCATGAACAGGTAAAGCCCGTAGGCCAGCGGCGCGTCACGCTCGCTCGCGACGAGCATGATGGTCGCCGAAAGCTCGACGGCCGCCGTCGCGAAGCTGGTCACGAAGCCGGCCACGAGCCCGCCGGCCATCAGCGGAATGACGATCCGGCGCACCGTTGCGAATTTCGAGGCGCCGAGATTCTCGGAAGCCTCCTCCAGCGACGGCGAGATCTGCTGCAGGGCCGCCGTGCAGGACCGCAGCGCGTAGGGCAGGCGCCGCACGGCGAGCGCGATCACGATGATGCCCCACCAGGTGGCGAGCGGCTGCCCGCTGCCGGGCATCTCGACGCTGTAGAAGACACGCAGATAGCCGATGCCAAGGACGACGCCGGGCACCGCCAGCGCGGCCATGGCGATGTAGTCGAGCCATTTGCGGCCGATCACGCCCGTCCGCATCACCACATAGGCGATGGCGGTGCCGAGAATAATGTCGATCAGCCCGGCGAGGCCCGCATAGAGCAGCGTGTTCTGGATGAAGCCCCAAGCGGAGGTCAGCGCGGTTTCATAATGCGCCAGCGTGTACCCGTCCGGAAGCACGCTGAACGACCAGATCGTGCCAAAGGACAGGAGCAGCAGGCCGAGATGGGGGGCGAGCACGATCGCCAGGATCGACAGCACGACCAGGTAGCAGAGCGCCGCCTCGTAGGGCCGCAGGTCCCGCTTCGCCAGTCCGCCGCCGCCCTTCTGGGTGGTGGAATAGTCCTTGCCCCGCATGCCGAGGAACGACACCCACATGGCGAAGATCGAGAACAGGATCAGGATGCACGAGATGACGTAGCCCATCGGGTCGCTGATGCCGACCGACGAGATGCGCAGATAGGCCTGCGGCGCCAGCATGGTGTTGACGTTGAGCAGGAGCGGCGTGCCGAGGTCGTCGAACACCTTGACGAAGACCAGCGACGCACCGGCGATGTAGCCCGGCATGGCGAGCGGAAAGACGATGCGCCGGAACAGGCGCAGGCCGCTCGAACCCAGCATCTGCGCCGCCTCTTCCATCGAACGGTCGATGTTGCGCAGGCTCGCCGAGAGATTGATCAGGATGAACGGGAAGTAGTGCAGGCTCTGGACGAAGATGACGCCGTTCAGCCCCTCCATGATCGGCAGGGTGACGCCGAAATGGTTGCGCAGCAAGAGGTTCAGGCTGCCGTTGGAGCCGAACAGGAGTTGCATCGCCACCGCGCCGATGAAGGGCGGCATGATCAGCGGCACGAAGGCGAGCGTCTGGATCACCACCGAGCCGGAGAAGTTGAACCGCGTGGTGAGATAGGCGAGCGGCAGCGCGACCGCCGAGGCGAAGACCACGGACATCGACGCCACGTAGAGCGAGTTGAAGAACGATTGCCGGAACAGCGTGCTGGCAAAGAAGTCCTGGAAATTGACGAGGGTCAGCGACCCGGTCGCGGGATCCTGGAAGGCGACCTGGATCACCTTGAGGACGGGAATGATAAGAAAGGCGCCGAGGAACAGGAACACCGCGCCGGCCACCAGATAAGGGCCGAACGAGGATGTGAGCGCCGGTCGCCGGAGCGCTGCGGACGACATGGTTGTACTCCGATCAGGGGGCTTAAGGCAGCCGTCGGGCCGGGCGCCCCTGCCGGCTTTCGGCAGGCAGGGGCTGGCGTTTCCGGAGAAGCGCCCGGCCTTCAGCGGCAAGCGGACGGGGCCTCTGCCCCGATGGTCCATCAATGATCTGGATCGTCTTTCTGCGTCCGAATGGACGCGTGACGACCTAGAGCTTGGCCTTCGCCTGCTCGGCGAGTTCGCGGGCCTTCTGGTAGTTCTCGACGACCATCGTGTCCCACTGCTGCTCGATCTCCGCCTGGCGGCCCT
The DNA here is from genome assembly GCF_000300335.1 of Nitratireductor pacificus pht-3B. Lineage (GTDB taxonomy): Bacteria > Pseudomonadota > Alphaproteobacteria > Rhizobiales > Rhizobiaceae > Nitratireductor > Nitratireductor pacificus. The sequence goes on along the minus strand of NZ_AMRM01000008.1, from coordinate 20,108 downwards.
CGACCTTCGTGTCGGCCTCCTTGCGCTCGACGGTGAAGATGGCGTTGAAATCGGCATCCATCGCCTGCTCGGCATCGACCGGCAGCTTGTTGACCAGCGCCCTGGCCTCCTCGATCATGCCCTTCACCTCGGCATTGTCGCCGCCGGCTTCCGCCAGCGCCTTCTCGGCGGCCTGGATCGCCGCCGTCGCCTGTCGCAGGTCCTCGAGGCGATAGGTGATCATCACGTCGAACAGCGAGTTGACGACGTTGTAGCGGCGCTCGGAGGCTTCGCTGTCGAACTGCACCTCGGTCTTGATCGTCCCGTCGAAGGGGTTGGGCAGGCCTTCCGGCGCGCCCTTGTAGGCGTTCTGGTTCACCGGCAGGCGCATGATCTTCGGATCGAACAGGAGCGCCTGTCCCTTCTCGGACACCAGGAAGTCGATGAACTTCTGCGCCGGACCTTCGTTCGGGGCGTTCGTCACGACGCCGATATTGGCCGGCACCAGGGCCGTCACGCTCGGATAGGCGAACTCGACGGGGAAGCCCGACGCCTTCGACGAGAAGCCGAAGAAGTCGATGACGATGCCGATGCCGAACGAGCCGCTGTTGACGCCGTCCGGCACGCCGAAGCTGCGCTCGGTGATGGTCTTGGCATTGCCAGAAATGGCCTTCACCGTGTTCCAGCCCTCTTCCCAGCCCTCGCCCTGCAGGATCGTTTCGATGGTCAGGTGCGTCGTGCCGGAGCGCGACGGCGAGGACAGGCCCACATGGCCGTGATACTCCGCCTTCTCCAGATCGTCCCACTCCTTCGGAACCGGAACGTTGAAGGCTTCCATGTAGCGGGTGTTCCACATCATGCCGTAGCCGGACAGGGCGAAGCCGAGATACTTGCCCTCGGGATCATTGATCGGATAGCCGTTGAGATCCGTCGGGATGCCGTCCACCTCCTTCGAATAGCTGGCCAGAAGCCCCTGGCCCTTCAGCACCTCGAAGGCGTCCGGCGCCGAGGCCCAGAAGATGTCCGACTGATTGTTGTCCTTGGTCTCGATCAGGTATTTCACGCCGGAGGACGTTCCCTTGTTCACCACCTCCACGGTGATCGAGGGATGCTCCTTCATGAAGGCGGTCTTGAAGACGTCCGTCAGATCGGACGGAAAGGACGTGACGACGACCAGGCGGTCGTCGGCGGCGCGCGCCACCTGCGACGCCGCCAGCAGCGCCACCGCGGCGATGCCGAGGCCAAGCTTGCGGAAATGATTCCGGGACTGTGTTGGCATTGTTTCCTCCCAAACAGAATGCGGTGGCCGGCCGGCCACCATCCCCCTGTATGGCAAGCTTCGTGCCAAAGCGCTGAAACCGCCTAACCAATTGATTCTACTTGCGAGCTGAACCAGCCGGACCTCAGAATCGGGTCAGAAATGACCCGCATATACGGCGCTATGTGTCACTATCGACCCGCTCTTCGCCCAGATAGCCGCGCCGCTCCAGGCCATGCTTGCGCAGGCGCAGGTAGAGCTTCTTGCGCGGCACGCCGAGCAGGTCGGCCGCCTGCTGCATGTGGCCGTTGGTACGGCGCAGCGCCTCGTCGAGCAGACGCCGCTCGAACGCGTCGAGCTGGGCGGGCAGCGTCGCGCGCTCCCCGTCTCCATCCCCCTCCTCGAACGGGTCCCCGTCGATGCCGAGGGTGAAGCGTTCGGCGAAGTTGACCAGCTCGCGCACATTGCCGTTCCAGGGCCGGCCAGCGAGTTCGCTGAACAGGGCCGGCCCCGGCTCCCTGACCTCGACCTTGCTGCGCGCCGCGATCCGCGCCGCGTGATGCATGAACAGGAGGGGAATGTCCCCGGTCCGCTCGCGCAGCGGCGGGATGGAAATCGTCGCGACCGCGATGCGGTAGTAGAGATCCGCCCGGAACAGCTTCCGCGTCGCCGCCTCCTCCAGCTCCACCTTCGAGGCCGCGACGACCCGCACGTCGATCGGGATCTCCGTCTTGCCGCCCAGACGCTCGATCACCTGCGCCTGCAAGGCCCGCAGCAGCTGCGTCTGGTGGGAAAGCTCCATGCTCTCCACCTCGTCGAGGAACAGCGTGCCGCCGCTCGCCTGCTCCAGCCTGCCGATGCGCCGCCGGTCCGCGCCGGTGAAGGCGCCGGCCTCGTGGCCGAACAGCTCGCTGGCGACCAGCGTGTCGGGCAGCGCGCCGCAGTTCAGCGCAACGAAGGGTCCGGCCCTGCGCGGCCCCATATTGTGCAGCGCCCGCGCGACGAGTTCCTTGCCGGAGCCGGTCTCGCCATAGACCACGGTGTTGACGTCCGCCGCCGCGACGGCGGCAATCTTCTGCCGGAGCCGGCGCATCGCCTCGCTGTTGCCGACCAGGTGCTTTTCCAGCGCGTAGCCGTCCTGGCTCTTCCGCAGGAGCCGGCGGTTCTCCAGCACCAGGGAGCGCAGCTGGACGGCGCGCGCGATCGCCGCGAGAAACGCCTGCGGGTCGGCCGGCTTCTCGATAAAATCATAGGCGCCGGCGCGCACCGCATCGACCGCCAGCGGAATGTCGCCATGGCCGGTGACGATGATGACGGGGATGTCGGGGTCGATCCCGCGAACGGCCTTCAGCACCGCCATCCCGTCCATCTCGGGCATCCTGAGATCGGCGACGACGACGCCGGGCCAGCGCGTGTCGAGAACGCGCAGCGCCTGCCTGCCGTCCGCGAAGGCCAGCGGCTCGTATCGTTCCAGGGCGAGCGTCTCCGCCCAGGCGTCGCGGATCTCCGCGTCGTCGTCCACAAGGATGACCGGCACTCCCCGCGCGCCCTCGCTCATGACTTGAACAGCTCGATTGTCGCCAACACACCGCCCTCCGCCCCGGCCCTGACCTCCAGCCTCCCGCCGAGATCGCGGATGACATTGTAGGAGATGGAGAGGCCGAGACCCAAGCCTTCACCCGGCGGTTTGGTGGTGAAAAAGGGATCGAACGCCTTTTCCGCGGCGGCCGCGTCCGCGAAGCCCGTTCCGTTGTCCGCCACGCCGATGCGCGCGAGCTTGTCGGTCTCGCTGATCGTGACCGTCAGCCGGGGCGCGGGCACGCCCTTCATCGCGTCCAGACCGTTGCTCACCAGGTTGACCACCACCTGCTCGAGCAGCGCCGGTTCCGTCATCACATGGACCGCATGGTCGGGCCGGTTCACCTCGAGCGCCACGCGCTCGCTGCGGATGCGCTCCTCGAACAGCGACAGCGCGTTGGAGACCACCTCGACTGGATCGTGCCGCGACAGGAATTTCTGCGGGCGGCGGGCGAAGGTCTTCAGGTGGTTGGACGATTTCGAAAGCCGCTCGATCAGCCGCTCGATGTCGGCGATCTTGTCGCCGCATTTGTCCAGTTCGCCCAGCTCGATGTAGCGGCGTGCATTGTGCGCATAGGAGCGCATCGCCATCAGCGGCTGGTTGAACTCGTGGGCGATGCCGGCGGAGAGCTGCCCGAGCGCCGCAAGCTTGGCGGCCTGCACGAGCTCGGCCTGCGTCTCGCGCAGATCGGTTTCCGCCCGCCGCCGGCGGTCGACCTCCCTGAGCAGCGTCCGGTTCGTCTTCTTCAGTTCCTTGGCATGCAGGTCGAGGGCGTGGGACCTGTCGCGGAACAGCCGCACGGCATCGGCGAGCTGCCCGATCTCGTCGCGGCCCGACACGCCCACCACGACGCCGGCTGTGCCGTCGGCGATCAGCCGCATCGAGGAGAGAACCTTCATCAGCCGCTGGAAGAGCTGGCCGCGCACGAACAGGATCAGGAACGCCAGAAGCAGCGCCAGAAGCAGCGCCGTGCTCGCGGCGTTGAAGACCTGGCCGCGCGAGACGATGTCGCCGATCTCGCCGGAGGCGGCGGTGGAGCGTTGCCCGCTCGCGCGCACCGCGCCCGCGACAACCTCGCCCAGCCGGCCGAGAAGCGCGCTGTTGGTCTCCTGCAGCTGGATGCTCTCGTTCATGAGTCCGCTGCTGCGCGCCTTGAGGTCGAGGAACCTGTCCGGCCCGTCTCCGTGGCCGGCGATCTTGCGCCAGATCTGGCGCAGGGTGATGGCGCTGCTGTTGTTGGCGAGCGCCTCGGCATTCTCGTTGCCGTCGTCGATCACCTCGACCAGCCGCGCCTGGAGATGCTCGATCTCGCGAAATCCCGTTTCGCTGGCGCCGCGCAGCATGATGCCGACCGCCAGGTTGGCGTTGGCGTGCAGCCGCCCCAGCGCCTCCGTCATGCGGATTTCCTCGACCACCCGCTCGCGCTGCTGGCTTCCGGCGCCGCCGGAAGCGTCGCCCGCCTGCAAGGCCGCCTCGACGTTGAACTTGGCGTCGACCAGCAGCGGGTCCACCTCGAGCAGGAAGTCGCCATGCAGGCGGTTGATCCGGGCGATGTTTTCGCGGATCGCACCGTCCAGCACGAAGCGCCGCGAAACATTGTCGTCAAGCGCCCAGACATTCGCCTCCAGGTTCGACTGGACATCGTCCAACCCCGAAAAATAACCGGCATCGGCGCCCCGCGTCTGCGGCGCGAGCGTGCCAACGACGCGGAAATGCTCCTGCAGGCGCGCGAGGGCGCTGCGCCGCTCGAACTGCGTCTGCGCGTTGCCGAGCGCCGGCACGTCGACGCGGATGGCCTGGCCGATCTCGGCGAAACGGGCGCTCGCGGCCGAAACGGCAAGATCCTCCGAGGCGCGGTCGGCCACCGTGCGCCCCACCCGGTCGAGCGTCAGGGCCGTGACCAGCGTCGCGGCGATCGCCACGCCGGCGATCAGGGCCAGCGAGACGGTGAGCTTCGAGCGCAGGGACGTGAAATCGGGCTTCACGGCGCGGTCCGCTCCGCCTGCGCGCCGAGATAGGCGTCGATGCGTGCGACGATCTCCCGCGCCTTGCGGAAGCGGCTCGAGAAATCGCGCGACCAGCTGTCGCGCAGGTCGGTGCCCTCTGCCGTCCGCAGGTCGCGCATCCGCTCCGCCGTGCCGCGCGCGAGCAGCGCGACCAGCTCGTCCGCGTCAGACATGAAGGAGGCGACGGGAACGGATTCGAGGAGATCGCGCACGTCCGCGAGCAGCGCGCGCATGGTCTGCGATCGGCCGATGCGCTCGTCACCGGCGAAGCGGTCGACCGCCGACCACAGCTCGGCCAGCTCCGTGTGGCGATAGGTGATCATCTCGTCGAACAGCGCCGTCACCACCGGCAGCCGCCGCGCCGCATGCCGCATGTCGAGCGGCCGCGCCGGGTCGGGATCGGCCGCGAACCCCGCCTGGCTCCAGAGCGCCGGCGCGACCGGTATGCGGGCGATGTCCGGCCTGAGCAGCAGGTTCTGCCCGGCTTCGGATCTGAGAAAATCGATGAAGGCCTCCGACAGGGGATTGTTTTCCCCGGCGATGAAGATGCCCGCGCTCGCCGGAAACACCACGTGCGGCGAGAGCGGCGCGAAGCCGAGCGGGGGCTGGCCCCGCCCCTCCGCCTTGGCCAGGAAGTCGATGCCGACGCCCAGCTGGAACCGGTCCTTCGCCACGCCGTCGCGGACGCCGAAGCTGCGCGCCGTGACCGTCGCCACATTGGCGCCGATGCGCGACAGCAGCGCCCAGCCGGCGTCCCAGCCGAATTCCTGCAGGATCGTCTCGACGAAGAGATGCGTCGTGCCGCTGCGCGCGGGAGAGCTGATGCCGAGCTTGCCCGCGTAGCCGGGCGCGGCGAGCTCGTCCAGCCGCTTCGGCAGGTCATCGTCGGCGCGCTGCTTCCACATCACGCCCATGTGCGAGAGGGCGAAGCCGAACCGCGAACCGTTCGGATCGTCCACCTCGATCCCGCTGAAATCCGCCGCGGGCCGGACCTTGTCCGGCCGGTGGACGAGCATCCCCTCCGCGTCGAGAACGGCGAAGGCGACGGGCGAGCTCGCCCAGATCACGTCCGGCGCCGGGAGCCGGTTCTCCTGCACGTGCCGCAGCAGCGAGATGGTGTTCTTGTTGGTGACGCAGACCGTCGCGTTGCTGGCCGCCGAGAACAGCTCGACGAAGGGATGGAAGAAGCTCTCCGGAAAGGAGGTCAGGACCTGCAGCCGGCAGGCCTCCGCGCCCGCGGACGACTGGGCGGCGCCCGCCGTGCACGACAGCGCCAGCCACAGCAGGGCCATGCACGCCCGGCCTCCCGGGCGCGCCTTCCTCGCCGCACACGCGAGGATCGGCGACGCTCTCGTCGCATGGCCGGGCATCCGGCGGATCAAGTCGCTCCTCCCCAGGAAGTGAACCGCGTCACACACGCTGTCGTCTTTCTCGCTCAAATCGACGCGCATTTCCAGTTTCCCGCATCGCGCGCCATTTCGGGGCAGGACGGCGCGGCGGGCAATCTTCTTGCACGCTCATTGCATGCACTGTGCATTGACAGTGCGGGCCATAGGTATATTCTGTCCTCGAGGATAGCCGGCGCGTTCGGGCGCGTCGGCAACTGCACTGGGGAGGGTTTCATGGTTTCTGACAAGGCAATGGAGGCCGGGAGCGATCTCGGCGGAAAGACGAAAAGCAGCCGCTCGACCGTGATCGCCGGCGCCGCCGGCCATTTCATCGAATGGTACGACTGGACCATCTACGGGCTGCTTTCGGCGGTCTTCGCGGCCCAGATGTTCCCGGGGCACGACCCGATGGTCGCGCTTCTCGCCGCCTACGGCACCTTCGCCGCCGGCTTCCTCATGCGGCCGGTCGGCTCCTTCGTCCTGTCGCCGCTCGCCGATCACTACGGCCGCCGCGGCGTTCTCGCGCTGACGATCATCCTGGCCGGGGTGGGCAGCCTGATGATCGGCCTCGCCCCGACCTACGAGCAGGCGGGCCTCATCGCGCCGCTGACCCTGCTTGCCGCGCGCCTGTTGCAGGGCTTCGCGACGGGCGGCGAGTACCAGACGGCCGCGGCGTTTCTCAACGAACACGCCCCGCGCGAACGGCGCGCTTTCGCCGCATCGAGCCAGATGGTCTCGACGGGGCTGGCGATCCTGTTCGCCATGGCCGTTGCCGCGGTGACCACGCGGGTCTTCGCGCCGGACGTCCTCCAGTCCTGGGGCTGGCGCGTTCCGTTCCTGCTGGGCGCGGTGCTTTCGCTCTACGGCGTGTGGCTGCGCCGGGCGATCCCGGAAACGCCGTCCTTCGAGGCGCGCACCCGGCGCGACCCGCTCACCCTGCGTTCCGTGTTCGCCGGCTTCATCGAGTTCCCGAAGGAATCGCTGATCGTCGTCGTGATCCAGTCGTCGGGCGTCCAATTCTATCTCTGGATGGTGTTCCTGGCGACCTACGCCAACCTGTCCAGCGGGCTGCCCATCAGCGAGGGCCTGACCGCCGGCATGATCAGCCTCGCCTTCTACACCATCGTCGTCTCGCCGCTGGCCGCGCTCTCGGACCGGATCGGCCGCAAGCCGATGCTGATCGGCTCGGCGCTCGGCTTCCTGCTGCTCGTCTATCCGATGCTGCAGATGCTGAAGACGGCCGATTTCACCAGCTTCCTGATGATCCAGATGGCCGGCGTCTTCCTGATCGCGATGAACAACTCCGTCATCGGCACCGTGTTCTCGGAAATCTTTCCGACGCGTCTCAGGGCCACCGGCATCGGGCTTCCCTATGCGATCTGCGTGGCGATCTTCGGCGGCACCTCGCCCCTGATCGCCACCTATTTCCTGAAGAACGGGCAGGATCATTTCATCGCCTACTACGTCATGGCGATTTGCCTGATCTCGATCCTGGTGCACATCTTCCTGACGCCGGAAACCAAGGGACGGGCGCTGGACTAACCGGTCCGGCTGCGGCTTCTGCAAGGATACAGTGTTCATGATCGTCGTTCATCACCCCGACCAGGCGCTCCACGATCCGGAGTTCGTGTTCCGCATGGGGCAGTTCCTGCCCCAGCCGGACAGGGCCGAGCGGTACCACATCTTCCTCCGGGAGGCGCGGAAGCATGCCTCCCGGGTCGTCGAGGCGCCGCTCGGGGATCTCGAGCCGGTCCTTGCCGTCCACGACGAAGACTATGTGCGGTTCTTCGAAACCGTCTGGGAACGCTGGCGCGCCGTGCCGGGCGCCGGGCCGGAGGTGATTCCCAGCGTTCACCCGACGCACCGCATGCGCCGCCGGCCGAAGGACCTGCTCGGCGAACTCGGCTGGTATTCGAACTCCACCTCCTGTCCGATCGGGGAAGGCAGCTTCGCGGCGGCGCGGGCCAGCGCTGCAAGCGCCGTCCATGCCGCCGATCTCGTGCTGGAACGGCAAGGGCCGGTCTATGCGCTGTGCCGGCCGCCCGGCCACCACGCCTATCGAGACCTGATGAGCGGTGTCTGTTTCTTCAACAACGCCGCCATCGCTGCCGAGCGGCTGGCGCGCCGGCTCGGGCGCGTCGCCATCATCGACATCGACGTGCACCACGGCAACGGCACGCAGGACATCTTCTGGGAGCGCGGCGACATCCTGTTCGCGTCGCTGCATGTCGATCCGGACTACGGACCGCCTTACTACGCCGGCTATGCCGGCGAGACCGGCGAGGGGGCCGGGCGCGGGCTGACCCTGAACATGCCGCTTCCGGTCGGCACCGGTGACGCCGCCTATCTCGCCGCGCTCGATCACGTGCTCGGCCGGGTCCGGCAGTTCGCGCCGGGAGCGGTGGTCGTCTCGGCGGGGCTCGACGCGTCCGCGCACGATCCGGTCCAGACCTTCAAGCTCAGCAATGACGGCTTCGCCACCATCGCCGGCCGCATCGTTTCGCTGGCGCTGCCGACCCTGCTCGTGCAGGAGGGCGGGTACCTCAATCCCAACCTCGCCGCCTGTCTCGGGGCCTTCCTGAACGGCTTCGAAGACTGAGAGCGGCATGTCGGCAAGCGATCGATACACCGCCGCCGGCGGCCATGCCGGCGTCGCGCTGATGGCCGGTTTCACCGTGCTGTCCTGGGCCAGCATCTTCCCGCTGACCCGGTGGTGCCTGCAATGGTTCTCGCCGCTCGAGCTGGTCACCCTCCGGCTGATCGCCACGGGCGTCGTCCTTGCCGGCGCGCTGCTTGTCACCCGGCCGCCGCTGCCCGCGCCGCGCGCCTTCGCGGGACTGGCCGTCTGCGCCTTCTTCGGCGTCGCGGTCTACAATCTTCTCCTGTCCTGGGGGCTGGTCACGCTGAGCGCGGGCGCGGCCAGTTTCCTCACCAACACCATTCCGATCTTCACCGCCCTCCTTGCCTGGGCGCTGAACGGCGAACGCCCGACCCGCCTGTCCGGGGCCGGCATGCTGGTGGCGTTCGCCGGCATCTTCATCCTGGCGTCCGGCCAGCCGGGCGGCTTCTCGTTCGGCTCCGGCACGACGCTGGTGCTCGCCGCCACCGTCTGCTCCGCCGTCTACATCGTGCTGCAAAGGCGGCTGGTGCATGCCTTTCCGCCGATGCAGACGGCGGGATGGCTGATGGTGCTCGGCGCCATGTTCCTGCTGCCCTTTTCCGGCGGCGCCGTCGCGGCGGCGCTGGCCGCGCCCCTACCGGCGGTGGTTCTCGTGATCCTTCTGGCGCTGGTGCCCGGCGCGCTCGGCCAGATCGCCTGGCTGATGGTCCTGAAATCGATCCCCGCCGGACGCGCCGCGTCGCTGCTGTTCCTGATCCCGCCGCTGGCGACGATGCTCGGCGTGCTGTTCCTCGGCGAGACCCTGTCCATCGAGCTTCTCGCGGGCGGAACACTGGCAATCGCCGGCGTCGCCATGGTCCACGCGACCGGCATGCTGCGCCGGCGCGGCTGAAACGGGCCGCGCGCGGCATCGCCGGCCGGCCGCAGCGCTTGTCGCCACGCGGCCAGTCGCGGTATAGCGCGTGGGGAGAGCCAGCAGGTGGATTGATGAAGACAGGAAAGCGGGATGCGGCGGGACGGCCGGAGCAGCGCGTGCGCGCCAAGGGCACCAGCGTCAGCGAGGCCTATGACCGGTTGCGCGCCGATATTCTCGACCTGACGCTGTCGCCGGGAATGCTGCTGGACGAGCGCGAGCAGGTGGCGCGGCTGCGCCTGTCGCGGACGCCCATCCATGAGGCGTTCGTGCGGCTCGCCGCCGAGGGGCTGATCATCATGCAGCCCAACCGCCAGGCGCAGATCGCGCCGCTCGATATCCGCGACCTGCCGCTCTATGTGGAGGCGACCGACATCGCGCACCGCACGGTGGTTCATCTGGCCGCCAGGCGCCGCACCGAAAGCGACCTCGCCGCCATGGATGCAGCCGCGACGGAGTTCGAGGCCGCGGTCAGCCGGGGCGATCCGCTGCAGATGACGGAGGCCAACCGCCAGTTTCATTCGACGGTCGCCGGCGCCTGCCACAATCCCTATCTCGCGGCGCACTACAACCATCTGCTGACGCTGGGGCTGCGGGTCCTGCGCAGCAGCCATGTCTATGGCCGGCTGGAAGCGGCAGACCTGCAGCGGCAGGCCCGCGAGCACCGCGACATCATCGCCGCGATCAGCCGGGGGGACGCGGCGGAAGCCGAGCTGCTGGCCCAGAATCACACCCGGGCGTTCGTCGATCTCTATGTGCGCAGCCTGCAGGAGAACCTGGCGGCGGACATCGCGATCAGGCCCCGGGAGCCGTAGCGCCCATGGCCGGGCCGCCCGCCCGGGCCGAGGTCAGCCCCTCCTCCAGAAGCCAGCTCCGCAGCAGCGCCACTTCCGGCCGGACAAGGCTCGCCTCCGGCGTCATGATCACATAAGGCTGCCTGATCGGCAGCGAAATGCCGAACGCCTCCACCAGCCGGCCCGCGCCGAGCTCCGCTTCCACCAGGAAATCCGGCACCAGAGCGAAGCCGGCGCCGGCGAGACAGGCGTCGATCGCCAGGTGAACGAGGTTGAACGACAGGGTCGACCGCAGCTCGAGATGCCCGAAGCCCGTCGCCGCGAACCACGCCTCCCAGCCCTCGTCGTGCCAGCCGGGCTCGGTGAAATCCACCTTGATCAGCGGGCTTGCGAGCAGGTCCGCCGGGGTGGGCGCGGGCGGCAGGGTGGCGGTCAGCGCCGGGGTGCCGACGACGATCAGATTGCCGTTGATGAGCGTGTCCTGCTGCACGCCCATCACCGTCCCCCTGCTGTGGTAGATGGCAAGGTCCGGATCGGGCTCGTTGGCGCTCCAGCGATGCGGCAGGGCCATCACGGCAACGGAGATGTCCGGATGGCTCTGCCGGAACCGTCCGATGCGCGGCGTCAGCCATTTCGTTGCCAGCGAGAACTGGCAGCGCACCGTGACGGCGCTCAGCCCGCCCGGAACCCGCGCGGCGACGCTGACCGCGGTGAGCTGGTCGAAGATCGCCTTCAGGCGCGTCGCGAAAACGCGCCCGGTCTCCGTCAGGCAGACGCCGTTGGCGCGCCGCTCGAACAACGGCCCGCCGACCCATTTCTCGAGCTGCTTCATCTGATGGCTGACGGCGCCCGGCGTGACGCCGAGCTCCCCGCCGGCGCGGGCGAAGCTGAGATGGCGCGATGCGGCCTCGAAGGCGCGCAGCGCGGGCAGGGGCGGGAGGGGACGGACCATCGACGAGACTCAATTCAACTAAGGCTTACCGAGAGAACTTTTGGTTTGCCCCCACATTCTTCGGCGTGACATCGTTCTGTCAAGACGAGGAATGAGCAGAATTATGTCTCGGGACCAAGCAATCAGCACCTCCGCCGGCTATGCGGACAATGGCCGTTTCCTGGCGGACCTGACCCGCCGTGTGGCGGTCGCGACGGAAAGCCAGAACCCCGCCCGGCGCGCCGATTGCCAGCGCTATCTGGACGGGATCATGGAGGATTTCGCCAGGATCGGCTTTGCCGGCGAGGTGATCGACAATCCCGATCCGGCAGGCGGGCCGCTGCTGATCGCCCGACGCCAGGAGGGCGATGACCTGCCCACCCTGCTCGTCTATGGCCATGGCGATGTCGTGGCGGGGATGGAAGGCGCCTGGTCGAACGGCCGCGATCCCTGGCGGGTCAGCGTCGAGGGCGAGCGCATCTACGGCCGCGGCACAGCCGACAACAAGGGCCAGCACACCATCGTCATGCTGGCGCTCGAGGCAGTCCTCGAGACGCGGGGGTCGCTCGGCTACAACGTCGTCGCGCTGATCGAGACCTCCGAGGAAACCGGTTCGGCCGGGCTGCATCAGGTCTGCGCGGAGCATCGCGACAGGCTCACCGCCGACTGGCTGATCGCGTCGGACGGCCCGCGCCTTGCGAAGGACGCCGTGACGCTCGACGGCGGCACGCGCGGCACGGTCGATTTCGACCTGGTCTGCGACCTCAGGGCCGGCGCCCATCATTCGGGAAACTGGGGCGGGCTGATCGCCAATCCGGCTGTCATCCTCGCCAATGCCATCGCCAGCCTGATCACGGCGACCGGTCGCATCAATGTCCGCGCCATCGTGCCGGCGGCGGTGCCGCCGACGGTGAGCGTCGCGCTCGGCCGCATCGATCTCGTCGCCGAGGAAGGCGGTCCCGCGTTCGACCCCTGGTGGGGCGAGCCGGGCCTGTCGCAGGCCGAGCGGGTGTTCGGCTGGACCGCGCTCGAAGTGCTGGCGATGACGGCGGGAACGCCGGCCCAGCCGATCAACGCCATCCCGCCGCGCGCCTCGGCGCGGTTGCAGATCCGCTACACGGTCGATAGCGATCCGAAGCGCTTCATGCCGGCGATTCGCGCCCATCTCGACGAAAACGGCTTCGCCAACGTCGCGGTCGTGCCGAAATCGACAGAGCTGGACTGGGGTGCGACGCGCCTCGATCCGGAGCATCCGCTGATGCGCTGGGCGGCCGAATCGGTCCGGCGGACCACCGGCGCCGAGCCGACGATCCTGCCGAATGCGGGCGGCTCGCTGCCGAACGACTGTTTCGCCGAAGTTCTCGGCATTCCGACGATCTGGGTGCCGCATTCCTATTCCGGCTGCTCCCAGCATGCGCCGGACGAGCATCTTCTCAGGCCGCTCGTGGCGGAAGGCCTGGCCGTCATGGCCGGCCTGTTCTGGGATCTTGGAACGGACGGCCGTCCTGGCCGCCCTGGGTACGGGAAAACGACAACGGAGGGGTGAAGGACATGTATCGAAAACTGGTGGGACTGTTGACGGCGCTGGCGCTCGGGGCGTCACTGGCGGGACCGGCCGCGGCGGAGGAGAAGCCCGAGGTGCGCATCGGCACCGATGGCGGCTACCTGCCCTGGAGCTCGATGACGCCGGCGGGCGAACTGACCGGCTTCGACATCGAGCTGGCGAAACTGGTGTGCGAGCGGATGGAGCGCAAGTGCCGCTTCACCGCGCAGCCCTGGGAAGGGCAGATCCCGGCGCTGGAGCAGGGCAAGTACGATATCCTCGTCGGCGGAATCTCGATCACGGCCGAACGGCAGAAGCGCCTTGCCTTCACGCAGAGCTACGCCAACCTCCCGATCAACTTCGCCGCCGCCAAGAGCGCCGGCCTGAACGGCAAGAGCGCCTGGCCCGAGCTGCGCGAGGCCCTGGTCGGCAAGACGATCGGCGTCCAGTCCGGCACGCAGAGCCAGCGCTTCATGGACAACGAGCTGAAGGGCGACGTCACCATCCGGCTCTACGACAACCAGGACAGCCTCAATCTCGACCTGCTGGCCGGCCGCCTCGACGCCGCGCTCGCCGGGCGCTCGCCCTGGATCGCGTTGACGGGCACCACGCAGGGCGAGGGCATCGAGATCCTCTCGCCCGACCTCAACTTCGAGACGTTCAACTATCTGGGCGTCGGCGTCGGCGGGCTGATGCGCAAGGATTCCGACGAGCTGCGCAAGGCATGGGACGTGGCCCTGTGCGCGCTGAAGAAGGAAGGCGAGATCCGCCGCATCTCAGAGCACTGGTTCGGCTTCGACATCTCGACGAGGGCCGATCCGGCGGTCTGCGGAGCCTGATCCCGCATGGCTGGGGAGGCATCGCTGCTGGAGATACTGGCCTGGGGTGACCAGGGGTGGTCGAGGCCGCTCCTGGTCGGGCTGGGCGTCACCGTGGCCTGCGCCAGCCTCGGCTATGTCCTGGGCGTCGGCCTCGGTTTCGCGCTCGCCCTGGCCAAGCTCGGGCGCAACCGGTGGGTTGCCGCCGCGGCCAATGCCTACACGACGGTGGTGCGCGGCGTCCCGCCGCTCCTGGTCATCTTCCTCCTGTTCTTCGGGACCAACGGCGCCCTGATGTGGATCGCCGGCGGCTTCGGCTACAATGGCTATATCGAGGTCGACGCCTTCACGGTCGGCGTCATGGCCGTCACGCTGGTCTCGGCATCCTACAGCTCCGAGGTGTTTCGCGGCGCCCACGCCACCATTCCCGGCGGGCAGTTCGAGGCGTTCGCCGCCCTCGGCCTGCGGTCGCTCGCCGGCCTCTGCCTGGTGATCATGCCGCAGATGTTCCGCTATGCGCTGCCGGGACTGGGCAATGTCTGGATCATGGCCATCAAGGAAACGACGCTTCTCTCCGTCATCTCCCTTGCCGAGCTGATGCGCGTCGTCGGCCTCGCGGGGCGCACCACGGGGCAGCCCTTCTTCTTCTACGGCGTGGCGGCGGTCGTCTATCTCGTTCTCGTGGCGGCGTCCTCGCGCGCGTTCGTCGCCGCCGAGCGCAGAATGCGCTGGGGCTGACGATGGATTTCGAAACCACGCTCCGCGTGCTGACCGAACTGGCGGGCGCCATCTGGGTCACGTTGGCGCTGGCCGCCGCCACCCTGCCCCTCGGCTTCGTGCTGGCGGCGCTCGCCACCTGGGCCCGCGCCTCGCGCCATCGCGTCGCGCGCATGATCGCCGTGGCCTATGTCACCGCCTTCCGCTCGACGCCGCTTCTGGTCCAGATATTCGTGCTCTATTACGGCCTCAGCCAGTTCGCATGGCTGCGCGAAAGCCCGGCCTGGATCGTCCTGAAGGATCCCTTCGCCTGCGCCGTGGTGGCGATGAGCCTGTGCACGGGCGCCTACACCGCCGAGGTGATGCGGGGCGGGCTGGCGGCCGTGCCGAAAGGCGCCGTCGAGGCGGCGCGCGCGCTGGGCCTCTCGCCGCTCAAGGTTCTGTTTCTCGTCACGGTTCCGATCGCCGTCCGGCGCGCGCTGCCGGCCTACAGCAACGAGATCGTCGTGACGCTCAAGGCGACGTCGCTCGCCAGCACGATCACTGTGATGGAGCTGACCGGCGTCGCCAAGGACCTGATGAGCCAGACCTTCGCCGTCATCGAGGTCTTCTGCATGGTGGCCGCGATCTATCTGGCGATCAACACCATCCTGATCATGCTCCTGCGCGCGCTGGAGCTGCGCCTGACGCCGCTGCACGAGCGGCCGAAGCCGCAGCGCACGGCACGGGTCGCCCGGCCGAACGCGGCCCTGTAGCGCGTTTGGCAGTCAGGTGGAATCCCCTGACGCCTGCATAAACGCGAAGAAACAAGGAGACAGAACGGGACAGCGTTTCCGTGAAATGATGAACCGGTCTAGGGTCAGGCAACATCCCGTCCCAAACAATGATGCGTTCCGGGACGGATGAGGGTCTGTCGGGCCGCGGCGGCGGAGGATAATCGAAATAGTCCCTGCGCCATATAGGAGGCGGCTATGGCGGGCGCGAAAGAGGCCCGGGCTCAGCCATAGCGCGCCAGGAGCAGCACCAGCTCGCTCTGGCGATGCGTTTCCGTCTTCTGGAAGATCAGCTTGAGCCTCTGGCGCGCCGTCCCCACCGTGATGCCCAGCACATCCGCGGTCTCCGAGAGCGTGCGTCCCTCGGCCATGTGCCGGCAGAAGTCGATCTCCGCCCTGGTGAGACCGAAGATCGGGCCGAGCTGATCGAAATTGCGGGCGCCGGGCGGGCGGCTCAGATCGCGGAACAGCAGCAGGACCAGCGGCTTCGCCGGAACGATGGCGGTGCTTTCGATGCGCGACAGCGCGACGAAGGATACGCGCCAGGTCGCCCCGCCATGCGCCATCAGGTGATGCGCGCTGTCGACCGGGCGGCCGGCGACGAGCTGTTCCACCGTATGCCGCAGAAGCGCGTTGGCCTGCATGTCCCGGATGACCAGCCGGTCGTGGCGCGCCGCAAGCAGGCGCCCTTCCCGCAGGGCCGCCTCCGCGATGTCGTTCGCCGCCGCGATCTTCATCCACCGGTCGACCACCAGCGCGATGTCGGGAGAGCGCTCGACCACGGCCGCGAAAGCCGCCATCCGGCCCATCATGTCGTTGACGCGCCGCGCATGGCCGACCGCCCTTCGGATGTCGCCACGGACGGACTTCAGGATCTTCTCCAGTGCGTCGTCATAGCCGTCGCACAGCTTGAGCGGGTAGTGCATCGCCAGATGCAGCAGGTCATGCGGTCCTCCGTCTATCTTCAGGCCGGCCGCGCCCCGGAAATCGCCCTGCGGAACGAGCCACTCCTCGTAGAACGCCGTGCCGCGGAACAGATGCGCGGGGCAGTCGCGCTCGGCGATGCCGACGGTGCCGGCCGGCCAGCCCTCCCAAAACGCCAGCCAGGGATTGATGAAGGCGTAATGCGCGCCATAGGAGGCCAGGTAGTCCGGATCGACGTTCCGGGTGATGTCGAAATTGATCCGCGGGCAGGCAAAATCCAGACTGTGGATCGCGGTGAAGGACCCCGGGAACGCGTCCGAAAGCGTCGCCGCGACCGTGTTCCAGTGCGCCTGATCGGCGGAAGCGTCCAGAATCTGCTCGCGTATCGTCGAGGCGATGCGGTCCACCCCCTCCCGCGAAGTGCGCATGGGCGACCTCCCCGCTGCCCCGAGCCTCGTCTTCGATACCACAACCTAGACGGGCTTGAGATGCAACCGCACCTCCCAAATGGGAGCTGCCGGTGGCTTTTCCAACCGCTAACGTTTCGTCGAGTGGCCGATCCTGGGGATGCGGTCAGGTGATCCATGCGGAGGGGAATTTTGATGAAATACAAGGCAATCGCGCTTCCTGCCCTGATGGCGGCGACAGCGCTCGCGGGCTGCAAATCGGGCGATCCGGAGCCGCCGATGGCGCCCTATGCCAATGTCTACAAGGCGACATATGCCACCGAGGCGACCGACACGATGGCGCAACTCTTCTCCGCCGCGGGCAAGAAGCTCGAGGGCGGAACGGCCCCGTTCGTGAGCACCTATGACGATGTTGCGAACAAGGATAAGAGCGAAGCCGGAGACCCGACACCGGTCAAGGTCGAGAAGACCGCCAACGGCTATTCGTTCGAGGTCGCCGGCGAGAAGGTGAGCTTCACCGACGCCGACCTCCAGGGCAACGGGGATTATTATGAGACCTCCGCACTGAACAGCAACAACCAGATGCGGACCATGGCCAGCGTCGCAGCGCTGAACGGCAAGACCAAGGAAGCGCTGGAATCCGGGACCTCCAGCATGGTGCCGCTCAACTACTACATGCGCTACAAGCCCGGTGCGGATGCGGCGACTGCGGACGATAGCGGTGGTGTGGCCGGCTACGCCATCGTCGGACTTGAAACCAAGCCGACCGCCCTCCCAAGCACCGGCAAGGCCACCTATCAGGGGCGCGGCCGGATCGAGGCGCGCGCCAAGTCGTATGACTACGACACCGACACGTGGCGGGTGCGCTATATCGGCGATGCGACGATGGAGGCCGATTTCGGCGCCAAGACCGTTTCCGGCTCGATCGCGGTGGACGAGCATCGCGCCCAGGTCGGCGGCAACAACACGACCACCGATGTCTCGGGCCAGGGCGCCGTGGTCATGTTCAAGCCCGGCCAGATCGTCCAGAACGGCTTCACGTCCGAACTCGAGGGCAATGCCGCGCTCAACACCATGATCCAGAACGATGGCCTGGGACAGGTTGAGGCGGAAGCCTATGGCCGCTTCTATGGCAAGGACGGCGGCCAGATCGGCGCCGTGATCGCCGGCGAAAGCGCCACCCACGACATCAGCGGCGTGGTGTTCGGCGATCGCCAGTAGCGCCGGCGGGGACCATTCTTTCCACGGGTGGGGGAGCAACGGCGCCGGCGCGCCCGGGTTGAAAAGACCCGGCGCGCCGGTTCCGCGATCGGTCTATGAAGATCAGACTCATTCTTGCATTCATTGCCCTGTTAGCGGCCCTGTTCGCGGCCCCATTTGCGGCAAGACCGGCCTCGGCGGGTCCGGTGGACCTGCTCGACCGGCGCATCGCTTCAGGCGACGTGGACGGCGCGCGGGTGCTGGCCGCCGGCTTCTCGCAGCTCTCGCCGGGTCTTGCCTGGCTGCCTTCCTATGTGGACGGCTATCGCTGCCTCACGCTGGGCGATGCCGCCTGCGCCGAAAGCCGCGCGCGCGGGCTTCTGGCGCAGGATCGACGCAACATGCGGGCGCGCCACCTGCTGATCAACGCGCTGGCAGCGCAGGGCCGGCACCGCGCCGCCGTCTATCACATCCGCCGCAACCTCGCGCTGGCCGACGATCCCGAAATCGTGCGGCAGTACGAGGCGGCGCTCGCCGCCTATGAGAAGCGCAATCCGCAGCTCGGGCTGTCTCTCTCCATGTCCGCCACCCCGTCCACCAATGCGACCCGGGGCACCAAGCAGAAGATCGTCTATCTGAACGACCTGCCGTTCCGCGTCGCCGAAGCAAGCCGCGAGAAGAGCGGCAGCACGGTGACGGGCGGGCTCACCCTTTATCGCCGCTTCGCCCTTGGCGAACGCAGCGACCTGCTGGCATCGGTGACCACGACGCTGGAGCGCGGCGTGGAGGACCCTTCCGGCAGCGTGGTGACCGTCGCGCCGGCCCTGCGCCTGCAGCATGATTTCGGCGCGACGAAACTGTCGGTCGGCCCGGTCGCGGAAATCCAGTGGCAGGACGGGGACCTGCTTGCCTATCGCATGGGAGGCGCGGTGAACGTCTCGCGGGCGGTCTTCGACAACACCGAAATCAGCCTTGCGCTGCGCATGATGTCGCAGACCTATCCCGACATGGACTATCTCGACGGCTACAAGGCGAGTGCCGAGATCGGCCTGCGCCGCAGGTTCACGCCCGACCTCGCCGGAACCGTCTCGCTGGCGCTGGAACGCCAGCACACGCAGGCGCGGCACATGGCGCACAATCTGGCGAAGATCAGCGCGGGACTGGAGAAGTACTGGCCGAACGGCCTCTATACCGACATCACCCTGTCCTACCAGGCCAAGGCCTACGACGAAGCCGGCGCGCTCTCCAGCGTGCCGCGCCGGGACGATCAGTTCCAGGTTCAGGTCGGCGTCGCGCATGAGCGGCTGAAGATCTTCGGCGTCATGCCCTATGTCGGCTACCGCTACACGCAGAACCGCTCCAATGTCGGTTTCTACGCCTATGAGAGCAACGATCTCGTCATCAGCGGAAGGATGCGTTTCTGACACCGTTTCAGCAACCTTGAGTTACCTTAACTGGCAAATTAATTCTTCCCATGGTTGCTTAATCCTTCCGCTCGTGGATAATCTCCGTGCAGTGGCTTCGGGAGGGGACATGTCGTTCAACGGGGACGACATCGGTCGGGCGCTGGACGCCTGCTATGACGCGGTCGTGTTGCCGGACGACTGGCCGCTGGCGTTGCAGGCGCTGTCCCGGTCGGTCGGCGCCAGCGCGGCCATGTTCTTTCCCAAGGACGTCAACGAGAACGCGGCCCACATGCCGGCTTCGCCGGACTATGTCGAGTTCCTTGAACACTATGTCAGGGGCGGCTGGTACGCCGGCCATTATCGCTCCGAGCGCGGCTGGCCGATGCTCGAGAAGAGCCCGACCGCCGTCGTGCTGGAGCACGATCTCGCCACGGACGAGGAACGCCGGCGCCTGCCGCACTACAACGACCTCTATCTGCGATGGGGCTATAAGGGCTTTGCGGCGATCGGCTTTCAGATCGATGGCGAGCCGTGGTGCGTCCCCCTGCTGCGCTCGGTGCGACAGGGCTTCTTCGAACGGGAGGAGGCGGGAACGCTCGCGCGGCTGTCGCACCATTTCAGCCGGATCGCCCGCCTCAACCGGCGCTTCGTCGTCGCCAGGAACGCGACGGGGCTCGAAGCGCTGGACCGGATCGACCGCGCCGCGCTCCTGCTCGACCACAACGGCCGGGTGATTGAGATGAACGGCCGCGCCGAGGATCTTCTGTCGCGCTGCCGCGGCGTGCTGGTGATCAGGAACGGCCGGCTCGGCGCCCTGCAACCCGACAGCGACCGCCGGCTGCAGGCGCTGGC
>NZ_AMRM01000007.1 GCF_000300335.1 Nitratireductor pacificus pht-3B | reverse complement strand
CGAGGCGCCGCAGGCGGCCACGCGCAACGCACGGCCGACGCCGCCGGCAGCGATCCCCGCGCCCGGCGGGACGGACCGCACCGCGTCGATCCGCCGCCCCGTGCCGCCCGCCGATGTCGGCGGTGCGCCGCAGAAACGGCCGGCTTCCATTCTCGACATCATCCTCGGAAATTAGACTCCGCGTCTCCTGTTTGCCTATCGCTTTCCCGGATCGGCTCGCCTACATAAGGCGAAACAGGGAGCGGCGCATGACCGACGAGCGAAAGACACTGGTTCTGACCGGCGCCAGCCGCGGCATCGGACATGCGACCGTCAAGCGCTTCTCGCGCGAAGGCTGGCGCGTCATCACCTGCTCCCGGCAGGCCTTTGCCGAGGATTGCCCGTGGCCCGCAGGGGCCGAGGACCACATCCAGCTCGACCTGTCCGACCAGGAAGGCGTCGGCATCGCCATCGGCGAGATCCGCCACCGGCTGGAGAAGAACGGCGGCCGTCTCGACGCGCTGATCAACAACGCAGCGATCTCGCCCAAGCTCGATGGCGGCAAGCGCATGGATTCCATCGAAACGCCGATGCATGTCTGGCGCGACGTCTTCCAGGTGAACTTCTTCGCGCCGATCATGCTGGCGCGCGGCCTGTTCCGGGAACTGGCCGCCGCCAGGGGCTCGATCGTCAACGTCACGTCCATCGTCGGCAGCCGGGTGCATCCCTTCGCCGGCACGGCCTACGCCACCTCCAAGGCTGCGCTCGTGGCGCTGACACGCGAGATGGCCGCCGATTTCGGCCCGCACGGCATCCGCGTGAACGCCATCGCGCCGGGCGAGATCGAGACCTCGATCCTGTCGCCCGGCACCGAAAAGCTGGTGGAAACGCTGCCACTGCGCCGCCTCGGGCAGACCTCGGAAGTCGCCAACACGATCTATTTCCTGTGCTCCGACCAATCGTCCTATGTGACGGGCGCGGAGATCCACATCAATGGCGGGCAGCACGTCTGAACCGGATGGGGTTTGGGAGCGAAGCATTCGCCCCTACTGCGTCAGCACCTTCTCGATGTCGCCCACTGTGTGGTTGGTGAGCGTCTTGGCGATCTCGCCGACCACACGGTCCCCGACCTCCTTGTGCATTTCCTTGCGCAGCTCGCCCAGCACCAGCGGCGGGGCGACGAGCACCAGCCGGTCGAACGTGCCGCGATGCGCCAGCTTGTAGAGCCGCTCGGCGATATCGGCGGCGAAGCGCTCCTTCTCGATGCGATGCCAGTCGGTTTCATCGACGGCGCTGCGATGCACCCCGTGCCCATCGTTGAAACGGCCGGGCTTGTCCGTGCCCTGTTCGCGGGTCGGCGGGTTTTCCTCGTGCATCTGCCGCACGACCTGGAGATTGGGATAGGTGGCGTCGCCCTCGTTGCGCAGGAACAGTGCCTTCTCGCCATCGGCGACGAGAACCCAGATATCATGCACCAGCCGGATATCAGCCATTTCGGTCTCCTTTTCAGCATTGCCTGATGCAGAACGCCGGCGGCAGCCTCCCGTTCCGCCGATGCACCTCGCACTCTTTCAAAGTGCGACAACGTCCTTTGCGCGTCTCGCAAGACGCGCGGCGCTGTCGTCCGGGGAAGGATTTGCTGCCGGAAAGCATCGCCGGGGAAAACCGATCTTGCGCAGCCAGCGGGCCGCGCGAGTGCGTTTCTCGTGAAAAGGCCGGCGGATCGTCATTATTCCGGGCATCTTTCACAAAGGCTCGCGACCCATGGCGCCAGACAACGCAAAGCTTGCCGCTTTCCCCGTGTTCGTGCGGGTGGAGGGCCGTGCCGTGGTCATCGTCGGCAATGGCGCGGAGGCGCTTGCCAAGGCGCGCCTGCTCGGCCAGTCGAGCGCCGAGATCACAATCGTCGCCGACGCGCCCGAGGCGGCGCTCGCCGACTGGGCGGCCGCCAACGGCGCCCGGCTGATCGCCGCGCCGTATACGTCCCGCTACATCGAGAAGGCCGTGCTGGTTTTCGCCGCTACCGACGACGAAGCGCAGGACCGCGCCATCGTCGCCGACGCGCGCGCCCGGAACATTTCGGTCAATGCCGTCGACCGTCCGGCGCTGTGCGATTTCTACACGCCGGCGCTGGTCAACCGGGCGCCGCTGGCGATTGCCATCGGCACGGAAGGTGCCGGTCCCGTGCTGGCGCAGATGGTGCGGGCGCGCATCGACCAGATGCTCTCTCCCTCTCTGGGCGCGCTCGCCCATCTCGCCACCCAGTACCGCGATGCGGTCGAGCGGCTGGTGCCGAAGGGTCTCCCCCGGCGCCGCTTCTGGAAGACGTTCTTCACTGGCGAGACGGCCCGCGCCACCGAGCGCGGCGACCTTGCCGCCGCCCGCCGCAGCGCCTCCGCCCTGCTCGCCTCCGGCAGCGACCTGCCCGGCCATATCGCGCTCGTCGGCGCGGGTCCCGGTGCGGAAGACCTTCTGACGCTGCGCGCCCAGCGCCTCATGATGGAAGCCGACGTGATCGTGCACGACGCACTGGTGCCGGAAGCCGTCATCGCCGTGGGCCGCCGCGACGCGGAGCGCATCGGGGTCGGCAAGCGCAAGGGCTGCCACTCGAAAAGCCAGGCCGAGATCAACGACCTGCTGGTCGAACTCGGCCGCGCGGGCAAGCGCGTGGTGCGCCTGAAATCCGGCGACCCGCTGATCTTCGGCCGCGCCGGCGAGGAAATGGCCGCGCTGCGCGAGGCCGGCATTTCCTACGAGGTGGTGCCGGGCGTCACCGCCGCCTTCGCCGCCGCCGCCGATTTCGAGCTGCCACTGACCCTGCGCGGCATCGCCTCGTCGATCGTCTTCACCACCGGCCACGACCTGAAGGGCCGTACCCTGCCCGACTGGGCGAGCCTCGCCGTCTCCGGCGCGACCATCGCCGTCTATATGGGGCGCTCGGTCGCCGCGGACGTCTCGCGCCGGCTGATGGAGGCCGGCATGTCGCCCGACACCGCCGTCGCCGTGGTCGAGAATGCCAGCCTCGACGGCAAGCGCCTGCTGCACGGCACGCTGGCCGACCTGCCGGCGCTGGCCGAACGCCACGAGCTGACCGGCCCGGTCATGACCCTGATCGGCGATGCGGTCGCCGGCGCCAATTTCGAGCGTTCACAGGCGCTCGCCGCCCGTAAGCACCAACTGGAGCGCGCCTGATGAAGATCCTTGCCGCCAACCGCCTGACCGATGGCGAAACCGTCTGGCTCGGCGCCGGCGACCGCTGGGTCGAGACGATCGACGCCGCCCATGTCGCCCGCGACAAGGAAGCCGAGGAGCGCCTGTCGGCCGCCGGCGATGCGGCGCTCGCCGCCAATCTCGTGCTCGACGTCACGCTGGTCGATATCGACCTGTCGGACGGCCGCGTCCTCCCAAGCCGCCTGCGCGAGCGCATCCGCGCCGGCGGCCCCTCGATCCATCCCGATCTCGGCAAGCAGGCGCGCAACGCCGCGCAGCACGCAGCCTGAACCGCAGGGTCCCGCCATGTACCGCTACGACGAGTTCGACCATGCCTTCGTGAAAGCCCGCGTTGCCGAATTCGGCGACCAAGTTGCGCGGCGCCTTTCCGGCACGCTGACGGAGGACGAGTTCAAGCCGCTCCGGCTGATGAACGGGGTCTACCTGCAGCTGCACGCCTACATGCTGCGCATCGCCATTCCCTATGGCTCGCTGTCGCCACGGCAGCTGCGCAAGCTCGCCCATATCGCGCGGACCTACGACAAGGGCTACGGCCACTTCACCACGCGCCAGAACCTCCAGTTCCACTGGCCGAAGCTCACCGACGTGCCGAAGATCCTCGAGGAGCTGGCAGAGGTGGAGATGCACTGCATCCAGACCTCGGGCAATTGCATCCGCAACGTGACGGCGGACCATTTCGCCGGCGCCGCGGCCGACGAGGTGGCGGATCCCCGCCCCTATGCGGAAATCCTGCGGCAATGGTCGTCGCTGCATCCGGAATTCTCCTATCTGCCGCGCAAATTCAAGATCGCGGTGACGGGCGCGGAGCGCGACCGGGCGGCGATCGAGGTGCATGACATCGGCCTGCACCTGAAGAAGAACGACAAGGGCGAGCTGGGCTTCGCGGTCTATGTCGGCGGCGGTCTCGGCCGCACGCCGATGGTCGCCAAGAAGATCCGCGACTTCCTGCCGGAACAGGATCTCCTGTCCTACACGACGGCGATCCTGCGTGTGTACAATCTCAACGGTCGGCGCGACAACAAGTACAAGGCGCGCATCAAGATTCTCGTCCACGAGACCGGCACCGAGGAACTGACGGCGGCCGTCGAGGCGGAATATGCCGCGCTGAAGGACAGCGAGCTCAGGCTGCCGGACGCGGATATCCGTGCCATCGAAACCTATTTCAAGCCGCCGCGCCTCGCGGCACGGCCCGAGGGTGACCGCGCCGTCGCCACGGCGGGCAAGACCAATCCCGGTTTTGCCGACTGGCTCGGCCGCAACGCCACCACGCACCGCAATCCGGACTATGCCTGCGTCACCATCTCGCTGAAGGGCATCGGCGAAGTGCCGGGCGATGCTTCCGACGCCCAGATGGACGCCATCGCCGACCTTGCCGAGCAGTACGGGAACGACGAGATCCGCGTCAGCCACGAGCAGAACCTGATCCTGCCGCATGTGGCGCGCGCCGACCTGCCGGCACTGCACGCGGCCCTGGTGGAGATCGGGCTGGCGACTGCCAATGCCGGCCTGATCACCGACATCATCGCCTGCCCCGGCCTCGACTATTGCGCGCTCGCCAATGCCCGCTCGATCCCCGTCGCGCAGGAGATCTCGCAGCGCTTCGCCAGTCAGGCGCGGCAGGCGGAGATCGGCGATTTGCAGGTCAAGATCTCCGGCTGCATCAATGCCTGCGGGCATCACCATGTGGGCCATATCGGCATTCTCGGTGTCGAGAAGAAGGGCGCGGAGCTCTATCAGATCACGCTGGGCGGCTCGGCACGCGAAGGCTCGACCATCGGCGAGATCATCGGCCGGGGTTTTGGCCCCGAGGAGATTACCGATGCGGTCGAAACCATCGTCGAAACCTATCTGGCGCACCGGCAGGGCCGCGAGGAAACCTTCCTCGATGCATACCGGCGCCTTGGCCAGGCACCCTTCAAGGAAGCGCTCTATGGCCACGAAGCCAGGGCAGCCTGATTTGACCCCGGGCATCGAAAGCGAAACCGCCGCCTTCGCCGCCGATCTCGACGCGCGCTACGGCCACCTGCCGGCGGAAGAGATCATCGCCGTGGCGATCGACCTCTTCCGCGACGCAGGCGGCATCGCGGCGACCTCGTCCTTCGGCGCGGACTCGGCGGCCCTGCTGCACCTGATCGCCGAGGCCGAACCCGGCCTGCCGGTGACCTTTCTCGACACGGGCCAGCATTTCGGCGAAACGCTCGACTATCGCGACCAGCTCGCCGACGATCTGGGCTTGACGAACATCGTCGTCATCGCGCCGCTCGACGATGCCCTGGCCACCGGCGATCCCGACGGCCTGCTGCACCGGACGGATATCGACGGCTGCTGCGCCATCCGCAAGGTGGAGCCGATGGCCCGCGCCGTCGCGCCCTACCGCGCCTGGTTCACCGGCCGCAAGCGTGGCCAGGCGGCCACCCGCGCGGACATGCCAGTGTTCGAGGCGGTCGGTCCGCGCATCCGCGTCAACCCGCTGGCGCGCTGGACCACGGAAGACCAGGCCGCCTACATGGTGAAGCACGATCTCAGGCAGAACCCGCTGGTCGCCTTCGGCTATCTGTCGATCGGCTGCTTTCCCTGCACGACCCCCGTGAAGCCCGGCGAGGACGCGCGTTCCGGCCGCTGGGCCGGCCAGGCCAAGACCGAATGCGGCATTCACCTGCCCGGTCTCGAAACCGCCCTTGCCCCGTCACAATAGGACGTTCCGATGAGCACCACCGAAACCCGGCTGTGGACCGAACAGGGATTTCAGGACGACGCCTGGCGGCGCGGCGAGGACGCATCCGCGCTTGAAGAGGCCGGCAAGGTGATCCTGCCGCTCGCCGTCTTCTCAGCGCTCGATCCCGCGTTGCGCGAGCGCGAGATGGCGCGCATCGGCGTCGAGGTGCTGCCGGGCGAGACGCTCGACGCACTTCTGCCCTCTCTTGCCCGCCTGCCGCTCGTGGCGCTTGCTTTCCCGGCGTTCAACGACGGGCGCAGCTATTCCAAGGCCGAGCTGCTGCGCACCCGGCACGGCTATCGCGGCGAGATCCGCGCCACCGGCAATGTCCTGATCGACCAGGTCGCGCATATGCTGCGCGTCGGCTTCTCCAGTCTCGCGATTGCCAATCCGCGCACGCTGGCGCAGCTCGAAGCCGGCAAGGAGGCGGGCGTTCCGCTCTATTACCAGCCGGCGGCCCGTGCCGCAGCAGCCCCCGGCTCCTATGCGTGGCGGCGGATTCCCGCCTGAAAGCTGGAAATTCCAGCTTTTCTCCCTATATGGGTCCCAGTGGGGTGCATTCCGCGAAACTTCTGATATGGTGCGCCTCATCCTGAGTCGTCCCTGGACGGACGCTTTTGCGCATCCCTGCCGTCAGACACCGGTCCGGCCCTCGCATTGATGCGGAATTTAGGCAATCGAGCTGCTGTTCGCGCCCCTTCGGTGCCGTATCCGCGCTCAACCATTTGCATCTTGCAGTCGGGCTCGCCTGACATCCGCATGGATGCAGGAAACAAGGAAATGGAGCGGCGTTTCTGTGAAGCGACCCACCGTTCCGGAACGCCAACCGTAGAAGGAAGTCCATTGCAGGTCATCGTTCGCGACAACAATGTCGATCAAGCTCTCCGCGTGCTGAAGAAGAAACTGCAGCGCGAAGGTGTTTTCCGTGAAATGAAAGCGCGCCGCGCCTACGAGAAGCCCTCGGAGAAGCGCACGCGGCAGCATGCCGAAGCCATTCGCCGCGCCCGCAAGCTGGCGCGCAAGCAGGCGCAGCGCGAGGGCCTTCTGCCCAAGAAGAGCCGCGCAGCCTGATCGTCTGATTTTGATTTGATCCAGCGAGGTCGGAAAGCGCCAGGCACTCCGGCCTCGTTTGCGTTTCCAGCGTCGGTTCAACCGCGCTACCAGCGCGTTGGTCCTAGACGCGTTCAACGTTTCACAGAAACGCCGAACGGGTCTATCTTCTTGTTTTTCCGCATTTATGCGGACGTCAGGTGATCCCACCTGACTGCAAAATGCTCTATTCCGCGCGCTTCTCGGCCCGGTCGAGCGCCCCCAGAAGGTTCTTGAACTGGTCGGGGAGGTCCGGCTCGACGGAAAACTGCGGCAGCGCCCGCAGGCGACGGACATTGTCGGGGTTGCCGAGACGCTGACCGACATGGCGCGCGACATCGGCATCAACTGCGCCGGCTAATCTCCCATCTCTGTTGTCTGATTTCTGCATCTCATTGCTCGTTCACGCGAATTTCACTCGTGATACTAAACCGTGAGCGGCAAAATCGTTCCAAAATCAACGGCCGGATGCGACCCGGACTGCCGGTAGGGTAAATTTTTCCTAAAATTGTAATCAATCACCGACCGAAGGAGAGAACCGGCGCCCCGAGCACGGCAAAGTCCGGCTCCACTCCCAGCCCGGGCCCCATCGGTGCCTTCATACCGCCCCCGACGCGCCGCGGCGCGTTGGCGGCGATCGTCTTCGTGCCGTAGGAGTTGAAATCCGTCGCCGAGAAGACGAAGTCGGACGGCGTCGCCTGTGCCAGATGGGCGATCGCCGCCGTCACGATGTCGCCGCCCCAGGTGTCCTCGATGGTCATCGGAATGCCGTGCGCCACGCAGACGTCGCGCATGGTGCGTGCCCTGGTGATGCCGCCGACCTTCGAGATCTTCAGGTTGATGACGTCGAACGCATCGTCGGCCAGTCCGCGCACCAGCATCTCCAGACCGGTGACGGTCTCGTCCATGACGAAGGGCTTGGCCGTGCGCCGGCGGATCGACAGGCATTCGTCATAGCTGGCGCAGGGCTGCTCGATATAGACGTCGAGGTCGGCGACCGCATCCGCCACGCGCGCCGCCTCGTGCCGGGTCCAGCCGGTGTTGGCGTCGGCGACGAGGATGTCCGTGTCGTCGAGGATCTCCCGGCAGGCCCGGATGCGGGCGATGTCGTCGTCCGCGTCGCCGCCCACCTTGAGCTGGAACTTGGTATAGCCCTCCGCCTTGTAGCCGGCGATCTTCTTCGCCATCGTCTCCGGCGCTTCCTGCGAGATGGCGCGATAGAGGCGCACCTCGTCCTGCGCGATGCCACCGAGCAACGTGACGAGCGGCAGGTCGGACGCCTTGCCGAACAGGTCCCAGCAGGCGATGTCGAGCGGCGCCTTGACATAGGGATGACCGTTCAAAGCCGCGTCCATGGCGCGGTTGACCGCGCCCAGATTGGTCGGGTCGAGGCCGATCAGCTTCGGCGCCACCTCCTCCATGCCGGCGCGTACCCCGCGCGCGTAGGACGGCAGATAGGCCGAGCCCAGCGGGCAGCACTCGGCGTAGCCCACCAGTCCCGCATCGGTCTCGATCGCCACCACGGTAGAATCGAACACCTCGACGAAATTGCCGTTCGACCAGGAATAGCGCCCTTCCTTCAGCGGCAGGTCGACCTGGTGGACGCGGATGGCGGTGATCTTCATGCCTTGCTCCCTAGACCCGTTCAGCGTTTATGCGGGCGTCAGGTGAGTCCACCTGACTGCATACCGCTCTATCTCCTTGTTTTTCCGCATTTATGCGGACGTCAGGTGATTCCAACTGACTGCAAAATGCTTTAGACGACGACGAAGCCGTGCGCATAGGGGTCGCGGTCGTCGATCTGGATGGTGTTGTATCCCGTGACGCGCGCCCAGCCGGCGATGGACGGCACGATGGCCGGCCGGCCGGCCACTTCCGTCTCCGCCTCGACCCGCCCTTCGAACATCGAGCCGATGATGCTTTCATGCACGAAGGCGTCGCCGGCCTTCAGCCTTCCCAGCGCATGCCAGTGCGCCATGCGCGCCGAGGTGCCGGTGCCGCAGGGCGAGCGGTCGATCGCCTTCTCGCCGTAGAACACGGCGTTGCGCGCATGCGCCTCCGGCTTCGTCGGCGCGCCGGTCCACAGGATGTGGCGCAGGCCGCTGATCTCGGGTTTCTCGGGATGGACGATGTCGTGCCCGGCATTCAGCACCGCGCGCAGGGCGCGGCTCCAGCCGATCAGGTCGCCGGCCGTGTGATCGGCGATGTCGCGGAAGGCGTCCTGCGGTTCGACGATGGCGTAGAAATTGCCGCCATAGGCGATGTCGACCGTCAGTTCCCCAAGCCCCGGGACCTCAGCCCTGACGTCGCGCGCGTGCAGGAAGGACGGGACATTGGTCAGCCGCACCTTCTCGACGAAGCGGTCCTGCTGCTCATACTCGGCGACCACCAGGCCGGCTGGCGTGTCGAGACGCACCACGCCCGGCTCGCGCGGGCGGATCAGCCCGTTCTCGATACCGATGGTGATGGTGCCGATGGTGCCGTGGCCGCACATGGGCAGGCAGCCCGAGGTCTCGATGTAGAGAATGCCCGTGTCGCAATCCTCGCGCGTCGGCGGATAGAGGATCGCGCCCGACATCATGTCGTGGCCGCGCGGCTCGAACATCAGCCCGGTGCGAATCCAGTCGTACTCAGCGATGAAATGCGCCCGCCGCTCGAGCATGGTCGCGCCCTCGAGCAGCGGCCCGCCGCCGGCGACCACGCGCACGGGATTGCCGCAGGTGTGGCCGTCGATGCAGGTGAAGGTGCTGACCGCCATGTCTCTCTTCCTCTCAGAAACGGCCCGGCCTGAACGGCCCGATGTCGATGGACGGCGCCTCGCCGAGCACCAGTTCGCAAACCAGTCGAGCCGTCGCGGCCGACTGCGTCAAGCCCAGATGGCCGTGGCCGAACGCATGGATGACCCGTGGACTGGCCGACGAGCGGCCAATCACCGGCAGGGAGTCGGGCATGGAGGGCCGCGACCCCATCCATTCGATGCCGCCCTCGCGCTTCAGGCCGGGCATGAAGCCGGCCGCCTTGTCGAGCATGTGCCGCGCCCGCCTGAAGTTGGCGGGCCGCTCGATCCGCGCCAGTTCCGACGCGCCGCCGACGCGGATGCCGGTCTCGAGCGGCGTGACCACGAAGCCATGGGCGGGAAAGATCAGCTGCCGCTTCAGGTCGAACGCGCCCGGCGGCAGGGTGGTGTTGTAGCCGCGTTCCGGCGTCACCGGCAGCCGGTCGCCCAGCGATGCGGCCAGGGCGCCAGACCAGGGGCCGGCGGAAAGCACGGCATGGTCCGCCCTGAGCGCATCCCCGCCCGAAAGGGTCAGGGTCACGCCGTCCGCGTCCGGCGCAAGGCGCGCAACCTCGCTGGTGACGAACCGCACGCCGTGCGCCCGTGCCGCCGCCAGCAAAGCCAGCGCATAGGCGCGCGGATCGCCGACCGTCTGCCATTGCGGCAGGAACACGCCCTTGACCAGCCGGGACGAGAGGCCCGGCTGGAGTTCGGCCAGCCGCCCGCCCTCGACATGCTCGACGACGACGCCCGCTTCCTCGCTGCGTCGCCAGCCCGGCAGGGACGCCCGCCATTCGGCCTCGCTCTGGTAGAGTTCCAGCGCCCCGTCGGCGCGCACCATGCCACCGGTGCCGGTTTCGAAGGTCAGGGCGGCGGTCTCGCTCTGCGACAGCCGGTTGAGCGCGGCGAGCGCCGCCGTGCTCGCCTCCAGGCGTCCCAGCATCGAAGCGCGGAAGAAGCGCAGGAGCCAGGGCAGCCGCGAGGGAAACTCGGCGGGCGGGATGGACAGCGGCCCGAGCGGGTCGACCAGCCATTTCGGCGCCTTCAGGAGAATGCCCGGCGAGGCGAGCGGCATGATCGCCGGAAACGCGAAGGCCCCGGCATTGCCGCGGCTCGCGGCATTGGCCGGTTCGTCGCGTTCGATCAGGGCAACGCTGCGGCCTGCCGCTGCAAGGCGAAAGGCCGTAGCGATGCCGATGATGCCGGCGCCGACAATCGCCACATCGACCCTGTTGTCTACCGGCACCGCGTCACCTCCGTCAGGGCTGCGTATAGGCGGTCTTGACCGTCGTGTAGAACTCGACGGCATAGCGGCCCTGCTCGCGCGCGCCAAAACTCGATCCCTTGGTGCCACCGAACGGCACATGGTAATCGACGCCCGCCGTCGGCAGGTTGACCAGCACCATGCCCGCCTGGGATTTCGCCTTGAAGTCGCTGGCATGCTTGAGCGAGGTGGTGCAGATGCCCGACGACAGGCCGAAATCGGTGTCGTTGGCGACCGCCAGCGCCTCGTCGTAATCCCTGACGCGGACCACGCTCGCCACCGGGCCGAACACCTCCTCGCGGTTGATGCGCATGGCATGGGTGGTCTCGGTGAACAGGGCCGGCGCCATGTAGAAGCCGGGCTTGTCCAGTGTCAGGCGATCGCCGCCGAAGGCCAGCCTGCCGCCCTCCTGCCGCGCGATCTCCACATAGGCGAGGTCCTGCTCGAGCTGCTTTTCGTCGACCACCGGCCCCATCTGCGTCTTCGGGTCGAGCGCGTCGCCCACCACCAGCGCCTTCAGCTTCTCCGTCAGCGCCGCCACGAAACGGTCGTGGATGCCTTCCGTCACGACGAGCCTGCTCGACGCGGTGCAGCGCTGGCCGGTGGAGAAGAACGCGCCGTTGAGCGCCGCGCCCACGGCGACATCGAGATCGGCGTCGTCGAGCACCACGAGCGGGTTCTTGCCACCCATCTCGAGCTGCACCTTCTTCAGGTGCTGGCCGCAGGCGGCGGCGATGCCGCGCCCGGTCGGCACGGAGCCGGTGAAGGAGATCGCCTTCACCTTCGGGTTCTCGATCATGCGCGGCCCGAGCTCAGAGCCGCGTCCGCCGACCAGGTTGAAGACGCCGGCGGGCAGCCCGGAGCGCGACAGGATGTCGGCCAGCGCCCAGGCGCAGCCGGGCACCAGCTCCGCGGGCTTCAGCACCACGGCATTGCCGTAGGCGAGCGCCGGCGCGACCTTCCAGGCGGGGATGGCGATGGGGAAGTTCCACGGGGTGATCAGGCCGATCACGCCGACCGGCTCGCGGCGCATGTCGATCTCGATGCCGGGACGGACCGAGGCCAGCCGCTCGCCCGGCAGGCGCAGCGCCTCGCCGGCGAAGAACTTGAAGATCTGACCGGCGCGCGCCGCCTCGCCGATGCCCTCGGCCAGCGTCTTGCCCTCCTCGCGCGCCAGGAGGCGGCCGAGCTCCTCCTTGCGGGCGAGGATTTCCGTGCCCACGGCGTCGAGCACGTCGAAGCGCTGCTGCGGCGTCGAGGCGGCCCAGCCGGGCGCCGCCGCGTGGGCGGCGTCGATGGCGCGGTCGAGATCCGCGGCACCGGAGCGCGCCGCCAGACCGATCACGTCGCGCGTGTCGGAAGGGTTGATGTTCTCGACCCTGCTCTGGCCGCCGGCCCATTCACCGGCAATGAAATTGTCGAACCGCATCGCACCCGCTTCAACCGAAGCCATCTGTCTCGCCCTCCTGCTGGTCATGTTTTGCCGTTTTCGTATCGCATGCGAGCGGGCCGGTCATGCGATGCTTCGTCATGCCAGCCTGCCGTTTGCGCATGAAATCAGGCTGCGAGCTTCGTCACGTCGGGCAGGGCCGGGCGCGTGGCGATGGCGTGGCGGATGATCGCCTCGGCGCGCGCGCGGTTCTCGCCCGAAAGCGGCATGCGCGGCATGCGCACGCGCTCGTTCGTGCCAATCTCCAGCGCCTCGGCGAGCTTGATGTTCTGCACCAGATAGGTGGAGACGTCGAGGTCGAGCATCGGGCGGAACCAGCGGTAGATGGCGCGCGCCTCGTCCATGCGCCCGGCCTTCGCCAGCCGGTAGATCGCCACGGTCTCGCGCGGGAAGGCGACGACAAGGCCCGCCACCCAGCCGACCGCGCCCATGGCCAGCGCCTCGAGCGCCAGATTGTCGACGCCGGTGAAGACATCGAAACGGTCGCCGAAATGGCTGAGCAGCTCGGTCGTGCGCCGAATGTCGTCAGAGGATTCCTTGACCGCGACGAAACGCTTGTCGCCTGCCAGCTTCTCCATGATGTCGACGGTCACGTCGACGCGGTAGGCGACGCGGTTCGAATAGATCATCACCGGCAGGTCGCCGGCGGCCGCGACGGCGCTCAGCGTGGCGACCGTCTCCTCGGGATTGGTGTGATAGATGGGGCTCGGAACGACCATCAGCCCATTCGCGCCGGCCTTTGCGGCCTTCTGCGCCATGGCGGCCGCGTCGCGCGTCGCTGCTTCCGAAACGGTCATCAGGACCGGCTTCCCGGCTGCGACGGAGCGCGCCGTCTTCAGAACCTGAAGGCGCTCGTCCTGCGACAGCATCGAGCCCTCGCCGAGCGAACCGCAGACGATCAGCCCGTCGCAACCGGCCTCCATCTGCAAGGCGAAGCAGCGCGCCATCTCGTCATGGTCGAGACCGTCGCCGTCCGTGAACTTCGTCGTCACCGCGGGAAAAATGCCATTCCACATGATCAAAACTCCTCTCGGGATCTCCCATCGCGGCCGCAGCCGCCCTTCTGTCAGCCGGACCGGTGCATCGTTTCACGGAAACGCTGTCCGCTCCATCTCCTGGTTCTTCCGCATTCCCGCAGACGCCGGTTCAAGCCACCCCGCTGCGAGAATGCCTGAGCATCGGCGCCGCAGGCCCCCGTCTTGTCCACGCCTCGGCAGCCTCCAATCCCCGCAGCGCATGGCCCGAGGCGCAGAGCGGCTCTGAGCCTCTGGAGCCTCTGGAGCCTCTGGAGCCTCTGGAGCCTTGGCAGCCTTGGCAGCCTTGGCAGCCTTGGCAGCCTCGGCAACCGCAACAGCCCGAACGCATACGCAGGTGAATGCGCATCGTCCGTCTTGTCTTTACTCAGATTGGATCCAATATACAATAGTGAAATGACGCCGTTTCCGCGTAACGGCCTTGTCCGAGTCCCTCACGTGCGCGGCGCCGATGACGCCAGGTGATTTCATACGGCGGCGAATTGCTTTATCAGGCGCTCTGACAGGCGATGCTCGAAGGTGATGCGATGAAACTCGAAACGATCGACGTCAGGCAGTCCGCTTCGGCGGCGGACCTCGTTTTCGAGGCGCTGCGCAAGGCGATCATCGAGGGCGCGCTGGCCGGCGGCGAGCATCTGCGCCAGGACCACATTGCCCAGATGTTCAACACCAGCCGCATCCCGGTGCGCGAGGCGCTGAAGCGCCTGGAGCAGGACGGGCTGGTGACCAATGAGCGCTACAAGGGAACGGTGGTGGCAGAGCTTTCGACGGCGGAGGTCGAGGAGATCTTCGAGTTCCGCGCCCTGATCGAAAGCGAGGTGATCCGCCTTGCGGTGCCCCGCCTCGACGCGCGCCGGCTCGACGAAGCGCGCGGCCATCTGGAGGATTTCGCGGGAGAAGCTGACCCCTCGCTGTGGGGCACGATCAACCGCAATTTTCACTACAGCCTCTACGCAGCCTCCGAGCGCCCCTATCATCTGCAGATCGTGCGGTCGTCGCTCGACCGGGTGGACCGCTATCTGCGCGCCCAGCTGACCCTGACCGACGGCATGCGCCGGGCGCGGCAGGAGCATGAGGCGATCTTCGATGCCTGCGCGCGCGGCGACGCGGACGAGGCGGCCCGCCTGACCCGCGCCCACATCCTCGATGCCAGCCGGTCGCTGACCGCCTTTCTCGAAAACAGACGCCGCTGAGGTCGCTCGCGGCCGAACGAGATCATCCGAGACCCGCTCAATTGCAAGAGATCAGCCGGGAAACGGCGCTCACACCCTCTCCCGCAAACGGAAGAGGGCAAGAGCAAGCGGACGGACCGCCCGGACCCCAGTCGGATCAGCAGGCGCCCGGGCCCAGCACGCGGTAGCCCTCGGCGCGCGCCGAGCAGGCATTGCCGAAGGTGCGGACGCTGCCGCCACGGCGGGCGCAGACCGGACGGTATTCCCGCGTGCAGATCTGCGGGCGGTCGGGCCGGTTCGACTGCGGGCGGCACTCGCCCGGATGAAGGAAGCGGGCGCCGGCGGCACGCGCGGCGCACATATTGCCGAATGTGCGTTCGCGGCCGGCAACACGCGCACAGACGGGCCGGTACTCCATGGTGCAGACCTGCGGACGATCCGGGCGGGGCGGACGTGGCCGGTCCGGCCCTTCCTCCACCACAACCGTACAACTGGCCAGAATGACAGCGGCGGCAAACAGCGCGCCAAGGCGAGACAGCAAAGTCGAAACAAGCACAGGAAAACCCTCTCTCAGATCATGGCGGCGTGCCGCACCTCGTCCCGAGAGGGAGATTATCCTATTTTTTGTTCACCGCCAGCATCCTGCGTGCGAATTCAAGAAGAGCGGGCGTGGGATACTACCCCGACGCGCCGCCATTGCCTGCATGTCTCCATTCAGGCACGCAATCCACCATGTCAGCGTTGCTGCAGGGCGTCGGCTTCCACCGCCGTACCCGAGATACATTCGGGCGGCAGCGGCCCTTTCGCCGAACAGTCCAGGCCGACGGCCGGGCCATGCGTGACCGGAGGCAGCGGCGCGGCCGATCTCCCACGCGACCATGGACTGGTGCATCCGGCCAGCGACAGGGTCAGCGCGCCGGCCAGCGCGGTGCAATACAGGGTTCGGAAAGGGGCTTTTGAGGACATGGTCTTCCCTTAAGAATCGTCGCGCCGATGCGCGATCCAAGCCCCCGCTTCATGAAGACTGCTACTTAAGGTTGCGCATTGTGTCAATTTCTGGAAAGCAGCGCGCCTGTCCACCGTTCTTTTCCTGCCAGGCGCCGATGGAGCGGCGGGTCTTGAAGCCAGCAAGGCCGTCCGCGCCCCCGACATCGTGCCCGAGCCGTTCGAGACCGCGCTGCAAGGCTGCCACATCAGCGCGGTTGAAGCCGGAAACCGGTCGCCAGGCGCCGGCAAACTCGGCATTGCCGTACATGATGCGGTCGCCCGCATGGCCGACGAACAGCGCATAGAGATCGCTCTCGTTGTAGTCCTTGAGCCGGTAGAAATTGGGCGTGACGATGAAGGCCGGGCCGAAGCGGCCGGCCGGCATCATCAGGAACCCCTCGCCGCGCAGCTCATGGGCGGGAAAGGCCTTGCCGCCGACGCGGCGAACGCCCAGCGCCTGCCAGTCGGCGATCCGCCGGCCCCGGTCCGGGCCTTCGAGCGTGCAGGACACGCTGTCGGGCACGGTCACCTCGAAGCCCCAGTCGCGGCCTTTCACCCAGCCGTGCTGCGCCAGGTAATTGGCGATGGAGGCCAGCGTGTCGGCCTCCGAGCCCCAGATGTCGGCGCGACCGTCGCCGTCGCCGTCCACCGCGTATTTCAGGTAGGAGGTGGGCATGAACTGGGGCTGCCCCATGGCGCCGGCCCATGAGGACCGCATGGCGCGCGCGGCAACGCCGCGCTTCTCGACCACCTCCAACGCCGCGAGCACCTCCTCGCGGAACATCGCCTTGCGCGTGGCAAGGAAGGCCTTGGTGCCGAGGACCTCGAACGCGTCATGGGGAATCTTGGCACCGCCGAAGCCCGACTCGCGCCCCCAGATCGCCAGCAGGATGCCGCGCGGCACGCCGTAGCGCTGCTCGATGGCGGCCAGCGCCGGCTGAAGCCTCTGCAGGCGCGCGCGGCCGCCGGACACGACCCCGCCGACATGCTTGAAATAAGCCGCCGGCGCGCGGAATTCCGCCTGGTGCTGGACGGAGCCGCGCGGCCTCGCCTCGCTGGGCAGGACCAGGTCGGGCAGCTTCAGATTGGGCGACACGCCCGTGAAGGCGGCGTTGAACGTCGCCTGCGATATGCCGCGCCGCTGCGCCTCGGGCCACAGGTCGTTCGCCAGCCAGGTCCGGAACTGCCGGTCTACCGATTGCGCGGCGGTGGC
The DNA here is from genome assembly GCF_000300335.1 of Nitratireductor pacificus pht-3B. Classification (GTDB taxonomy): domain Bacteria; phylum Pseudomonadota; class Alphaproteobacteria; order Rhizobiales; family Rhizobiaceae; genus Nitratireductor; species Nitratireductor pacificus. The sequence continues at coordinate 180,013 of NZ_AMRM01000007.1, read as the reverse complement.
GCCGGCAAGGACCGTCAGGACGAGGACAAGAGCCACCCGGAAAAGTTGCATCGTCATCAAGGCGTATCTCCCTCGGGGACACGGCGATGCCGCGCCAGGCAGCTGCGTCAGAAGGTGGTCCGCGATTTCAGCGCCGCCGACAATGTTCCTTCATCGAGATAGTCCAGTTCACCGCCCACCGGAACGCCATGGGCAAGCCGGGTCACCTTGATGCCGAGGTCGGACACCTGGTCGGTGATGTAGTGCGCCGTCGTCTGTCCCTCGACCGTCGCGTTGACCGCGAGGATGAGCTCGGAAACCCCGCCGGCGGCGACGCGTTCGACGAGGCCCTTGATGTTCAGGTCGTCCGGCCCGACGCCGTCGAGCGGCGAAAGCGTGCCGCCGAGCACATGATAGCGCGCGTTCATCGCGGCGGCGCGCTCCAGCGCCCACAGATCGGCGACGTCCTCGACGACGATGATCGTGCCGTCCTCGCGGCGCGGGTCGGTGCAGATGGTGCAGGGATCGCTCGTATCGACATTGCCGCAGGTCGAGCAGACGCGCACCCGGTCGAGCGCCTCGGCCATGGCAGCGGAGAGCGGCGCGAAAAGCTGCTCTTTCTTCTTGATCAGGTGCAGCGCCGCCCGGCGCGCGGAGCGCGGCCCAAGCCCCGGCACACGGGCCAGGAGCTGGATCAGGCGTTCGATTTCAGGGCCGGCGATGGATTTCGACATGACTGCCATATGAGCGGATAGCGGATAGCGGATAGCGGATAGCGGATAGCGGATAGCGGATAGCGGATAGTCGGTGATTCGCCGTGTCGCCGCCAATCTCCCTGTTCGCTATTCGCTACTCTCTATTCGCTTCCTTCAGAACGGCAGCTTCATGCCGGGCGGGATCGGCAGGCCGGCGGTCATTTCCTGCGTCTTCTGCTGCATGATCGCCTCGACCTTGGCCTTAGCGTCGTTGTGAGCGGCGAGGATCAGGTCCTCGAGGATCTCCACATCGTCCTCCTTGAACAGCGAGGGATCGATGGCGAGCTTCCGCATCTCGAACTTGCCGGACAGAAGCACCTTGACGGCGCCGCCGCCCGCCTGGCCCTCGGCCTCCATCTGGGCGATTTCCTCCTGCATGGCCTGGAACTTGGCCTGCATTTCCTTCGCCTTGCCCATCAGGCCCATGAGATCGCGCATGGTGGTCTCCAATCTTCTCAGAAATCGTCGTCTTCGTCCGGTTCCAGATCGGCAACCGGTTCGGTGTCTTCCGCCGCGGCGTCGGGAATGCGCACGTCGATGATGCGCGCGCCGGGGAATCTCTGCAGGATCGCCGCGACGGCGGGATCGGCCTTGGCGTCGGCCATGACGCTTTCGCGGCGGCCTTCCTCTTCCTCCGAGAGGGTCGGACTGCCCGCCTCGCCCGATACGGAAACGATCCAGCGGCGGCCGGTCCAGTCCTTCAGCCGGTTGGTCAGGTCGCCGAGCAGCGTCTTCGGCGCGCCGTCGGCCAGATTGACCGCGAGCCGCCCAAGCTCGATCTGTACCAGCCGCACATAGCGCCGGAACAGCACCTTGAAGGCCATGTCGCGGTTGGCGTCGGCCAGGTCGGCGATGTCCTGCAGCGAGGCGAGCGGCACCGCGTCGGCCGGCTGCTCCTGCGCGACGGGCGGGGCCGGCGCGGGCGCCGGATCCTCGGCGAAGGCCGGCTGCACGAGCCGCATGGTCTGACCGCCGCCGGAAACCGGCATGCGCTGCGCGCCGACGGCCATCGCCGCGCCGCCGCCATTGCCTGCGGGAGCCGAAGGCGCCTGCACGGGCGCGTGCCCGTTGCCGGCGCCGGTCGGGCGCTCCTCGAGCGTCTTCAGCGCCTCGTCGAGCGTCGGCAGATTGGCGGCGTGGGCGATGCGGATCAGCACCATCTCGCCGGCAGCGACAGGCCGGCCCGACGACTGCACTTCCTGGATGCCCTTCAGGAGCATCTGCCAGGCGCGCGACAGAACCCGCACGGACAGCGCCTTCGAGAATTCCAGTCCGCGCACGCGCTCGTCCTCGGAGAGGGCGGCGTCCTCGCCGGCCTCCGGTACGAAGCGCAGACGCGTTACCAGATGATTGAACTCGGCCAGGTCGTTGAGCACGGTCGCCGGGTCGGCGCCGACATCGTACTGCGCGCGGTATTCGGCGAGCGCGGCGGCCACGTCGCCCTTCATCAGGTGCTCGAACAGGTCGATGACGCGCGTCCGGTCGGCGAGGCCGAGCATGTCGCGAACGGTGCCGGCCGTGACCCGGCCCGACGAGTGGGCGATCGCCTGGTCGAAGATCGACTGCGCATCGCGCATCGAGCCTTCGGCGGCGCGGGCGATCATGGCCAGCGCGTCGTCCTCGGCCTCGACCCCCTCAAGCCCGCCGATGCGCGCCAGGTCGGCCTTGATCACCGAGGCGTCGATGCGGCGCAGGTCGAAACGCTGGCAGCGCGACAGGATGGTGATCGGGACCTTGCGGATTTCCGTCGTGGCGAAGATGAACTTCACATGCGCCGGCGGTTCCTCGAGCGTCTTCAACAGGCCGTTGAAGGCCTGGTTGGAGAGCATGTGGACCTCGTCGATGATGTAGACCTTGTAGCGCGCCGAGACCGGGGCGTAGCGCACCTGCTCGATGATCTCGCGGATGTCGTCGATGCCGGTGTGGGAGGCGGCGTCCATCTCGATCACATCGACATGGCGGCCTTCCAGGATGGCGCGGCAGTGCTCGCCCTCCTGCGACAGGTCCACCGTCGGCTGGTCGATCGCGTCGGTCTTGTAGTTCAGCGCGCGGGCAAGAATGCGTGCCGTCGTGGTCTTGCCGACCCCGCGTACCCCGGTCAGCATCCAGGCCTGGGCGATGCGGCCCGCCGCGAAGGCGTTGGTCAGGGTGCGGACCATCGGCTCCTGGCCGATCAGGGTCGAGAAATCGCTGGGACGGTATTTGCGCGCCAGAACCCGGTAGGCGCCGCCGGCCTTGTCGCTCGCTTTGCTGCCGGCGTCGGTCATTGGGTCGTCGCACTCCCTCGATCGTCCTGATGCGGCCAGTCTCCCCTTGGAGCCGGTTCTGCGTCAATGGACAAAGTGGACGACAAGGCTGGAATCCGGACAAGGCGGGAAAGAGGCGGACCGAGAATTAAGGTGGGAGGCTGGCACGGCGACCCGTGCCTGGCTCGTTAGGGCTGCTTCCTTCCGGACCTGACCCGGTTGGCGAGTGGCGCGTCCACCACCAACCTCCCGGTCCCCATATCGGCAATCCTGACGGCAATTGCAAGGGAGGAGACGCGCTTTCCCCGCCCGGCGCAATCAATCGCTTGCAGGGGCGGTCGCGGCCATCTAGCTTTCATGGAAAGACCATGAGGGACGCCATGCTGCCGGGCGACAAGCCAGGATTCGAGCTCGACCCGCGGCTGGAAGCCGAGAGCCTGCACGTGATGTGGCTCGGCCTGTGCGAGCTGCGCATCCGCGACGACCGGCGCTGGCCCTGGCTGCTGCTCATCCCGCAGCGGCCGGGCGCGGAGGAAGTGCACGACCTGACCCCGCTCGACCAGGCGATGGTCAGCTTCGAGACCAACATGGTCTCGCAGGCGCTGAAGGACATCACCGGCTGCACGAAGATCAACTGCGCGGCGCTCGGCAATGTGGTCCGGCAGCTCCACATCCATGTGGTGGCGCGCAACGAGGGCGATGCCGGCTGGCCGGGGCCGGTCTGGGGGTACGGCCTGCGCGAACCCTACCGGCGCGACGCGCTGCACCAGCTTGCCGAAACGATTCGCGGCAAGCTATGACCGCCGCCCGGCACCGGAATCCCCTCATCCCATGACCGCGTTTCTTCTTGACCAGCCCCGCGACGAGGCCAGCCTGCGGGTCGCCTTCTCCGGTAACCGCATCGACCGGCAGGCCGAAACCCGCGACGACGCGGCCGCCGCGCGGGCGCTCGAAAGCCCCGAGGCGCGGCTGATGGTCCTCGGCGAAGGCCGGCTCTGCCTGCGCGTCGCGGGTGGGAACGCCTTCGACCCCTATTTCTCCCGGGCGGAGGCCGAAACGCTCGGCGCCCGGCTCGGCGAAGCGGTGCTGCTCGGCCACGAGGGCGAGACGCCGGTGCTGGCGATCCCCTCGGGCATCGACCCGGAGGCGCTGCCGGAAGGCATCAAGGCCATCGACTACCGCTCCGTCTACGTTCAGGGCCTGATCGACCGCGCGGCGCTCGGCGCGCTGGCGCAGGGCGCGGCCCTGGTCGCCTGGCATCAGAACCACCGCTTCTGCGGACGCTGCGGCGGCGAGAGCGAGATGCGCGCCGGCGGCTACAAGCGGGTCTGCCGCGCCTGCGGGCGCGAGCATTTTCCACGCACGGACCCTGTCGTGATCATGCTGGCGCTGCGGGATGAGGAATGCCTGCTCGGCCGCGGACCGCATTTCGCGCCCGGCGCGGTGTCCTGCCTCGCCGGCTTCGTCGAACCGGGCGAGACCATCGAGGCGGCGGTGCGGCGGGAAATCCTCGAGGAATCGAGCGTTTCCATCGGCCAGGTCGCCTATCATGCGAGCCAGCCCTGGCCGTTTCCCTATACGCTGATGATCGGCTGCTACGCGGAGGCAAAGAGCAGCGCCATCGTCGTGGACGAAAACGAACTGGAGGAATGCCGCTGGTTCACGCGCGCCGAGGTGCGACTGATGCTGGAGGACCGGCATCCGCAGGGCTATCGCGTGCCGCCGGGAGGGGCGATCGCCAACATCCTCATCCGCGACTGGGCGTTCAGCGAATAGCCCGCTTGGGCTGGCGCACTGCAATCCCTGCCTGTTCCTGCTGATCACGCGCTGCGCAGCACCTTCACCATCGCGCAGTTTTCCTCCGCTCCGTATCCCGCTTCCACCGCGCGCCTGAACATTCCGTCGGCGAAAACCGGAAAGGCATCACCGATCTTGAGGTCAGCGGAAAGGTCGATGAGCCGAGCGACATCTGCGCCTGTCGCCGCGATAGTCGTCTCCGGATCGCCGAAGCGGCCTTCCGCGATTGCATGCCCCATATGGCGCATGTCCTCTGCGAAGACCTCCGACAGGCCAGCCATCGTCTCACCGAACCGGCCCGGTTCGATTCCCTCGGCCTCGCAAATAGCCGCGCCGTGGCTGAAACCGATCCAGTGAGCGGCAAAGTAGGCGAGTCCGGCATTGAAAAGCGCCGAAGCGTGGCCGATGTCCGATCCCACATGATCGATGCTGCCGGCCAGGATATGCAGAAGCGGCTCTGCCGCGGAAAACACAGCCTCCGGCCCGGCAACGGTGATCGCCGCCTGCGGCCCGCCGATGTGACGCGGCCAGGCGGCAATCGACCCGTCAAGATATGCGGCGCCGCGCGACCAGATCCACGCATCGAGCGACCGCGCCTCATGGGGCGTGCCGGAGGTCAGTTGAACGACGAGCCGGCCGTCCAGCGCCGCGTCCACCCCCTGCTCGCTCAGCACGTCGAGCGTTGCCGAATAGCCGGAAAGGCAGATCACAACGAACGGGCTGGCCGCCACGGCGGCGGCAGCCGTAGACGCCCGCACGGCCCCCATCTGCTGCAGGGCAGCAGCCTTTGCCGGGCTGCGGTTCCAGACGGTGACGGTCTTCCCTCCGGCAAGGAGCGCTCGCGCCAGGGCGCCGCCCATATTGCCGAGGCCGATCACGGTTACGTCGCTCATTGGATCTCTCAGGCTTGAAGAAGATACCTACATAATGTAACTTACAAAATGTAGAAATCAAGCGGAGACACGTCCCGTGAAATTGCCGAAGGACAAACGCCGCCAGCAATTGCTTGCTGCCGCCATGAAGATTGTCCGTGAAGAAGGCGCCGACGAACTGACCCTCGGCACGCTGGCGGTGAAAGCCGGGGTCAGCAGGCCGGTCGCCTACGATCATTTTTCGACCCGAGCAGGTTTGCTCATGGCGCTTTATCAACAACTGGAAGACAGGTTCATCACAACGCTTCGGGATGCGCTCGGAAACGCATCGCACGGGCTCGCCGCCGTGGCCGACATGATGAGCGACGGCTACTTCAACTGCCATGTCCATCTCGGCCCGGAAGCTCAGGCGGTTTCCGCAGCGCTCAAGGGGAGCGAGGAGATGGCGGCGCAGCAGCAAACCATGATCGACAGATATGTCGGGATCATGCACCGCGCGCTCAGACCGTTCTCCATCCTCAGCGACAAGGAATTGCGGCTCCTGTGCGTCGGCCTTCTCGGGGCAGCCGAGGCGATGGCGCGGGAAATGCACGCCGGGCGGGTCGCGGAGGCCGTCGCCAGCGAGGCGTTCTCATCCTTGATCGTCAGAAGCATCAAAGGACAGGACGACAGCGCACGCATCTGACATGCGCCGCGCATTGACAGCGCGGCTTCCGGATCAGGCCGGCGCCGTCTTCCTAATCCTCGTCCTCGCTCTGCGTGGCGCGGAAGGGGTGGCCCTCGTAGACGCCCAGAATGCGCACCTCGCGCGAGAAGAAACCCAGTTCTTCCAGCGCCAGTGCGACATTGCGATCGTCCGGATGCCCTTCGATATCGGCATAGAACAGCGTCGAGAAGAACTTGCCGCCGAGCTGGTAGCTCTCCAGCTTGGTCATGTTGACGCCATTGGTGGCGAAGCCGCCCATCGCCTTGTAGAGCGCCGCCGGCACGTTGCGCACGCGGAAGATGAACGTGGTCATCATCGTCTGGCCGGGCGTCTGGCGCTGCGCCCAGCGCTTCTCCTTCGACAGCACCACGAAGCGCGTGACGTTGTTGTCCGTGTCCTCGATGTTCTCCATCGCGATGTCGAGGCCGTAGAGGTCGGCGGCCAGCCGCGGGGCAATGGCCGCGTTCGCACGCTCGCCCATCTCGGCCACGAGGCGCGCGGCGCCCGCCGTGTCGCCGGCCACCGTGCCCTTCCAGCGATGCTTGCGGATGACTTTCCGGCACTGGCCAAGGGCGTGGATGTGGCTGTAGACGGTCTTGATCTCCTCCGTCTTCACGCCCGGCAGCACCATCAGGTGAAAATGGATCGGCAGGAAATACTCGCCGACAATGTGCAGCTTCGAATGCGGCAACAGGTGGTGAATGTCCGCCACGCGGCCGGCGATGGTGTTCTCGATGGGGATCATCGCGAGGTCGGCCTTGCCGGTCTCGACCGCGTTGAACGCATCCTCGAAGGTCGGGCAGGGCAGCGGCTCCATGTCGGGGAACATGTTACGGCAGGCGGTGTCGGAGTTGGCCCCGGGTTCCCCCTGGAATGCGATCTTGTTGGTCTTGGCTGCCATTTTCAAAGGTCCGTCCTGTCTGCAAGTCTCTCTTGGGCGCGCCGCAGGTCGTCGGGCGTGTCGACGCCGAGCGGCACGGAATCCACGATCTGCGCGTCTATCCGCATCCCCGCCTCGAGCGCCCGCAACTGCTCCAGGCTCTCGCGCTTCTCCAGCGGCGAGGGCGGCAGCGCGACGAAACGGGCAAGTGCGGCGCGGCGATAGGCGTAAATGCCCACATGGTGATAGAGCGGCCCCTCGCCCCAGGGCGCGGTCGCCCGGGTGAAATAGAGCGCGCGCAGCCTGTCCGGCAGGTCTGCGCCCGGCGCACCGACGATCTTCACCACGTTCGGATTGGTCTTTTCAGCCTCGTGGGTGATCTCGACGCCCAGCGTCGCGATATCGACGGCGGGATCCGACAGGGGTGCGAGAACCGCTTCGATGTCGGATGGCGGGATGGTGGGGAGATCGCCCTGAAGGTTGATGATGGTGTCCGCCCGCCCTTCCGGATCGAGCTTGCCGAGCGCCTCGAAGATGCGATCGGACCCCGACTGGTGGTCCTCGCGCGTCATGACGGCCTCGAAGCCCGCGGCGCGCACGGCCTCGGCCACGTCCGGCGAATCGGTGGCCACCGCGACACGGCCGGCCCCGCTTTCGAGCGCGCGGGCGGCGACGTGGACGATCATGGGCCGCCCGGCTATGCTGGCCAGCGGCTTGCCCGGCAAACGGGTCGACGCCATGCGGGCGGGAATGATGATCAGTCTGGGCATGAAGGCGGAGCACCTGCGGAAAAGCAAAAGTGGCAAAAAGTCTCACTTGGAAGTGCCTTATATGTGTTGCAAGCACGGAGCAAAAGACCTAGTTTCCGCGCGATTTTACCGGCATCGGCCGAGCGCGGGGGACACGAGCGCGGGAGACCATGGTTTCCACGCCGCCGCGAGCGTCCGGAACAGGGAGCCTCAGGGCGCATGAACTCTTTCGAACTCAACAAGATCCTCGGCGCGCTGCTTGGCGTGGTTTTCGTCATCTTCTCGGTTAGCATCCTGTCGGATGCGATTTTCCACGCGCCTGCGCCGGAAACCCCCGGCTATGCCATTGCCGTTGCCGATGACGGCGCCGACGGTGGAGACGCCTCGGAAGAAGCCGGCCCCGAGCCGATCGGTCCCCTCCTCGCCTCGGCCGACGCCAGCAAGGGCGAAGCCATCTTCAAGCGCTGCCAGGCATGCCACACCATGGAAGACGGCGGCGCCAACAAGGTCGGCCCGAACCTCTGGGAGATCGTCGACCGCCCGATCGCCGGCCACGAAGGCTTCAGCTATTCGGCTGCCATGAAGGAATTCTCGGAAGGCGGTAGCAAGCTCTGGACCTACGACAATCTCGACCACTTCCTGACCAGCCCGAAGGGCTTCGTCTCCGGCACCGCCATGGCCTTTGCCGGCCTGAAGAAGATCGAGGACCGCGCCAATCTCATCGCCTTCCTGCGCGAGCACGCCGCGACGCCCGTCGCGCTGCCAGCTGCTGAGGCTGCCGCCCCGGCGGAAGAGGCGCCTGCCGAAGGCGCCCCCGCGGAAGGTGCTCCGGCCGACGCAGCTCCAGCCGAAACGGCTCCGGCTGGCGAGGCTCCCGCCGGTGAAGCACCGGCAACCGAGGGCGCCACTTCGGGCGGGTAACGAAAATTTAATATCGCCAAACTTGAAAAAGCCGGGTTCGCCCGGCTTTTTTGTTGCCATGCGAATGTGCCGGAAGGCGTCGCGGCCACTTGCCTTGCACGGGCGATGGTCTACCTTTCGGCGGGGAACACGAATGATGCGAGGAGCTTGGCGATGCGGGTGATCGGCGCAACTGCAACAATGGCGGCATGCATTGCGCTGCTGCTGTACGGAGGCTCTCCAGCAGGCGCCGAGGACGAATGGCTGACCAGCACCTCGCTGATCGACCCGGAAGCGGAGAGAGCGCCCTTCGAGCGATACGATTACGTCAACCCTGACGCCCCGAAGGGCGGAACGTTGAACTCCGTGTCGCTCGGGACGTTCGACAGCTTCAATCCCTTCATCGTGCGCGGAACGCCCTCCGCAGGGCTGAACTATTTCGGCGGCTTCCTCTGGGACACGCTGATGCAACAATCCGTCAGCGAGCCGAGCACGAGCCACCCGCTGATCGCCGACGCGTTCAAGCATCCCGACGACAACTCGTCGGCGACCTATCGCATCAATCCGAATGCCCGCTGGCACGACGGCACACCGATCACCGCCGAGGACGTCGTCTGGTCGATGACGATGCTGAAGCAGCACAGCGCGCAGCACACACGCTACTTCTCCAGCGTGACCGAGGCCGTCGCGCTTTCGGAGCGCGAGGTGGAGTTCCGCTTCGACCAGAAGGGCAACAAGGAACTGCCGCACATCATGGGCGACCTGCCCGTGCTGCCGAAGCACTGGTGGGAGGGAACCGATGCCAGCGGCAAGAAGCGCGACTTTACCCAGCCGACGCTGGAACCGCCGCTGGGCAGCGGGCCCTACGCGATCGAGAGTTTCAAGCCCGGTTCGGAAATCGTCTGGAAGCGCGTCGAGGATTACTGGGCGGCGGACCTGCCCGTTAATGTGGGCCGCTACAATATCGACCGCAGGCGCTACACCTATATCCAGGACGAGAACGCCGCCTGGCTGGCCTTCACCAAGGGCGGGCTGCAGGACATCCGCGTGGAGAACCGCGCCCGCCGCTGGGCGACCGAGTACAATTTCCCGGCCTTCAAGGCGGGCGATGTGATCAAGCGCGAATTCCCGACCGGCGGCGCCGAACCCATGCAGGGTTTCGTCCTGAACCTCAGGCGCCCGCAGTTCGAGGACCGGCGCGTGCGCGAAGCGCTGACGCTCGCCTTCAACTTCGAGGACATGAACCGCACCCTGTTCTATGACAGCTACACGCGGACCGACAGCTACTTCGAAGGGGCCGAGCTGGCTTCCGGCGGCCTTCCCGAAGGGCGCGAGCTGGAGATTCTCGAGGCGTTTCGCGACAAGCTGCCGCCGGAGGTCTTCACCGAGGAGTTCAAGCTCCCCGTGTATGACAACCCGCAGGCCGAGCGCACCTATCTGCGCGAGGCGATCAGGCTGTTCGCGGAAGCCGGCTGGAGCATCAAGGGCGGCCGGATGGTGAACGACCAGACGGGCGCGCAGTTCCGCATGGAATTCCTCGGCAACAGCCCGACCGACGAGATCACCACCGGACCGTACATCGCGTCCCTGCGCAAGATCGGCATCGATACCTCGCTGCGCATCATCGATCCGTCGCAATATGTGAACCGCATCCGCAATTTCGACTATGACGCGGTGGCCAGCATCTTCGTCAACTCGCTCTCCCCGGGCAACGAACAGCGCGAATACTGGAGTTCCAAGGCTGCCGACATCCCCGGCTCGCGCAATCTCGCCGGCGTCAAGGACCCGGTCGTAGACGCGCTGGTCGAGCATATCATCTATGCCGGCGACCGCCGGGAGCTGATCGCCGCCAGCCGGGCGCTCGACCGGGTTCTTTTGTGGAACTACTACTGGGTTCCGCAATGGCATGCGCCCTATGCCCGCATCGCCTACTGGAACAAGTTCGGGATGCCCGAGAAGCAGCCGGAATATACCGGCGTTGATCTCGATTCCTGGTGGATCGACCCGGAGCGTGAGAAGGCCCTGGCCGCCAAGTACCGGAGCCAGAACTGATGGCCCGCACGCCCTCTCCGGGCGGTCTGTCGCGGCGCGACTTCCTGGCAGCGGCGGGCGCGACGATCGCCCTGCCGCTGTTTCCCGGCGGCAGCCTCGCCAACGTACCGGCCGGCGAGGCCCTGCACGGCCTGTCGGCTTTCGGCGACCTGAAATATCCCGAGGGCTTTGGCCATTTCGACTATGCGAACCCCGACGCGCCGAAGGGCGGCACGTTCAACTTCCAGCCGGGCTACTGGTATTTCAACCAGAATGTGCTGACCTTCAACACGCTCAACGCCTTCGTGCGCACCGGCGATGCGCCGCCGCGGATGGAGGTCTGCTTCGACACGCTGATGGTGCGCGCCTATGACGAGCCGGACGCCCTCTACGGCCTGCTCGCCGAGCACGTGACGCTCTCCGAGGACCGCAACAGCTTCACTTTCAGGCTCAGGCCGCAGGCACGCTTTCACGACGGCACGCCACTGACCGCCGAGGACGCCGCCTTCTCCTACATGCTGCTCAAGGAGAAGGGACATCCGCAGCTCGCCCTGCCGCTGACCGAGCTGAACGAGGCCGTGGCGGAAGACGAACATACCCTGCGGCTGACCTTTTCCGGCCGCCAGGCGCCGCGCAACATCCTGACGGTCACGAGCAACCCGGGCTACCCCGTCTTCTCGAAAACCTTCATCGAGGAGAACGGCTTCGACAGTTCGCGGCTGGTGCCCCTCCTGGGATCGGGTCCCTACAAGGTGGGACGCTTTTCCGCCGGCCGCTACATCGAGTACGACCGGGTCGAGGATTACTGGGCGCGCGACCTCGGGCCGATGAAGGGCTTCAACCATTTCGGCCGCATCCGGATCGACTTCTACCGCGACCGGAACGCCGGCTTCGAGGCCTTCAAGAAGGGCGACACGCTGTGGCGCGAGGAGTTCACCGCGCGCACCTGGACGACCGGCTACGATTTCCCGGCGGTCCGCGAAGGGCGCGTCGTCCAGACGCAGATTCCCCAGGAGAAGCGCCCGCTACTCTACGGCTTCGTGCCCAACCAGCGGCGCGAGCAGTTCCGCGACGCGCGTGCGCGCGAGGCGATCAGCCTCTGTTTCGACTTCGAGTGGACCAACCGCAACCTGTTCTACGACGTCTACACGCGCTCGCATTCCTTCTTTCAGAACTCGCCCTACATGGCCGAGGGCCTGCCCTCGCCGGAGGAACAGGCGCTGCTGGACCGGTTTCGCGGACAGGCGCCGGAAGCGGCCTTCGGCGAGGCGGTCATCCAGCCCGTCTCGGACGGTTCCGGCCGCGACCGCGTCAGGCTGCGGGAAGCGAGGCGCCTGCTGATGGAAGCCGGCTGGACGCCGCGCGACGGCATCCTGCACAACGAGAAGGGCACGCGCTTCACGCTCGAATATCTGGTGCGGGACGAGATCTTCCTGCGCACCGACGCGAGCTTCACCGAAAACCTGCGCGCCATCGGCATCGACGCATCGATCCGTCTGGTGGATGCCTCGCAGTATCAGAGCCGGCAGACCGGCTTCGACTTCGACATGATCTCCATGGCGATCGGCATGGAGGCGACGCCAGACGCCGACGGGCTGGACCAGATCTCCCATTCGCGGTCCGCCGGCGTCGAGGGATCCTACAATTTTTCCGGAACAGCCGACCCGGTGATCGATGCCCTGATCGGCATTGCCGGCCAGGCCAGGACCCGCGACGAACTCACGGTCGCGCTGAAGGTGCTCGACAGGGTCTTGCGCGCGCGGCGCGACTGGATTCCAAATTGGCACTCGGCGAATCACCGCATCGCCCACTGGGACATGTTCGGCTATGGCGACAACAAGCCGGACTATTTCTTCCCGGTGGAATCGCTGTGGTGGCACGACGCGGAAAAGGCAAAGGCCATTGGCAAGGCGTAAGGATCGCGTGATCAGAATTCCAGTCATCACATTCACCAACAGGGCGGCCGGCTGATGGGCGCATACATCCTCCGCCGGCTTTTCCTGATGATCCCGACCCTGCTCGGCATCATGGCCATCTCCTTCATCGTGGTGCAGTTCGCGCCGGGCGGTCCCGTGGAACAGGTAATTGCGCAGATTACCGGCCAGGCCGGCGGCGCCGATGCCCGCATTTCCGGCGGCGGTGGCGATGCCGGCAACCAGGGTTTCGGCGGCGGGTCCGTCGAGGGCAGCGGCGTCAGCTCGAAATATCGCGGCGCGCAGGGCCTCGATCCCGAGTTCATCGCCTCGCTCGAGAAGCAGTTCGGCTTCGACAAGCCGCCGCTCGAGCGCTTCGGCCTGATGCTGTGGAACTATGCGCGCTTCGATTTCGGCGAGAGCTATTTCCGCGACATCTCGGTGATCGACCTGATCATCGAGAAGATGCCGGTCTCGATCTCGCTCGGCATCTGGATCACGCTGATCTCCTACGGCATCTCGATCCCGCTCGGCATCCGCAAGGCCGTCAAGGACGGCTCGCCCTTCGATGTCTGGACCAGCGGCGTCGTCATCATCGCCTACGCCATTCCGGGCTTCCTCTTCGCCATCCTCCTGATGGTGCTGTTTGCCGGCGGCTCGTTCTTCGACTGGTTCCCGCTGCGCGGCCTCACCTCCGACAACTGGGAGAGCCTGTCCTGGCCGGCGCGGATCCTCGATTACTTCTGGCACCTGGCACTGCCGCTGACGGCCATGGTTCTGTCCGCCTTCGCCACCACGACGCTGCTGACGAAGAATTCCTTCCTCGACGAGATCCGCAAGCAGTACGTCACCACCGCGCGCGCCAAGGGCCTCTCCGAACGGCAGGTGCTCTACGGTCACGTCTTCCGCAACGCGATGCTGATCATCATCGCCGGCTTTCCCGGCGCCTTCATCTCGTCCTTCTTCACCGGCTCGCTGCTGATCGAGAGCATCTTCTCGCTGGACGGGCTCGGCCTGCTCGGCTTCCGCTCGGTCATCGACCGCGACTATCCGGTGGTTTTCGCCAATCTCTACATCTTCTCGCTACTCGGGCTGATCATCAGCCTCATCTCGGACATCACCTACACGCTGATCGATCCGCGCATCGATTTCGACCGGAGGGACGTCTGATGTCGGATGTCCAGCTGGCGAGCGAGGTCGAGGCCGTGCGGCGCAGGGCGGCGCGGCCGTGGCTGTCGCCGCTCAACCAGCGACGCTGGCAGAATTTTCGGGCCAACCGGCGCGGCTACTGGTCGCTGTGGCTGTTCCTGATCCTGTTCGTGCTGTCGCTGTTCGCCGAGTTTCTCGCCAACGACAAGCCGGTGCTTGCCTCCTACAAGGGGGAGATCCTGTTCCCCGTGCTGATCGACTATCCGGAGGAGAAATTCGGCGGCTTCCTGGCCGTGACCGACTATCGCGACCCGGTCATCAACGAGGAGATCTCCGCCAATGGCTGGATGATCTGGCCGCCGATCCGCTATTCCTACCGCACCGTCAACAACGAGATCCCGCAGGCCGCGCCGGCAAAGCCGTCCTGGCTCTATAGCAAGGAGGAGCGCTGCCAGCGCTATCCGCTCGGCGTCGACGACCCGGCCTGCACGCCGGGCAACTGGAACTGGCTCGGCACGGACGACCAGGCGCGCGACGTGCTCTCGCGCGTCATCTACGGCTTCCGCATCTCGGTCCTGTTCGGCCTCATCCTGACCGCCGCCTCGGCGCTGATCGGCGTTTCGGCCGGCGCCATCCAGGGCTATTTCGGCGGCTGGACCGATCTCCTGTTCCAGCGCTTCATCGAAATCTGGTCCTCCGTTCCGGTGCTCTACCTGATCCTGATCATCGCCGCCGTGCTGCCGCCAGGCTTCTTCATCCTGCTCGGCATCATGCTGCTGTTCTCCTGGGTGGCCTTCGTCGGCGTCGTCAGGGCGGAGTTCCTGCGAGCGCGCAACTTCGAATATGTCAGCGCGGCGCGGGCGCTCGGCGTGCCCAACCGCACGATCATGTTCCGCCATCTTCTGCCCAACGCCATGGTGGCAACGCTGACCTTCCTGCCCTTCATCCTCAACGGGTCGATCACCACGCTCACCTCGCTCGATTTCCTCGGCTTCGGGCTGCCGCCCGGCTCCCCCTCGCTCGGCGAATTGCTGCGCCAGGGCCAGCGCAACCTCAACGCGCCGTGGCTCGGCATTACCGGCTTTCTCAGCCTGTCGATCATGCTGTCGCTTCTGATCTTCGTCGGCGAGGCCGTGCGCGACGCCTTCGACCCGCGGAAGACGTTCAAATGAGCGACAGCCCTCTCCTTTCCATCCGCGACCTTTCCGTCTCCTTCACGCAAGGCAAGGAAGAGACGCTCGCCGTCGACCATGTGTCGTTCGACATCGGGCGCGGCGAGACCGTCGCGCTGGTCGGCGAATCCGGCTCCGGCAAGTCGGTCACCGCGCTTTCCGTGCTCAAGCTGCTCCCCTATCCCGCGGCCAGCCATCCCTCCGGCCAGGTGCTCTACAACGGCGTCGACCTGCTTTCCGCCGACGAGCCGACCCTGCGGAAGGTGCGCGGCAACGAGATCGCGATGATCTTCCAGGAGCCGATGACCTCGCTCAACCCGCTGCATACGATCGAGCGGCAACTGGGCGAGATCCTCAAGCTGCATCGCGGGCTTGGCGAGAACGCCGCCCGGCAGCGCACGCTCGAACTGCTCAACCAGGTGGGCATCCGCGATCCGGAGAAGCGGCTCGGCGCCTTCCCGCACCAGTTGTCTGGCGGACAGCGCCAGCGCGTGATGATCGCCATGGCGCTCGCCAACGAGCCGGACCTGCTGATCGCCGACGAGCCGACCACGGCGCTGGACGTCACCGTGCAGGCGCAGATCCTCGAACTGCTCGCCGAGTTGAGGCGTGCGAAGTCCATGTCGATGCTGTTCATCACCCATGATCTCGGCATCGTCCGCAAGGTGGCCGACCGGGTTTGCGTGATGACGGAGGGCAAGATCGTCGAAAGCGGCCCGACGGAACAGATTTTCGCCAATCCGCAGCACGCCTATACCCGCCATCTGATCGCCGCCGAGCCGAAGGGCCAGCCGCCGAAGGCCGACCTCACCGCCGAAACGGTGATGGAGGGGCGCGACATCAAGGTCTGGTTCCCGATCAAGCAGGGGCTGCTCCGACGCACGGTCGATTACGTCAAGGGCGTCGACGGGGTGGATCTCACCGTGCGCGCCGGTCAGACGCTGGGCGTCGTCGGCGAATCCGGTTCCGGCAAGACGACGCTCGGCTTGGCGCTGGCGCGGATGATCGCCTCGCAGGGGGAGATCCGCTTTTCCGGCCAGGAGATCGACCAGCTCAGCTATCGCGAGATGCGGCCGCACCGCCACGCATTGCAGATCGTTTTCCAGGACCCCTACGGCTCGCTCAGCCCGCGCATGTCGATCGCCGAGATCATTCAGGAGGGCCTGCGCATCCACCAGCCGGGACTCTCCGTGGAGGAACGCGACGATCTGGTGATCGAGTCGCTGAAGGAAGTGGACCTCGATCCCGCGACGCGCTTCCGCTATCCGCACGAGTTTTCCGGCGGGCAACGGCAGCGCATCGCGATCGCCCGGGCGATGGTGCTGAAGCCGCGTTTCGTCATGCTCGACGAACCCACCTCGGCGCTCGACATGAGCGTCCAGGCGCAGGTGGTGGACCTGCTGCGCGATCTCCAGAAGAAGCACAATCTGGCCTATCTGTTCATCAGTCACGACCTGAAAGTGGTGCGCGCGCTGGCCAACGAGGTGATCGTCATGCGCTCCGGAAAGGTGGTCGAGGCGGGGACCTCTGAGCAGATCTTCGAGGCTCCCCGGACGGACTATACACGCGCGCTGATTGCCGCCGCCTTCAACATCGAGGCCACTCCGGGAGGCGTGGTCAGCGAGTAACTGCAGAATCCGCATCGGGCAAAAGTCGGTATCGATTTTCGCGTGACACGATGCATAAGATCAGTCGATCGGAGCGTATGCTGACGTCCAGGGCGGACACATGGCGCTCGTTGAGTTTCAGAGGCACATCATGAGCACACCGGCACGCGGCCGCATTCTTCTGTCCGTCACGGGTTTCAACCCACAGCGCTGGTACGACCTCCTGTCGAAGAAGCGCGACGTGGTGCTCGAGCCGGCGGGCGCGGAAGACCCGTCCATCGACTACGCGGTCGTCTGGAAGCAGCAGCCGGGCATCCTGTCGCGGCTGCCCAACCTGAAGGTGATCTTCTCGATCGGCGCCGGCGTCGACCATATCTTCACCGGCGACCCGCCGCCGGACGTGCCCATCGTTCGCGTCATCGCCGACAACCTGACGCAGTACATGTGCGAGTATGTCTGCTGGCGCGTACTCGACCACCACCGGCAGGGCATCCACTACCGCACGCAGCAGGCCCGCAAGGTCTGGCGCGACGCCCAGCAGCCGCCGGCAAACGAGGTTTCCGTCGGGATCATGGGCCTCGGCGAACTCGGGCGGCATGCGGCGCGCGCGCTCCTGGCACTGGGCTTCAAGGTCAATGGCTGGAGCCGTGGCGTCAGGACGATGGATGGCGTCTCGACCTTCCACGGCGCGGAAGGCATGACGCCCTTCCTCAACGCCA
This sequence comes from Nitratireductor pacificus pht-3B, assembly GCF_000300335.1. GTDB lineage: Bacteria > Pseudomonadota > Alphaproteobacteria > Rhizobiales > Rhizobiaceae > Nitratireductor > Nitratireductor pacificus. The sequence continues at coordinate 162,538 of NZ_AMRM01000007.1, read as the reverse complement.
CCGACATTCTCGTGGTGCTTCTGCCGTTGACCCCGGCGACGGAGGGAATCATCGACCACTCCGTCCTCTCCCGCCTCAGGCAGGACGGCCCGCTCGGCGGACCCTGCCTGATCAATGCCGGCCGCGGCCGCCTGCAGCGCGAGGCAGACATCCTGCGTGCGCTGGAGGACGGCACCCTGAAGGAAGCCAGCCTCGATGTCTTCGAGCGCGAGCCGCTGGCGCCGGAAAGCCCGCTGTGGCCCCATCCCCGGGTCTTCGTCACGCCGCACGCCGCCGCCGTTTCGGACCCCGCCCATCTGGCCGCGCCGATGCTCAGGCAGATGGAAGCGTTCGAGCGCGGCGAAGCGCTGGAGAACCTGGTCGATCCCAAAGTGGGGTACTGAGCCCGCTCGATCGCCCGGCTGCATTCACGGGCGCCGGTAGAGCGTCGGCCGTCCATACAGCACCGCGATGCGCTCGACGGCCTCGGCCAGCGGCTCCCGCGCCACGCTCATGCTGTGGCCGTTGGCGTGCAGCATGGTCTCGCCGTCGAGCATGATCGCCACATGGCCCTTCCAGAACACCAGATCGCCGCGCCGCAGCGGTGTTTCGGCGGGGTCGATGACGGTGCCGATGCTGTCCGCCTGCATGTCGGTGTCGCGCAGCACCAGGCGACCGGCCATGCGCATGGGAAGCTGCACCAGGCCCGAGCAGTCGATGCCGAAACCGCTCGCGCCGCCCCACAGATAGGGCGTGTGCAGAAAGCTCTCGGCGACTGCAACATAGTCCTCGGCCGGCTCCCCCGCCGGCCGGAGATGACGGGCGATCATCGCGCCGCCCGAGGCCAGCAATGCGTAGTGCGTTCCGCGCTTCTCGACCACCTGCGTGACGGCAACGCGCGCCCCCATGCTGTGCGCCATGACGATGGGCGCCTTCAGCTCGGCCTCCGGGTAGACGAAGCTGCGCGGCACGGCCACCACGTGATCCGGCTCGGCTGCGGCATCGCCCAGGCCCGCCTCCTCCACATAGCCCACATAGCCGTCGCGCTCGGCCTGCATCCAGGCCCAGCCATCGCTGCGCTCGAAGACGCGCACCGCGTCACCGAACAGCATCTGCGTGTCGACCCCCGACGAGGAGCGTGGCGCGGCGTGGATGTTGAGGACGGGCACGACGACCCGCGCCGGCGCGCCCTCGGCAAAGCGTTCCGCCTCGACCGCGCCGCGCAGGCGGGCATCGGCGAGGTCCGCCCGGTGGGCATGAAGGCGGCGGTCAAGGGACGTCATAGGGGCAACTCCTGGGCTTTCGCGACGACCACGTCGCCGAAGCGTTCGACGAACAGCGCGCCTTCGACGGTGCGTTTGATGAGAACGTTGCGCCGGTCGCGCTCGTCGCGGTGGCGCGAGACGAGCTTCATCGCGCCCATCGTGTCGAGCGCGCGGGTGATGACGGGCTTGGTCACGCCCAGCCGGTCGGCCAGGCCGCGCACCGTGTGCGGCGGTGGGTCGAGATAGATGGTGAGCAGGATCGCCATCTGCCGTTCGGTCAGGTCGGGCCGCTGGCCGCGCACCTCGGCAAGGCTTGTCTGCTGCCAGAGCCGAAGCGCCTGGCTCGGCCGTAACTGGATCGCCATCCCGTTTGCCCGATCTCCCGGCGCAGCACGCGAAGCGCATGCGTTTCGCGCCGCTCGTGAATGATACGGAACCGTTTCGGCTCCGTATCATTCATGCCGGGAAAGAGACGTCGAGGCAAGAGGCCTCAACCGCCGTAACGATCCGCCAGCACGCGTTCGAGGGCGCGGATGCCCTGCGCCTCGCCGCCGACCGGCGCATGGGGCTTGTCGGTCGGGTTCCAGCCGAAGATGTCCAGATGCACCCAGCTTTTCGCCTGCTCGACGAAGCGGCCGAGGAACAGGCCGGCGATCGGCGAACCGGCGAAGCCGTCAAGGGACACATTGTTCATGTCGGCGATCTTGGAATCGAGCCGCGCCCGGTAGGGCTTCCACAACGGCATGCGCCAGAGCGGGTCGGCGACCGCCATGGACGCCCGGGCGAGCGCATCCGCCAGAATATCGTCATCGGTGTAGAAGGGCGGCAGATCGGGGCCGAGCGCGACCCGCGCCGCGCCGGTCAGCGTCGCCATGTCGATCAGCATCTCCGGAGCCTCCTCGTCGGCCAGCGCCAGCGCGTCGGCGAGGACGAGACGCCCTTCCGCGTCGGTGTTGCCGATCTCGACGGTCAGGCCCTTGCGGCTCGTCAGGACGTCGCCGGGGCGGAACGCGTTGCCCGAGACGGCATTCTCGACCGCCGGAATGAGCACACGCAGGCGGATTCGCGCCTTCGACGCCATCAGCATCAGCGCCAAGCCCAGCACGTTCGCCGCGCCGCCCATGTCCTTCTTCATCAGGAGCATGCCGGCGGCGGGCTTCAGGTCGAGCCCGCCCGTGTCGAAGCAAACCCCCTTGCCGACCAGCGTCACCTTCGGCGCGTCGGGCGTTCCCCAGGTGAGGTCGATCAGGCGCGGGGCGATCGCAGAGGCGCGGCCGACGGCGTGGATCATCGGCAGGTTGGCATCGAGCAGGGCGTCGCCCTCGATGACCGAGACCTTGGCTCCGTGGCGCTCGGCCAGCGCCCGCGCCGCCGCCTCCAGCCTGTCGGGACCCATGTCGCCGGCCGGCGTGTTGATCAGGTCCCGCGCCAGGAAGCTGCCCTCCGCCAGGTGCCCGACACGCGCCGCATCGACGCCGTGCGGCACGGCGAAGCGAATCTCCGGCAGCGGCTTCTTGCCATAACGGGTGAAGGCATAGGAGCCGAGCATCAAGCCCAGCGCCGCCAGCTCCGCCTCGTCCGGCGCGGTGGCGAAGTGCCAGGCGCCTTCCGGCAGATGCCGCGCCAGCCCGCCCGAGGTAAGGGCCGTCATCTCGCCTTCCTCGCCGATGCCGATAAAGGCGCCGGCCAGCGCCGCGTCCTTGCCGGGGATCGTCAGGACCTTGCCCGCCGCCCCATTGAAGCCGTGCATCCGCGCCCAGGCCAGCGCTTCCGGCGGCGCTGCGACAGCCTCGAGCCTGCCGGCCTGAACCGGGTAGACCGGGAGGGAATTCTCCTCCTTCCGGGCGACGAGCGTGAGGGGCATTTCCTGTCTCCTTCTGTGCCTGCGTGAGCGCCGTCTTAACGCTCCGTTAGGGTTAACGGAATATTTCTCTTCCTTAAGAGTTGGCCGGAGGGCGGCCGAAGCCAATCGGAGGGCGCGCCAGATGTTTACCGAACAGCGCACGAATGCAACTGCAAACAGACTAGCAATGACCGCGCTGGCGCTCGTTATGGCAGCGTCGGTCGCCGGCTGCGCCAAGGATCGCATGACGACCGGCTCGGTCAGCCGCAGCACGCCGGCGGCCAGCGTCGCCAGCATGAACGGCACTGAACTCAATCAGGCGGCCAACGCGCTCGGCCAGGCTTACGCCAAGCAGCCCAAGGACAAGGCGACCGCGCTGCGCTATGCCAACGTCCTGCAGATGAACGGAAACGTCGACCAGTCGCTGGCGGTCATGCGCAAGGCGGCGATCGACCATCCGAAAGACCGTGGAGTGCTGGCCGCCTACGGCAAGGCGCTCGCCGCCGCAGGCGAACTGCAGCCGGCGCTCGACGCGGTGCGCCGCGCCCAGACGCCCGAGTATCCCGATTGGCGGCTCCTGTCCGCCGAAGGCGCGATCCTCGACCAGCTCGGGCAGGCCGACGCGGCGCGCGCGCTTTACCGCAAGGCGCTGAATCTCCAGCCCAACGAAGCCTCGATCCTGTCGAATCTCGGCATGTCCTACCTGCTCGAAGGCGACCTGCAGTCCGCCGAACAGTATATGCGCCAGGCTTCGCAGGGCAGCGGGGCCGACAGCCGCGTCAGGCAGAACCTGGCGCTCGTCATCGGCCTGCAGGGACGCTTCGACGAGGCCGAGCAGATCGCCCGCCAGGAACTGTCGCCGGACCAGGCGGAAGCCAATGTCGCCTATCTGCGCTCGATGATGTCCCAGCAGAACGCCTGGAGCCAGATCTCCGACGACAACAAGAAAACGCGCAACTGACCGATAGCGGAACGAGAAAAGCCGGCGTTGCGGGTCTTCCCGCGGCGCCGGCTTTTCCTTGCTCTCAACTCGGTACAGTTCGACGGCGCGATCTCCGCTGTCAGAACAGGCCCTGTTCCTTGATCTGGATGCCGGCGGGGCCGAGGATCACGGCGAACAGGACCGGCAGGAAGAACAGCATCATCGGGACCGTCAGCTTCGGCGGCAGGGCAGCCGCCTTCTTCTCGGCCGCGGTCATGCGCATCTCGCGGCTCTCGTCCGCCAGGACGCGCAGCGCATGGCTGACGGGGGTGCCGTAGCGCTCGGCCTGCGTCAACGCCTGCGTGACGCTCTTGACGGTGTCGAGACCGGTGCGCGCGCCCAGATTCTCGTAGGCCTGTCGGCGCTCCTGGAGGAATGACAGCTCGGCATTGGTCAGCACGAGCTCTTCCGCCAGCGGGACGGATTGAGCGCCGATCTCGTCGGCGACGCGGCGGAACGCCGCTTCGATTGACATGCCGGATTCGACACAGATCAGCATCAGGTCGAGCGCATCGGGCCAGGCCAGCTGGATCGACTGCTTGCGCTTCGAAGCCAGGTTGGAGACATACAGCACCGGCGCATAGAAGCCCGCATAGGCGACCAGCATGCAGACGAATATCTTGATGAAGAAGGGCTGTTCCGGCAGCCCATTCATCAGGAAGATGTAGATCGCCGCCATGGCGAAGCCCACGATCGGCAGGACCAGACGGAAGAACAGCAGCTTCGTCAGCGGGTTCTGGCCGCGGAAGCCGGCCATGCGCAACTTCGCGACCGTCGCCTCGTCCGCCAGCGCCCGGCGCAGGTCGAGCCGTTCGACGATGGCGCGCATTCCCATCGAATGTTCTTCCCGCAGCCCGCCGCGCCGCCGCTGCTCGGCCTCCGCCGCAAGGCGCGCACGCTGCTTCGCCCTCAGCTCCTCGCGTTCGAGGGCGACATTCTTCATCCGCGCCTTCAGCGGATCGCCGCCGAAGGCCGGCAGGAGGGTGAAGACCGTCGCGAACACGGCAATCGCCACGAACAGCGCGATCAGGAAGCTCGGATCGATGATGGCGCCGACATAGTTCCCAGGCATCGCTAGACCTCGAAGTTGATCATCTTGCGCATCACGAGGACACCCATCGTCATCCACACGCCGGAGACGCCGAGAATGAGATGGCCGACGCTCGTCGTGAAGAGCGGCATGATGTAGGTGGGGCTGGTGATGTAGACCAGGAAGGCGACGATGAAGGGCAGCGCGCCGATGATCCACGCCGAGGTCTTGGCCTCCATGGACAGCGCCTGCACCTTGGCCTTCATCTTTTTGCGGTCGCGCAGCACGCGCGACAGATTGGAGAGCGCTTCCGACAGATTACCGCCAGCCTGCGACTGGATCTGGATGACGATGCCGAAGAAGTTCGCCTCGGGACAGGGCATCGAATCGCCCATGCGCATGCAGGCTTCGGGGGTCGATATGCCCATCTGCTGCGATTCAACGATGCGGCGGAATTCCGTCTTCACCGGTTCGCGCGCCTCGCTGGCGATCAGCCGGATGCCGTCATTGATCGGCAGGCCGGATTTGACGGCGCGCACGATCACGTCGAGCGCGTTGGGAAACTCGTTCAGGAAGGCCTTCACGCGGCGCTTCCGCTTGAAGGACACATACCAGCGCGGCAGGCCCAGTATGCCGACGACGAGCGCGCCGGGCAGGACGATCAGCGGGGCGCCGAGCAGGAAAACGACCACGGTGCAGGAAAGGCCGCTGACCACCGACATGACGTGGAAACGCTCGACGGAGATCGACATGCCGGCCTGCTTCAGCTGCAGCTTCAGCGGCGGTTTGCGGATCTTGCTGTCACGCGTCTTCTGGCGATCATCCAGCTCCTTCAGCGAATCCTGGATCGACTTGCGCCGCTTGGCGACCTCGGCGACACGGTCGCGCGAGGCTTTGACCATCGCCCGGTCGGTCTGCGCGCTCTTGATGGTCTCGAGCCGCCGGCCCGCCTTGCGTTCCTCGGCGATGCTGTTGAACATGAAGACATAGGCCAACGCCCCGGCGCTGCACCCGGCCAGCGCGATGAAGGCGACCAACATGATGTCGAGGCCGAACATGCGTCAGAACCCGCTTGCGTGTTTCGTTGCGCCACCGGTCATGGCTAGTCCGCCTTCTTCTCGATGGCTTCAAGGGCCGTGGCCAGACGCCGTTCCTCGCCGTAATAGCGTGCGCGATCCCAGAAATGCGGCCGGCCGATGCCCGTCGAGACATGCTCGCCGAGGATGCGACCGTTCGCGTCCTCGCCCTTCATGTCATACAGGATCAGGTCCTGGGTGATGATCACGTCGCCTTCCATGCCGATCACCTCGGTGACGTGGGTGATGCGGCGCGAACCGTCGCGCAGGCGCGAGGCCTGGATGATGACGTCCACCGAGCCGACGATGATCTCGCGCACGGTGCGCTGCGGCAGGGAGAACCCGCCCATCGCCACCATGGATTCGATACGGTTAAGGCACTCGCGCGGGCTGTTGGAGTGAATGGTTCCCATCGAGCCGTCGTGACCCGTATTCATCGCCGACAACAGGTCGAACACCTCGGCGCCGCGCACCTCGCCGACGATGATGCGTTCGGGACGCATGCGCAGACAGTTGCGCACAAGATCGCGCATCGTCACCTCGCCCTCGCCCTCGAGGTTTGGCGGGCGCGTCTCGAGGCGCACCACATGCGGCTGCTGGAGCTGCAGTTCGGCCGAGTCCTCGCAGGTTATGATGCGCTCGTCCTTGTCGATGAAGCTGGTCAGGCAGTTGAGCAGAGTCGTCTTGCCCGAGCCGGTGCCGCCGGAGATCAGCACGTTGCAGCGCACGCGGCCAATGATCTTCAGGACCTCGGCGCCCTCGGGCGAGATCGCCCCGAAACGCACGAGCTGGTCGAGCGTCAGCTTGTCCTTCTTGAACTTGCGGATGGTCAGCGAGGCGCCATCGATCGACAGCGGCGGCGCGATGACGTTGACGCGCGATCCGTCGGGCAGGCGCGCGTCGCAGATCGGGCTTGATTCGTCGACGCGGCGGCCGACCTGGCTGACAATCCGCTGGCAGATGTTGAGGAGCTGCTGGTTGTCGCGGAAGCGGACATTGGTCTGCTCGACCTTGCCGTCCACCTCGATGTAGACGCGCTGGGCGCCGTTGACCATGATGTCGGCGATGTCGTCGCGGGCGAGCAGCGGCTCCAGCGGGCCGTAGCCCAGGACGTCGTTGCAGATGTCCTCGAGCAGTTCCTCCTGCTCGGAGATCGACATGGCGAAGTTCTTGATCGCGATGATGTCGTTGACGATATCGCGGATTTCCTCGCGCGCGCTGTCGGGGTCGAGGCTGGCGAGCTGCGACAGGTCGATGGTCTCAATCAGCGCCGAGAAGACCTGGCTCTTGGTGTCGTAATAGGATTCGCTGCGCACGCGCGTCGTGCCGGACGGCCGCGCGGCGGGCTGCGCCATCGGCTTGGGCGGCTCGACCCGGGGCTGCGGCGCGGGCGCTGCCGGCCGTTCGGCATGCTCCTCAGTGGCCGGCCGTTCCGGCGCGGATCGTTCCGGGGCGGGCCGTTCGGGCGTCAGCAGATCCGTTCCCGCACCCTCGAAGGCCCGGGAAACCTGGGTGTGGGGCGTTGCGGGATGACCGCTGCTATTGCCTCGCTTTCCGAACATCGACTGCTACCGATCCGCCTCAGCTCTTGCGTTTCAACCGTTCCAGCACGCCGGACAATCCGGCCTTCTTCTTCACCTTGATCTCGCGCCGTCCGGTCAGCATGTGCGCCAGGTCGTTGATCGTCTCGACGACCGGGTTCTTGGCGTCTATCTCGCCCAGCATCCGTCCGTTGTTGGCGGCGTTGCCGAAGAGCTGCGGGTCGAACGGGATCGTCGCCAGAGGCGTGATGCCCAGGGGTTCGCTGAAATCCTCCAGCGAGATTTCAGGGCGTTTGGGAATGCCCGCCTGATTGAGGATCAGCTTGGGCGGGGCGTCGTTCGGCCTGAGCTTCTTCAGCGTGTCGATCAGGTTCTTGGTGTTGCGCAGATTGGCGAGGTCCGGTGTCGCCGTGATGACGACCTCGTCGGCGCGCGCCAGCGTCGTCTTCGTCCAACCGCTCCAGATATGGGGGATGTCGAGCACCAGGACCGGCGCGGTGCGCTGCGTCGTGTCGATGATCTGCGCGAAGGCTTCGGAGTCGAAATCATAGACCCGGTCGAGCGTGGACGGCGCGGCCAGCAGCGACAGCCGCTCGGCGCATTGTGCCAGGAGCCGGTCGAGATAGACCTCGTCGATACGCTCCGGCGAGAACACCGCCTCGGCGATGCCCTGGGCGGGATCCTGGTCAAAATTGATGTTGGCGGTGCCGAAGGCGAGATCGAGATCGGCGACCACCACCTCGCTCTCGAACAGGGTGGAGACAGACCAGGCGATGTTGTGCGCCAGCGTCGAGGACCCCACGCCGCCCTTGGCGCCGAGAAAAGCGATCGACCGTCCCACCGGCTCGGCGTCGGGATCGACGAAGATGTTGGCGATGACGCTGACGATGTCGGCCATCGAGATCGGCGCGACCACATACTCGGAGATGCCCGCCCGCATCAGTTCGCGGTAGAGCCAGACATCATTGTAGTGGCCGACGATAACCACCTTGGTGCTCGGGTCGCAGACCTGGGCGAGCTGCTGCAGAGAGGCGATCATCTCCTTCGGCTCGCTGGCCGATTCGACGATGATCAGGTTCGGCGTGGCGGCGGTCTGGTAGAACTCGACCGCCGTCGCGACGCCGCCCATATGCACCTTCAGATGGGCCTTGGCCATGCGCCGGTCCTCGCCGGCCCGCTCGATGGGGCTGGAGACGGCCTCGGTCTCGCAAAAGGCCTGGATCGAAATGCGCGGCACCGGGCGCAGTGTCTGCAGCGCCTGGTCCGCCTCGTGCGTCGCGATCTCGCTGTGATCGGTTTCGTAGGCCAGATTGCTCATTTCATGCCCCTCGGTCGCCCGCCTAGTAATTGACTTCCCGGTTGCTACGCATCTCTGCGGCAACCTTGCCCGGCTCGTATTTGCTCTCCTTCAGGCCCTTGTAGCGATCGATCACGCCCATGCGGTTCTCCGCATCGATCTCCGTCTGCTTGCGCGGACCGAGGAAGTCGGTCGGGTTGGCAACCTGAGCGGCGAGGTTGTTCTGATAGGAGCAGCCGAAATTGGCGTGCAGCTTGTTGTCCGTGGTGTCCATCAGGTCCGCCGGCCAGCGGCCGCAGGCATTCGTCGATGCCTTGACCGCCGGATAGGAAACCCGGATGGGCGGTGACGCATCCGGCGCAGGCGACTGATAGGCGAGAACGGCGATCCGCTCGCCGGGAACACCCCGGGCGCGGATGAAGTCCGTCATGTCCGCGGCGATGTTGGATGCTGCCAGCTCGTTGGCCGAGCCGGCCGGCACGAGGATGGTCACCGGTCCTCCGGCACGCGTGTCGTAGCCGTCGAGGAAGCCCGCCAGGGTCGAACCCTGCTCACGCGTCAGGCGCCGCGAAGAGTGGCCGACGGGCAGGTCGATCTGCTGCGTCGTCTCGGAGATGACGATCGGATGGTTGGTGCGGTAATCGTCCGGCACCGAGCCGACGATCACCGAATCGCGCTTGGCGAAGCTGCATCCCGACAGGAGCGCCACGCCCGCGACCACCAGCAACGAGCCGGCGCGGCGCGCTGCGGTCGCCCCGGAACCCCCCGTCCGCGAACGGTTCTGCTTCATCGTAACCAGCCCAGACATGGCTTTTCCCCGCTCACTTGTAGATGTAGCCGACAACGCCGTGGTAGCGGCCGTTGGGCAGGTTGGTCTTCATCGTCCCGTAGACGCGGTTGACGCGGCCCAGGAACATGCCCGCGCCATCGCTGGCCGGCGTGAAATTGTCGTCCGGCTTGGCGAGCGCCATGCGCGCCGCCGGCCGCGACAGGTAGGGCGTGACGATGATGACCAGCTCGGTCTCGTTGCGCACGAAGTCGCGGCTGCGGAAGAGCGTGCCCAGCACCGGGAGCTTGGAGAGACCCGGCACGCCGTTGAAGGCCTGGCGCACGTCGTCCTGGACAAGACCGGCGATCATCATCGAGCCGCCCGAGGGCAGTTCGACAGTCGTGTCGGCCAGACGCTTGCGGATGGAGATGGCGTTCATGCTGGACGCGTCGCGATAGCGCCGTCCGCGCCCCATGCCGGCGGCAAAAGTCTGCGAACCCTGCATCGTCGGCTCGGACACCTGCGTACGGATCTTCAGGCTGATGCGCCCCGCCGACAGCACGGTCGGCTGGAACTCGAGGCCGATGCCGTAGTCGATCTTCTGCACGTCGTACTTGAGCGCATTGGTTTCCGCATCGACCTCCTGCGCAGTAACGATGTTGAACTCGCCACCGACGCGGAACACCGCCTTCTCGCCGGATACGGCGGTCAGCGCCGGCTCGGCCAGCGTCTTCATCACGCCCGCCTGCTCCATGGCATTGACATAGGCGTCGATCAGTGAACCGCCGAGCGAGAACTGGGTCGGCGACAGCGGCTTGCCGAGGCCGAAAGCATTGTCCGCCACCGCGCCCCAGGAAATGCCGTCGGCGCTGCCGGAGCCGATCATGTTGACGCCGAGCTGCTTCATCACCGAGCGGCTGACCTCTGCGACCGTCACCTTGAGCGTGACCTGATCCTCGCCGATGATCTTCAGCATATTGACGATACGGCTCTGCTGGCGCTTCTGGTCCGGGTTGTTGATCGCCACCCCTCCGCCATCGGTCGGCGCCGCCGCGCTCTGCGAATACTGACCGGTGGTCGCTTCACCGCCCGTCACGAAGATTTCGGCGAGTTGCGCCGCGCGCGATGCGTCGAGCGGCGTCTCGACGGTGCCTGTCAGCACGACGTTGTCGTTGATCAGCTCGACGTCGATGTCGGAATTCGGAATGAAGCGCTTCAGGTGGTCTTCCAACCCGGCCACGTCGCGCTCGACCGCGACTTCGAGGCTGGCGATCTGATCGCCATTGGCGCCGAACACGAAGATGTTCGTCTCGCCGACCTGCTTGCCGAAAAGGTAGATGCGCCGCGCCGTGCGGGTCACCGCGTCGGCGACCGACGGGTTGGCGACCAGGATATCATAGGCGTCGCCCGGCAGATCGATCACCAGCGACTTGTTCAGGCCGAGCTTGACCCGCTGGCCGGAGGCCTGCCCGCCGCTCGTCTTGACCAAGCCCTGCTGGGCATGGGCGATGCCGGGCTGCAGCATCATGTCCGCCACCACCAGCGCCGCGCAGCCGAGCATCAGGCGCGCAGCGATCCGGCCGGGACGGCTGGTTCCAGCGAACATCTTCATGGCTAAACCCGTCTTGCTCGTCGCCGTCATTTCCGCGTCCCCACTTCGGTGACCTCGCCCGATTTGATCAGACGCACGCTGTTGCCCCGTCCCGCGCCGGAGACGAGGTAGGCACCGTCGTCCTCGGGCGGCACATTCGTGTCGGTGATGGCGCGCAGCGAAAGTGTCAGGCGGTCCGCCATCTGCTGCGCGACCGTGATGATCTCCGCCTGCTCGGGCGAGAGCTCCAGGGTGGCGGTCTCGCCGACCTTGACCCGGCGACCCTCCTCGTCCTCCTGGATGGTCTGGTCGATGGCCAGCACCTTGATGTTCTTCAGGATCGTCTCCGTGATGAAGCCGCCGGTCGTCGCGGCCTCCTGCGCGCGGCGCGTCATAATGACGTCGACGAAATCGTTCGGCAGGATGAAGCCGCCGGCGGAGGTGTCCGCCGCGATCTGCGTGGCAACGGCGCGCTTGCCGGTCGGCAAGATCGCAGACATGAAGCTCATCCCCTCGCCGATCAGCTTGGAACGCCGCAGCGGCTCGCCGGAGTAGAGCGCCACGCGGGCGATCGAGTTGCGCAGTTCGTCCAGCGCCTGCGGGCTCTGGTCGCGCGTGATGAAACTCGCATTGATGTTGTCGGCGGGCCAGGCCTCCCAGCTCAATGCGCTGGCGAGCTCGGTCCCCATCGGGACGTCCTGACTCAGCATGAGCACGTCGACCAGCTCGACCGCCGGCTGCTGCGGGCCGGCGTCGGCGATCGGCTGCTGCGGTGCCGGCGCCGTCAGGTTCTTGGCGACGTAGCCGGCGCCAAGGGCCGCCATGACGGCGACGCCTAGAATGACGATCCGGGATTTGTTCATAACGACGCCCCTCGCACCCATAGTTCCCTAACGTGACCCGGAGAATGGGGCGGCAATCGTCAAATTAGGGTTAACGATAACCTTACGATCGTGATTAATTTAAAGTTTAACGATCATGGACGGCAGCATTCCCGCAGGGATGGAAACATCCCGGCCAGCGTGGGATTGCGGCGGCCGCGCATGCAGCTTCGGCCCAAGGCCCGGAGATGGCGCGCTTGAATCGGAAGGATGCCGGAGCAAAGAGCAGACATGTCGGGCCGGAACGACGTGGAGACGCGCCGGCAGATGCGCTCAGAGAACGGCGAGCCGCTCCAGCGCCCACTGAATGAGCGGGGCTTCCGGAAAGGTGATCAGGCCCGAGAGGCCAAGCGCGATGCCGTAGGGCACGCCCGTCTTGGCATTCGCGAAATGCCGCAGGAACGTGTTGTTGCCGGTCATGAGCGCCAGAGGCGAGCCACGATAGTAAAGGATCGCCATGGTCAGGACACCGCCGATCATGGATGCGACCACCAGATACTGGAGGAGGCCAAATCCGAAGCCGAACCAGACCGCCGTCGCGCTGAGCAGCTTGGCGTCGCCGCCGCCCATTCCCCCCAGCGCGAAGAGCGCGAATGTGACCGAGAGGACCAGGGCGCCGGCGGCGAAGTGCATGCCGTAGGCCGCCCAGCTCATGCCGGTCAAAGGCGCGATGAGGGCGAAGGTCAGGAGGAGAATGACGGAAACGCGGTTGGCGATCGTCATGGACAACATGTCCGACACGGCCGCGAAGGCCATGCAGAAGGGGAATACGACAAAGATGATTGCTTCCAACATGATGACCGTCCGCGCTTGACGCCGCAACAATAAGGCAGCCCGCCTTAATGCTTGGTGAAGCGGTTGCCCGCACCGCAAAAGCAAACGGCCGCTTCAATCCTGAAGCGGCCGCCTGCACTACTGACTAGACTAGGCTCGGATATCAGCCACCGCCCGGGAGCGCACCGTCAAGCGTACCGCCCGCGCCGGTGAAGGCAGCGTTGATGCTCGTGCCGAGCGTGCGGGCGCCGGCGATGATGCCGAGCGCGATCAGCGCGGCCAGCAGCGCGTATTCGATGGCGGTGGCGCCGGACTCGTCTTTCATAAAACGTGCAAACAGATTAGCCATGAGAAGTACTCCTCTTCCGCGTTTTGTTTAACAGCAGGACCGTCAACGTTTCTTGGTGTGTTGATCGGATGGCCTGACCATACGGGGAAGCTCTTTCGGCCGGCTTAAGAAACACCATTACCAAAACCTTTCCGTGTGGAAGACGGCGGGTTGGTTAATCGGCAACTAAGGCGGAGGCGGGTTCGGAGGTCCATCGATCCCGCGTATATATATAATGTCAGGCGCTCAACGGCGGCGCGTTTTCAGACTCCGGCCCGCCACCACAGGCTGCCGGCACTTAACGCTTGGTTCACCATTCGGCTTCATAGTCTCTTCAGCTTGAATTGGGGAGCCGGGCGATGCGTGCCGCATTCTTTCAGACCAGACATGTGCTTCTAGGCGCGGTGCTCGCAGCCGGCATGCTCGCTGCCACGGGAATCGCGAAGGCGGAAACCGGCATCAGCGTGGTGATGAACCAGGCAAAGATCGTCAAGCTGGCGCGCGCCGCGGACACGATCGTCATCGGCAATCCCGAGATCGCCGACGCCGCCGTGCAGGATGCGAACACCATCGTTCTGACCGGCAAGGGCTTCGGCGTCACCAATCTCGTGGTGCTCGACATCGACGGCCAGCCGATCGTCGACGAGCAGGTGGTCGTCAGCCGGCAGGCGGTCCAGTCGGTCCGCATCTATCGCCGCGCGAAGATCCAGACGCTGTCCTGCACCCCCTATTGCGAAAGCGCCTACAAGACCGACGCGGAGCGCACCTCCGAGGTCGAGATCGGCGCAGGTCAATAAGCCTTCGGTATGCGGAGAGGCGGACGACCTGGAAAGGGCGCTCCTCGCCCTCCGGTTGGTTAGCAGATCGTTAAGCCCCCATCGATGTTTTGAGTGATCAGCAAAACCGGAATGCAACCGGAACGCGCTAGGATCACGCCAATCATCTTTGCCTCGGGGGCTTGGACATGAAAGATACAGGCAAGACGCACTCGGGCGGCCGGCCCACCATGAAGCGACGGCTGCTGCAGCGGTTCGTCAAGAATCGGGAAGGCGCGACGGCTGTCGAGTTTGCCCTTCTGGCTCTGCCCTTCCTCATCCTGATCTTCGCGATCCTGGAGGCGTGCATCGCGTTTGCGGCACAGCAGCTGGTCGCCAACGCAACCGACGACGTGGCGCGCCAGTTCCGCACCGGCAGGGAGCAGGCTGGGCCGACGTTCAACGAAACAAAGCTGCGCCAGATGGTGTGCCAGCGGATGACGATCCTGGTCTCCAGCACCTGCCCCGGACTGTCGGTCGACCTCAGACAGTTCGACACCTTCGAGGACGCGGCAAAGGCCACGGTCAGTTTCAATCCCGACGGCAGCATCAAGACCAAGGTCGATCTCGGCCCGGCACTCTCCAAGAACATGCTGCGGGTTTACTACCGCTGGCCGGTGATCACCAACCTTCTGGCGGAGACGCTGCCCGACGGCAAGCTGATGCTGTTCTCCTCTGCGACTTGGCAAAACGAACCGTTCTAGGAGCATAGGAGCGGACAGCGGAAGCCGGTTTCCGGCTGCTGCGACGTCCCACCAGTAATTCAGATCGTCCTTTGCCAGTCCGGATGGACGCACGGCGATCAGGCGACCAACGAAGATCAGGGAACGAACCAATGTGCAACAATCCGATCTTACACGCTATGGCCGCGAAGCCGCAGCACGATCGCCGGCACGGCTTTCTCACGAAGATGCGCCGCTTCGCGTCCGACCGGCGCGGCGTAGCCGCACTGGAGTTCATCTTCGTCGCACCTCTCCTGTTCGGACTTTACTTCCTGACGCTGGAGTTCGCCCAGGCCATCGACACCAACAAGAAGGTCAGCCGCGTGGCCAGCACGGTGGGCGACCTGATCGCCCAGCAGCCTTCGATCACGCCGGGTGAGGTCGATGCGATCATGAAGATCGGCGGAGCGCTTCTGACCCCTTACAAGCGGTCGCCGCCGAAGATCATCGTCACGGCTGTCGAGATCACCGACGAGCCCACACCACAGGTGAGAGTGGTCTGGTCGCGAAAGCTGCAGGACGGCAAAACCAGCGAAGCCCTGAAACCGGGCAGTTCCGCAGAGGTGCCCGAAAAGCTCAAGACCCGGGGAAGTTTCTACATCTGGGCGACCGCGGATCTCGGCTACAAGCCGATCATCACCTGGTCGGAGAGCGGCAAGAAGACCCTCGGCCTGACCGCGATGGTCGGCCTCGACAATATGGAGATGAGCGAGCGCTATTACCTGCGTCCACGCATGAGCCGCACCATTCCCTGCCCCGACTGTTGACGGGTCCCCGGCTTTGCGCGGTGAAATCCGCCGTGCAAAGCCCCCTTGCATCGCAGCGCCGGTCCTGGCTGATTGCCAAGCCGGTGCTGCGCTCTTATGTCTGGAACATCGGCAGCAATGGTGTTGTTCCCAATGGCGCGCGCTTTCCTCTTCGTTCTCGATTCCTTCGGCATCGGCCATGCGCCGGACGCCGTGGCTTTCGGCAATGCCGGGGCCGATACGTTCGGCAACATCGAGGCAGCCTGCGCCGAGGGCCGGGGTGATCGGGAGGGTCTGCGCCGCGGCCCGCTGAAGCTTCCCAACATGAAGTCCCTCGGCCTCGCCCACGCGGCGGCTCTTTCCGCCGGGCGGAATGCCGCGTCACTCGGCTCCACCACCGGCTTCTACGGCGCGGCGAGCGAGAGGTCGCTCGGCAAGGACACGCCCTCCGGCCACTGGGAGATCGCCGGCGTGCCCGTGCCCTTCGCCTGGAACTATTTCCCCGAGAGCGAGCCGACATTTCCCCTCGCCCTGACGCAGGCGATCATCGAGAAGGCGGAGCTGCCGGGAATTCTCGGCAACTGCCACGCCTCGGGAACGGAAATCATCGCCCGGCTGGGCGCGGAGCACATCCGCAGCGGCAAGCCGATCTGCTACACCTCGGCCGATTCCGTCTTCCAGGTCGCGGCGCATGAGCGGCATTTCGGCCTCGAACGGCTTTACGCGCTGTGCGAGATCGTTCGGGAACTGGTCGATCCGCTCAACATTGGACGTGTCATCGCAAGGCCGTTTATCGGCGAGAACGAGCAGGAGTTCGAGCGGACGGCCAACCGGCGCGACTATGCGGTTCCCCCTCCCGAGCCGACCCTTCTCGACCGGGTCGAAGCGGCCGGCGGGCGCGTGATCGGCATCGGCAAGATCGGCGACATCTTCGCTCATCAGGGCGTCAGCGAGGTGCGCAAGGCCGCCGGCAACATGGCGCTGTTCGAGGCGTCGCTGAAGGCTATGGAGGATGCGCGGGACGGCGATCTCGTCTTCGCCAATTTCGTCGATTTCGACACGCTCTACGGCCACCGGCGGGACGTGCCGGGCTATGCGGCGGCACTCGAGGCGTTCGATCGCCGCCTGCCCCATGCGCTGGCGCTGATGCGCGAGGGCGACATGCTGATCCTGACCGCCGACCATGGGTGCGACCCGACCTGGAGCGGCACCGACCATACGCGCGAGCGCGTGCCGGTCATCGGCGCCTCCCCCGATATCAACGCCACCTCGGTCGGTGTGCGCGCCACCTTCGCCGATATCGGCGAAACCATTGCGGAGCATCTCGACCTGCCGGCCGGCCGGCACGGCACGTCCTTCCTGAGCGAGCTTGCCAACGATGCCTGAACTGCCCGAGGTCGAAACCGTTCGCCGCGGGCTGCAGCCCGCGATGGAAGGCGCCCGGATCCGGATGGTGGAGCTGCGCCGGCCCAATCTGCGCTTTCCCTTCCCGGACGATTTCGCAGGCCACCTCGCCGGACGGCAGATCGTGGCGCTCGGGCGCCGCGCCAAGTATCTGCTGATCCATCTCGATACCGCCGATGTGGTGCTCTGCCATCTCGGCATGTCCGGATCGTTCCGCATCGACCAGGACGACGAGGATGCCATGCCCGGCGTGTTCCACCACGAGCGCTCCAAGGCAGAGAAGCACGATCACGCGGTCTTTCACCTGACAGGAGCCAGCGGGCGTTCGCTGCGCATCGTCTACAACGACCCGCGCCGCTTCGGTTTCATGCTGCTGCACGAGGACGGACCGCTGGACAGCCATCCGCTTCTGGCCGGCCTCGGCGTCGAGCCGACGGGTAACATCCTGGACGGCGCCCTTCTGGCGGATCTGCTGCGCGGCCGGCGCACGCCGCTCAAGTCCGCGCTGATGGACCAGAGGCTGATCGCCGGCCTCGGCAACATCTATGTCTGCGAAGCGCTGTGGCGCGCGCGCCTGTCGCCGCGCCGCATGGCCGACACCGTGTCCGGCAAGGCCGGCGTATCGGAACGCAGCCAGAGGCTGGCCGAAGCGATCCGCGCGGTGATCGCCGAGGCCATCGCCGCCGGAGGGTCGTCGCTGCGCGACTACGTGCAGACCGACGGCTCGCTGGGCTACTTCCAGCACCGCTTCAACGTCTATGACCGCGAAGACGATCCATGCCGCCGCGAGGGATGCGGCGGCACGGTCCAGCGGATCGTCCAGAGCGGTCGTTCGACTTTTCATTGCCCCGCCTGCCAACGCTAGGCGTGAAGGAACACGGAGAGGACATACGCATGGCCTATGAAACGATCTTGGTGGAAACGCGCGACCGGGTTGGCCTGGTGACGCTGAACCGGCCGAAGGCGCTGAACGCTCTCAACGCGCAGGTGCTCGAGGAAGTCGTCGCCGCGATGCAGGCGTTCGACGAGAACGCGCGGATCGGCGCGATCGTCCTGACAGGCTCCGAAAAGGCATTCGCCGCCGGCGCCGACATCAAGGAGATGATGCCGAAGACCTATATCGACGCCTATATGGAGGACCTGTTCGCCGGCTGGGGCGGGTTGACGCGGGTGCGCAAGCCCATCATCGCGGCCGTGGCCGGCTACGCGCTCGGCGGCGGCTGCGAACTGGCCATGATGTGCGACTTCATCATCGCGGCGGAGAACGCCAAGTTCGGCCAGCCGGAGATCACGCTCGGCGTCATGCCCGGCATGGGCGGCTCGCAGCGCCTGACCCGTTTCGTCGGCAAGTCGAAGGCCATGGACATGTGCCTGACCGGCCGGATGATGGACGCGGCGGAGGCGGAGCGCTCCGGCCTCGTCTCGCGCGTCGTGCCGCCGGGAGAGCTGATCGAGGAGGCATTGAAGGCGGCCGGTACGATCGCGGACTTCTCGCTTCCCGCCGTCATGATGACGAAGGAAGCTGTCAACCGCTCCTACGAGACCACGCTGGCCGAGGGGCTGCGCTTCGAGCGGCGCGTGTTCCATGCCATGTTCGCCCTCGACGACCAGAAGGAGGGCATGGGCGCCTTCACGGAGAAGCGCCTGGCCAACTTCAAGAACCGTTGAGCGGGGCAAAAACCTGCCGCAGGGCATTGCACGCTGGCTATTTGCCATCGCGGGCGCGCTTTCGCAGCCACGGGCGTTGACGCGCCGGAAAAGCTCCACTATAAGCCGCCACGACTGTGGTGGCCCTGCGGCTGCCCCTTTTTGTTTTGCGCCCGCGCCTTTCGCACCGGGCGATGACCGTAGAGATAAGTGAGGATCCATGGCCAACACGTCTTCGGCCAAGAAAGCGGTTCGCAAGATTGCCAACCGCACCGCGGTGAACAAGAGCCGCCGCTCGCGCGTGCGCAACTTCGTGCGCAAGGTCGAGGAAGCCCTGGCTTCCGGCGACAAGGCTGCGGCCGAACTCGCTTTCAAGGCGGCTCAGCCCGAGCTGATGCGCGCCGCCACGAAGGGCGTCCTTCACAGCAACACCGCGTCCCGCAAGGTCTCTCGCCTCGCGCAGCGCGTGAAGTCGCTCGGCGCCTGATACTTCCATAAAGAACTGGATGAACCCGGCGCTCGCGCCGGGTTTTTCTTTGTCCTGCAACAGGTTGGCAACCCATGCGCGCATAGCGTGTGGGGCCGGCCTTTTCGTGCTTGCCGGCTCAACAACATGAGAACACGTCAAATTTTGTCACACAACGCCCCGGAGATTTTTGCGCCTAGGGCGGTTTTCTTTTTATAAACAGTCGCTTATGGAAGTTTATCCACAGCTTGCTCATGTCACGGCAAGGCTGGCCGACATGTGTAAATGTCAAGCTTTTTTTTAGGATTTTTTTTCGCTGGGGCCAACCGACCCGCGCATTTCGAAAAGGCTTTTGAATCCAAAAGGCTTATGCGCGCAGCGCGGCGGAGAGAACGATTCCCGAGCGTTGCACAAGAGCAGATTCGAGAAAAAAGGGTCAGGCCCGCTCTTGCTCTTTCCACAAGGATTTCGCTAAGGTCTGGCCATCGAGAGGGCGCTCAGAGCCCAGAGCCTTAAGCCAAAATCGGCACCGATTGCGACGTGGTCGTTTCCGCGCGCGGGGGTTCTTTGCGCTCTCGAAAGCAGGCTGACAGGCCGGCTTGCCGGGGATGAATTGTGGGTGACAACATGTCTTTGGACCGTGCCGTCTGGCATGGTTGCGATCGCCAAGGAACAACTGACGGTTGAGGCATTTGGGTGGGACACACGGTTGGGCCGGCCGGATCGTTGTAAAGGAGAGTGGAGCCGGAACGTGGTCGATGGCGACGACCAGGACACATCAAACAGACAATCATAAGGACCCCCGGCCAGGCAGAGCCGGTTGAGAGGCAGGCGCAAGACCTGTCGCAAGACCGCTTCAAGACAAAGAGCCGACCGGGAAAACGCCATTCATTAGGAACAGGGACATCAGGAATGCAAAGCGGCGCGGAAAGGGAAGTTTCGGGGGGATTTTCTTTTCAAGAGCAATTGTCTCAGCAAGAAGCCATTGAAAAGGCAGATACAGATGCGGACCGAAGTGGCGGCAAGGCCCGCCCGGATATCCAGGCGGATGCCGGTGCCGGAAACGGCCCCTCGGAGGTGGTCTTCGAGCGCGTCAAGGCGCAGTTGAAGGCCCGCCTGGGCAGCGAGGTCTATTCCAGCTGGTTCGGTCGCATGAAGCTGATGGAGGCTTCGAAGAGCGGCGTACGGATTTCCGTACCGACAGCCTTCCTGCGCTCATGGATCAACGGTCACTATCTCGACCTGATCACCGAGCTCTGGAAGCAGGAAGAGCCGGACACGCTCAAGGTGGAGATCGTCGTCCGCACGGCGACGCGCAATGTGCGGATGCCGCAGGAGCCGAAGCCCGCCGTGGCGCGCAAGGTCGCCAGCCGGCCGCAGACGGCGCTGGCCACGGGAACGCTGTCCTCGTCGCACGGGCCGCGCGGCGGCGTCGTGCAGAACGCCGAGGCGGAGGGCCGCTCGAACATTCTGGGGTCGCCGCTCGACAGCCGCTACACCTTCGAATCCCTGATCGAGGGGCCGTCGAACCGCGTCGCCTGCGCCGCAGCGCGCACGGTCGCCGAGTCCGATTCCAACGCGATCCGGTTCAACCCGCTGTTCCTGCATGCCTCGGTCGGCCTCGGCAAGACGCACATGCTGCAGGCGATCGCGGCGGAATCCCTGCGCCGCAAGCCGCAGGCGCGCGTGGTCTACCTGACGGCGGAGTACTTCATGTGGCGCTTCGCCACCGCGATCCGCGACAACAATGCGCTGACGCTGAAGGAACAGCTGCGCGACATCGATCTCCTGATCATCGACGACATGCAGTTCCTGCAGGGCAAGTCGATCCAGAACGAGTTCTGCCACCTGCTCAACATGCTGCTGGACAGCGCGCGGCAGGTGGTGGTGGCGGCGGACCGCCCGCCTTCCGAGCTGGAATCGCTGGAGCCGCGCGTCAAGTCGCGTCTCAACGGCGGCGTCTCGCTGGAGATCGGCGCTCCCGATTTCGGCATGCGCCTAGCGATCCTCAAGCAGCGCCTCGCAAGCGCCCAGGCGGAAGACGCCTCGCTCGACATTCCCGAGGAGATCCTCGTGCATGTGGCGCGCTCGGTCACGGGCAGCGGGCGGGAACTCGAAGGCGCGTTCAACCAGCTTCTGTTCCGCCAGTCCTTCGAGCCGCAGATCACCATTGACCGGATCGACGAGATCCTCGGCCATGTCTGCCGTGCGGGCGAGCCGAAGCGGGTGCGCATCGAGGACATCCAGCGCATCGTGGCGCGCCACTACAATGTCTCGAAGACCGAGCTGCTGTCGAACCGGCGCACGCGCACCATCGTCAAGCCGCGCCAGGTGGCCATGTATCTGTCGAAGGTGATGACGCCGCGCTCCCTGCCGGAGATCGGCCGCCGTTTCGGCGGACGCGACCACACGACCGTGCTGCACGCCGTGCGCAAGATCGAGGGGCTGACGGACGGCGACAAGCAGCTCGCCCAGGAAATCGAGCTGCTGAAGCGGCTGATCAGCGACCAGGCCTGAGGCGGCCTGCCGTCGGGCGGAAACGCCTGACGGCCGCCTTGGATCAGCGAAGGAATCGGCCGGAGTCCTCCCGCGACTCCGGTTGAAGCCGGAGCGGACGCAAGCGCCCGCGCGGACCCGCAGGAAAACCGCTTCGGGATCGTCGTATCCTGCTCCCGGCCTGCTCTCTTTGGCGTTTTCCCCAGAAAGGCTGGCCCTGCGCGGCTTCCCCCGATCACGGGCTTGCCTTTCTTCTTGATTTCCTGTCAGTTTGTCCAAAATCAAGCCTGTTCAAGGCTGTCCCGGACGTGTTGCACGTCCGCGAGACGCACTTTCATTCAAGTGAGATCGATCGGTCATGCGTGTTATTCTGGAACGCTCCACCCTCCTGAAATCCCTCAACCATGTGCATCGCGTGGTCGAGCGACGCAACACGATACCGATCCTGTCGAACGTGCTCCTGAACGCCGACGGCGCCAGCCTGCAGCTCAAGGCGACCGACCTCGACCTCGAGGTCACGGAAGCGGCCGCGGCGACCATCGAGCAGGCTGGTGCCACGACCGTGCCCGCGCATCTGCTCTACGACATCGTGCGCAAGCTGCCCGACGGCGCGGAAGTGATGCTGAAGACCGACGAGAGCGGCAATGCCATGTCGGTCGTCTCCGGCCGCTCCAGCTTCCGGCTCCAGTGCCTGCCGCAGTCGGATTTCCCGGAACTTTCCGCCGGCAATTTCTCGCATATCTTCCGGCTCGATTCGACGGCACTGAAGGATCTCATCGAGAAGACCCAGTTCGCCATCTCGACCGAGGAAACGCGCTACTACCTGAACGGCATCTTCCTGCACGCGATCGAGGAGGGCGGCGCCCTGAAGCTGCGCTCGGTCGCGACCGATGGCCACCGCCTGGCGCGCGCCGAGATGGATGCGCCGGCCGGTTCCGAGAACATGCCCGGCATCATCATCCCCCGCAAGACGGTCGGCGAGTTGCAGAAGCTGGTCGACAATCCCGACATTGCGGTCACCGTCGAGCTCTCCGACAACAAGATCCGCTTCACCATCGGCAGCGTCATCCTGACCTCCAAGCTGATCGACGGCACCTTCCCCGACTATCAGCGGGTCATCCCAACCGGCAACGACAAGGCGTTGATCATCGACCGGCAGAGCTTCGCCGCCGCCGTCGACCGCGTCTCGACGATCTCCTCCGAGCGCGGCCGCGCCGTGAAGATGTCCATCACCGACGGCCAGGTGACGCTGACGGTCAACAATCCGGACTCCGGCAGCGCCACGGAAGAGGTCGCCGCCGACTACCAGTCGGACCCGATCGAGATCGGCTTCAACGCGCGCTACCTGCTCGACGTGGCGGCGCAGCTCTCGGGCGGCGAGGCGCGCTTCCTGCTGGCCGACGCCGGTTCCCCCACGCTGGTTCAGGACGCGGGCGACGAGAGCACGCTGTATGTCCTGATGCCGATGCGCGTCTAGAGCGCTTTGGCGTCGCCTGGGAGCCCGGCGACCCTGTGAATGCGCAAACATGGGTTGGGGCGGTGCGCCGCCCCGGAACGTCACCGAGAGTGCCTTGGCCGACCAGACAGAGGTGAAGGGGCAGCCCGCCCAGACCCATATCGCCAAGCTGAGCCTGAGCGATTTCCGCAACTATCGCGCCCTGTCCCTCGAGCTTGCGCCGGGCGCGGTCGTGCTGACCGGCGAGAACGGCGCCGGCAAGACCAACCTTCTGGAAGCCGTGTCGTTCCTTTCCCCGGGCCGCGGCCTGCGCCGCGCCACGCTCGACGATGTGGCGCGTGCCGGCAGCGAGGCCGGCTTCGCGGTCCATGC
This sequence comes from Nitratireductor pacificus pht-3B, assembly GCF_000300335.1. Taxonomy (GTDB): domain Bacteria; phylum Pseudomonadota; class Alphaproteobacteria; order Rhizobiales; family Rhizobiaceae; genus Nitratireductor; species Nitratireductor pacificus. The sequence continues at coordinate 139,058 of NZ_AMRM01000007.1, read as the reverse complement.
CCGGCTGGAGGGCGCCTTCGGCGAGTGCGAGATCGGGACGGGAACCGCGGGCGCCGGCAATGGCGTCGATGCCGCCGGCCGGCGCGTGCGCATTAACGGCGAGACGCCGCGCTCGATCGACGCCATGCTCGAATGGGTGCGCATCCTGTGGGTGACGCCCTCCATGGACGCGCTGTTCACCGGCCCGGCCGGCGACCGCCGGCGCTTCCTCGACCGGCTGGTGCTGGCGATCGACCCGGCGCATGGCCGGCGCGCGCTCGACTATGAGAAGGCCATGCGCGCGCGCAACCGCCTCCTGTCCGAGGATTCGCGCGATGCCGCGTGGTTCGACGCCATCGAGACGCAGATGGCCGAGACCGGTGTCGCCATCGCCGCCGCCCGCGCCGAGATGGTGCGGCTCATCGCGGCGATGAACGAGCGCCTGCCGGAGGACGGCCCCTTCCCCAAGGCGGAGATCGCGCTCGAAGGCACGATCGACGCGGAGATGGGCCATCGCCCGGCCGTCGACATCGAGGAAACCTTCCGCGCCCTGCTGCGCGACCAGCGCCACCGCGACCGTGCCGCCGGGCGCACGCTGGAAGGGCCGCACCGCAGCGAGCTTCTGGTGCGGCACGTGCCGAAGGACATGCCGGCGGCGCGCTGCTCGACGGGCGAGCAGAAGGCGCTGCTGGTCGGCCTCGTTCTGGCCCATGCCCGGCTGACCGCGGAGCTTTCCGGCAATGCGCCGATCCTGCTTCTCGACGAGATCTCGGCGCATTTCGACCCGGACCGGCGCGCGGCGCTGTTCGCCATACTGGAGGACCTGAACTGCCAGGCCTTCATGACCGGCACCGAAGCCAGCCTGTTTTCCGCGCTGGAGGGCCGCGGACAGTTTCTCACGGTCTCCGCCGGCGCGGTCATGCCACGCCGGCCCTAGACCCCTGACACACCCCCGCATGCGGACTATGCTCTCGCCATGACACAACCCGTCTCCCCGCCCCTGACCGACCTCGAGCTTGAACGCTACGCCCGCCACATCGTCCTGCCGGAGATCGGCGGCGCCGGCCAGCAGAAGCTGAAGCGTGCCCGCGTTCTGGTGATCGGCGCCGGCGGCCTCGGCGCGCCGGTCCTCTCCTATCTCACCGCCGCCGGCATCGGCACGCTCGGCATCGTCGACGACGACACCGTCTCGCTGTCGAACCTGCAGCGGCAGGTCATCCACGATACGGACGGCATCGGGCAGGCGAAGGTGGACAGCGCGGCGCAAAGCCTGGCGCGGATCAATCCGAACGTCCGTTTCGAGACCCACGCCCTGCGCCTCGGGCCGGACAACGCCGCCGGGCTGATCGCCGCCTACGATCTGGTCGTGGACGGGTCCGACAATTTCGCCACCCGCTATCTTCTGGCCGATACCTGCGCGGCGGAGCATCGCCCGCTGGTCACGGCGGCGGTCGGCCGCTTCGACGGCTCCCTGACGGTGCTGACACCGTTTGCCCGGGATGCTGCCGGCAATCCCTTGCCGGGCTATCGCGACCTGTTTCCGGAACCGCCGCCGGCGGGCCTGGTGCCGAGCTGCGCCGAAGCCGGCATCGTCGGCGCGCTGACCGGCGTGATGGGGACGCTGCAGGCCATGGAGGTGATCAAGCTGATCACCGGCATCGGCGAACCGTTGATCGGCCGCCTGCTGCTCTATGATGGGCTGGCCGCCCGTTTCGACACCATCACCTACCGCGCATCCCGCAGCCGGATGTGAGCTTTGGCCGAAACGGCAAGGCGGCGGCGCTTTTCCGCCATCCCACACGCCTCGTCTTTCTCGGGTCAAGCCCGAGGATGACGAAAGTCGAGAGGTTTGGCACCCGGCAAACCCGGAGAATGTAGCAGCAACACAAACGCCGGCGCTCCCTTCTCCCCGCCTGCGGGGAGAAGGTGGCCCGAAGGGCCGGATGAGGGGCCAGAGCCAACCCGGCAGAAGGGAACGAAAGTCGGCGTCCGCGCACCAGTCCTTGACGCCCGCGCTCGCCCCTCATCCCCCTGCCGGGACTTCTCCCCGCCTGCGGGGAGAAGGAAGCCGTCGTCCACCGGAAGTGGGCCCCGAGCCGCCGACGGCAGAGACGCCGCGCTGCTCGGGTATCGTCGGTCAGGCGCTGCGCGGCAGGACGCGGTCCGGGGGGCGGTGGCCGTCGAAGAAGGTGCGGATGTTGATGATGACCTTCTCGCCCATGTCGATGCGGCCCTCGATGGTGGCCGATCCCATATGCGGGAGAATGACGATCTTGTTGGTCTTGGCGAGCTTGAGAAGCTTGGGATTGATCGAGGGCTCGTGTTCGAAAACGTCCAGCCCGGCGCCCGCCAGCTTGCCCTGCTCGATCAGGCGGATCAGCGCGTCCTCGTCGACGACGTCGCCACGCGCCGTGTTGACCACATAGGCCCGCGGCTGCATCAGCTCCAGCCGGCGCGCCGACAGGAGGTGGAAGGTCGCCGGCGTCGAGGGACAGTTGACGGAGATGATGTCCATGCGCGCCAGCATCTGGTCGAGACTGTCCCAGTAGGTCGCCTCCAGCTCGTCCTCGATGGCCGGCGCGACGCGTTTCCGGTTGTGGTAGTGGATCGACAGGCCAAAGGCCTTGGCGCGCCGGGCGACGGCGGTGCCGACCCGGCCCATGCCGACGATGCCGAGACGCTTGCCCCAGATGCGGCGGCCGAGCATCCAGGTCGGCGACCAGCCGGCCCATTTGCCGCCATCCCTCAGGAGCGCCGCCCCCTCGGTCAGACGGCGCGGCACGGCCAGCATCAGCGCCATGGTCATGTCGGCCGTGTCCTCATTGAGGACGTTCGGCGTGTTGGTGACGGTGATCCCGCGCTTGCCGGCGGCGGCGACGTCGATGTTGTCGACGCCATTGCCGAAATTGGCGATCAGCTTCAGCCTTTCGCCCGCCTGCGCCAGCAGGGCGGCATCGATGCGGTCGGTGATCGTCGGGACAAGAACGTCGGCTTCCTTCACGGCGGCCACCAGTTCCGGCTGGGTCATCGGCTTGTCGTCGACATTCAGCCGCGCGTCGAAGAGCTCGCGCATGCGCGTCTCGACCTGATCGGGAAGTTTGCGGGTGATGACGACGAGAGGCTTCTTCCTGACGGTCATGGGTTCTCCAAAATAACGCCCTGTTGATACCTCTTTAACCAAGACGCGCGACACTTCAATGCCGCGTTGGGCCGCCTCCTGTCTATCAAGCGGGGGGTCCCAAGACAAAGAAAAAGGGGCCAACTGCCGGCTCCGCGCATACCGGGGTTCATCAGGAGTTCGAAAATGCCGGCCATCGCGCCATTCCGTTCCGTGCTAGCCGCGTTCGCCCTGGCCGTCATGGGGACCGCCATGGTCGCGGTGCCCGCGACAACGCAGGCGCAGGCCAACACCGAACCGAATGTGAAGACGGGCCCGAGCGGTCTGCCGCTGCCGCGCTTCGTCAGCCTGAAATCCGGCCGTGTGAACATGCGCGTGGGTCCCGGGCTCAGCTACGCGGTCAACTGGATGTACCTGAAGCCCGGCCTGCCGGTGGAGATCATCCAGGAATACGACAACTGGCGGCGCGTGCGTGATGCCGACGGCGCGGAAGGGTGGATCAACCAGGCGCTGCTTTCCGGCCGCCGCACGGGCATCGCGGCTCCCTGGTACAAGGGCAAGGAAGCCGCCATCGATCTTTTCGCCAGGCCAGAGGAAGAAGCGCGCACCGTGGTGCGGGTGGAACCGGGCGCCATCGGATCCATCAAAGCCTGCAACGGCGACTGGTGCGAGATGGAGTTTGCCGGCCATTCGGGCTGGATCGACCAGGCACTCGTCTGGGGCGCCTATCCGGGCGAAGCCGTCAAGGAATAGGGGCGACGCGCCTTCAGCGCGCCTTGCGGCGCAGCCTCACCACGATATCGACATTGGCGATCTCGGTGCCTTCCGGCGGCTCGGGAAGGTTCTTCACCTCGACGCGGCCCGAGGGAATGTCGAACACCAGGTTCTCGTCCTCGATGAAATAGTGGTGGTGGTCGGAGACATTGGTGTCGAAATGGGTGCGCGCACCTTCGACCTGGACGATGCGCAGCATGCCGGCTTCGGTGAACTGGTGCAGCGTGTTGTACACGGTGGCAAGCGACACGGAGAACCCGGCCGCCTGTGCTTCCTCGTGCAGGGATTCTGCGGAAACGTGGCGGTCGCCATCAGCGAACAGGAGATCGGCAAGGGCAATGCGTTGCCGCGTCGGACGCAGGCCCGATCTCCGCAACCGCTCTTCCAGTCCCAGTTCCTGCCTGTCGTTTACAGTCTTCAATGACTTGTTCCGTCGATTGCCATTCACAAACGCCCGGCCGGTGAGCCCGTCCCGCGCAAGCGTTTTTCCTTCCCCGACATATACTTTGTCAGGGCAAACCGATCAATAGCGGCGAATTTTCGCGGCTGGGTCGCTCGGTCCGGGCGATTTCCCACAACGGCGGTTTCCAGCAAGAAACAAGCTGTGTTAGGGAGTTTCGACAACGACAAGAACGGATCCGGGAAGACTGGACCGCCGACGGGATGGCATTAGATGGCGCAAGCGAAAAACAGCTACGACTATGAAGACCTTCTGGCATGCGGCCGGGGAGACCTTTTCGGCCCGGGCAATGCGCAGCTTCCAGCGCCGCCGATGCTCATGTTCGACCGCATCACCGACATCCAGGAAGAGGGCGGCGAGTTTGGCAAGGGCTATATCCGCGCCGAGCTCGACATCAAGCCCGACCTCTGGTTCTTCCCATGCCACTTCATCGGCAATCCGGTCATGCCCGGCTGCCTCGGCCTCGATGCGCTCTGGCAGATGACGGGCTTCTATCTCGGCTGGCTCGGCCTGCCGGGCAAGGGCATGGCCCTGTCGACCGGCGAAGTGAAGTTCAAGGGCATGGTCACGCCGAAGGTCAAGAAGGTCGAATACGGCGTCGATTTCAAGCGCGTGATGAAGGGCCGTCTGGTGCTTGGCATCGCCGATGGCTGGCTAAAGGCCGACGGCGACCCCATCTACAAGGCGACCGACCTCCGGGTCGGCCTGGCTCAGCAGGAAGCCTAGATCGCCGTGCGTCCGTCCGGACGCGCAAAGGACGATCCAAGCGATTGATGGAGCATCGGGACAACCGAAAACCGGTTTCCACTTTTCGGCCCGATGCTCTAGTTTCAACTTTTACTGGCGGCCGGCATGGTCGGCGCAAGGAGAGCATCATGAGACGCGTCGTCGTCACCGGCCTCGGTATCGTATCCTCCATCGGCGACAATGCCGACGAGGTCACGGCTTCGCTGCGCGACGCCCGGTCGGGCATCACCTTCTCGCAGGACTTTGCCGACAACGGCTTCCGCTGCCAGGTCTGGGGGGCGCCGAAGCTCGATCCGGCCGAAGTGGTCGACCGCCGCGCCATGCGCTTCCTGTCGAAGGGCGGCGCCTGGAACCATGTGGCCATGGAGCAGGCGATCGCCGATTCCGGCCTCGCGGAAGGCGACGTCACCAACGAGCGCACCGGCATCATCATGGGGTCGGGCGGCCCGTCCACACGCACCATCTTCGAAGCCGCCCAGTTGACCCTGGAGAAGGGCTCGCCCAAGCGCATCGGACCGTTCGCCGTGCCGAAGGCCATGTCTTCCACGGCTTCGGCGACGCTCGCCACCTGGTTCAAGATCCACGGCGTCAACTATTCCATCTCCTCGGCCTGCTCGACCTCGGCGCACTGCATCGGCAACGCGGCGGAGATGATCCAGTGGGGCAAGCAGGACGTGATGTTCGCCGGCGGCCACGAGGATCTCGACTGGACCATGTCGAACCTGTTCGACGCGATGGGCGCCATGTCCTCCAAGCACAACGAGACGCCGGCCACCGCCTCGCGCGCCTATGACGCGACGCGTGACGGTTTCGTCATCGCCGGCGGCGCGGGCGTTCTGGTTCTGGAAGAACTGGAGCACGCCAAGGCGCGCGGCGCAAAGATCTATGCCGAGCTGACCGGCTATGGCGCGACCTCCGACGGTTTCGACATGGTTGCTCCTTCGGGTGAAGGCGCGGTGCGCTGCATGAAGCAGGCGCTCTCCACAGTGACTGGCGATGTCGACTACATCAACACGCATGGCACGGCGACGCCGGTGGGCGATTCCCGCGAGATCGACGCCATCCGCCAGGTGTTCGGCGAGAAGATGCCGCACATTGCCTCCACCAAGTCGCTGACGGGCCACTCGCTCGGCGGCGCCGGCGCGCAGGAATCGATCTACTCGATCCTGATGATGCAGGCCGGCTTCATCGGCGAGAGCGCCCACATCACCGAGCTCGATCCCGAGTTCGAGGGCGCGCCCATCGTGCGCAAGCGCATCGACAACGCCAAGATCGATACAGTCCTGTCGAACTCCTTCGGTTTCGGCGGCACCAACGCCACGCTCGTGTTCCAGCGTTACGCAGGTTGAAGAAGACCCATGGACGGTTTGATGAAAGGGAAGCGCGGCCTCATCATGGGGGTCGCCAACGATCACTCGATTGCCTGGGGCATTGCCCGGAAGCTTGCCGAGCACGGCGCTGATCTGGCCTTCACCTATCAGGGTGATGCCTTCGGCCGGCGCGTCAAGCCGCTGGCCGAGAAGGTCGGATCAGACCTCCTCTTCCCCTGCGACGTGGAAGACAGCGCCTCCATCGATGGCGTGTTCGACGGCCTTAAGGAGGCGTGGGGTTCCCTCGACTTCATCGTTCACGCGATCGGATTTTCCGACCGCAACGAGCTGAAGGGCCTCTATGCCAACACCACGCGCGAGAACTTCGTGCGCACCATGGTAATCTCCTGCTACTCCTTCACCGAAGTCGCCCGCAAGGCGGCGGAACTGATGGAGAATGGCGGGCAGATGCTGACGCTGACCTATGCCGGCTCCACACGCGTCATGCCGAACTACAACGTGATGGGCGTCGCCAAAGCCGGCCTCGAGGCGAGCGTGCGCTACCTCGCCAGCGACTACGGCCCGCGCAACATCCGCGTCAATGCGATCTCCGCCGGCCCCGTGCGCACGCTGGCCGGCGCCGGCATCTCCGACGCCCGCTACATGTTCTCCTACCAGCAGCGCAATGCGCCGCTGCGGCGCACCGTGGTGATCGACGAGATCGGGGGATCGGCGCTCTACCTGCTCTCCGACCTGTCGTCCGGCGTCACCGGCGAGATCCACTACGTGGATTCCGGATACAACACCGTTTCGATGCCGACGATGGAAGAGCTGAAGCGGATCAGCGCCGCCACCGGCGACGACTGAACCGGATCAGATCGGCCCGCTACTTGCGGGCCCACAAAACCTTGAACACCGTATCGCGGCGCAGCTCACCCTGTGCCGCGAAATGCTTTTGGAGGCTTTCCTCGTAGGGAAGCTGCCGGTTGGCGACGAGAAAAAGCCGGCCACGCGGCTTGAGCGCCTTCGCCGCCGCGGCGATCATGCCATGGCCCATGTCGGGTTCGGCGGCCCGGCTGCGGTGGAACGGGGGATTCATCAGGATCACATCGTAGCGCTCGTCCACCGGCTCGCCCAGAAGGTCGTGCCAGAAGAAGCGGACCGGCATCTGCGGCGCTCCGGCCGCCATGTTGCGCCGGGCCGCCTCCAGCGAGGCGTGATGCGCCTCGTAGAGATCGATGCTCTTCACATCGGACGCCCTGCCCGCCGCCGCGACGGAGAGATAGCCCCAGCCGGCCGCGAAATCGGCAACCCTGCCCGAGAGGTCGTCCGGCAGGCATTCGACGAGCAGCGCAGAACCGGGATCGACACCATCATCGGAGAAGCCGCCGGCAGCGGTTGCGAAACCGTCCGCGGCATCGCCGCCGTCAGCCAGTTCAGCCACCAGCCCGGGTTCCAGGCTCTCCGGGCGGCGCAACCAGAAGACCACGCCGTGATGCTTCGAGGCGTGGTCCTCCAGCGGCAGAAGGCCCGCCATGCGCTTGCGCACGCTGCCGCCGCCATCCTTCTTGGCGCAGGCAGCCGCGATCAGGGCGCCGGGCCGCGTGCGCCTGAGCGCCTGGGCAAGCAGCAGCTCGTTCTCGCGGCGATGCCTGCCAAGCAGTACAAGCGCCAGATCATAGCTCTCGCCCTGCGGCTCCGGCGAAACCGCGAAGCCGGCCTGCTGCAAGGCGAGATAGTCAGGCCGGAACCCCTGCACGGCACTAAGCTGCCCGGCGAAATCCGCCGGCAGGAGCAGCCCGCCCGGCGCGCCCAGAAACAGAACGCGATCTTCGTCCCGGGGCGGGTCGACCAGGCCGCGTTCGAAGGGAAACAGGAGGGTGGCGAGAGGGGCGTCGTTCATCTTGGCGGCTTTCGGATGTGAAACGGGCGCGGCCCCGGAAGGCGCGCGCCCGTTCGAAGCGGTCAGTTCAGGGAGATCAGCCTTCGGCGTCTTCCCCGACCTCTTCCTTCTTCTTCTCGCGGACGATTTCCTGGCCGGTCTCCTGATCGACGACCTTCATCGACAGGCGAACCTTGCCGCGCTCGTCGAAGCCCATCAGCTTGACGAAAACCTTGTCGCCTTCCTTGACGACATCGGTGGTCTTCTGCACGCGCTCGGAGGCGAGCTGCGAGATGTGGACCAGGCCGTCCTTCGGGCCGAAGAAGTTGACGAAAGCGCCGAAGTCGGCGGTCTTGACGACCGTGCCCTCGTAGATCTCGCCCACTTCCGGCTCGGCGGTGATGGAGTGGATCCACTTCTTCGCCGCCTCGATCTCCTTGGCGTTGGACGAAGCGATCTTCACCGTGCCGTCGTCCTCGATGTTGATCTTGGCGCCGGTCTTCTCGACGATCTCGCGGATCACCTTGCCGCCGGAGCCGATCACGTCGCGGATCTTGTCGGTCGGGATGTTCATCACCTCGATGCGCGGGGCGAACTCGCCCAGCTCGCCGCGGCTCTCGGAAAGCGCCTTGCCCATCTCGCCGAGAATGTGCAGACGGCCGCCCTTGGCCTGGTCGAGGGCGATCTGCATGATCTCCTCGGTGATGCCGTGGATCTTGATGTCCATCTGCAGCGAGGTGATGCCCGCATCGGTGCCGGCGACCTTGAAGTCCATGTCGCCGAGATGATCTTCGTCACCCAGGATGTCGGAGAGCACCGCGAAGCGCTCTTCTTCCTTGATCAGGCCCATGGCGATGCCGGCGACCGGCTTGGCCAGCGGCACGCCGGCATCCATCAGCGCCAGCGAGGTGCCGCAGACCGTGGCCATGGAGGACGAACCGTTGGATTCAGTGACCTCGGAGACGACACGCAGCGTGTAGGGGAACTGGTCGGCGGCCGGCAGCATCGGGTGGATGGCGCGCCAGGCGAGCTTGCCGTGGCCGATCTCGCGGCGGCCGGGCGACCCCATGCGGCCGGTCTCGCCCACCGAATAGGGCGGGAAATTGTAGTGCAGGAGGAACGCCTCCTTGTAGGTGCCGGTCAGCGCGTCGATGAACTGCTCGTCCTCGCCGGTGCCGAGCGTCGCGACGACCAGGGCCTGGGTCTCGCCGCGGGTGAACACGGCCGAACCGTGGGTGCGCGGCAGGACGCCAACTTCCGAGACGATCGAGCGCACGGTCGACAGATCGCGGCCGTCGATGCGCAGGCTGGTGTCGAGAATGTTCCAGCGAACGATCTTCGCCTGCAGGGTCTTGAACACAGCGTTGACCTGCTCCGAGGTCCACTTCTGCTCTTCCTCGCCCTCGGGCAGGAACTCGGCCTTGACCTTCGCCTTGGCGGCATCAACGGCGTCGTAGCGCTGCTGCTTGTCGGTGATCTTGTAGGCGTCGCGCAGATCGGCCTCGACGACCTTCAGCATCGCGCCTTCCAGCTCGGAATAGTCCGGCGAGGTGAAGTCGCGCGGCTCCTTGGCGGCGGCTTCGGCCAGCTTGATGATCGCGTCGATCACCGGCTGGAAGCCCTTGTGGCCGAACATGACTGCGCCGAGCATGACGTCCTCGGCCAGTTCCTGCGCCTCGGACTCGACCATCAGCACTGCGTCGCCCGTACCGGCGACCACGAGATCGAGCTTGGATTCCTCCATCTCGTCGAGATGCGGGTTGAGGATGTATTCACCGCCGATATAGCCGACGCGCGCCGCGCCGATCGGGCCCATGAAGGGAACGCCAGAGAGCGTCAGGGCGGCGGAGGCGCCGACCATGGCGACGATGTCCGGGTCGTTCTCCAGATCGTGCTGCAGGACCGTCAGGACGACCTGCGTGTCGTTCTTGTAGCCGTCGACGAAGAGCGGACGGATCGGACGGTCGATCAGGCGCGAGGTGAGCGTTTCCTTCTCGCTCGGACGGCCTTCACGCTTGAAGAAGCCACCGGGGATCTTGCCCGCGGCGAAGGTCTTTTCCTGGTAGTTGACGGTCAGCGGGAAGAAATCGAAGCCCGGCTTCGGCTCCTTGGCGGAGACCACGGTGGCCAGAACGACCGTCTCGCCATAGGTGGCGAGAACGGCGCCGTCGGCCTGACGGGCGATCTTGCCGGTTTCGAGGATGAGCGGACGACCGCCCCATTCGATTTCCACTTTGTGGTGCTTGAACATATCTTGTCCTTTGATACCGAGCGCCACGCAGCGGATTTTGGCCGCGCGCCGCCGGACTGGCTTTGTGTTTCAGACGAGCCACGGGCAAGACAACGGGAAGCTTGGCAATTTCCGGCCTCGGCCGGCCGCAAGCATCCTGCAATCCTGCCCCATGACCTGTCCACGGGGCTCCGGTATTCCAGACCTTCCTTTCGCATGAGACCGCGAAGCGCCGTCGGCGCGTGTGGTCACATCATGCATCGGTCCGGAGCCGGCGGGCGCGATGCGAAGCACCGTCCCAAATGCGACCGGCGGACACCCCCTGGTATCCGCCGGTCAAAGGCTTAGCGCCGAATTCCGAGCTTCTCGATCAGCGTCTTGTAGCGGCCTTCGTCCTTCTTCTTCAGATAGTCCAGAAGGCGGCGGCGCTGGGAGACGAGTTTCAGCAGGCCACGGCGGGAATGGTTATCCTTCTTGTGGTCCTTGAAATGCTCGGTCAGATTCTTGATCCGCTCCGTGAGAATGGCGACCTGGACTTCCGGCGAACCGGTATCGCCCTGAGCGGTAGCGAATTCCTTGAGCAAATCCTGTTTACGCTCTGCAGTAACCGACATCGGTGTTCCTTTCGAAAGTGTAGGGAAAAGGGACGCCCTCAGCCGGGATGTCGTCCAGCCGGGGCCGTTTCACATGGCGTTTCAACCGCAATGTCGAGCGTTTCAAGCGCGATGTTGGGCGGCATATAAGCGAAAACGCACATAATTGCCAGCCCAAACATTAAAGCGGCAGGCGGCGCGCCTCAGCCTGCCTCGGGGGCGGAGCGCGCATCCTCGGGGAACAGGCGCGCGACCGGAATCTTGAAAACGCATTCAAGACCGTCGCGGTGGAACACGCGGGAAATCTCCGCGTCGAGCGTGCCGCCCAGCATCCGCTCGATGATCTCGGTGCCGAAGCCCCGCCGGCCGCTGCGGCGACGCAGGCGCGGCACATGCTCGCGCCAGGTGATCACCAGCGCGTCGCCCTTCACGCGCCAGGACAGATGCAGGCTCCCCGTGGCGGAGGAGAAGGCGCCGTATTTCGCGGCGTTGGTCGCCAGTTCGTGTACGGCAAGGCCGATGGTCTGCGCCGGCTGGTTCGCCAGCCGGACGTTCGGGCCTTCCATCTGCAGCCGCTCGGCATCGTCAGGTCGGAACGGGTCGATCTGGATGGCGAGCAGCTCGCGCAGTTCGACACCCGCCGCACCGCCGGCGATCAACAGGTCCGTCGAGCGGGCCAGGCCGTAGAGGCGCTTCTGAAAGGCGTCCTGAAACGAGGCGAAGGTGCGGGCGCTGCGCGCGGTCTGCTTCGCCATCGAGGCCACGACGGTGAGCTGGTTCTTCGAGCGATGCGCCACCTCGCGCATCAGCAGGCGGATTTCGTTCTCCGCCTGCTTGCGGTCCACCGCGGCCTCGGCCAGCGCCGACGACACCGTGGCGACTTCGGCGATCGGGTACTCGATGGCATGAACCGGTTCGCCGACGCCCAGCCGGCGGGCATCGCGCGCCAGGCGCCGCACGGGCCCGGCAATCTGCCGGCCGAGCAGCCACGCGGCGGCGGTGCCGATGGCGATGACGAGTAGACCGCCGACCAGAAGCATGCGCAGCGACCGGCGCATCGGCTCCTCGACGGAAGCCGTCGAGGCCCAGACGATCGCCTTCCAGCCGCTGTAATGGGACTTGTCGACGATGGTGATGTAGGTGCCGCCGGGAATGCCTTCCCGCGGCTCCGCCTCGCGGTACATGCCGGAACCGCCGAGCTCCAGGAAAAACGGCTTGCCGACCTCGGACGACATGAAGGACGAGGCGATGACCATATTGTCCTGGTCCACGACCGACGCATTCCAGCCGCCGCGCAGCAATTGCTGGGACAGGGCGTCGCTCAGCGTCTCCGCGTTGCGCGTCATCACCAGCACGCGCGGCGGACCGTCCTTCGGAATGAAGGGCATCGCCACGTTGAAGACCCATTCGCGCGAAACCTTGCCGAAGAAGGTTCCGGAGATCACCGTTCCACCCTTGCTCAGCGCAAGATCCGCCGATTGCGGGTCGGATGTCGGGCCAAGCGGCGTGCCGAAGGGGACGCGGGTGTTGATCAACTGCCGGTGCTTCTCGTCGAGCAGGATGAAGTAGGATCCCGTGCCGGCCAGCGCCAGCCTGGCGCGATCGTAGAAATCCTCAAGGCTGCCGCTCGCCAGCGACGGCGTCGTCGACAGGACGCGCAGGGTGGTGGCCATGCCGTTCAGTTCGCGGTCGATGGCTTCGGCGATCGAGCCGGCCATCGCCTCGGCCAGGGTGGTGACGACCTCGCGCTGGGCGTCGTTGTTGCGCTGCAGGAGGACGACCGATACGGCGATGGCGGGAATGATGGTGACGGCAATCAACAGAAACAGGAACAGACTGATCGGCTTCGGCCCGGCAGCCAGCACCCGCAGACGTTCGAGGAATCCTGCCCGGGGAGGTGTCGCGCTCCCGCTTTCGTCTGCCTGCATTCCACCCCGACCCTTGCCTGTCTGCGCCAGACCGATCCCTCGTTCTCACGAAACGCCGAACCGCTCTGCCTCGTGCTCCCCGCGTTCATGCGGACATCAGGTGTAACCACCTGACTGCAAATTGCTATAGACAATGCATGAGATGCGCATCGGTTGCGCGGCGTTTCCGGAAATTCGACGCAGGCAGGGTTCAGGCCGCGAAGACGCGCTTCGGCTTGAACATCCCCGCCTCGACGACGCCCAGCGCAACCAGCCGGCCGCGGGCGCTGGCCCATGCCTCCGGCGCCTCGACGGGCGCATCGCGGCCGCGCACGATGACCGGGTTGCCGAGGCGGATGCGGGCGGCGGCATCGTCGTTCACCGCGATCTCCGGCAGCCCCTCCAGCGCGGTGGCGACATCGAGCAGGGCATCGTCCAGGGGAGCGAAATCCCCCTCTTCCGCGTGGGCCGCTTCGGCCGCCTCCTCGAGCGGCGGGAGATCGACCATCTGCTCGGGCGTGAAGGGATAGACCTCGGTGCGGCGCAATTCGGCGATGTGGCCGAAGCAGCCCAGATCGCGCCCCATGTCGCGTGCGAGGCTGCGCACATAGGTGCCCTTGCCGCACTCGACCTCGAAAACCGCCCTGTCCGGCGTGAACTCCAGCAGATCGAGCCGGCCGATCTCGATTTCGCGCGCGGCGATCTCGACGGTCTCGCCGCCACGGGCCAGATCGTAGGCGCGTTCGCCGTTGATCTTGATGGCAGAGAACTGCGGCGGCGTCTGCATGATGATGCCGGTGTAGCGGGGCAGCAGGCCGCGCACCTCCTCCTCGCCCGGACGCCTGTCGGAGCTTTCCACCACCGGACCTTCGAGGTCGTCGGTGCTGCGCTCCTCGCCCCAGGCCACGGTGAAGCGATAGACCTTTGCGCCATCCATGACGAACGGCACGGTCTTGGTTGCGTCCCCCAGCGCGATGGGCAGCATGCCCGAGGCCAGCGGATCGAGCGTTCCGGCGTGACCGGCCTTCTCGGCCTTGAACAGCCACTTGACCTTGGAGACCGCTTCGGTCGAGCCCATGCCGGCGGGCTTGTCGAGGATCAGCCAGCCATTGACCGGACGGCCCTTCTTCTTTCCGCGCCGGGCCATCAGCGGTCGCCCCCATCAGGTCCGTCTTCGCCCAGATCGTCCTCGTCCAGGTCGCGCGCCACTTTGGGCGACTTCAGCAGGCGGTCGATCTTGCTGAAATTGTCGAAACTCTCGTCAAAACGGAAGCGCAGTTCGGGCATGTACTTCATCTGCCGGAGCGCCGGCGTGATGCGGCCGCGAATGAAGCGCGCATGACGGTTGAGCGCCTCGACCACCGCATCCCTGTCGCCGGCGCCGAGCGGCGACACATAGGCGGTGGCGATCTTCAGGTCCGGTGACATGCGCACCTCGGACACCGAGACGACGGTATTTTCAAGCGTGTCGTCCATCACATCGCCGCGCTGCAGAAGCTGGGCGATGGCATGGCGCACCTGTTCGCCGACGCGAAGCTGACGCTGGGATGGCGCGGAAGACGGCATGGGGCACCTTCTTACGGGAATGCTCTATTGTACCCGCCTTGCGGATATCGGCAAATCAGGGAACGGGGATCGCGCCGGATGACGCCGGCGGAGCGACAGAGCGCTCCGCCGGGAAATCGAACCGGACGGATCAGAGGGTGCGCGTGATGTGCTCGACGCGGAATGCCTCGATGACATCGCCGGCGCGGATGTCCTCGTAGTTCTCGAAGGCCATGCCGCACTCCTGGCCCGAAGGCACTTCGGAGACCTCGTCCTTGAAGCGCTTCAGCGTCTTCAGCTTGCCTTCGTGGATCACCACGCTGTCGCGGATCAAGCGCACGCCTGCACCGCGCTCCACCTTGCCCTCGGTGACCCGGCAGCCGGCAACCTTGCCGACCTTCGAGACGTTGAACACCTCGAGAATCTCGGCGTTGCCGAGGAAGGTCTCGCGGCGCTCGGGCGACAGGAGGCCGGACATGGCGGCTTTGATGTCGTCCACGAGGTCGTAGATGATGTTGTAGTAGCGGATCTCGATGCCCGCCTGCTCGGCCGCGTCACGCGCCTGCTTGTTGGCGCGCACGTTGAAGCCGATGATGGCAGCGCCGGAGGTCTCCGCCAGCGACACGTCGCTCTCGGTGATGGCGCCGGCGCCGGCGTGCACGATGCGCGCCTGCACCTCGTCGGTACCCAGCTTCTCGAGAGCCGAGGCGATGGCCTCGATCGAGCCCTGCACGTCGCCCTTGATGATCAGCGGGAACTCCTTCAGGCCGCTGTCCTGAAGCTGCGACATCATCTGCTCGAGCGAGCCGCGCTGGCCGGCCTGGCGGGCCACGGACTTCTCGCGGGCCAGACGCTGACGGTAGTCGGCGATCTCGCGGGCGCGCGCCTCGCTTTCCACGACGGCAATGCGGTCGCCGGCCAGCGGCGTGCCCTGAAGCCCGAGGATCTCGACCGGCATGGAGGGCGGAGCCTCCTTCATCTGCTCGCCCCGGTCGTTGACCAGCGCGCGGACGCGACCCCACTCGTTGCCGGCGACGATGATGTCGCCCGTGCGCAGCGTACCGGTCTGAACCAGGACGGTGGCGACCGAACCACGGCCGCGGTCGAGCTTCGCCTCGATGACGACGCCCTCGGCCGTGCGGTCCGGATTGGCCTTCAGCTCCAGCACTTCGGACTGCAGTAGGATGGCTTCCAGAAGCTTGTCCAGATTGGTGCCCTTGACGGCGGAGACCTCGACGTCGAGCACTTCGCCGCCCATCGATTCGACGAACACCTCGTGCTGCAGAAGCTCGGTGCGCACCTTCTGGGCGTCGGCCTGCGGCTTGTCGATCTTGTTGATCGCCACGATGATCGGAACACCGGCCGCCTTGGCGTGGTTGATGGACTCGATCGTCTGCGGCATGACGCTGTCGTCGGCGGCAACCACCAGGATGGCGATGTCGGTCGCCTCGGCGCCACGGGCGCGCATCGCGGTGAACGCGGCGTGGCCCGGCGTATCGATGAAGGTGATCGTCTGACCGTCCTGCACGACCTGATAGGCGCCGATGTGCTGGGTGATGCCGCCGGCCTCGCCGGACACCACATTGGCGTGCCGGATGGCATCGAGCAGCGAGGTCTTGCCGTGATCGACGTGACCCATGATGGTCACGACCGGCGGACGCGACTTCAGGTCCTCGGCGTTGTCGGCGATGTTGAACAGGCCTTCCTCGACATCGGATTCGGCGACGCGCTTGACCGTGTGGCCGAACTCCTCGGCCACCAGCTCGGCGGTGTCGGCGTCGATCACGTCGCCGGGCTTCATCATCTGGCCCTGCTTCATGAAGAACTTGACCACGTCGACGGCCCGCTCGGCCATGCGCTGGGCGAGTTCCTGGATCGTGATCGTCTCCGGCAGCACGACCTCGCGCGAAATCTTCTCGCGCGGCTCCTGATGCTGGGCGCGGCGGAACTTCTCCTGACGGCGGCGCATCGAGGAGAGCGACCGGCCTCGGGCCTCGCCATCGTCGGAAAGCGCCTTGTTGAGGGTCAGCTTGCCGCGGCGGCGCTCGTCGTCCGTGCGCGGCTTTGCAGGGCGCGGGGCGACCTCGGTCTTGACGGGCACCGGACGCTTCGGGGGAAGGCCCTTGCTGTTGCCCTTGCCCTCATTGTCATCGCTCGCTTCCGGGGCAGCCTGTTCGGCAGCGGCGGGTGCGCGACGGCGCGCTTCCTCTTCGGAGCGGCGACGGGCTTCAGCCTCGACCTTGAGGCGTTCCTCTTCCTCGGCCTGGCGGCGTGCGGATTCCTCGCGCTCGCGCTGGCGGCGTGCATCTTCCTCGGCCCGGCGCTTGGCGTCCTCGGCGGCGCGCTGGCGCTCCTCGGCCTCGCGAACCTTGGAATCCTGCAGCGCGCGGCGGCGCGCCTCCAGCTCATCGCTCGACAGCTCGTTCAGCACCACGCCCGAACGCTCGCTGGTGTGCGAGGGGCGCGGACGCTCGCGCGTCGTCTGCGACTGCGGCGTCGGAACGACCGGGCGCGGCTTCACCGGCGCAGGCGCCGGCGTCGCGGCAGCCGGCTCGTCGGGCCGCGAGAATTTGCGCTTCTTCGTTTCGACGACGACGGACTTGGAGCGCCCATGCGAGAAATTCTGACGCACCGTGCCCTGCTCGACGGAGGGCCGCTTCAGCGTCAGCGTCTTCTTCGTATTGACGCTCAGCGTCTTGTCGTCACCGGTTTTCGTATCCGTCATTCCACATCCTCTGCGGTGCCTAGCGCATCCGCTTCCGGGTTTTCCGCGCAATTGCCTCGAAACTTTCCGAGCGCCACCACGCGTTTCAGCGCCGCCTTGCCCGCGTCCCGCCCGAACACGGCAGCATGTATCACATTTGTTGCCCCCAATGCCAAACTCAATTCTTGCTCGGAAAAGAGTTTGTATGCGGGCACCTCCGGTCCACCCAGGTGGACGACCGAGCGCCGGGCGGAAGCGATCTTGCGCACGCCATCATCCGAGGCTTCCCGGGCGTGCAGGACTGCCACGGCCTTGCCGCTGCGCACGGAAGCTTCGACCTTGGCCGCACCCAATGCCACGGCACCGGCCTTGCGCGCAAGGCCAAGAGCGCCAAGGGCGGCTTTCGCAAGCAGATCGTCGACCATTCCGCCTAGATCGTCGGGCGGCCTGACCGGAGCCTTCAGCGCCCGCGCGAAGATGTTCTTCTTCGCGGCCAGGTCGACATGGGCGCGGTCAGCGGTGACCCAGCAGCCCCGACCGGGGAGATTGCGCTTCAGATCCGGCACGACCATGCCGTCCGGCCCGGCGACGAACCGCATCAGGTCCTCTGCCGGTCGCGCCGTGCGCGTGACGATGCATGTGCGGTCGTTCATCTCGTCCACGGTATCTCCCGCTCAGGCCCATCTCAGGCTTCCGCAGCTTCGGCGTCCTCGGAACCGGCTTCCTCGCCTTCATCGGCGGCCGCCAGCTCTTCCTCGGTGATCCAGCCGACCTTCAGGCGCGCGGCAACGACCATCTGCTCGGCCTCGACGCGCGAGATGTCGAGATCGGAGAAGACCCCGGCCTCGAACTTGGTCTCGCCGTCCTTGCGCTCCTTCCAGCCGACGAGGTCGTCGACCGCGTAGCCAGCAAAATCCTCGATGGTCTTCACGCCATCCTCGCCGACCGCCACCATCATGGCGGTGGTCATGCCGGGCAGCTCGCGCAGCTCGTCCTCGACGCCCAGCTCCTTGCGCCTTGCGTCGCGCTCTTCCTCGATGCGGTCCAGATATTCGCGGGCGCGCATCTGGATCTCGCCGGCAGTGTCGTCGTCGAAACCGTCGATGGACGCGATCTCGCCCAGCTCGACGAAGGCGACTTCCTCAACGCTCGAGAAGCCTTCCGACGCCAGAACCTGGCCGACCATCTCGTCGACGTTGAGGGCGTCCATGAAGAGGCCCGAACGCTCGGTGAATTCCTTCTGGCGACGCTGCGATTCCTCTTCCTCGGTCAGGATGTCGATGTCCCAGCCGGTAAGCTGCGAGGCGAGGCGCACATTCTGGCCGCGGCGGCCGATGGCCAGCGAAAGCTGGTCGTCCGGCACCACCACCTCGATGCGCTCCGCGTCCTCGTCGAGCACCACCTTGGCGACTTCCGCCGGCTGCAGCGCGTTGACGATGAACGACGCCGCGTTCTCGTTCCACGGAATGATGTCGATCTTCTCGCCCTGAAGCTCACCGACGACCGCCTGGACGCGGCTGCCGCGCATGCCGACGCAGGCGCCGACGGGATCGATCGAGGAATCATGGCTGATCACGGCGATCTTGGCGCGCGAGCCCGGATCACGGGCGACCGAACGGATCTCGATGATGCCGTCGTAGATTTCCGGCACTTCCATGGTGAACAGCTTCGCCATGAACTGCGGATGGGTGCGCGACAGGAAGATCTGCGGACCGCGCTGCTCGCGGCGCACGTCATAGACATAGGCGCGGACGCGGTCGCCATACTTGAAGATCTCGCGCGGGATCAGCTCGTCGCGGCGGATGATCGCCTCGCCACGGCCGAGATCGACGATGACATTGCCGTACTCGACGCGCTTGACGGTGCCATTGACGATCTCGCCGATGCGGTCCTTGTATTCGTCGTACTGGCGGTCGCGCTCGGCCTCGCGCACCTTCTGCACGATGACCTGCTTGGCGGACTGGGCGGCGATGCGGCCGAACTCCATCGGCGGAAGCTGCTCGGCGATGAAATCGCCGGCCTGGGCGTCCGGGTTGCGGGTGCGGGCATCTTTCAGCGAGATCTCGCGGGCCGGTTCCTCGACCGCCTCGACCACTTCCATCAGGCGCTGCAGCTTCATCTCGCCGGTCTGGGCGTTGATGTCGGCGCGGATGTTGGTCTCCTGACCGTAGCGCGAGCGCGCGGCCTTCTGGATCGCATCGGCCATCGCGGCGATGACGATCTGCTTGTCGATGGACTTTTCGCGAGCCACCGCGTCGGCGATCTGCAGAAGCTCCAGCCTGTTCGCACTGACAGCCATTTTATTCTCCTTCGGCCTGGGTTCCGGTTTCTTCGTCCGGAGCCCGCTCTGTTCCATTTTCCTTGCTGGACCGCAACGCGGCCCGCTCGCTTGCGGTCGGGCGGCGGTCACGCTTGCGCTGACGGCGCTCTTCCTTGTCCTGTCTCAGGGCGTCGCGGACCAGCTCATCGGTCAGGACCAGCCGGGCCTCGGCGATCGCCAGGAAGGGTATCCCGTAGAGGAAGGCTTCATCTTCCTCGCTCTCCACCGTTTCCGGCTCGATGGTCACCGTCTCCTCGTCGCTCTCGACCACAAAGCCGCGGAAGCGCTTGCGGCCCTCGAGCGGCTCCGCCGTCTCAATCTTCACCAGATGGCCGACGGCCGCAGCGAAATCGGACTTGCGCACCAGCGGCCGGTCGATGCCGGGAGACGAGATCTCCAGCTGGTAGGCGGTGTCGATGGGATCTTCCACATCGAGCACCGGAGACAGGGCGCGGCTGACCTCCTCGCAATCCTCGACCGACATGGTGCCGTCGGGACGCTCGGCCATGATCTGGAGCGTGGCGCCCTCCTGCGCGGTCATGCGCACGCGCACCAAGCGGTAGCCGATGGCGCCCAGAACCGGAGCGATGATCGCCGCCACGCGCGCCTCGATGCCGCTCTCGCGGATCAGCCGGTCGTCACCGATCATTTCTCCTGAAACTGCCGTCATCAAGCCTCCGGGCAGATGCCCTTAACAAAAAAGAGCGGGACCGGCGGGACCCACTCTCCGTCATAGTGACCAAGAATTTGATTGCGATATAGCCGAGACGGCCCCTTTTTTCAAGGGCCGATGGGCGGGGCCTCCGCCGGACGCGGATGCTGCGACGCACAATTGCATGGCAGCCCTGCCGATTCGTCGCTTCTTTCTCGGCGACGGTGGGACTATCTATGCTGCAATGCACAAGCAAAGTGAAAGGCAATCGTGATGAGCCGCAACTTCATGCGTGGAATCGGCGAATTCTTCGGCACCATCGAAAGCGCGATGGCGGTTTCCGCGGCGGTGCGCGACCGTCGCCGCGCCAAGGCCGCCGACCTGAAGCGCCTCGGCATCGATCCCGAGCAGTTTTACGCGTCGCAGCGCTACTGACTGGTGCGGCGGAAGGTGAGATAGGCGGGGGTCCGGCCCTCGCGGATCGCCTTGGCTTCGTAACGCGTTCCCGGCCAGCCGTCATAGGGTGTGCGCCAGTCGGCGGCGCTCGCGGCGCACCATTCGAAGGCCGGGTGCGCACGGCAGTGCTGCAACGTCCAGTCGACATAGGTGTCGATGTCCGAGGCGAAGCGAAACGGCGCGCCCGGCTTCAGGACGCGCGCGAAGCGGTCGAGATTGACGGCGCTCACGAAACGCCGTTTCCAGTGCCGCTTCTTGGGCCAGGGATCGGGATACAGAAGATCGATGCCGGCCAGCGCACCCGCAGGAAGCCAGTCCAGCAGAACCGTGGCGTCGTCATTGTAGACGCGCAGATTGCCCGGAAGCCCTCCCGCGTCCTCCACTGCGGCAGCCATCTTGGCCATGCCGTTGACGAAGGGTTCGACGCCGATGAAGCCGGTCTGCGGATAGCGGGCGACCTCGCCAAGCAGGTGCTCGCCGCCGCCGAAGCCGATCTCCAGCCGTACGGATTCAACCGGATCGGCAAACAGAGATGTCAGATCGGAGGGGGGATCGCGGCGGAGGTCGATCAACGCCGATGCCAGGAAGGTCTCGAGCGCCGCGCCCTGCTTCGGACGCAGGGTCTTGCCGTGCCGGCGGCCGTAAAAGGCTTCCGTAGCCCGCTTTCGCCGCTCTTCGGCCATTCGAAATTTCCCAGCAATTGTGCCGACGGCGCCGGTTCCCGCAAGGAGCCGGCGCCGCGGATCTGACTACGCGGCCTGCGCGACGGCCTGCTTCAGCATCTTGACCAGATCGGTCCGCTCCCAGGAGAACGCGCCATCACGGCTCGCCTTGCGCCCGAAATGGCCGTAGGCGGCCGTGCGGGCATAGATCGGACGGTTGAGATCGAGATGCCGGCGGATGCCGCTCGGCGAAAGATCCATCACCTCGCGAATGGCGGCCTCGACCTCCTCCTCGGAGATGCGGCCGGTGCCGTGCAGGTCGACATAGACCGAGAGCGGCTGGGCGACGCCGATGGCATAGGAGAGCTGGATGGTGCAGCGTTCGGCCAGGTTGGCAGCCACCACGTTCTTGGCCAGGTAGCGCGCCGCATAGGCGGCCGAACGGTCGACCTTGGTCGTGTCCTTGCCGGAGAACGCGCCGCCGCCATGCGGTGCCGCACCGCCATAGGTATCGACGATGATCTTGCGGCCGGTCAGGCCGGCATCGCCATCCGGTCCGCCGATGACGAACTTGCCGGTGGGGTTGATGTACCAGTTGCAGTTGGACGCAACCGAGATGCCGCCCGAGGCGAGCGCTTCCTGGATATAGGGTTCGACGACCTGGCGCACCTTCTTGCTGTCCCAGGATTCCTCGAGATGCTGCGTGGAGAGCACGATCTCCGTCACTTCGGTCGGCTTGCCGTCGACATAGCGGACGGTGACCTGCGCCTTGGCGTCGGGACCGAGCCTGCCGGCATCGCCTTTGTTCTCCTTGCGGGCATCGGCGAGGAGCTGCAGGATCTTGTGCGAATAATAGATCGGCGCCGGCATGAGGTCCGGCGTCTCGCGGCAGGCGTAGCCGAACATGATGCCCTGATCGCCCGCGCCTTCCTCGCCCTGCCGGTCGGCGGCGTTGTCGACACCCTGGCCGATATCGGGCGACTGGCCGTGCAGGAGGACGTCGATCTTCGCCGTCTTCCAGTGAAAACCGTCCTGCTCGTAGCCGATGGCGCGAATGGCGCGCCGGGCGGCCGAGCGGAACCGCGACGGGTTGATCAGCGGATTGCCCTTGGCATCCGTCACCACCGCGCCGTCCTTGTCGTGTTTCAGGAGCGATTCTGGCACACGCACCTCGCCAGCGATGACGACGCGGTTGGTGGTGGCGAGGGTTTCGCAGGCCACGCGCACTTTCCACGGGTCCATGCCGGTTTTCTTTGCTTCCCGGTAGACCAGGTCGACGATCTCGTCGGAAATGCGGTCGCACACCTTGTCGGGGTGGCCTTCGGAAACGGATTCACTTGTAAAGAGATAGGTCTTGCGTGCCACGGGTGTCCCCTCTGAGAAGAAGCCGATCGGAACGTCGGCAACAGGCGCACATCTGTTAGCCAAGCTCACCCGCAAAGGTCAAGCTTGGATCAGCGGCGACATCTCAAAAACGGGGCAGGATGGGGAAGGGGCGCGTACGCCCGTCCCCCATGCGTCGCATATTATGTCATCAGTTGCGTAAAAAACTGATCAATGGACCGAGGCTGCGCCTCAATCCTGGCTTTCCGCAGCGAGGACCTTCACCAGGTCGATGATCCTGCGGCGTACCTTCGGATCCGAAATCTTGACGAAGGCCCTGTTGAGCTGGACTCCCTCGCTGCTGTTCAGGAAATCGACCACGAAGGACGCACCGTCCTCAGCCATCCCCCCGGCAGCGCCCGCATCCTCACCCGGTGCGCCCTCGAAGAAGAACGACACCGGCGCACTCAGAACCGAGGCGATTGCCTGCAGCCGGCTGGCGCCCACCCGGTTGGTGCCCTTCTCATATTTCTGGATCTGCTGGAAAGTTATGCCCAGGCTTTCACCAAGCTTTTCCTGGCTCATTCCCAGCATGTTTCTTCTGAGTCTTATCCGACCACCAACATGGATATCGATCGGATTCGGTTTTTTCTTATTCTTGTTCATATATTCCCTCGCCATCAGGCACGGGGTTGCCATTGACCGACGCGCCCAAAACCTTGTCTCAGCCCCAAGCTTGACAATACGGTATCGGAGTAGTCGGCTTACACACTATGCGTACCCGAATGGCGATGTGTCAATTCGGTCTCAACCGGCGAACGATACTCCCAAGCAGAAGCAAGAACCCGAAACCCAACGCAACAATGGCGCTGTTGGTTCCCGGCGTGCCGTAAGAATATTTTTCTCCTCTGTGCAGCGGCACCTCGACATCCAGCGCTCCGACCGCGTTCAGATCGAAAGCGTCGACGATGCGCCCGTCGGAATCGACCACGGCGGAAATTCCGTTGTTGGCGGCACGGACCAGCGGAATCCCGGATTCTATGGCCCGCAGCCGCGTCTGGCGAAAATGCTGATAGGGACCGGGCGAAACCCCGAACCAGGAATCGTTGGTCACGTTGAGCAGCAGATCGGCGCCGGCGGTCGCCCCGTTAACCAGGCGCGGAAAAATAATCTCGTAGCAGATGAATGGGAGCGCCCGAATGCCCTCGGCGACGGCGATCGCGTGGCGCGGCGCGCCCCCGGTGAAGGGTCCCGCGGACTGCACGATCGCGCCGATCCCGAGCCTCTCCAGAAGGCCGGCGAACGGCACGTATTCCCCGAACGGCACCAGATGCGTCTTGTCCACGGCATCAAAGATCGTGCCATCCGACGCGACCGCCACGACGGCGTTGTAGTAGCGGGTATCGCCGGCGCGCTCCCCGCCCTCGCTGCGCACGGCGCCGGTGAGCAGCACCTGGCCGTCCTCCAGGAGATTTCCGAGTTCGGCGAGGGCATCCGGACGGTCGGTGAACAGGAAAGGGACCGCCGTTTCCGGCCACAGGATGGCCTGCGGCCGCGGCGTTCCCTCCGGCCGGGGGCTGGACGACAGGTCCATCAGGGTCTTGAAGATGCGGTCCTGTTCCGCGGCATCCCACTTCTCCGTCTGCGCGATCGAAGGCTGGACGATGCGGAGGGCAAGGGCTCCACCGGCTTCCGGCTCCTGCGCCAGCCGCAGATATCCGTAGCCAAGCTGCACGGCGATACACAATGTCGCAGCCGCGACGCCGGGAACCAGATGGCGGCGCGTGCCCAGAAGCGCCGGCGCCGAGAAGACGAAGACGGCCAGAATGTTCATGCCGTCCAGGCCAACCAATTTAGCCGACTGCATCGCAAGTAAAGTCGGCATCGCAGAATAGCCGATGGCATTCCACGGAAATCCGGTGAAGATGATCGAGCGGACCCATTCGGCCAGGCCGAAGGCCAGTGCCAATGCGACGAGCCGGAGAAGGCCTCCCGACCAGACCATCCGAGCCAGGAAAGCCGCCAGCCCGTAGAAGACGGCCAGGAAGGCGGGCAGGCCGACGACGGCGAACGGCCAGGCCCAGGCAAAGTTGTCCGCATCGACCAGGAGCGCGTTGCCGATCCACCACAAGCCGAGCAGGAAATAGCCGAACCCGAACCACCAGCCCGTCGCGAAGGCGGGCGCGAGGCGCGACAAGAAGCCGCGCCCGCCTCCCTCCGCTCCATCGAGCAGCCAGACCAGGATCGGGAAGGCGATGAAGCAGGCAGCGAAGAAATCAAACGGAGGCTGGGAGAACGCAGCACCCGCGCCGGCGGCGAAAGCCAGCAGAGCGCGTTGCCAGCCGCTCAGCAAAATCACCCGTCCGGCGAGGCTCTCCATGGGTCCGTCCGTGCAGCATGAATCAGGCTTCAAGGAGTATCAGCACATCGCGACAGGGCAAAACCCTATCGAGCGGTTTCAGCGGCATTGCACAGGACAGGACGGCGGGGATCCGGCCGAATGCGTGTCAGGCCGCATCCATGGGCTTGACGAGGCGGCGCCTACGCTCCGAAGCGCGGTTGTGGACGATGCGCACCCGCTTGACGCGGCGCGGATCGGCGTCCAGCACCTGAAACTCGAAGCCCGGGATCGCCTGAACCACCTCGCCGCGCGCAGGGACACGGCCGAGCGCGTTGAAGATCATGCCGCCGATCGTGTCGACGTCCTCGGTATGCTCCTCGGCGCGAAACGCCTCGCCGATAACCTCGGCGACATCCTCGATCTCGGCCTTCGCGTCGACGACGAAGACGCCATCGCTGGCTTCCTCGATCATCGGGGCGTCGTCATCGTCATGCTCGTCCTCGATGTCGCCGACGACCATCTCGACGATGTCCTCCAGCGAGACGAGGCCGTCCGTGCCGCCATACTCGTCGATGACGAGCGCCATCTGCGTGCGCGTGGCCTGCATCCGCGCCATCAGGTCGGAGGCAAGCATGGACGGCGGGACGAAGAGCAGCCGCCGGATCAGGCTCAGCTCGCCAATGGTGCTCGCCAGGTCGACCTTGCTCAGATCGAAGCCCGTGGCATCGACCGCCTTGACCCGGCCGCGCCCGCGTTTCGGCCGCGAGGCGCGGATCAGATGGCCGACCACGTCGCGGATGTGAACCATGCCGCGCGGGTCGTCGAGCGTCTCGCCATAGACAGGCATGCGCGAATGGCCGCAGCGCTCGAACGCGTTCAGCAGGTCGCCGAGCGTCGTGGAAAGCTCGACCGCTTCAATGTCGGCGCGCGGCACCATGACGTCCTCGACCCGCAGTTCGCGCAGCCGCAGGATGTTGTTGAGCATCGCCCGCTCGCCAGGCGAAAAGGCGGTGTTGTCGTGGGTGTGCTGGGACAGCGCGTCGGCGAGATCGTCGCGCAGCGACGAGCCGTTGCGCAGGCCGAGCGCCGCCATCATCCTCTCCCAGAGGGAAAGGCGGCCATTGCCGGCGCCATATGTGGATCTACTCGATCCCTCATCTCCCTCCTCGGGAGAATTCGTCTCGCTGCCAGGCGTCTCGCCCGCGGCGATCATCGTGTTCTCTGTCATGGCCCTGTGGTCGATTGCACCCTTCAGTTATGCATATGGATCGGCAATGGCAAGACTTTCGAGAATATTCCTCTCCAGTCCCTCCATCTCGTCGGCCTCTTCCTCCGTCTCGTGGTCATAGCCCAGAAGATGAAGGAAACCGTGAACGAGGAGATGCGTCAGATGGTCTTCGAAGGTCTTGCCCTCGTCGTCCGCCTCCCGCACCACGGTCGAATACGCGATCGCGATGTCGCCCAGCGGGACCGGGTCCGGCCCGGCGACGGCAGGCGGCGCGGCGGGAAAGGAAAGCACATTGGTGGGCTTGTCCTTGCCGCGCCACGCGCGGTTTATCTCCCTGATCCCGTCATCGTCAGTGAACAGCAGGCTGACGGCGACGTGGTCTTCCAGATCGGCTTCGCTCACCGCAACGGCCGCGCCGATGGCCCGGCGCGTCAGCGCCAGCAGGTCCGCCTCAGGCGGCCAGGCGCCCGCCTCGACCGTATGGTCGAGGACGATGGCAGCCCTGTCCTGAGCATCGATTGCAGCGTTCATCGGCGTTTTCCGGGTCAGCCCCGCGCCTGCCGATCATAAGCCTTGACGATGGCGGCGACCAGCGGATGGCGCACGACATCCTTGTCGTCGAAGCGGACGGTGACGATGCCGGGAACCCCGTTCAGGACTTCCAGCGCCTCGACGAGACCCGATTTCGTGTTCGGCGGCAGGTCGATCTGGCTCGGATCGCCGGTCACGATCATGCGCGCGTTCTCGCCCAGGCGCGTCAGGAACATCTTCATCTGCATCGGCGTCGTGTTCTGCGCCTCGTCGAGGATGACGACGGAGTTGGCCAGCGTGCGGCCGCGCATGAAGGCGAGCGGCGCGATCTCGATGACGTCGGCGGCCAGTGCCCGCTCCACCTTGTCGGCGGGCATCATGTCGTAGAGCGCGTCGTAAAGCGGCCGCAGATAGGGATCGACCTTCTCGCGCATGTCGCCGGGAAGGAAGCCAAGCCGCTCGCCCGCTTCCACCGCCGGGCGCGACAGGATGATGCGGTCGACGGCGCCGCGCTCGAGCAGCATGGCCGCATAGGCGACCGCCAGGAAGGTCTTGCCGGTGCCGGCGGGGCCGATGCCGAACACGAGCTCGGAACGTTCCAGAGCGCGCATATAGGCGTCCTGGTTGGCCGAGCGGGCGTGCACCGTGCGCTTGCGGGTCGAGATCTGCGCCGCCGCGAGCTTGCCCTTGCCCTCCAGCGTCGGGAGGACAAGCTGGTCGTCTGCCGCGATGGCCAGGCGCACTGCGCCATCCACGTCCGAAGCCGCGATCTCCGCCCCGCCCTGCGCCATCTCATAGAGATAGTCGAGCGCGCGGCGGGCCTGCGTCGCGGCCACGCTGTCGCCCTTCACGGAGAGCTGGTTGCCCTTCGAGCGGATGTCGACGCCGAGCGCCTGCTCGATGCGCGCAAGATTCTCGTCGAAGGGTCCGTAGAGGGCGCTGGCCAGCTTGTTGTTATCGAAGGTGAGCACGATGTGCGCCATGTCCGATGCCCCGGAGGGCAGGTTCTTCAACTCAGTGCTGGCGGTCAAACGCCTCTCCTTTAAAACACCGGTTCAGAAAACAGGCTGTTGGAGCCTGCGTCCGTGATTCGAACCCTGATAATGTCGCCGATTTCGCCGGCCTTTTCATCAACAATAACCGGCTGGAGCCAGGGCGAGCGGCCGACGCGCTGGCCCGGCTGGCGACCAGGTTTTTCGAGCAGGACATCGAGCTTCCTGCCGACGAGGCTGGCGGCGAAGCCGCGCTGCTGCTCCAGCAACAGCGCCTGCAGCGCCTGCAGGCGCTCGTTCTTGACGTCTTCGGGTAGGTGACCGTCCATGTCCGCGCCCGGCGTGCCCGGCCGCGGTGAATATTTGAACGAGAAGGCCTGCGCATAGGTCACATCGCGGATGAGGCGCATCGTGTCCTCGAAATCCGCGTCGGTCTCGCCGGGAAACCCGACGATGAAATCGCCGGACATGGCGATGTCGGGCCGGGCAGTGCGAATGCGGTCGATCAGCCGGCGGTAGTCGTCGCCGGTGTGCTTCCGGTTCATCGCCTTCAGGATGCGGTCGGAACCGGACTGCACGGGCAGATGCAGATAGGGCATCAGCGACGGAAGGTCGCGATGGGCGGCGATCAGCGCGTCATCCATGTCGCGCGGATGGCTGGTGGTGTAGCGCAGACGGTCGAGGCCGGGGATTTCGGCCAGCCGGAACAGAAGCTCGCCAAGGCCCCACTCGCGTCCATCCGCGCCTTCGCCATGCCAGGCGTTGACGTTCTGGCCGAGCAGCGTCAGTTCGCGAACGCCGGCCTCGGCCAGTTGCTCGGCTTCGGCGACGATCTGCGCCACGGACCGCGACACCTCGGAGCCGCGCGTATAGGGCACAACGCAGAAGGTGCAGAACTTGTCGCAGCCTTCCTGCACCGTGAGAAACGCCGTCACGCCCCTGGCGCGCACCACCTTCCGCTGCGGCGCGGGCAGATGCTCGAACTTGTCCTCGATGGCGTAATCGGTCTCGACGATCTTCTCGCCGCCCCGCGCGCGCTTCACCACCATCGGCAGGCGGTGATAGGTCTGCGGGCCGATCACCAGATCGACCGCGGGCGCGCGGCGCAGGATCTCCTGGCCCTCGGCCTGCGCGACGCAGCCGGCCACGCCGACCACGGTCTCGCGCCCGAGCGCGCCGCGCTCCTGCTTCAGCTGCCGGATGCGGCCAAGCTCGGAATAGACCTTCTCCGCCGCCTTCTCGCGGATATGGCAGGTGTTCAGCAGGATCAGGTCGGCATCTTCGATCCGCTCGGTCGGCGCATAGCCGTCCGCCGCCAGCGCATCGGACATGCGCTGCGAATCGTAGACGTTCATCTGGCAACCGTAGGTCTTGACGAAAACCTTCTTGCCGTCGGGCCGCGCTTCAACCGCGTCGCGCGTTGCCGTATCGCCAACGCTTTCGAGGGAATAATTCTGTTCCATGCCGGTTTCCTAACGGTTTTGCGTGTCAAAAAACAGACGATTCTTTGTCCGCTCAGGAATTGCCGCCGCGCAGCATCGCCCTCAGCATGCCGCGCACCTGGGCCTCGGCCTGGCGGGCGACCGTCTTGCGGTCCCCCTGCGCCGCGAAGGGGATCGGGTCGCCGTAGCGAACCGACACGTCGAGCGGACGGGCGGCGAAGACAGACCGCAGGTGCGGCACGAGATCGGTATCGCCGATCCAGGCGATCTGCGCGCGCTCGCGCCGGTCGAGGCGAAGCCCGCCCTTGCGCGTGTAGGCCAGCGCCACCGGCTGCACCGTGACCTGTCCGGTCTGCGACCCCGCCAGCGCCATCTGCGCCGCGCTGAACAGGGTGCTGTTGAACGGCAGCAGGCGGTTTCCGTCACCCGTCGTGCCTTCGGCGAACAGCACCATGGGATCCCCGTCCGCCAGGCGCTCGGCGATCTCGCGCGCCTGATCGGGCGAGGCGCGCCGGCGCTCGCGCTCGACGAAGACGGAGCGCTGCTGACGGGCGAAGGTGCCGAGCACGGGCCAGTGGCGCATCTCCGACTTGGCGATGAAGTGGACACCGTCCAGCGAGCCGAGCACAAGGATGTCCAGCCACGAGACATGGTTGGCGGCGATCAGCAGGGGCCGGTCCGCGACCGCCGCGCCCTCGACCTCCAACCGCACGCCCAGAACGCGCAAGGTCATCCGGTGCCAGAGCCGGGGAATGCGCCGGTCGCTCATCAGCGGCGTGCGCAGCGCGATCTCCTGCACCACCAGAAGCGGCAGGGTGTAAAGAGCGACCGTCAGGATCGCGATGAGGAAACGCAGGGTGCTGAGCATCAGCCGGTGCGGCCTTTCGGTTTGAATGTCACCACGCATGGCGCCGGATCGCCGTGCGTCCTTTCGGGCGCTCTAAGGACAATCTAAATCATTGATGGAGCAGCGGAATAACCGAGAACCGGATCCCACTTTCAGTCCGATGCTCTAGCGAAGGTCCCGGCGCATGACAAGCGCGCCGGTGCGCATGCCTTTCGCATCGCGGTAGTAGTCCGGCCGTCCGCCGACCTGATGGAAGCCGAGGCGGCGGTAGAGCGCGATCGCCGCGACATTGTTCTCCTCGACCTCGAGAAACAGGGCTTCCGCCCGGTCGGCGTGCAGCCGGCGCAGCACCGCGTCCATCAGCTGCCGTCCAAGGCCCTGCCGGCGCTGTCCGCGCGAAACGGCGATGGTGAGGATTTCCCCCTCGCCCGCGGCCTGACGCGCCAGCACGAAACCGACGGGCCGGCCCGGGCGCCTGCCGACCGGGGAGACGGCAAAGCCGAAGACGGCATCCTGCGACAAAAGCGCCTCGAACTCGGCGTCGCTCCACGGTCGGGCGAAGTCCTCACCGTGCAGATCCGCGAGGACCAGGCTGTCGGCGACTTCGAGCGGACGCACCGCATGCTCCGTATGTCGGGAGAAGAGCGCCATCAGATCTCCTTGCGCGGCAGAACGAAATTCTGCTGCGGGGTCGCTTCCGGCGCGCGGAGATAGAGCGGCCTGGGTTTTTCCCCGGCGTCTCCCTTTGCGGCGGCGAGACGGGCATAGGTGGCGATGTCGGCGGTGGCGTCCGCCGCGCCCATGTCGAATGTCCTCCCTGAGGCGGCGGCGACAAGTTCCGCCGCGCTGCCGCACAGGACCGGGTTTTCACGCGCGGCCCATTGCGCCAGGATTTCAACGGACAGGCTTGCGGGTTCGAGCAGGACGCCGCCATCGGAGCCGAACGCGGCGGCGAAAAGCTGCTCCGGCCGCTGGCCGAGCACCACGAGAACCGGCCGGCCGGGAAACGCCGCGCGCGCCTCGTCGGCCAGCGCTTCCAGCGTGCTGACGCCGGTGGCCGGAATTTTCAGCGCCAGTGCCAGGCCGCGCGCCGCCGCCACGCCGACGCGTACGCCGGTGAACGATCCCGGCCCGACGCACACCGCTACAGAGGAGAGACCGGCATAGCCGCATCCCGCGGCGCCGAGCGCCTCCTCGATCACGCCCATGACATGTTCGGCATGTCCCTTGCCGAGATCGCGCACGGACCGGCCCAGCTCGGCATTCGCCACGCTGTCGTAAACGGTCGCCGCGCACAGCCGTGCGGCGGTATCGATGGCAAGGATCCTCACGGCGCGACGACACCCTTCAGGGGCAGGCGATACTGCGGCAGAGTGCGTCCCGGGATCGAGCCCGAGGGAGTCCGGCCCGTCAGAACGGCGCCGCAGCGCTCGTAGAACGCGGCAGCCCCGGGATCCGCATCGAGGACGAGCGCCGGCGCGCCGCGTCCCGCCGCCTCGTTCCTCGCCCAGTCGAGCAGCGCCTTGCCGACACCCCGACCCTGAAGGCCGGGTTCGGTGAACAGCTTGGCGAGTTCCGCTTCCCCGTCCTCGAACAGGAGTTCGGCCACGCCGGCGGGGACGCCGTCGATCTCTGCGACCATGATCGCCGCGCCGGGCCTTGCCGGATCGACCGTCAGCTCGGCGCGGCACGCCTCGATGAAGGCCGCGTCATAGCCATGCACGGCTTTCGAGCGCAGGCAGAGCTCGGTCAGGGCCGGCCCCTCGTCAGCCGCCGGTGGCCGCAGTCGCAGCATCCGCCCCGTCCCGCTTCTTGAGTTCGATCCTTCGCGCATGCAGTACAGGCTCGGTGTAGCCGTTCGGCTGCTCGCGTCCCCGGAAGACCAGGTCGCAGGCCGCCTGGAAGGCGATGGAGCCGTCGAAGTCGGGCGCCATCGGGCGATAGAGCGGATCACCGGCATTCTGCCGGTCGACCACGGCGGCCATGCGCTGCATGGTCTCCATCACCTGTGCCTCGTCCGCCACGCCGTGATGCAGCCAGTTGGCGATGTGCTGGGAGGAGATGCGCAGCGTCGCACGGTCCTCCATCAGGCCGACATCGTCGATGTCCGGCACCTTGGAGCAGCCGACACCCTGGTCGATCCAGCGCACCACATAGCCCAGAATGCCCTGCGCGTTGTTGTCCAGCTCCTTCTGGATTTCCTCCGGCGTCCAGTTGGGGCGGGTGGCGACCGGCACCGACAGGATGTCCGACAGTTTCGCGCGCGGCCGGTCCCTGAGCGTCGCCTGCACCGCCTGCACATCGACCGTGTGATAGTGGGTCGCATGCAGGGTGGCGGCCGTCGGCGAGGGCACCCAGGCCGTGTTGGCGCCGGCCTTCGGGTGACCGATCTTCTGCTCCAGCATCGCGGCCATCAGGTCGGGCATGGCCCACATGCCCTTGCCGATCTGCGCATGGCCGGAGAGGCCGCATTCCAGGCCGATATCGACGTTCCAGTTCTCATAGGCCGCGATCCACGCCGCCTGCTTCATGTCGCCCTTGCGGATCATCGGGCCGGCTTCCATCGACGTGTGGATCTCGTCGCCCGTGCGGTCGAGGAAGCCCGTGTTGATGAACACCACGCGGTCCCTCGCGGCGCGGATGCACTCCTTCAGGTTGACGGTGGTGCGCCGCTCCTCGTCCATGATGCCCATCTTGATCGTGTTCGCCGCCATGCCGAGCGCCTGTTCCACACGGCCAAACAGCTCGACCGCGAAGGCCACTTCCTCCGGACCGTGCATTTTCGGCTTGACCACATACATCGAGCCGGCGCGGCTGTTCCTGCGCCGGCCGTCGGGGCCGATGTCGTGCAGCGAGACCAGCGCCGTGAACATGGCGTCCATGATGCCTTCCGGCACCTCTTTGCCGTCGCCGTCGAGGATCGCCGGGTTGGTCATCAGGTGCCCGACATTGCGCACCAGCATCAGCGAACGGCCGGGCAGGACGAGCTTGCCGCCATCGGGCGCGGTGTATTCGCGGTCGGGATTGAGGCGGCGGGTGAAGCTGCTGCCACCCTTCGTCACCTCCTCTGCGAGATCGCCCTTCATCAGGCCGAGCCAGTTGCGGTAGACCGCGACCTTATCCTCGGCATCGACGGCGGCGACGGAATCCTCGCAATCCTGAATGGTGGTGAGCGCCGATTCCAGCACCACGTCGGCGATGCCTGCGGCATCCGTCCGGCCGATCGGGTGATCGCGGTCAATGACCACTTCGGCATGGAGGCCGTTCGTCACGAGCAGCACCGCCGCCGGTGCTTCGGTCGCGCCACGGTAACCGGCGAACTGCGCCGCGTCCTTGAGGCGGACCGCGCCACCACCGGTCTTCACGACAAGCTGACCATCGATGACGGAAAGCCCCGTCGCCTCGGACCAGGAGGCGCCGTCGAGCGGCGCGCTGCCATCCAGGAAGCCGCGCGCCCAGGCGATCACCTTTTCGCCGCGCTTCGGATTGTAGGCCTTGCCCTTCTCGGCGCCGTCCGCCTCGGAAATCGCATCCGTGCCGTAAAGCGCGTCGTAGAGCGATCCCCAGCGTGCATTGGCGGCGTTCAGCGCGTAGCGGGCGTTCATCACCGGGACGACGAGCTGCGGCCCGGCGACCAAGGCGATCTCGGGGTCCACATTGGCGGTGGAAACGCTGACCGCGCCGCCCTCGGGCAGCAGATAGCCGATCTCGCGCAGGAACGCCTGGTAGGCGTCCTGGTCCACCGGCGCGCCATTGTCGCGGTACCAAGCGTCGATCTTTTCCTGAAACGCATCGCGTTTGGCAAGCAGCGCCCGGTTCTTCGGCGCCAGATCCCCGACGATGGCGGCCAGCGCCGTCCAGAAGCGTTCGGGTTCGATGCCGGTGCCAGGCAGTGCTTCACTTACCGCAAAAGCGTGGAGTTCTTCTGCAATCCTCAATCCATGAAGCTCGACACGGCTCGTCATCTCGACACTACTCCTCATCCCGATCGTAGAAATGTCCGTTGCTTTCACCATGCCCGGCGCAGCGGGTCAATTCGCCAGTCGGTTGAAGCTGTATCGTCATGCATCGCGGTGACGGGCGACGCGGGGCCGGCCCGCGGCCTCGGCCGTCACAAACGCTTCGACAAAAGTTCGCTGCCCGTCCGTCTCGACGGCCCGCACGTCGCGTGCGACGCGCAGCTCCGCGTCCTGCGCGCCGGCGGCGACCGCCCGCTCGAACGCCTCGGCGCGCAGCATCTCCTCGGCGAAGGACATCGCCTCTTCCTCGCCGTTGAAATCGTGGATCGCGCCGGCCGTGCCGACACGGAAGACGCCCTCGCGCGGCTGTCCGACATGCGCCTCGATCCGCACCCGCACCTGTCCCACGACCGCGCCGATGGCATTGGCCACGTCCGCATGCTCGGGCAGCACGCATTCCTGTCCCAGAAATTCCGGCAGCTTGGCATAGTGAAGCGGCGCAGAAGCGCCGAGGCCGATCACCGGCCGGTCGAGCGCCAGACCGAGGCGCACCATGCCCACCTCCCGGTCGAGCGCGCGGCGCATCAGCGGGTCCATGACCAGGCTGCCGCCGTCCAGCCCGTCCTCACAGAGCGCGGTTTCGAGGAGCGCTTCGGCGGAACGGCGCGTGAGGCCGTCCAGAACCCTGGCGCTGAAGACTTCCGGAGACGGCGCCAGCGCCATGCCATTGCCGTCGCGGCGGCGGGCGAAGAGCATGGCTCCAAGCCGCGCCGCTTCCGCGTTCCAGCCGGATTGACGCTCCAGAACATGGGCGGCGTCGGATGGCGTGAAGCCGACGAGAAGCGCGAGGCCGCGCGCCACGAGGCGCCCGAGCGTCGCAAGCTGCGCGTTGGAGGTCAGCAGACTTTCCAGCGGCTGGGGCGCCGTTTCGAGCCGTTCATGCAACGCCCGCTCGCCCGGCGTCAGCCCGGCGGCATATCGCGCCGGGACACCGCTCAGGCAGGCAAACCGGCCATCGTGGCGGGCGGCCGTCGCCCTCTCGCCTTGCCGCCTGAGCACCACGAGGACGGCGTCGCCGTGGAGATGGGCGGCGAGCGACAGAGGCACCACCCGTCGCGGCCCCAGAAGAAGGCGCGGCTTCAACACACCTTCCTCGAGCGCCACCTCGGAATCGCCGCCGAGGCCGAAGGTGCGCATGGCGACCGCCTCCACCATCGTGCGATGGCCGCCGACGCTGGCGCCTTCCGGATCGATACGGGGATGGCCATCCTGAAGAACGGCGATGTCGGTGGTGGTTCCGCCGATGTCAGAGACGATCGCGTCGGTCAGCCCCGTCAGGTGCCGGGCGCCGACGAGGCTGGCCGCCGGTCCGGAAAGAATGGTCTCGATCGGACGGGCGCGGGCGAAGGCTGCGGAGACCAGCGCGCCGTCGCCCCGCACCACCATCAGCGGCGCGGCGATGCCGCGGGCCTCAAGAAAGCCTTCCGTCGCCGCCACGAGCCGGTCGATCAGGGAGACGAGGCGCGCGTTGAGCAGCGTCGTCAGCGCACGGCGCGGGCCGCCGAGCTGGGCGGAAAGCTCATGGCTCGCCGTCACCGGAAGGCCGGTGGCGGCGCGGATCAGGTCGCGGACGACAATCTCATGGGCCGGATTGCGCACCGCGAAATAGGCGCAGACCGCAAATGCGGTGACGCTGCGGCCCAGCGCCTCGACCTGTTCCTCCAGGGCGCCGGTGTCGAGCGGCGTCTCGTTGCCGTGAACGTCGTGACCGCCGGGCAGGAACAGCACGGGATCGGACCCCAACGCGCCGCGCAGGCCGGCGCGCTCCAGATCCGCCTCCTTGAAGCCGATCATGACGAGCGCAACGCGTCCGCCCTGCCCCTCGACCAGCGCGTTGGTCGCCAGCGTCGTCGACATGGAAACGAGGCCGATGGCGCCCGGCCGGGCTGCCGCACGCGCCAGGACCGCGTCCACTGCCCCGGCGATCCCTTCGGCCAGGTCGTGGCGCGTCGTCAGCGCCTTCGCCTTGGCGACCACGCCGGCGCGCTCGCCGTAGAGAACAGCATCCGTATAGGTGCCGCCGGTGTCTATGCCGAGCATCAACGTGTCTGGAGACGTGGTCGTATCGTTCATTTCCGATGCCTGGTCCGCGCTGTGACGCCAGGCCCGGATTTACCCCATGCGGCCGTCCGGCGAAAGGGCAGGGTCGAACAGCCGTCCGGCGCCTTGGGCATGCCGGTCGAGGCCGAGCAGGCCCATGGCGCCCCAGGCGCCCGCAAGCGCGCTGGAAACCACCGGCATGCCGCTGCGCCGCTCGACCGGCCCGGTCACCGGCAGGGTCCGCAGGCCGCCGCAGGAGATGAACAGGGCGTCGGCGCCCGGTGCCGCCTTGCCGGCCTCCACCCCCAGATCGATGAGGGCTTCTGTCGTCACCGTGGCGATTGTGTCCACATCCTCGATGTCGAGCGCGCGCAGCGCCGCCACCTCGAACCCAGCCCGCTCCAGATAGTCCGTCAGACGGTCGTTGACCGGATCGCTGTAGGCGGTGGCGACGGCCAGACGGCGCGCGCCCAGCGCCTCCAGCGCTTCGATGACGCTGTCGGTCATGGTCGTTGCAGGCAGGCCCGTGGCCGCCTTCATGCCGGCGATCAGCGCGTCGTTGAACGCCGCCCCGCGATAGAAGCTGAGCGAGGTGCCCATCAGCGAGATGGCCTCCGCGCCGCGTTCCCTGAGGCTGACGGCGAGCGCCTCCACCCGTTCGATCACGGCGTCGTATCCCTCGGGCGACAGCGCCTTCAGCGCCAGCCCCTCGGCAATGAAGCGCGCGCGGCCGCCATAGAGCTCCAGCGGCTCGGGCGGCACGTCGCCGGCCGCCGGAGGCACGATCATGCCGATGGTGGGCAGGGGCCGCATCGCCTTACCCCTTGCCATGGCCGGCAGCCGAGTGCCGCTCGGCGAACGCCTTCACGGCGTCCATGTCGAGATCGAAGCCCAGGCCCGGCCGCTCCGACATCGCCATCCTGCCGCGCTCAGGCTTCGCCAGCCCGGTGAAGATGCGTTCGCAGACATTCACCGCCGGGACGTGATACTCGACCAGGCCGCCATTCGACACGCCGGCATGGAGATGCGCGTTGTGGAAGGGCCAGCCGCCGCCATTGGCGATCGGCGTGGCGAAGGCATCGGCCATGGCCGCGATCTTCTGCGCCTGCGTGAAACCACCGCCGATCACCACGTTCGGCTGCAGGACATCGACGCATTTGCCGGCCAGCAGGTCGCGGAAGCGGAAGGAAAGCCCCTCGTTCTGGCCGCCGGCAAGCGGCACCGGGCTGCGGCGGCGCAGATCGGCCAGCCAGCCGATGTCGTTCTTCAAAAGGGGTTCCTCGAAGAAGTCGACATTGAAGGGCGCGACCGCCTGCGCCAGCTTGTAGGCGCTGTGCGGATCGAGATTGCAGTTGGCGTCGATGAAGAGCTGGACGTCCGGCCCGACAGCGGCGCGCACCGCGCCAACCCGGCGCGCATCCTCGGCGATCAGCGCGGCCACGTCCGTCACGTCGCGGCGGCGCGTCGCCTCGGCCGCGACCGTCATCTTGAGGCGCGTGAAGCCCGCCTCGACCCAGCCGGTCGCCGACTCGACCAGCTGCTCGATGGACAGGAAGTTGAACCCGCAGGTGACGTAGACCGGCACCTCGCTGCGCGCCCCGCCCAGCAGCCGCCAGACCGGCTGACCCAGGATCTTTCCCTTCAGGTCCCACAGCGCGGTGTCGACGGCGGAGATGGCATGCGTGGCATAGCCGGTCTGGCCGCGCGGGCTCATCAGCCAGAACAGCTTTTCCCAGATGGCTTCCGTGGCTAGCGGATCCATGCCCTCGAGCGCCGGCGCGGCGACCTCGCGGATCGCCTCGGCCACGGTGCGTTCCTCGGTGATCGCGGTGAAGCCATGCCCGACATGTCCGTCGGCGGTCTCGATGGTGCAGACCACCGCCGAGAGATCGAGCTTGCGGGTCACGCCCGCCGCCGTGATCTCGGAGGGCACATTCAGGGCGTAGCTGTGGACGCGCGTGATGGCGCGCGTTTTTGCCGAGGGCGACTGCAGCATGGTTATCTCATCAACAAGGAAGGAAGGAACAGGACGATGTCCGGGAACAGGGTGATCAGCAGCGTGCCCAGCGCGAGGATCGCCAGGAACGGCAGCGAACCCTTCATGATCTCGCGCATCTCGACCTTGCGGGCGATGGCCTTGACCACGAACAGGTTGATGCCCAGCGGCGGCGTGATGCAGCCCATCTCCATGTTCAGCGTGACGAAGACGCCGAACCAGACCGGGTCGAAGCCGGCGCTGAGCACGAAGGGCAGGAACATGGGCGCGACGATGACCACGATCGCGAAGGGCGGCAGGAAGCAGCCCAGAACCAGCATCACGCACCAGAGCGCGAACAGGGTCACCCAGCGGTTGTCGAACGCGTCGATCAGGAGGCCGGTGATCGCCGAAACGACGTCGTGGAAGGCGAGGAACTGCGAGAAGGTGTAGGCGAATGCCGCGATGATGAGGATCATCGACGTGTCCTGCACCGTCTTCAGCAGCAGCTCGCGCCAGACCGGCCAGCTGGTGATGCGGTAGATCGCGAGCACCAGCAGGATCGACGCGGTCGCGCCGACGGCGGCGATCTCGGAGGGCGTCGCCCAGCCGCCGTAGAGCGCCAGCATGATGCCGGCCATCAGGGCGAAGAAGGGAACGACCCGCCGGAAGCTGCCGCCTCCGCCCGCCTCGGCACGCTCGGCGCCGAGCGCCTCGAACGCCGCGCGCTCCTGCGGCGAAAGCCGCGACAGGTGCCGCCACATCACGTACCAGGTGTAGATGGAGAACAGCGCCACCAGCATCAGTCCCGGCAGGATGCCCGCCAGGAAGAGCTGGCCGATGGATGTCTTGGTCACCACGCCGTAGAGCAGGAGGACGATCGAGGGCGGGATGAGGATGCCGAGCGTCCCGCCACCGACGACGATGCCGCAGGCCAGCCCCGGCGGATAGCGCCGCGCCAGCATTTCGGGCACGCCGGACGATCCCATCGCGGCCACGGTGGCCGGCGAGGAGCCGGAGATTGCCGAGAACATGGCGCAGCCGGCGATGGTCGACATGCCGAGGCCGCCCGGCACCGGCAGGAGCCGGCTCAACGCCGAGTAGATGTCGGCGCCCGCGGGGCTGACGGCGATGACCGCGCCCATGAAGATGAACATGGGCAGCGCCACCAGCTCGATGGAATCCAGCGACTGGAAGGCGGTCTCGGCGACATAGAGAAGCTCGCCCGGCTCGCCGACCAGAACGGAGGAAGCCACCATGGCGCCGAGCAGCGCATAGCCGATGGGCAGCCCCACCAGGATCAGCGCGAGGAGAATGCCGACAGCGGCGAAGGCGATCGTCAGCGGATCCATCAGTGATGCCCTCCCGCAGGCAGCTCGATGCGCCCGCCGAATGCCCGGATCAGCAGGTCGACCGTAAGCGATAGCGCGAGCAGCGACCCGCCGAGCGGGATCGCCAGATGCGGGATCCACAAGGGCGGGCCCCACAGGGTTTCAGAGCGCCAGCCGCTGTCCCAGGAATGCAGGAACATGATCCAGCCGGAATAGGCGACCAGCAGGAAGAGGCAGAGCGAGACCAGCTCGATGACGGCCACATGCACCCGCGCCGCCGCGCCCCTGAG
Source organism: Nitratireductor pacificus pht-3B (assembly GCF_000300335.1). Taxonomy (GTDB): domain Bacteria; phylum Pseudomonadota; class Alphaproteobacteria; order Rhizobiales; family Rhizobiaceae; genus Nitratireductor; species Nitratireductor pacificus. The sequence continues at coordinate 99,360 of NZ_AMRM01000007.1, read as the reverse complement.
GGCGCCGGACAGGATCTGCACGCTGATCTGGCCGCCGCTGCGGTCGGTGAAGGCCGCCGACAGAAAGGCGGCGTAGATCAGCAGATAGACGCTGAACTCAAGCTCCCAGACCGTGTTGACGCCGAGCAGCCCGCGCGCGAACACCGCCCATGTGATGACGACTGACGCCACCACGACGCCGAAGGCGGAGACCATGGCGGCGACGGCCGATATCTTCTGCAGCGCACGCCGCAGCCGAAACAATGCTTTCAGCCGCGGCGACTGCCGGTCGGACGCTTCGTGCCGACCGGACCCGGTGTGGTCGAGTGCGCTCATTGCAGGGGCTGTTCGACCGCTTTCAGAACCTCATCGCCATTCGGCACGCTTTCCCGGAAGAAAGCCCAGGCATGCTCGCGCGCCGCCTCGTGCCAGCGCGCCACCTGATCCTGCGAGAGTTCATGGATCGTGACGCCGGCGGAGCGGAAGCTCTCGGTGATGCGCTTGTTGTCCTCCATCGTGCGGTCCGCGAACCAGACCTCGGATTCTGCGATGGCGTCCATCAGCGTCGCGTAGTGCTCCTTGCCGATCTTCTCCTCGACGCCCGGGGCCAGGAGGACGGCATGCATGGCGCCGACGAAGCCCGGCCCGACCATCAGGTGATCGACCACTTCCTGCAGATTGTAGCCCTCGAAAGAGGCGTAGATGGTCATGACGCCGGTCAGCACCCCGGTCTGCAGGGACTGGTAGATCTCCGAGGCCGGCAGCGAGGTGATCGTCGCGCCGTAGCCGTTCATCATGATCTCGGTGGCCTTGCCCAGGCCGCGCACCTTGTGGCCGTCGAGATGCTCCGGCAGCGTGATCGCCTCCCCGCGGTTGCCGATCGTGCCCATGGCCCAGCCGCCGCCGGCAAACACGACGCCGGCCTCCGACACAGCCTCCTGCAGCATCGGCCAGATCCTGCGCTCGCGCCAGACGATGCCGTCCTGCGGCGTGGCGACCAGACCCGGCAGGGCGCCGATCTCGGCCATCGGCACCTTGCCGGAAAGCCAGGGCAACGGATAGATCGACATGTCGATGCGGTCGCGCGCGAGGAAATCGGCCTGCGACCGCGCCTTCGCCAGCTGCTGGTTCGGATAGACCTCGACGGTCACCGCGCCGCGGGTCTTCTCCGCGACGATCTCGGCAATGCGATCGGCCCAGAGGTCGCGCGTGTCCCCGTCGGTGTAGGAATGGCTGAGCCGCAGCACCGTCTGCGCCGAGGCCGCATCCAAGGCAAGGACCGAGGCAGCGCATGCGAGCGCCGCCGCCATGAATCTGTTCATAAGTTCCTCCCGCCGGGTTCCGGCTGATCAATTCCCCAGATTGAACACCAAAGTTATATTTTGGTATACCAAATCGTAGGTTGGACATATCCGGCTTGTCAATAGCCGGAAGAACGGCCATGAAAACAGGGGAACTGGCGTGGGCGTGGTGCAAGGTGACGGCGAAGCACAAGACAGGTCTTGACGGGCAGCCCCTCGCGGACGGGCTGGCGCGGCAGCTCGAGCGGGAGATCATCGACGGGCTGATCAAGCCCGGCGAGGAGCTGGACGAAAGGCGTCTGGCCGAGCGCTTCGGCGTCTCGCGGACGCCGATACGCGAGGCGCTGCGGCGGCTGGACGTGGAGCGGCTGGTGGAACTCAGGCCGCGCCGCAGCGCCATCGTCCGCTCGCTCACCGCGCAGAACCTGGCGCAGATGTTCGAAGTCCTCTCAGGGCTGGAGGCCTTCGCCGCCGAATGCGCCGCGCGGCGGATGAACCAGCAGCAGATCGAGCAGCTGCAGCACATCCATCTGGAGACTGGTGCCGTCGTGAAGGCCGGCGACCGGGACGGGTTCGATCGGCTGAACTTCCTGTTTCACCAGGAGATCTACCAGGGCGCAGGCAATCCCTATCTGCACGAGCAGCTGGAGGGGCTGCGCACCAAGCTCGCGCCCTATCGCCGCTGGCTGCTGCGGCGGCTCGACCGCATGCGCCAGTCGCACAACGAGCACGCCGCCATACTCGCGGCGATCGAGACCGGCGACGGCGCCCGCGCCGCCGCCGAAATGCGCCGCCACATCTGCGATCCGGACCGGCTGGTGGACTTCATGATCATGGAGCAGACGCGGGGATAGGGCCGGGGCAAACCCAGTCCGCGGCGAGGGTCACCCGCGCAGCCTGGTCCTGAAATCGGCTTGCCATCATCTGATGGCAGGACCAATCACCCCGCCTTCCTCTTATAGGCGCGCCACTCGGATGCGAGCGAGTATACCACCGACAAGACGGCGATGGCGAGGAACACCGCACTCACCGGCCGGGTGAGAAGGGGCAGAAAACTCCCCTCATAGATCACGAGACCGGAGCGAAGGCTGGTTTCCGCCATCGGCGTCAGGATGTAGGCGATGATGAACGGTCCGGCCGGGATCCTGGCCTTGTGCATCAGGTAGCCCAGCACCGCGAAAGCCAGCATGGCGCCTGCGTCGAACAACCGATTGGAGACAGACAGGGCTCCAAGGAAACAGAACACGATGATCGGCGGCAGCAGATAGGCCTTATCGACATACATCAGGCGTCCCAGCAGCGGAGTGGAGACCCACATGATCGCAAACATCGCGATGTTGGACGCCAGGGCACCGGCGATGATGATGTAGGCGATATGCGGGTTCTCGACAAACAGCAGGGGGCCTGGATTGAGATTGTGGACCACCATGGCTCCCAGCAATATGGCCGTGATGACGGAGCCGGGGATGCCGAGCGTGATGAGTGGCACGAGCGCGCCTATGGTGCCCGCGTTATTGGCCGTCTCCGAAGCGAGGATGCCCTCCTCCGCGCCCTTGCCGAAACGCTCGGGCGAGGAGGAAATCGCCTTCTCGATGGAATAGGAGGCGATGGATGCGGTCATGCCGCCCACCCCGGGCAGGATGCCGATCCACGTTCCGATTGCCGAGGACCGGATAAAGGTCCAACGGTAACGCACCATGTCGCTCAGACGTATCGCGGCGCGTGCCTGTCCAGCGATCGGAGCTGTGGCCTGCCGAGGAGCACCGCAATCCACCAGGACCTGCCCGAGCACCAGCGACCCGAGCAAAACGGGCAGGAGAGAGAACCCGTTGTCGATCTGGTGAAAACCGAATGTCAACCGCAGCGCCCCGTTGATCGGATCGATCCCCGGCATGGAGACGATCGCGCCGAGGATGGCGGCAAGAAGGCCGTTGATCAGGCTGCCGCGCGACACTGCCGCGATCAGCGTGAGCGCCACCACCGCCATCGCGAATATCTCGTAAGGACCGAAACGGACGGCTACCAGCGACAGCTGTGGCGACAGCAGGGTGAGGACCAGCCAGGCGAGCATGCCACCGACGAAGGACGCGAGCACACCAAGTCCGAGGGCGCGAGCCGGTTCGCCGCGCGCAGCCATCGGATATCCGTCGAGGGTGGACATGATGGCCGCTTCGGTTCCCGGCATGCGCATCAGCGTCGCGCTGATCAGCCCTCCCGTTGTCGCGCCGACATACATGGACACCATGAGAAGGAGCGCATTATCGCCGCTCATGAAGTATGTCATCGGCAGCGCCAGGGAGATGACCATGGCGCCGGAAAGACCCGGGATGCTCCCTATGAATATCCCGACACTCGTCCCGATGATAATCCAGATCAGCCCATCGGTGAAAACATGGGCATAGGCACTTAGCATGTGCAATCCTCAGAGCTTCAGATATCCATGAAGAACAAGCGAGTGAACGCGAAATAGACTGCCGTCGCAAAGACCACCGAGATGGCAGAACCGGATACGGCGAAGCGGAGGCCGCGCCAGCCTACCAGCAAGAGCGTCAGGACCAGCACGAACGCGGCCGTCGCGGCGATGAAATGCACCCACGGGATGGCGAGCGCGGCAAAATAGATGCCGGTGACGGCAACTGCGCCGAGAACCTTTCCCTTGGAATGAGCCGCATCCATGCTTGCGGCCGCCCGGCGGGGAGCCGGGCGTGCCATCACTGTCAGCGCAACAAGTTTGAGCGTCGCCAGAACAAGTGCCAGGATACCCAGCACCATCGGAAACACGGCTCCGCCGATGCTGCCATCACCGTGCGAAACCCCTGTTTCCAGGACAACAAGGACGGATATCGCGACGACAACGATCAAGAACACCGCCATGTGCGAGTTTTCGACCAAGGAACGGAAATTCAAGATTCAACACCCCAGATGGAGATCAGACTCAACTTGCGGCCGCTACTTTCCCGAGGTTTCCTTCACCAAGGGCAGCACCTCCACATATTCCTGATACTCGGCGCTGATCGCTTCCTTCAGCTTCTCGCCGCGCAGCACGGAAGACTCTTCGCGACTGTTGGCAAGATGAGCCTTGACTTCATCGGTCGTCATCGCCGCTTCGATCGCATCGGCAATCGTATCGACAACCTCGCGAGGCGTGCCTTTCGGCGCCCAGTAACGACGGATCAGGCACCCGCTGACGTCAAAGCCAAGCTCGGTGGCGGTTGGGAGGTCCGGCGCTTCCGGGAAACGCTCTTCGCCGAGAGCCGCGAGAGGACGCAGATCATTCTTGCCACGCTCGAGCCATGGGGAGGACATCAGCGCCAGATCGGTGAAGCCTCCCAGCAGGGACGCGAAGCGCTTCGAGGTCCCTCCCGTGGGAACGATTGCCCAGCGCACGCCCGAGAGCGACATCAGCTTCGCCGAAAGGAAATGCGATGAGCTGCCAATGTCGCCAGCCTGCTTGAGCTTTCCCGGATTGTCTTTCGCGTAGTCGAGAAGTTGCTGAAGATCGGCGAAGGAACTGCTCTTGTGGACGGCCAGGAACTCGCAGCTCCGCGCCGCCTGGATAATCGGCTCCAGATCGTCGGGACCATACTCCACCCGGCCAGACACCGAAGCGGCGAACATCTCCTGATGAATCTGAAGGATGGTATACCCATCCGGGTTGGCAGCCAGGACCTGACGGGTGCCCACGGCACCTGAGGCGCCATCCGCATTGACCACGACCAGCGGCATCGGCAGAAGCTCATGCTTCTCGATGGCCGCCTGGATCACCCGGGCAAAACCATCGCTGCCTCCGCCTGCGCCGAAAGGTATGATCAGCTTGATCGGCTTGACAGGAAACTCGGCTCGAGCGGGGGCTACGGCCGCCGAGATTGCACACAGAATTAACACGAAGATCGACGGGCGCATAAGGTTCCTCCCTGCGGCGTGCCGTGGACATCAGACGTCCAGAACTTTGGCGTTGATGCATGGATGTTAGTTTGATAACAAACTTTCTGTGAGTCAACTATTTTTAAAATACCCGCGTTCCGACTTCAGAAAGGAAGCCTCCTTTGGACCTGACGATCCGTGCGGTCACCGCACATCCAGTTACCATCCCCGTCTCCGCCACCCTCGGATCCGTGGAACTTTCAGCACGGATGTCCTGCGCGATCGTCGAGGTGACAACCACCGAAGGAATCGTTGGGCACGGCCTGACGGCCATAACGGACACCGAGGTCGCCGCCTTCATCATCAACCAGTTGGCTGGACCGAACATCATCGGCCTTGACGCACTGCATCGGGAGAAGATCGCGGAGCGCCTTTACTGGCAGCTTACCCCGCGCGGGCAGACAGGCTTTGCAAGCCATGTCGTTTCAGCAATCGACCTCGCGCTCTGGGACATTCTGGGCAAGGCGACAGGCTTTCCCTGCTGGAAGCTGCTCGGCGGCGCGCGTCCCGAAGTGCCGCTCTACGTGACGTTCGGCTTCGCTTCTCTGGACAAGCAGCAGCTCCGGGACGCCGCGCTGCACCTGAAGGGGACGGGTGTCGAGCGGTTCAAGATGGTCGCGGGCCACCGGGCGCTGCAACGACGTGACAATGCGGCGGACATGCATGCCGTCGTGTGTTCCGATCTGGAGCGTGTGCAGGCAGTGCGCGAGGCCATCGGCTGGGAATGCGAGCTCTTTGTCGATGCCAATTGCAGTCTCGATGCCGGTTCCGCCGCCTGGCTGGCCGGCGGGCTGCGCGAACTGAAGGTGTCGTTCTTCGAGGAGCCGGTTCGCGACAACGATCCCGGGCGTTTGGCCGATCTTCGGCGCACATCCGGGTTGAGGCTCGCAGCCGGCCAGAACGAGGGGCAGCTCTGGCGCTTCCGCGACTTGCTCGCCGCCAACGCCGTCGACGTGCTCCAGCCCAACGCGATAATCTGTGGCGGCTATACGGCTGCCATGAAGGTCGCGGCGCTTGCTCAGGCCGGCAACGTCGCCATCGACAATGGCGGCGCATATCCGTTCCACAACATGCACCTCCATGGCGGACTGGCGCATGGCGGCCTGGTCGAATGGCACCTGCTCTCGGTGGAGCTGTGCAAGGCGCTGTTTGGCGGGCTACCCTCGCGCGACGGATCGAAAATGGCGCTTCCCGACACATCCGGCCTGGGCTTCACGCTGGATGCAGCGGCCCTTCGCGACGCGGTTGCGAGCCCTTCGCCACGCCAAAGGAAACACAACTGATGGGTGGTCCAAGCGCCAAACAGTCGCTGATCTGCGCCGATGATCTGAGAAAGATCGCGCGACAGAAGATTCCGCGCTTCGCATTCGACTTCATCGACGGCGGTGCAGGCAGCGAGCTTGGACTCGCCCGGAACAGGGCCGCCTTCGACGCGGAGCTGCTTCATCCACGAATCCTGAGGAACACCGACGGCCAGCTGTCCACGGCAAAGCGGTTTCTCGGGCGCGAATGGTCCGTCCCTTTCGGCATCCCGCCGTTCGGGATGGCCGCCATGGCCGGCTCCGGCACCGATCAGATCCTCGCCGCTTCCGCAGAACGAAACGGCCTGCCCTACGTGGCCTCGACCCCTGCGTCGGCTTCGCTGGAAGAGCTGAAGCGGCTCGCTCCCGCAAATGGATGGTTCCAGCTTTACGTCGGCCGCTCGCAGGACATCGTCGACGGCCTCATCGCGCGCGCCGAAACCGCGGGGTATGAAACTCTAGTCGTCACCGCTGATGTGCCGCGCCCCGGCAAGCGCCGGCGCGACCTGCGCAACGGCCTGACTCTGCCGCTGAAGATGACCCCGCGGATGTTTGTCGATCTCCTGCGACATCCCGGCTGGTCAATGGGAATGCTGCTCAATGGCACACCCCGTTTTGCAAATCTGGAGCCATATGCAGCTTCAGGCGCAGGAACGCATACCCTCGCGCAGTTGATGCAAGGTCAAAGTTCCGGACGGCTCGACTGGGAGCTTCTTGCACGCATCAGGAAGCGCTGGAGCGGACATCTGGTCCTGAAAGGCGTGCTCTCGCCCCTTGATGCGCGAACCGCGCGGGATTCCGGCGTCGATGCCGTCATCGTCTCCAACCATGGCGGTCGTCAGCTCGACGCCGCGCCCGCGCCATTGCAGATGCTCGGCGGCATTCGAGCAGAAGTCGGCACGGACTTTCCACTTGCGATTGACGGAGGACTTCGTTGCGGAGAAGATATCCTCAAAGCTCTTCTGGCGGGCGCCGATTTCGCGTTTATCGGGAGGCCCTTTCTCTACTCCGTTGCGGCGCGAGGCAGGGAGGGACCGGATCAGCTGTTCAATCTTCTGCAGGATGAGCTTCTCAATGCGATGTCGCAGATTGGCCTAAGATCCATACAGGACCCATGAAGAAAATCCAGTTCTCATATCTGCTCTTTTCGATCTGTATATTGAAGAATAAAAGAAAGAAAATTTATGTCCGCAGATAACAAGATCAATCTTGGGATACTTGATAAGGCAATTGGATTTCACATAAATCTTGCCTACAGCGCTTCGCACAACCATTTCGCCAGGATCCTCGGCGCCGATACGCTGAAACCCGGTAGTTTTGCAGTGATGACCCTGATCCACGAGAACCCCGGTATCACCCAGGTCGACTTGGCCCGCACCAGCGGGCGCGACAAATCAAGCATCACGGCAGCGCTCAGGAACCTCGAAGATGCAGGTCTTATCCGTCGCGATCGGCTGGAGGATGATCGCCGGTCATATGCCAGCACGCTCACCGAGGAAGGCGAGAAAGCCTATACGAGGATACTGGACAAGGCGAAGATCCATATAGACGCCATCGATCACCTCATAGGGGAAGAGAAAAAGAAGGATCTCATAAACGCCCTGAGAAAAATATCTCAGATGTCGTAGAACCCATCCTACTGATTTCCACTTCTGCCTTGCTTCCCACCGCTGCTTCACTCTCTCCTTTTCCCGAACCCGCCTGCGCCATCAGCCCAGACCCATGTAACCGAGCGGCTCACCGTTCTCATGCACGGCGAGCCGCCCTGCCGGGCTGACCCATTGTCCGGGCCGAAGCGTCGCCGCTTCGGCCCGGATGCCCTACATCGCTCCGGCGACCAACAGGATGACGCCGATCATCGCGCCGGTGGTGAACAGGGCCAGCGCGCAGAAGCCCATGATGTCCTTGGCGCGCAGCCCGGCGATGGCCAGTGCCGGCAGCGCCCAGAACGGCTGGATCAGGTTGGTCCAGGCGTCGCCCCACGCGAAGGCGACGATCGTCGGGGCGGGATTTGCGCCGAGCGCCCGCGCCGCGTCGATCGCGATCGGCCCCTGGATCGCCCATTGCCCGCCGCCCGACGGCACGAGGATGTTGAGCAGGCCGGCAGAGAGGAAGGTCAGGAACGGGAGGGTCGCCGCGGTCGCGATCTCGCTGAAATAGCGGACGAGATCGACGGACATGCCGGAGCTCGCCATCATGCCCATGATCCCGGCATAGAAGGGGAACTGGATCACGACGCCCGTCGCGCCGGAAACGCCTTCCTTCAGCGCCCGCAGATAGGCGGCCAGCGAACCGTGCAGGATCATGCCCACGAAGATGAGGATGAAGATCACGGCGTTCAGGTCCAGCCCGCCAGCCTGGAGGAAGTAGACCGTGATGGCCGCCAGACCAAGGAGCCCGGTGAGGATGCCCAGCAGGCGCGAGTTCTCCATGCGGGTTGCCGGCAGTCCGTCGTCTTCCTCGACGCTGTCGGTCTTTTCCGGAAGGGCCGACTGGGGAATGCCGACCGGCTCGGTAATCGACCGGCTGAGCAGGTAGAAGGTGAGGATTAGCGTCAGTCCCACCAGAATGGACAGCGACAGGTTCAGCGAGGAGAAGATGGTTTCCGAAACCGGGATCAGACCACCCGCCGCTTCCTGAAGGAAGTTGCCCTCCGTCGCCATCAGCAGGGTGGCCGAGCCGGACAGGCCGCCATGCCATGCGATGAAGGAGCTGTAGGCCGCGGCGATCAGAAGGCGATAATCGACGCCCCTGACGTTGCGCGCCAGCTCGCGCGCGAGAACCGCGCCCGCGACGAGGCCGACGCCCCAGTTGATCCAGCAGGCGACCAGCGTGAAGCCGGTAACCAGTATGATGGCGCGGCCCGGCGTGGTCGCCAGCTTGGCGACCTGGTCCACAAGCCAGCCGAAGGCCGGGCTGCGCGCCAGCGCGTAGCCGCCCACAAGGACGAGGATCATCTGCATGGCGAAGGCATGCAGCTTGAAGAAGCCGCCATACCACGCCTCGGTCATGCCGACGGGGCTGACGCCCTTCAAGATCATGCCGGCGATGAAGACGGCGAAGGTCAGCACGGCGGCAAGGATCAGCGGATCCGGCATGTATCTTTCGAACAGCCGGACAAAACCACGATTCACGATGTTCATTGAAGTCCCCCTCAGGTCACTTTTCTGTTGCTTCGAACTTGGTTGGCATTCCTATCCATCCAGGATCAGGTCGCTGGCAGGCACGGTGCTGCATGTGAGGCACAGTTCCGGGTTGCTCGGGAGGTCCCCGCTCAGCGGCTGGGTCTTTCCCTGGATGATTCTGACGGCACAGCTTTCGCACTGGCCAGCGCGGCAGCCGCTGGCCATCTCAAGCCCTGCCTTCTCGGCGAAATCAAGCAGCGTTCCGGAGTCCCTGCTCCATGTGAGCGTCCTGCCGCTGCGCCGAAACTCGACGATGAAAGGCCCTTCGGGCAATTTTCCGGGTTGCGGCAACGCCGGCGCTCCGAAGGATTCGCTGTGGATCAGTTCGGCCGGATGGCCCGCCTCCTCCAGCATCGCCTCGACGGCGCGCATCATCAGCGGCGGGCCGCAGTGATAGACCTCCGGCGCCTCGGTCAGGTCGGCAGGGAGGATATCGGTCAGCGCGATGCGCCCGGCGCGGTCGAAGTCGCGTCCTGGACGATCGCCCTCGTCCGGTGCGTCGTAGAGCGAGACGAGGCTCATGCCCGGCAGAGCCTCGCCAAGCGCCTCAAGCCGCTCGCGATAGGCATGGCTGCGTCCGTTGCGGTTGGCGTAGACTAGGTGCACCCGCGCCGGCGAACCGCTGGCCGCCAGCGTTTCCAGATAGCAAAGGAACGGCGTGATGCCGATGCCGCCTGCCACCATGACGACGGGACGTTCCGGCTCGAGCGGCAGGGTGAAGCGGCCTTTCGGCGCCTGCAGTTCCACCATGCTGCCGACCTGCAGGCCGTCGTGCACCAACGTCGAGGCCCGGCCCGGCGGCAGATCGCTTCGTCCGGCGGGCACGCCCACCCGGCGCACCGTGATGATGTAGCTTCCCCTGTTCGCATCGCGGGCGGAGCCGACGAGCGAATAGCAGCGCGTTACCGGCGCCGCACCATCCGGCGCGGATATGCGCAGCACGATATGCTGGCCGGGCGCGTAGTCGGGCAGGGTTTCATGGCCTTCCACCGCGAAGCCGACACGCATGCAGTCCCCGGCGACCGGCTGGTGCTCGACGACCCGCGCGGCACGGAAGCCGCGCCAGGCCAGCGCCCCTTCGTCGAGAGGCAGCACCGCGCAGCGGGTCGAGCGGTGCGGCAGAACCCCGCTGACGGGATCGGCCTCGTCCAGGGCGATCAGCCGGTTGAAATTCGCCCCCTTGTCGGAGAAGGGATCGTATCCGGGCAGTTTCAGCCGCGGGTTCGCCTGCCAGAAGCCATAGTCGGCGACGGCCGTGCCGGGATCGAGCGTCCGGTCGCAGGCAAGCTGCATGCGCACCTCCCCCGTCTCCGTGCGGAGGCGCACGGTCTCGCCGTGCTCCAGCCCGTAGAGCGCGGCTGCGTCGGGATGCAGGCGCACCTGCGGCTGCGGCGCCCGCTTGCGCAGCGACGGGATGGAACGGTACTGGCTGTGGCAGTAGTAGGGGCTCTTGGCCGTCGTCAGAAGCAGCGGGAAGTCGCGGCTCGGCTCGGGCGGCGCGCCGGTCATGCGCGGCACGGGCGGCTGTCCGTGACGGCGCAGCAGATCCGAATAGATCTCGACCAGCCCCGTGTCCGTCGCGAAGCCGCGCTGCCCTCCTTCGGTCTCTTCCGCGTATTTGCGATGTCTCTGGGACTGCGGCACCGTGATCCCTTCTGGCTTCGCCCGCAGTTCCGCCACGCTCAGGCCGGCGGGCTTCAGCTGCCAGTCGCGCGCCGCGTCGATGTCGCCGCCGAAGAACATGTCGCTCATGCCCAGCCTCGCGGCCAGCGCAAAGACGATGTCGGCATCCGAACGGCTTTCCCCCGCCGAGGGTAGCGCCGCCTGCCTCAGCTGGACGAGGCTCTCGGCCTCCTGGCTGACCTCGAAACCGACACGCAGCGCCTCCCGTTCCCACGGAGTGTTGGCCGGCAGGATATAGTCCGCGAACTGCGCGGTCGGCGTCATGACCCGGTCGCAGTGCACGTGGAACTCGAGCTGCCGCAACGCCTCCACGGCCAGGTCGGCGCCGGCTTGCGACACGGCAAAGTTCGCGCCGAAGGAAACCAGCCCGCGAACCCGGTAGGGCTGCGCGTCGAGGATCGCGCGATAAACGTCGAGCGCCCGCACCCATCCCATGGCCGGTGGGCCGATGGGGCGTTCGTCATAGCCGATGGCGCGGGAAACGAATTCGGGCGTCAGCCACTCGGCGCCGTTCACCGGATTGGTGGGAACCTTGGTGAAGGCGACATTGCCGCCCGGCGCGTCGTGCCGGCCCTTGAGGGCGGTAAGCAGCGCTATCGCCCGATCCGTCTGGGTGGCGTTCCGGTGCTGGCCGACGCCGGTCCAGCAATAGTAGGCGATGGAACCGGTGCGGCTCAGAAGTTCCGCCGCACGGTCCTGTGCCTCCGGGGCGACGCCCGTCAAACGGGCGACATGCTCCGGCGAATAGGGTTCCACCGCCTCGCAAAGATGGTCGAACGCCGGCCGGCAGGCGATGCCGGCCACCGTCACCGTGCCGCGCAGCGACAGGTGCTCGACGCCCGCGTCGAAACGGCGTCGCGCGGCATCGTAGAACACGGGCGCGCCGTTCCAGGCCACATAAGCGCCGGCGTGGGCGGCTTCGCCGATGTCCCCGGCCCGGAGGAAGGCGCCCGTATCCGTCCGTACCAGAAGGGCCGCATTGGTCCAGCGGCGCAGGAACGCCTCGTCGTAGCCGCGCCGCGCGATCAACTGGCGCAGCAGGCCCATGGCAAGCGGCAGGTCGCTTCCGGGTCGCAGCTTCAGCCAGTGGTCGGCGCCGCGGGCATAGCCCGCGGCACGCGGGTCCACCGCGACGATCTTCGCGCCCCGGGCCCTCGCCTCGGCGATCTGGGTTGCCTGGTCGAGCCAGACGGCGCTCGGATTGAACCCCCACAGAAGGATCGTCTCGGTGTTCCGGTAGTCGGGAAAGAGGATGCCGCTGCCGGTGGTGAAGGCGTGGGCGTAATCCTTGTGCCAGTTGCACAGTTCCGTGGCGTAGATCGTGTTCGGGCTGCCGAAGCCGCGAATGAAGCGCTCGACCCAGTCTATGGAATCGCTCATCGGCGTGCCGCTGGGCGTCGTCACCCCGAAGGCGACCACTTCGGCGCCGGACCGGTCGCGGATCGCGCCGAGCCTTGCGGCGATGTCGTCCAGCGCCTCATCCCAGCCGACGGGCACCCAGCCGGGATCGCTGCTGCCCTTGGGCGCGGTCCGGCGCAGGGGCGTCAGGAGCCGATCCGGATCGGCCACGATCTCCGGCGCGGCACGGCCCTTCGTGCAGAGCGCCGAACCGGTCGGGTGCGAGGGTTCGGGATGGGCGGCCACGAGCCGACCTTCGCTGATCTCAAAACGCGCGCCACAGCGCGAGCGGCACAGGGCGCAGAACCCGGTTTTCAGCATCGGACCTTCGGAAGCAGCGGCGACGTGGATCATCGCGGCACGCTAGGCATCCCGCCGCAAAATAACTAGTTTAAATACCTGAACCGAGATATTGATAGAATTTATGCTTCCAACCGTCCGACAGCTCCAGTATTTCGTCGCGGCTGCCCGCAGCGGCCAGATCTCGCGCGCCGCCAACGACATGAATGTCACGCAGTCCTCGATCACCATCGCGATCCGGGACCTCGAGGACAGGCTGGGATACCGGCTGTTCCACCGCAAGGCGAAGGGCGTCGAACTCACCGCCGCCGGCCAGCTCTTCCTGCAGAACGCCACGGGCGTGCTTGCCGGACTGGAAGACCTGATGACGCTGAGCGTCGAGGACGACCTGCAGATCGGCGGCGAGGTGCGGCTCGGCGTGACCGATACGGTTTCCGGCTACTACCTGCCCCGCATCTGGCGCGAGATCCGGCGTAAGGCGCCGAGCCTGAAGCTGCATGTGACCGAACTGCCGAGGCCGGAGGTGGAAAAGGGCGTGCTCGACGGCCGCTTCGACCTGGGCATCATCCTGATCTCCAACATGGGCAACAGGGAGGACTTCGAGCACGAGACGCTGCTGGTTTCGCAGAGGCAGCTCTGGATCGGCGCCGGACATCCCTTCGCGGCGCGCGAGGACATCGCCTTCGCAGATCTGGTGGACGAACCGTATTTCCTGCTGCAGACCGACGACCACGAGCACACGATGACCGCAAACTGGGGGCGCTACGGTTTTCAGCCGAGGGTCGTCTTCCGCAGCTATTCGATCGAGGCGGTGCGAAGCCTCGTCGCCGCCGGTCACGGGATCACGGTGCTTTCCGATATGATCTATCGCGCCTGGTCGCTCGAAGGCCAGCGCCTCCTGCGGAAACCGCTCGCCGACAGGATCGAGACCATGAACACGGGTGTCATCTGGCCGCGCTCGCGCAGCCTGAGCAAGGCCACCGCGCTGTTCCTGCGCATCCTGACCGCCGACACGAAGGCGCAGCGCGACGCCGACCGCGGACCCTTCGCCGGCTAACGCTGTCCCCGCCGACACCCGCCCCTCCTGCCGGGGAGGGGAGAAGCCGCGCCAGCGAGAATAAAAATCACCGCCGATGGAATAGATCCGTTTCCCTCACGTTTTCCGACACCAGAGACGGTTTTCTGACAGTTATGTGACAGATTTCTGACAGCGACCATGACCAACAGAATGAGGAAAACAATGCTGGAAACGCTCGCACTCGGCGATACCCCCATCCGCTTCGCCATCGACGTCCTGTCGATGACGGCCCTGGTCTTCGGCCTGTATTACAGGCGCTATCGCGACAAGGAGCTGGTGACCGCGGCGTCGCTCTTCAACATCTTCGCCTTCGGCGTTCTCTCCATCCTTTCGGCGGTCGAATTCTCGCTTGCGGCGGGCTTCGGCCTCTTCGCCATCCTGGCGCTGTTCACGCTGCGCTCGGAGCAGATCTCGAAGGTCGAGATCACCTATTTCTTCGGCTCGGTTTCCATCGCCGTGATCTGCGCCATCCCCGGAACGCCGATCGCCATCGTGCTCGCCGTCGTGGCGCTGGTGCTTCTGGGCGCCTATATCCTCGACCACCCGGCGATCCTGCGCTCCTCGGACGGCGTCAAGATCACGCTCGACAAGATCGACCACGAGGCGCTTTCGCAGCCCGAGAAGATGCGCCGCGACCTCTCCGAACGCCTCGGCGTGGACGTCATGTCCTACCAGATCACCACGCTCGACTACATCAACGACATGGCCCGGATGAACGTGTTCTTCCGCAAGCCCCGGCGCTGATCGGACGGCAAGGAGGCACTCCCATGGACCACTCCATCGCGACCGAACTGACCGGCTTCCAGCCCCTCTCGCTCGACGAGCTAAACGGCAAGGCCGCCATGCTGGAACGGCTGGACAACAAGTACATCGTTCCGGCCGACCGGCTCCGCCCCGCGCTGAACGCCTTCTCGGACTTCTTCGACGTGCTCGAGATCGACGGCATCCGCGCGTTCACCTACGCCACCCGCTACTACGACGATGACGGGTTGCGCAGCTACTACGACCACCATCAGGGACGCCGGAAGCGCTGCAAGGTGCGGGTGCGCGACTATATAGACAGCGGCCTCAGCTACCTTGAGGTGAAGCTCAAGAGCAAGCGGCAGATCACCGTCAAGAAACGGCTGAAGCTGCGGGAGCCGGGCGCGGGCCTCGACCTCTCCGGTGAAGCCTTCATCGATACATGCCACCGCGAGATCTACGACAGCCCCTTCGACCGGCCCTTGGTGCCGGTGATCGGGATGCGGTACAGGCGCATCACGCTGGTCGCCAAGGAAGGCGGCGAGCGCATGACCATCGATACAGAGCTTTCGTTCGACGCGGGTGGCGTCAGCCGCCGGGTCCGGCCGGACATCTCCATCGTGGAGACGAAGTCGGCGCGCGGCAACGGCATCGCCGACGCGATCCTGCGGGGGCTGCATGTCCACCCGACGAAACGCTGCTCGAAATACTGCGTCGGCATGGCCGCGACGGGGCAGGTGGCGCGGCACAACCGCTTCCTGCCGGCGCTGCGGCGGCTACAGCTTCTGGACGGCCGGGCCCTGAGCCCCGCCTGAACCTCATCTTTGCCATCGAAAGGAGATGACCATGCGTACGCATGTCAGCCCCGCTTTGCCTGAATCCGGCTATATGGCGAGCCTCGCGAAAGCCCGGTCGGACCTCAGGGACCTCGCTCCGTTTCTCGGGCGCCTTCTCGTCGCCCTATCCTTCGTCGTCGCGGCGATGGTCTATGCGCTGGTGCGCGCCCAATCGGGAGGCAATCCCGAATTCGCGCTCTGGATCGCGACGGCCGCCGGTTTCGGCGCCTACATGGCGCTCAACATCGGCGCGAACGACGTGGCCAACAATGTCGGCCCTGTCGTCGGCGCCGGCGTCATTCCGCTCGGCGGTGCGCTGATCATGGCGGCGCTGTTCGAGTTCGGCGGCGCCCTCATCGCCGGCGGCTCGGTGATCAGCACCGTGCGCGGCGGGATCGTGATGCCGGAGGCGCTGGCCGACCGGAACGTCTATGTCTGGGTGATGATGGCCGCGCTGCTGGCCGCCGCGTTGTGGCTGAACCTCGCGACGGTTCTCGGCGCGCCCGTCTCCACCACCCATTCCATCGTCGGCGGCGTGATGGGCGGCGGCATAGCGGCCGCCGGCCTCTCGGCCGTCGACTGGTCGGTCATGGCCAACATCGCCGCAAGCTGGATCGTCTCCCCGTTTCTGGGCGGGCTGTTCGCGGCGCTGTTCCTCTACGCGATCAAGCGCTTCGTCACCTATCAGCCACAGGTGCTTGAGGCCGCGCAGAGGATCGTCCCGCTGCTGGTGGCCGCGATGACCTGGTCTTTCGGCACCTACCTGATCCTGAAGGGGCTCAAGAAGATCTGGGCCGCCAGCCTGCTCGAGGCGGGCATGATGAGCGCGCTCATCGCCCTGGTGACCTGGGGCATCGCCCGCGCACTGATCAGGCGCCGGCTGCCGAGGCTCCGCAACGACAAGTCGGCGGTCAACCAGCTGCTCGCCCTGCCGCTCATCTTCTCCGCCGCGCTGCTGAGCTTCGCGCACGGGTCCAACGACGTCGCCAACGCCATCGGCCCGCTCGCCGGCATCTACGACGTGCTGAGCAATGCGGCGATGCAGGAGGAGGCGGTCATTCCGCTCTGGGTCATGGGTCTCGGTGCCGCCGGCCTCGCCATCGGCCTGCTGCTGTTCGGCCCCCGCGTCATCCATACGGTGGGCGCGGAACTGACGAAGCTCGACGCCATGCGCGCCTATTGCATCGCCATGGCGGCGACGATCACGGTGATCGCCGCCAGCCAGCTCGGCCTGCCGGTTTCCACCACCCATGTGACCGTCGGTGCCGTGCTCGGTGTGGGCTTCCTGCGCGAATGGCTGAAGCGGCGCCATGCGCTGATCCTGTCCGACATCCGCGCGCTTCACGCGGATCGCGACACGGCGGAATGCGACGCCTTCATCGCCCGGCTTCACGCAACGCCCTTCGCGCAGCGCAAGGCCATGATCGCGCAACTGCGCAGGGAGCGGGTGGCGGACAACGGCGCCACGGTGAGCCGCAACGCAGCCTGCCGGAGCGATGCCCTCGTCAACCGGGCACTGATGGCCAGGGTGCTGTCGGCATGGATCATAACCGTCCCGCTGACCGCGCTCATTTCCGCCCTGATCTACTTCACCCTTCGCGGAATCATGCTGTGACGCGCCGGGCGCTGCGGCCAGGAACCGGAGCGCCCCCGCCTTCCACCGACAGCATCCGCCAAACTGGAGGTTTGAACCTTGCGAACCATTCTCATCACCCCGCTCCTCGCCCTCGCCACGACGCTTGCAGCCAATGCCGAGCCGATGACGGCAAGGGTGCTCGATCACAGGATCCTGCCCGCCATCGATGTCGACGGACAGACGATGGCCGAACTGTCCGGCCTCGCCTACGACCCCGAAAAGCAGATCGTCTACGCGGTCTCGGACAGGGCGACGCTCTTCGGCCTCGCCTTCGCGACCGAGGGCGAGAAGATCGCGACCCTGGAACCGCAAAGCGCCTACAGCCTCACCGACACGGACGGCGCGACGCTCGCCGATCAGGGGTTCGGTCCCGAGGAGCTTGTCATCAGGCCGGGCGAAGCGGGCGTCCCCGCCTTCGCCATCCTCAGCGAAAGCGGCCCGCGCGCGGCCCTTTTCGATCAGGAGGGACGCTGGCTGAAGGAGATCGACCTGCCGCTCGGCGTGCGCGACAGCAGCCGGCAGGCCGGTAAGAACCGCGGCCTCGAGGCGATGACCCACCATCCGGAGCTCGGCCTCGTGACCCTTCCCGAGGAACCCTACCAACCGGCGCCGCGCAGCCAGCACAGACTCCACGCCGAAGGCGGCGAGACCCTCACCTGGTCGAGTGGCGACATCGGCGAATCCAGGGTGAAGGCGATCACGACCCTCCCCGACGGCAGGCTGCTGGCGCTCGAGCGCGTCAAGGAGGGCAAGGCCCTCATTCCGCATCTCCGCCTGATCGACCCGCAGGCCTGCCAGCCGGACACCGACTGCGAGACGAGCGCCGTGCGCCTCGACATTCCGGGCATCAACGACGCCGACTTCGAAGGCATCGTTGCCGTTTCGCCGACGCGCTTCCTTCTCGTCAGCGACGACAGGATCGACAAGCAGCAGCGTTCCGTCTTCGCGCTGGTGGAGGTGGGGTTACCGTCCGGCCGTTAGCCGTCACAGGCTGGAAGGCCGGTCAGTCTCCCAGCCCCGCCAGCGACTGACAGGTCGCACAGACGAAGAACAAGCAAAACCGTGCCTTGGCCGATGATTGCGTCCTATAGGCCGCTTTCGTCCCCTCACCCTTTGATACCGCAGACATCAGGATGCTTGTTCCATTGCTGGAACGGGCAGTCCGACCAAACTGCCGCTCGCGGACGAAGCCCATGCGGGCAATCTGCGGCAGCGGCTTACAGCGGCAAACATCGAGGCTGTGCCCCATCCTCGGCCGCCCGCAGAACGCCATCCCCCTGATCGCAAAACCCATCGACGACGGATCGTCATCGAAAGCTCTTCTGCGGGGCTCGGGAACCGCCGGCGCTTCGTCACGATATGCTCACCCCTCCAACTTCCCTATCAGCTGTCGCGCCCTTGGACGCCGCGATCTCCAGCGTTTGAATGTGTCCTCATCCAGGGATGCTTGCAGCGAAATGGAAACGGCCAACGCCCGGAAAGACGCAGGAAAGGAGAACGATGGACCCGTTCACCGAAGCGTTGAACGTTGTCTAATCGACGGCCAGCGACGAGGAGCACAGATTGCCCGCCTGCAGCAGCCCGTATCCGAAAACGGGGTCCTTGCCCTCCGCGCCCAGATCGAGCGCGCTCGCGGCGAGGATCCTTTTCACGGCATCGAGATTCAGTTCCCCAACCTGGCGCTTCAGCATCGCCACCGCCGCCGTGACGAAGGGGGTTGCGAAGGACGTGCCGGTCTTCGGACGGGCGCCCGAGATCGACGCGGCGGTCCAGACCCTCACTCCCGGGGCGGCGAAGTCGATATGCTCGCCCTGCCCGGCACGGCGGTAGACCCGTCTGGCGCGATCCACCGCGGTGACCGCGATCACCGTTTCATAAGCGGCGGGATAGACCGGCGCCGCCCGCGGGCCATTGTTGCCGGCGGACGCGACGACGATGGTGCCGGCTTGTGCCGCTTCGTCGACGATGCGCTCGACAACCTCGTTGGCGGCACCCCCAAGGCTCAGATTCAGGACGGCGACATCGCGGTGCAGAACGGCGTCGATTGCCGCGATGAGATGGTAGGCGTCGGCGCGCTCGTCGCCCGATTCCCTGTAGAAGGGGTCGGCCGCCACGAGTTGGGTTTCGTGCAACAGCCCCGGCGACCGGCTCTCTCCAGACCCGATCAGGATGGCGGCGACCGCCGTGCCGTGCTGTCTGCCCGACCGGTTCCCATGCGGTTCCTCGGTGCCGACGAATTCGATATTGCTGCCGTCGAATGTCGTGTGTTCGGGATTGATGCCGGTATCGATGATGCCGACCCGGACAGGCGCACTACAGGCCGGGTCGCGCCTTTCGGACGTAGCCCATCCCACCAGCGCCCTGTCGGCACAATGCGGCCCGTCGCAGGCGAGCGGTTCCGGAACCGAGGCGTTGCCGGGCGCGGAGGGGCGGTAATAGTGGTTGAGGTCCAGCAAGGCGTCGGGCTTCAGGGCGCGGACCGCCTCGCGGGCGCTCTCCAGCGTCTGACGCGCCGGGATCCGCAGGCGGTAGAGGGTGGCGGCCAGCGACAGCAGATCGACCTGTTCCAGGACGGCGAAGCCATCCTCGGCAAGTGCCCGGATCTCGTCCTCGTCCAGCCCTATCGCGATGATCTCCCGCTCGGCATGGATGGCCGGCGGCGGAGTGGCGCGGCGAACGGTCCGGCCGCGGCGCTGCGTGCGCGGCGCGGGGCTGAAACGCTCCCGCAGCTTGTCGAACAGCGGCAGGCGGGAGGAGCCCGGACGCTGGAACGAACCGGAGGAACCGCCGGACGAGCCGCCCCGCGCGGATGAACCACCGCCCGCATCATCGTCATCATCGTCGTCGTCGTCATCGTCGTCGGCAAGGGCATGGCCCATGGGGTCGCCCAAAAGAACCGGCGCGACGGCAAGCGGCGCGCCCAAGAGGAGGATGAGCAACAGGCGCAAGAGGGTGCGATAGCTGTGCGTTTTATTCATGAAGCCTTCCAATCGACGCCTCATTAGCATTTTTTCGAGTGCGAACGAATAAACGGGCAAGCCGGACGTTTATTCCACATCATTCACGGAGAAGGCGCCAGGATCTGAGCATGAAGTCCAGTTTTGCGGATGACGTCGTCGACCTGCTGCCGAACCTGCGGCGCTATGCCTTCGTGCTCAGCCGCTCCCTCGACGTGGCCGACGACCTTGTGCAGCAGACCTGCGAGAAGGCCTTCGCGAACCGGGGCAGCTATGCCCGCGGCACGAATCTTTCCGCCTGGCTGCTGCGCATCATGCGCAACACCTGGATCGACCGGGTGCGGCGCGACAGGACGCGGGGAGAAAGCATCGACATCGCCGACCGGCCGGATGCGATCTTCACCGATGGCGCGCGCGACACGGAGACCCATCTGATGCTTGGCACCGTGGCGCATGCGCTTCAGGACCTCCCCGAGGATCAGCGCGAGATCATCGTGATGATCTGCGTCGAGGAGCTTTCCTATAAGGAAGCCGCCGCGACGCTCGGCATTCCCATCGGCACGGTGATGAGCCGGCTCGCCCGTGCCCGGACCAACCTCGCCAGCAGGCTCGATCTCAACTGACAAGGACGCCATGACCTTGCACGACAGGACCGAAGACGATGCATGAAGACAAGTTCACCGATGACGTTCTGATGGCCTATGCGGATGGCGAGCTGGACGCACAGACCCGCCGCCGCGTGGACGATGCCATCGGCCGCGATGCCGAACTCGCGCAGCGCGTGGCGCTGTTCGTGAAGACCCGCGCGCTTGTGGCGGAAACGCTGGGAACGGCGAAGGTCTCGATACCCGACGATCTCGAAGCGCGCGTGCGGCAGATGGCCGCCGCGGCGGAGGCGGAGGATGCGGCAGGCGCCGACGTGGTTCCATTCGCGCCGCGCCGCGCGGCGGGGAAGGGACACGCCGCCCAGCGCTTCTTCCTGCCGATCGCTGCTTCGCTGGCGCTCGTCGCCGGCGGGCTGCTCGGCTACATGGCCGCCGGCCAGCCGGAACGCGCCGCGGGCATCGAGATTGCCGGCCTGGCTGGCGAACGGATCGTCGAAGCCCTGAACACCTCGGCCTCGGGGGAGACGGTCGAACTCGGCCCGGAGGCAAGCTTCGAGGCGATCGCAACCTATCGCGACGGCGCGAACGCGCTCTGCCGCGAGTTCGAGGCAAGCGCCGGCGGCATTTCGCACGTGGCGGTCGCCTGCCGCGACGACGAGGCCTGGCAGCTCCGCTTCGCCGCTTCGCAGGTCGATGCCGAGGGCAGGTTCGTTCCCGCATCGTCGATGGAGGCGCTGGACGCCTTCCTCGACGCCAGCGGGGCCGGAACCCCGCTTTCGGTCGATGAAGAGCGGAAGGCTCTCTCTGGTCTCCGCTAGCGCCTGGCCCGGCACGGGAGCGATGCCGGTTCGACTGGCAACGCTCCACTTCCGCCTGCCACCGGACGGGATTGCTCGCCCAGCCGACCGCGTTCGTTCCGCAGACGCCACCAAGGAAGCGGGGCACGGCTCCATTTCGCCGTTGATGCGCCGAGGCGCTTCGGCTATGTAGGCTGCGCGTCGCCGCTTCGCCACCGGCGCAGATCGGCCAGCACCCGTAGCTCAGCTGGATAGAGCGCTGCCCTCCGAAGGCAGAGGTCACAGGTTCGAATCCTGTCGGGTGCGCCATTTCATTACAGAACTCTGAACGCCGAACGCCGCCGTTTCTACGCTAAAAGCGGTGACCAGCGTTCGCAGCAATTCCGGCTTCGATGGCGTCAAAGAGGCGACTGATCCGCTGGTCGGCTTCCGCGATTCGCCTTTTTGAAGCTCGGCAGGGTGTTCACGGCGGCGTTCGGCGCATTCCTGCCGGTGGTCGATGACGCTGGCGAGCGATCTGGCCGCTTGCCCCGAGAATCGGGGCTTTGGTCATTGTCCTGGCGCCTCGTTCAAATGCTTCCTCAAGAACGGCACCAGCTTTTCGAGCGCGAGGCCGACGGGCTCGGGCTTGTCGTAGAGATCGTAGTGGGACCAATCCTCGAGCGAGACGATCTGCCGGTCCCTTGAGGCTGTGGCGCGCCCGTAGATTTCCATCCCGTCACGATAGGCGCCAAAGGCGCCGACCTTCTGGTCGATCACCACCATCATCGGCTGGGTCATCAGCATCTCGGCAAAGGCGAAAGCGTCCCAGCCAAGCGTGTTCTGCGCGCGGCTGAACAGCATCCGCGTCCAGCCGCCGGGCTGCTCTCCGCGCGGCGTCTTGTAATAGTCGGTCGCCTCGAACACGTCGCGTTCGGTGAGACCTGCGGCCCTGGCCGCATCGGGGTTGGCAGGGAGAAGTTCGTTGACCTGCAATTCGCCGCCGCGCGCTTCCTTGGTTCGCTGCGCCGCCATCGCTTCCAGCGCGCCGAGCGGGTCGTGATTGCTGAAACCCTCGCGGAACAGCCGGCCAATATTGACCGGGGTGATCGTGACGACGGCCTTGATGCGCTTTTCGGTCAGCGTGGCGTTCAACACATAGCCACCGCCACCGCAGATGCCGATCACGCCGATCCGGTCGGCATCGACATAGGGAAGCGTGACGGCGTAATCGATAACGTGGCTGATATCCTCCACCCGCTGGGTCGGATCTTCGATCCAGCGGGGCTCGCCGCCGGATTCGCTCTGGAAGCTCGCGTCATAGGCGATGACGACGAAGCCCTGCTCGGCGAGCGCCTTGCCGTAGACGTTGCCCGACGTCTGCTCCTTGCAGCTTCCAAACGGATGAACGGCGACGATCGTCGGCCAGGTCTTGGCTGCGTCGAAGTTCGGTGGGAACCGGATGTTGGCGGCGATGTGCCAGGCCATGTCCCGGTTCTGGATTTTCACGGATTCCATGATCGCTTCCTCTCGGTAGGGGCGGCATCGGGAGGCCCCCCCGATGCACGTTCGCTTCGTTACTCTGCCGCCTGCGCAGCCGTGGCCTTGACCGAGAGCTTCGCTGTGAAGAACGGCGCCAGGACGGATACGGCCTCGTCGACGAATGTCTGCCCGTCATAGAGATCCATGTGATTGGCGCCCTCGACGACATGGAAAGACTTGTCCGTGCTCGCGGCACGGTCGAAGAGGTCGTCGCTCATCCACTTGCTTCCCGCCACGCTGCCGGCGACGATCTGGATCGGCTGGGTCAGATAGACGTCGGCCATGTGATAGGCGTCGTAGGTGATGATCTGATTGAGGCTGCGCAGCGTCGCGAAGCCGGGCGCGGTCGCGCATTCGGCGCGCGGTGTGTGGTAATATTCCCAGGCCTGCCGCAGCTCCTCGTTCGGTGCATCCTTCTCGGTGAGCGGCGCCAGTGGCATGGTCGTGTAGCCCTTGCCCTCGGCATCCGACGTGCGGGCATTCGAACCCGCCTCGACATAGGGCAGCGCATCGACCGACTTGACGGTGTTCTCCCAGCCATTGCGGAACATCGAGCCGATGTTGACCGCGCTCACCGTGCCGACCGCCTTGATGCGCCGGTCCTGGATCGCGGCATTGGCGGTGTAGCCGGCTCCTGCGCAGATGCCCATGGCGCCAATCCGCTCCTTATCGACGTAAGTCAGCGTGGTCAGATGGTCGATAACGGCGCTGACATCCTCGGTGCTGACATAGGGGTTCTCGAGCTGGCGCGGTTCGCCACCGCTCTCGCCCTGATAGGAACGGTCGAAGGCGATGGTGACGAAGCCCTGTTGGGCGAGTTTCTTGGCGTAGGTGCCAGCGGTCTGCTCCTTCACGCCGCCACCGGGATGCGAGACAACGATGGCGGGATAGCGCTTTTTCTCGTCGAAGCCTTCGGGAAGGTTGATCACCGCCGACATGGCGATGGTTGGGTTGTTCGAATTGTTGAAGCTGATCTTGCCCATTTCCAGTCTCCTTGTGTTGAACCGGGGGCCGTTCGCGATGCTTGCGAGGTATCCCCTTGCCGATGGATGCAATCTAGGCCAGAAAGATTGTGTCGATTAGACGGGGAATTAATATTGAGCTTATCACTGGAGTGATAAATGCGACGAGATGAGATTGCCGATCTGGCGGCCTTCGTCGTCGTCGCCGAGGAGCGCAGCTTCACCAAGGCGGCGGCACGCCTCGGCATGGCGCAATCCGCGCTCAGCCAGATCGTGCGGCGGACAGAGGAACGGCTGGGGGTGCGGCTTTTGTCGCGCACGACACGCAGCGTGGCGCCGACCGAAGCGGGCGAGCGGCTGATGGCGACGCTCGCTCCCATGCTGCACGACCTGGATGCGGCAGTTGCCTCGCTGGGCGAGCTTCGCGCTCGGCCTTCCGGTACGATTCGGATCACCACTGTCGAGCATGCCGCAAAGACCATCATCGTCCCGACCATGAGGCGGCTCCTTCCGGATAATCCGAACATCACGGTGGAACTCACCGTCGACTACGGTCTTTCCGATGTGGTGGCTGACCGGTTTGACGCCGGTGTCCGGCTCGGTGGGGAGATGGCGAAAGACATGATCGCAGTGCGCATCGGGCCCGACATCCCGATGGCGATCATCGGCGCGCCGGACTATTTCCGCACGCACGCTGCCCCGAATTCGCCGGGGCAACTGATCGATCACCGCGCGATCAATCTGCGCTTGCCGACCTCCGGCACGCTGAACAGATGGCGATTAATGCGCGGCGGCCGCGAGACGCGGGTAAGGGTCGATGGGCCGCTCGTTTTCAATACGATCGACCTGATCCTCGATGCCGCGCTCGACGGTCACGGTCTTGCTTACCTCCCGCTCGATCAAGTCCAGCGCCATCTGGACGACGGCCGACTGGTGCGGGTCCTGGACAAGTTCACGCCCGACCTTCCCGGCTATCATCTCTACTATCCGCACCGGCGACATGCTTCGTCCGCATTCACCCTGCTGGTGGAGACGCTGAGATTTCGCGGGTGAAAGCGATTGTCCAGGATTGCCGCCAAATGCCTCCAAGCCAGTGAGCGGCGGCAGTTCCTTTCAGAAATGGCGACAGGTCAGCCTTGGGAACAGCCTTGGAGGGCTATGGAGGAGACATCGCTCTCTTCTTCTCCTGCAACGGCGCGTCGATCGCCCGCCTGGATCGGTAAGCTTCTATGCGCTTCCGAGGATCTTGCGCAGAAAGCCTGCAAGGGTTCCCACAAGCCTGTCAGGCGCCACATCGTCCACAAACAGCCGACGGCCGGGCATCCCATCGAACAGCGCCAGGATCAGGAAGGTCGCCGCTTCCGGGTCGAGCGACGGATCAACGTCGCCGCGCCCCTGCCCGCGCTTGAGGGCGTCGACGAGCGCGCCGCGAAGCTCGGTTTCGTTTCTGGCGAACACCTCGGCGATGGCGGGATTGCGCGCGGCTTCCGCGCCGATCTCGATCGTCAGACGGCCATACTGCTCGTCCCCCGACAGCGCGACGATCTCGGGCAGAGCCTGGCACAGTCCCTCGACGATGTCTTCCGAAGGGGTCAGATGCGCGATCAACTCGGCGTTCTCCAGGCGCTCCTGCTCGGCGAGCGCGAAGATGATCGCATCCTTGCTCTCGAAATAGCGATAAAGCGCGCCGGCGCTGATGGCGGCGGCCTCGCAGATCTCCTGCATGCTGGTCTGATGAACGCCCTTGGCGGCGAAACAGAGCGCCGCGGCACTCAGGATCTCCGATTTTCTGCGCTTGTGCAAAGCCTCGTCGCGTGTTCTCAAAGCGGCCTCCTTTCAAAAAGCGAACGCTCGTTCTCATTATTTTCTTGACAACAGAATGGACCAATTCGATTTATAAAGCGAACGATCATTTTAAGAAAGATACGCTGTGGCATCCCACAATCCCGATGAGCGCGGCGCGGATCGCTCCATCGATGGCGCATCCGTTTCCGCGAAGCTCAGGCGCCGCCGCCGCAGGCGCTGGTGGATGGCCGGCATCGCGTTTCTGGCCGTAACGCCTGCACTCATCCTCCTGGCACCGGAGAACGCGCCGGAAGGACTGCCGGCGGCAGGTGAGCAGCGCGAGGCACCGCCTTCCGTGGCCGTGGTTCCGGTCACGCGGAGCAACCTCGTCCAGTGGCGTGTTTCCCAGGGCATCGCGGAAGCGGTCCAGAAGCGCTACCTCACCTTCGAGGCTGCGGGCACCGTGGCGGAGATCGGCATCGATGCCTCCGGCGCGCCGCTGCGGGAGGGGTCGCGCGTGGAGGGGCCCGGCACGGGCAACGGCGGACAGGTGCTGGCGAGACTGGACGACCGCGAGGCCTGCGCGCGGCTCCTGCAGGCCGAAGCGGAACACAGGCGCACGGAGCGCCGCCTCGCCGTGGCCGAGGCGGCGTTCGACCAGGCCCGCTCCGAGCTGGTGCGCGCCGACACCCTGGCGGCGCGCGGCATCGCCTCACGCAAGGCGGCGGAAGCCGCCGAAATCGCCCTGCGGACGGCGCAGGCGGAACTGAACGCCGCCCGCGCGGAAGTCGATTCCGCCGGAGCACAGGTCCGGCAGGCCGCCCTTCTGGTCGGGAAGATGACGCTGCGCGCGCCCTTCGACGGGCGCCTCTCCCTCGTCAATCTGCGCGTGGGCGACCACATCGAGGGCGCGGCCGTGCAATCGCGCCTGTCGCGCGAGAAAAGCGCGGCCATGGTCCTCGTCAACGACGATGCGTTCGAGATCACCCTGAACCTGCCGCTGCGGGACGCCGGCGACCTCGCGCCGGGGCAGCGCGTTCTGGCGAGCGGCAACGCGCCGGCCCTCGCGCAAGCGGCCGGGACGGAGAAGGTTCACCCCGATGTCGGAAGCGGGGAGATCTGGTCGGTCAGCCCCTCCATAGGGCTCGGCAGCCGTGCGGTTCAGGTCAAGGTGCGGGTCCATGGGGGCGACATCCGCGACGGCATGTTCGCGACCGTCTGGATCGCCGCGACGGAGGCGTCCGACGTCCTCACGCTGCCACGCTCCGCCCTTTCCCACAGCGGACAGAACCCGTTCGTCTTCATCGCGTCCGGAAGCGGTCCGGTAGTCGAAAGGCGGGAGCTGGCGCTTGGACTGGAAACGCATGAGCGCGTGGCCGTGCTGACCGGGCTGACGGACGGCGACCGCGTGGTCGTCGCCGGCCAGCACCTGCTCGACGACGGGATGGCGGTCAGGATCGTGCAGTCTCCGTCTCCGGGGGTTGACCAGCGAACAGCTGCTGCGGGCCGGCTTCACGGAAACACGCCGGCCGGTGGAGCCCGGCCGTGACGTACCGCAGCCCGGTCGGGTTCTTCCTTCTCAATCCTACACTGGCCCTCGTCCTCCTGGCCGCGTGCATCATCGGCGGGGTCATCGCCACGTTCGGCATGGTCCGCGAGAACTACCCCGACCTCGCCATTCCACAGGCGGTCATCGCCACCGAATGGCCGGGCGCCTCGCCGGAGCAGATGGAGAAGGAGGTCACGAAGCCCATCGAGGATGCCGTTCGGGCGCTTCCACGCCTGAAATTCTACGAGAGCAGTTCCGGCAATTCCCTGTCTCTGGTGATCCTCCAGTTCGAGGCCGATGTTCCGATCCCCTTCGCCATGCAGGAACTGCGCGCCAGAATGAGCGAGGCGGAAAGCCGGTTTCCGGCCGGGGTCAAGAAGCCCGACATCCAGCAGGTCTCCGTCAACGACATGCCGGTTGCGAGCTTCGTCCTGTCGGGGAACGTCTCCGAGGAAACGCTCAACAGCCATGCGGACACCCTGAAGCGCAAGCTCGAGGAACTGCCCGGCGTGCGCGCCGTCCGGCTGCAGGGAGCGAGACCGCGCGCCGTCCATGTACGGCTCGATACCGGGCAACTCGCCACGCTCGGCATCTCCGCCACCACGATCCGCGAACGCGTCCGGATGGCCAACCGGGACCTCACCTGGGGAGACGTCGAAACCGACACGGCGACGCGTCCGCTCTACCTTGCGGGACGGGCAACCAGTGTCGATGACCTCAAGGCCATCCGGATCGCCACACGCGATGACGGTACCGTCCTGCGGCTGGCGGATGTTGCCGACGTCTTCATCGGCCTCAGCCAGCAGGACGGCACCACGCGCACCAGCACCGGCGGCGCGGCCTTTCGCCACGCGATCAGCCTTTCGGTCCTCAAGCGTCCGGGAAACGACACGGTGGCCACCATCGACGCCGTGAGCCGGCAGATCGACCGGATCACCGGCGCGGCGGATTGGCCGCGGGCCATGGAGGTCTCCATCCTCAGCGACGAGCGCGAGGTCATCCGCAACAGTTTTCGCGACGTGACGACCAACCTCATCCAGGGGGCGTGTGCGGTCTTCCTGGTGCTGCTCGTGGCGCTTTCCTGGCGCGAAGCCGTCGTTGCCGCGCTGGCCATGCCGGTCGCGCTGCTGGGCGCGCTGCTCGCCATCGACCAGCTGGGCTACACGCTGAACACGCTGACCATTCTCGGCATGGTCATCGCTCTCGGGCTTCTGGTCGACGTCTTCATTCTGGTGATGGAGGGCATGCATGAGGGCCTGCATCTGAAGGGGTTGAGCTTCAACGATGCGGCGCTGGCGACGGTGAAGGCCTATCTCATGCCGGCCATCGCCGGTCAGGCCACGACGATCCTCGCCATGGCGCCGCTGATGCTGATGGGCGGCATCGACGGAACGTTCATCCGGCTGATCCCGGTCACGGCCATCGCCTGCCTGGTGGCGAGCCTCGCCGTCGCCTTCCTCATCGCCATTCCCCTGTCGCGCTTCGTCCTGTCGCACAGGACGAGGCCGGCGGCGACACCGGCCGACCGCGCCACCCTCTACCTCGCCGCCCGCGTCGAGGCCTGGCTTCGCAGCGGCCCCCTGGGCAGCAGGATGCGGGCGGGCGCCACGGTCGGGCTGGCGCTGCTCGGCTTTCTCGCCGCCGGGTTGCTCGCCGATTCGCTGCCGTCGATCCTCTACCCCAAGGAGGACCGCCGAACCCTCGGCATAACGCTCTCGCTTGCGCCCGACGCAACGCTGGACGATGCCGAGCGCGTCGCGGTTAAGGCGGGAGAGGCGTTGCGTGATCTCCCCTATCTCGCCAGCGTCACCACCCATGCGGCGGAAAAAAGCCCGTTCGCCCTGCACACGATCGACGAGTATCTGCTGCCTCTCTACGGGTATCCGATGACCGGCATATCCGTTCTGTTCAAGCCGAAGAACGATCGGGACATCGCCGCCTACGACGCCCTGCCCGAAATTCGCGGCCGTCTGGCAGGTGCGCTCGCCGACGAGCCGGGCCTGCGGGTTCTGCTCAGCCCCGATCTCGGCGGCGCCACCTCCGCCGATCCCGTGCAGATCAGGCTGACCGGCGACGATCCGGAGCGGCTGCGCGCGCTGTCGCAGAGCATCCGGCGGGCGCTCGCGGCGGTTTCCGGCGTCACCGACATTCGCGACACGATCGGTCCCTTCAGGACCGAAACCCGGTTCACGCTGGAACCCGACGTGCTGGCGATGCATCGGCTGAGCGAGGCGGAGGTCCTGCAGCAGGTGCGCTTCGCCCTCACGACCGACAAGATCGACACTTTCCAGATGGCGGGAACCGAACCGGACCTCGATATCCAGATGGGCGCCAGCCATGCCAGCCGCCTGGGCGCGCTGGGCGGCCCCCGCGCGCCGCACGAGCTGGACACCGTCTGGGTGGTGGCCGATGACGGAACGGCGCTTTCGCTGCCGCTGCTGGCCACGCCGAGCGCCGTCGCCGTGCCGGACATCTACCTGCACAATGGCGGCCGCCGCACCAACACGGTGAAGGCCCGCCTCGACCAGGGCATGACGGCAACGGAGGTGGCGGAACGGCTTGCTCCGCTGGTCGCGGAACTCAGGGAAACGCTCCCGCCGGGTTACGACATCAGCTTCGCCGGGGAGATTGCGGCGACCGAGGAAGCCTTCGGAAGGACGCAGACCTCCCTTGCTCTGGCCGGCCTGCTGGTCGCGGCCATTCTCATCCTGCTGTTCGGCTCCTTCCTGCAGCCGTTGATCATCATGGCGATGGTTCCCGTGGCGCTGACCGGAACGCTGGCCGGGTTCTACGTCCTGTCGATTCCGATGTCCTTCCCGGCCATGATCGGCATCATCGCGCTGGTCGGTATCGTCGTGAACGACGCCATCGTCATGGTCGAGGTGATCAACGAGCGGCTGCGCGAGGGCCGGACGGTGCGCGACGCGGCGGCCCTCGGCGCGGCCGACCGGCTGCGCCCGATCCTCACCACGTCGCTGACGACGATCGCCGGCCTCCTGCCGCTCGCCTTCTCCGCCCCTGCCTGGTATCCGCTCTGCATGGCGATCATCCTGGGCCTGGCAGTGGCGACGCTGCTCGTGCCGCTGATCGTCCCCTGCCTCTACATCCTCCTGACGTCATCGCGCCGCGAAGAGAAAAGCGTGGCCGATCCCCTCGCCTCACCCAAAGCCCCATGAAGGAAGAAACCACGATGACCGCAGGAAAAGAACCTGGAAGACGGGGCTGGCGGCTTGCCGTGATTGGTGCCGCTCTTCTGGCACTGGCAACCGGCGCCGTCCTCCTGGAGGATGACGGGCTGGTCCGCCATGCGATCAGCTTCCAACATGCCGGCGACACCGTGAACGGCGCCCTGATCCTGCCGACCGGGGTCCGGAAACCGCGCGGATGCATGGTCTTCGTTCATGGATCGGGCGACATGCCCCGGGATGCGCATGGCTATTACGAACCCCTCTGGCGCTTCTTCGCCGACAAGGGCTGGTGTTCCCTTTCGTGGGACAAGCCGGGTGTCGGCGCTTCGGGCGGCGACTGGCGGCAGCAATCGATGGTCGACCGCGGCATAGAGGTCTCGGCGGCGATCGACATGCTGCGTGCGAAAGGCGGTTTCGAGGAAACGCAGATCGGCCTCATCGGCTTCAGCCAGGCGGGCTGGGTCATGCCCAAGGTCGCCAACTGGCGTGACGACATCGCCTTCATGATTTCGGTCTCCGGGGCGGTGAACTGGATGGAACAATCGCGCTATTCAGGACGCCGGCGGATGGAAGCGGAAGGCATGACCGCGACAGAGATCGAAGCGGAAGAGGAGGCCGACGGGAAGGTCGATGCCCTCATCCGCAACGATGCTCCCTATCGGGAGTATCTCGACCATGTCGCAGGAACGACCGGGGCGACGCCGATGAGCGAGGCGTTCTGGGGTTTTGCAAAACGCAACTGGCGCACGGATGTCCGCGAGGATCTGCGCAGGATGGACGTTCCGGTCCTCGCCCTGTTCGGTTCCCATGATGCCTATGTGGACCCGGTCGCCAGCGCCGAAACCTACCGGGAAGAACTCGGCCGCTCGCAGGCGCCCTTCTTCGAAATCGAGACCCTCCAGAATGCCGATCACGGCATGCTGGAGACCGATGAAGTCAAGCCCGCGCATCGGGGCCTCGACGCCTGGCTGATGCTGGCGAGCGTCTGGTTCGAAGGAAAGGAAGCGTTTGCGGACGGGTTCTTCGAAACGCTTGCCGCCTGGCTGGAGCGCACCGCAGATGCGCGAAACGGAACGGACGCCTCGACGAAGCACCCGACCCTTGCCGTTCGATGAAACCCATGCTGGTCTTGATAGCCTGTGCGATCCTGGCTCCTCTCGCGCTCTTTGTGTCGATGGAACTCAATGCCATCGCGCTCCCGCGCATTTATGTCTCGAAAGCGGCCACGCTGCCGGACAAGATTCGCGTGTTGAACAGATGGATCGACAGGATCGAGCAGTCCGGCAAGTTCAACGGCGCAATTCTGATCGCCAGGAACGACACTGTTCTCCTGGAGCGCTATGTCGGTAGTGCCGATGAAACCGGCCGTCCCATCACTGCGGAAACCTCCTTCAACCTGGCATCGGTGTCGAAGCAGTTCACCGCCTTCGCGATCCTGCTGCTGGCACACGAGGGGAAACTCTCCCGGCAGGACGTGATCGGCCGGTATATTCCAGAGCTTGAACGCTTCGGTACGCTGACCATCGATCATCTGCTTGCACACATGTCGGGCCTTCCGGATTATGCAAGGGATACCGGTCTTGCGCTCCGCATGGATGAGGAAGCGCGCGTCGTCACGGTCCCGGATCTGATTGCCTGGCTCGGAGAGAACCCGCAGGTACCGCTATTCCACCCCGGCGAAAGGGAGCAGTACTCGAACACGAACTATGTGCTCCTCGCCGAGATCGTCGCACGCGTATCGGGACAGTCCTTCGCTGATTTCATGCAGCTCCGCTTCTTCAACCCGCTTGGGATGCGGCATACCACGGTGGCGAGCAGATCGACCAACCTCCATGCGCTGCCAGACAGAGCGCGGGGATTTCGCAAACGTTTCGTGCATTTCGGCCCGAAGGTCGAACACGACCTGAGCCGGATGGATGGTGTCGCCGGAGATGGAAACATCTATGCCAATGGGCGCGACCTGGTAGCCTGGGACGCCGCGTTGCGGGCCGGCTCCCTCCTGCCCGACGACGTGATCCAGCAGGCCTATGCTCCCGTGCACCTCGACAATGGCGAACCCGTCCGGGAAACCGTGTTCGGGAAGGTCATTCAGCCCGGGCTCGGCTGGAACGTCCAGGATTTTCCGGAAGTGACCTCCTATGGACACTGGCAGGGCTTCTCCAACTTCTATTGGCGCAGCATTCGGGATGGGACCGTGCTGGTTGTTCTGAGCAATTCCGGTTTCTTCCTGCGAACCGCCATGATCGGCGAAAAGCTCGCCGAAGCGGCTGCGGCCCTTGAGGACGGTGTCGAACTTCGGCGGTGAGTGTCAGGGATCACCGGATTCGAACTCCGTATTCGTTCCTGGTTCAGACTGCTGCAAGTCCCTTTTCCCGGATGGTTTCGCTCACCAGCTGGGCCACGCGGTGTGGATTCTCCTCCGCCAGAAAGTGATGCCCCGGCCCGAAGGGCTTGACCTGCAGTCCGGGCAGCAGCGCCTTGAAGCGCTCGAACTTCGCCTGCGATGGAGGATAGTCCTCCGAGACGATGACGCCGGGGCTGGGCATGAGCCATGTGACCGGCAGGCGGAGCCCCGGCAGGCGGGCGCGGATCTCCTCGATGAAGCGCACGCTCTCGCGCGGCCTGCCATGCAGCGGGTTGAGCCGAACGAGTTCGAGCATGGCGCGCCGCGAGCGTATGGTCGGCATGCTGTCCATGTAATAGCGGATCCCCTCTTCCGTGATCGGGCAGTGTTCCGGGATCAGCTTTTTGACCATCAGATTGAAGACCTGCACCATGAAATAGCCGGCCGGCCCGCGCATGAGACGGAAGGGGAGGCGGAACTTCGGGTGGAAATCGTCAGCGAAGGTGAAGGTCCATAGGAACGTCTCCATCAGGATCGCTGCCCGGTAGAGCTGCGGTTCGTGAACCAGATGATGCATGCCGAGCGGACCTCCCCAGTCCTCGGCCACCAGCACGATGTTTGACAGCCCCAGCGCGGCAACCACGCCGGCGATGATGTCGCGATGGAGGTGCAGCGTGTGCCGGAGACGGTCCGGCTTGTCCGACTTGCCGAACCCCAGCAGGTCGAGGGCGATGCAGCGCCGCCCTGTCGCTCTGGCAACTCCCGGCATCACAGCGCGCCAGACATAGGAAGATGTGGGGTTGCCATGCAGGAAGAGTATCGGGTCGCCCGCGCCCGTCTCGACGCAATGGATCCGGTGACCCGCAATCTTCAGACTGCGCTCAACAAACGAATGGCGGGGTCCGGCAGAAGGGTTGGGGGCAATCATGTCGCCAAACGCCCCCACCGTTCGTGGATGGAGCCGAGCGCCAGCCCGAACAGCGCGAACTGAAGAAGACTGGCCGTGGCCTCCACGGCGAACCATTCGACCCAGGAGGAGACGAGATATTTCGAGGGTTCGCCGAGCGCGATGTAGCTGCCGAGAAAGGCGCCCATCAGCAAGGCAAACCACAGCCCTCCGGTCACGCCGGGAAAGGCCGGACGCAGCCGGGAGTAGAGAAAGGTCAGGACAGCGCCCTGCACCAGCATCGAGGCAACACCGCCGGCGAAAATCGGCTCCGGGGCGACGATGCCCTGCCGGGCATAGTGCGCGGCGTTGACGACGAGATGATTGCTCGCCTGAACGGCGAATGTGATGACCAGGTACGCCAGGACAGAGAGGGTATGGGCCAGCAAGTTTTGTCCTCCCGAAGGTTCGTGCAGGCGCGCAAGCGTGCGACACCGGTCGACCGCCGCCCGCGCAGAATGCGGCAGATCAGGATATGTTCAAGAACATGTTCCGGCGCCGGGCACGCGCCCGCAGAGCGGCGGTTCAGCCAGGCGTCAGATGCCTTGTCGATTTCCAGAAAACCAGGGCCACGGCGCAAATCGACGCCCCAAGCAGGCAGACGCCGTTCCAGCCCGCCTGCGCATAGGCGAGCGTCGATGCGATCGAGCCGATGGCGGATCCGATCGAGTAGAAGATCATGTAGCCTGCGGTGAGACGGCTCTGGGCTTCCGGGCGCACCCGGTAGACCAGACTCTGGTTGGCGACATGCACCGACTGGAGTCCGTAGTCTATCGCGACGACGCCGATCACCAGGGCCCACAAGGAATGGGGCAGCAGGGCGATCGGCACCCAGGAAGCGAGCATGACCGCTAGGCCGATCCCCGTCGTCTTCTGGGCCAGCCCGCGATCCGACAGGCGCCCGGCACGCGATGCGCCCAGTGCGCCCGCCGCACCGGCCAGCCCGAACAGGCCGATCTGCGTGTGGGAAAGCGAGAAGGGCGGCGCGGCGAGCGGCAGCACCATCGGGGTCAAGAGAACGGTGACCGCCGCGAAGATGAGCAGGGCGAGGACCGCGCGGATGCGCAACACGGGTTCCTGCGCGAACAGCAGGAACACCGAGCCGATCAGGCGGGGGTAGGATATCCGGGCGCCGGGCTTCGCCTGACGGGGCAGGCTCCTGGACAGGAGGCCGGCGACGATCAGC
Source organism: Nitratireductor pacificus pht-3B (assembly GCF_000300335.1). Classification (GTDB taxonomy): domain Bacteria; phylum Pseudomonadota; class Alphaproteobacteria; order Rhizobiales; family Rhizobiaceae; genus Nitratireductor; species Nitratireductor pacificus. The sequence continues at coordinate 64,158 of NZ_AMRM01000007.1, read as the reverse complement.
GTCGCGACGGCCGAGACGGCGTAGACGGAGCGCCAGCCGAACAGGTCCGACAATGTGCCGGACACGGTGCGCGCGAGCAGGATGCCCAGAATGATCCCGCTCGTGACGATGCCGACGGCGCGACCGCGTTCCGCCGGGTCGGCGAGGATCGCCGCATAGGCGACCAGCACCTGCGTCACCACGGCCAGAACGCCGACTGCCCACATGGCGCCCAGCAGAACGGTGCCGTTCGGCGCGAGTGCCACGACAAGCAGCGCAAGCACCGACAGGAGCGACTGTCCGAGCACCAGCCGGCGGCGATCCAGCAGGTCGCCAAGCGGCACCACCAGCAGCAGGCCCAGGCCATAGCCGATCTGCGTGACGGTGATGACGATGCCGATGGAGGCGCGGTTCATGGCGAAGGTGTCGGCGATCACGTCGAGCAGCGGCTGGGCGTAATAAACATTGGCGACCGCAAGCCCGCAGGCGACGGAGAACAGCAGCGCGACGCCGCGCGAGAGGGCTTGAGCGGCAACGCCCCCGCGCGCCTGCGCAGTCGGGATTTGGTTCCGCCCCGCCTCATGCTCTTCGTCCTGCGGCTTTCCGCATCCATCGGACGCTTCCGCCTGATTGCAGAGTGCCGGAGAAACCGCCGCGCCGTTCAGACTCATATTCGCCTCGGAAAAAAGGTTGCGTTTGGATCAAAGCTCCCCCGCCGTCGTCTCCGCAGAAGGCAGTCGGCCCTTGCGGAGAGGGGAACCGCGCCGGCAGGACAGCGGGCGCGGACCGATGGCAGATGGCCAAACCCGGGCGCGCGGTCAGAGCGCCGCGGCGAACCGCCTGATGTGCCCGGCGATCACCTCAGCCTGCTCCTCGAGGGCAAAGTGACCCGTATCGAGAAGATTGAAATCGACTTTCTCCAGATCCCGGCGATAGGGGTGCGCGCCGGAAGGGGGGAAGATGACGTCGTTCTGTCCCCAGACGATCAGCGTCGGCGGCTGATGTTTTCGGAAATAGGCCTGCCATTCGGGATAGAGGCCGGGGTTCGTCCGGTAGTCGTAGAGGAGATCGAGCATGATCTCCTTGTTGCCAGGCCTGTTGACGAGAGCGGATTGCAGCACCCAGCTGTCCGGGCTGATTTTCGTCACGTCCCGCACGCCGTGCGTGTAGTTCCATTCCAGCGCCTCGTCGGAAATTCCCGCCTCGCGGATCCTGCTGAAATTCTCCGGCGACGGATCGTCCCACAGGGCACGGACGGGCGACCAGAAACTGTCGGGCAGGCCCTCGTCATAGGCATTGGCGTTCTGAACGATGAGGAAGGTCACCTTCTCCGGACGCCGGACCGCAAGGCGGAAGCCGACCGGCCCGCCGAAATCCTGCATGTAGAGGGCGTATTTCTCGATCCCCAATTGATCGACAAACCGCTCGATGATGTCTGCCAGGCGGTCGAAGCTGTAGGTGAACTCCGCATTCGAAGGCGCATCGCTGTAGCCAAACCCCGGATAATCAGGCGCGACAACGTGAAACCGGTCGGAAAGCCGGCAGATCAGGTCGCGGAACATGAACGACGATGCCGGGAAACCGTGTAGCAGAAGCAGTGTCGGCAGATCGCGGCTTCCCGCCTCCCTGTAGAAAATCCTGCGCCCGTCGATGTCGATGGTGCGGTAGTGCGTCATCATTGTCTCCTCTGCATGGAACCGGTGCGCGGGTGCGCCGGGATCGCAACCCCGAGCCGCGCGTGTCAGGCGAAGCCCGCCTGGCTCTTCGTTCCGTCCAGCCGGTGGCGCCATGTGGTTTCATATTAAAACCATATCTCGATATCAGATAAGGTTTTATGTTGCAACCAATATTGCTGGTCCCTAAAATGGCGAACATTCGAGCGTATCGGCGCTCTGGAGCATCGGACCGAAAAGTGGTGGCCGGTTTTCGGCTGTTCCGATGCTCCATCGATGATTTAGATCGTCCTTCGTGCGTCCAACAGGACGCAAGGCGATCTAGCCGGCAGGGAGCGGACGAACATGGTCAAACGAACCAGTCACAGGGACGCGGATTGCCCGGTGGCGCGGCCTCTGGATGCGATCGGGGACTGGTGGTCCCTGCTGATCGTCCGCGATGCGTTCGACGGGCTGCGCCGGTTCGGCGAGTTTCAGAAAAGCCTGGGCCTCGCCAAGAACATCCTTTCGGCGCGGCTGAAGAATCTCGTCAGCCACGGGATTCTGGATACGGTTCCGGCCTCGGACGGCAGCGCCTATCAGGAATATGTGCTGACCGGTAAGGGCCGCGGGCTGTTCCCCTTGCTGGTGGCGCTGCGGCAGTGGGGGGAAGATCACTTCTTCCAGCCGGACGAGAGCCATGTGACCCTGCTCGACCGCGGAACGGGCCTGCCGGTTCGCCGACTCGAACTGCGTTCGCAGGACGGGCGGCTGCTGGAACCGGAAGATACCGTCGTGAAGCGCCTGCCGCCTTCGGAGAAGGGCGATGGCTGAGGCGTAACAGAACGTTCCGTCCTTCGTGCCGCAGATGGCATCTCCCAAAATTCGTGGCCGGATGACAGAAAGATATAAACATGTCTTTATGTAAATATTGACATCGCCGCGATATTGGTCATTATTGTGCCGTCGTGGTTCTCTGCGCCAGTTTCTGGCCAGAGCTAAGAGGGAATCCGGTGCGCCCCAGGGCAAGGCCGGAGCTGCCCCCGCAACTGTAGGCGGCGAGCCTCCATCCGATTGTGCCACTGAAGCCATCCGGCTTCGGGAAGGCGGGATGAAGGCCGTGACCCGCGAGCCAGGAGACCTGCCGTGACAGCATGAAACGTCCTCGGGCGGGGTGTCCCGGTGGTCGCGCGTTCCACCGGCTCATCTGCCGGCGCATGCACGCGTCCGCTCGGCCTTTGCCCCCAACATCATGGGGTTGAGCCGATGTCTCTACTATCGCTTCCTGTCAGTACTCTCGGCGTGCCGCGGATGGGCCCGCGCCGCGAGCTAAAATTCGCCCTCGAATCCTACTGGTCCGGCAAATCCGACGCCGCCGCCCTTCTTGAGGCAGCGGCCGGCCTGCGCGTTGCACATTGGGCGCGCCAGAAAGCGCTTGGCGTGACCAACATCCCGTCGAACGACTTCTCGCTCTACGACCATGTGCTCGACACGAGCGTGATGGTGGGTGCCATCCCCGAGGCCTATGGCTGGACGGGCGGCCCCGTGCCACTCGACATCTATTTCGCGATGGCGCGCGGCAGCCAGGGCGGCGACCAAGGCACTGCATGCTCGCACGGTGGACACGGCGACAACGGCGAAGCCCGCGGCGTTCCGGCTCTCGAAATGACCAAGTGGTTCGACACCAATTACCACTACATGGTGCCCGAGTTCACGAAAGGGCAGAAGTTCACGCTGGCTTCGACCAAACCGGTGGACGAGTATCTCGAGGCCAAGGCCCTCGGCTACGAGACGCGCCCGGTCCTGCTCGGGCCGGTCTCCTATCTGAAGCTCGGCAAGAGCACGGACCCGGCGCTCGACCCGCTGTCGCTCATCGCCGACCTGCTTCCGGTGTATGTCGAGGTGCTCCGGCGCCTTTCCGAGAACGGCGCGGACTGGGTGCAGATCGACGAACCCTGCCTCGTGCTCGACCTCGACGCGACGGCGCACGAGGCGCTTCGCCAGGCCTATCGCGTCTTCGCCGAGGCGCTGCCGGGATTGAAAATCATGCTGACAACCTATTTCGGCGGGCTCGGCGACAATCTCGACGCGGCGCTCGGCCTGCCGGTCGCCGGCCTGCACCTGGACCTGGTGCGCGCGCCCGAACAGCTTGACGGCGTGCTTGCAAAGGCGCCGCAGGGGCTCGTTCTGTCACTCGGCGTCCTCGACGGCCGCAATGTCTGGCGCGCCAACCTGCCGAGCCTCCTCGACCGCCTCGAGCCCGTTGTGGCCCGGCACGGCCCGGAACGCGTCGAGATCGCCCCCTCCTGTTCACTTCTGCATGTCCCGATCGACCTCGACCTGGAAACGGGCCTCGATCCCGACCTGAAGGAATGGCTCGCCTTCTCCGTCCAGAAGATGGGCGAGCTCACCGTGCTGGGGAAGGCCCTGGTCGAGGGCCGCGAGGCGGTGATGCAGGAGCTTGCCGATTCCGCCGTTGCCGCCAGCCGGCGCGAGGCCTCGGAGAAGGTGCATGATCGCGCCGTCGCCGCGCGCATCGCCTCGATCACGCCTGAACTGACCAAACGCGCCACCCGGTTCGCGGAGCGCGCACGTCAGCAGCGGGCTGCGTCGAACCTGCCGCCGTTCCCGACGACGACCATCGGCTCGTTCCCGCAGACCGAGACCGTGCGCAAGGCGCGGGCAGCCCATGCAAAGGGCGCCATCAACGATGCCGACTACGAAACCTTTCTCCGGAAGGAAACGGAGACGGCCGTGCGATGGCAGGAGGAGATCGGCCTCGACGTCCTGGTGCATGGCGAGTTCGAACGCAACGACATGGTCCAGTATTTTGGAGAACAGCTCTCGGGCTTCGCCTTCACCAAGCACGCCTGGGTGCAGAGCTACGGCTCGCGCTATGTTCGGCCACCGATCCTGTTCGGCGACGTGTCGCGACCGCGGCCGATGACGGTGGAGTGGTGGCGTTACGCCCAGTCGCTCACGGAGAAGCCCATGAAGGGCATGCTCACCGGGCCGGTCACGATCCTCAACTGGTCCTTCGTGCGCGACGATGTTCCCCGCAACCTGGCCTGCCGGCAGATCGCTCTTGCGATCCGTGACGAGGTGCAGGATCTCGAGGCGGCAGGCGCCTGGATGATCCAGATCGACGAGGCGGCGCTGCGCGAGGGTCTCCCGCTCCGCAAGGCCGACTGGAAGCTCTATCTGGACTGGGCGGTCGAGAGCTTCCGGATTGCCTCGTCGGGCGTGTCGGACAGGACGCAGATCCACACCCACATGTGCTATTCCGAGTTCAACGACATCATCGACGCGATCGCAGCAATGGATGCCGATGTCATCTCGATCGAGACCTCGCGCTCGAAGATGGAGCTTCTCGACGCCTTCCGGACCTTCAGGTATCCGAACGAGATCGGACCCGGCGTCTTCGACATCCACTCGCCGCGCGTGCCGGATGCCGTGGAGATGGCGAACCTGCTCACTCTCGCACGGGAGCGGATCGCCGACGAACAGCTCTGGGTCAATCCCGACTGCGGCCTGAAAACCCGGAAATGGGAGGAGGTGCGCCCCGCGCTTGTCAACATGGTTGCCGCGGCGCGGCAACTCCGCCTGGCGATGAACTGATCGGCCTGACCGAAACCGGCCAGCGACAGCGACGCCGGGACCGGTCGCAAGCCGTTTCTCAGGCCCACGAAACGCGAGGGACAGGATCAGCCGCCCTGCCCCTCGCGCCGCAGCGGAAGCGATATCCCTGCTACATCTGAAGGCACTCGGCGACCTCGATCGTGCCGCCGAGAGCGAAGATCGGGTTCCTGCCCGCGATCTTTAACGCCGCCTCGATGTCGGGAGCTTCGACTACGGAGTATCCCGACAACGGATCGCCGGCCTTCTCCTCACGGCCCGGTCTGGACAGAAAACGCGACTTGCCAAAGCCGGCGCCCTTGTCGACCAGGCTGGAGCCGAGAGCTTCCATCCAGCCATTCCAGTCCGTCATCATCTTCTGCCCTTCCTCAGGGCTCTTGGGCATGCCGCCGCGAAATGCGAGAATGAATCTGGGCACGACAATCCTCCTTGGTTGCAACGGGGAAAGAATGCGTCACGCCAGAATATGATCAAGAACATATTCTGGCGTCTGCTATCGTGCCGCCTCCGGGAGGAGCCACCATGCCATACCCCAAGGACCACAAGGCGAAGACACGGGAGCGCATTCTCGAGGCGGCGCGCGTGCTGTTCAACCGGCGCGGCTACGATCGGGTCACCATCGATCAGGTCATGGCCGAGGCCAATCTGACACGCGGCGGATTCTATGCGCATTTCTCCAGCAAGGAAGAGCTTTTCGCCGACGCGATGATCGGCTTCCTCGAGGGCCGCGGCGCCCGATGGCGCGCCGAGGAGAAGGTGGACCCCACCGCATGCCAGCTCGTGATGGCGCAGCGTATGGTGGACGCCTATCTCTCCCGCCGCCATCTGGCGGACCGCGACGGGCAGTGTCCGCTGATCGCCTACGCGACCGATGTCGCCAATGCCGGCCCGCGCGTCCGCGACAGCTACCGGCACCTCGTGGAGGCGATGGTCTGGCTGTTCGAGATGAACCTCGAGGGCGACCCGGCCGCGCGGCGCTCGCAGGCCCTCTCGCTGACGGCGCTGTGCGTCGGCGGGATGATCCTCGCCCGGGCGATTCCGGAAACCAGGATCGCGCAGGAGGTTCTGGACGCCGCCCACGCCGCGGCGACCGGCATCTGGAACCGGCCCGCGGCCGTCGCTCAAGCGGGCCCCTCCACAGGACAATGGCCGCGCGAGGAGGCCTGAAGCCCATGACCGCCGCATGTCACAATCCGCCGGGCACTCCTGTCATGTCCTTCGTAGCGTTCGCGAAGGAGCCGAGAATGTACAGCAGGGAAACAACAGGCGAATCCAGTTCCATCGGGTCGATGGCAAGGCCGCCCGCCGCCCGCATCGCCATCGTCCATCATTCGGGCTACGGCCATACCGCCCGGCAGGCGGAGGCGGTCCGGGCCGGCGTCGAACAGGTGCGCGGCGCCGAGGCCCTGCTCCTGACGACCGATGAGGCGCAGAGGCGCTGGGAGGAGCTGAACGCCGCTCAGGCGATCATCTTCGGCGCTCCCACCTATGTCGGCGCCGGCTCGGCGTCGTTCAAGGCGTTCCAGGAGGCCAGCTCCAGTGCCATCATGGCCAGAGGCTATCTGTGGAAGGACAAGATCGCAGCGGGCTTCACCAATTCCGGCTCTCGGTCGGGCGACAAGCTGTCGACGCTCCTGCAGATGGCGCTGTTCGCGGCGCAGCACGGCATGCACTGGGTGAGCCTCGACCTGCCGCCGGCAAACTGTTCCTCGACGGGTTCGGAGGAAGATCTGAACAGGCTCGGATTCTGGCTCGGCGCAGCGGCGCAGTCGAATGTCGACCAGGGGCCGGACCTGGCACCGCCCGAGGCGGACCTCGCAACCGCGCGGCACCTGGGCCGGCGCGTGGCGACCGTCGCCCTGCAGTTCACGCTCGGGCGCGAACCCGCGATGGCCGCACTGGCAGGATAGGCGGCGATGCAGGCGACCGACACCGAGGCGATCTTCTCCGGTCTTCGGCCAAGGCTGACCCGGCTCGCCTACCGCATGCTGGGTTCGGTCGCCGACGCGGAAGACATCGTCCAGGATGCCTGGCTGCGCTGGCTGAACCATGATCGCCGCAATGTCCGCGAGCCGGCGGCCTTTCTGCAGACGATCGTCACCCGGCTCTGCGTCAACGAGCTGAAATCCGCCCGCCGCCGGCGCGAGACCTATATCGGCCCCTGGTTGCCCGAGCCATTCTTCGACCCGGAAGACGAAGAGGATGTCTTGGAGGACATCACGCTGCCGCTGATGATGGCGCTCGAAAGGCTGTCCCCGCTCGAGCGGGCGGCCTTCCTGCTGCATGATGTGTTCGGGGTCGGCTTCGAGGAGATTTCCGGAACGCTCGGCCGTGACGCCGCCGCATGCCGCAAGCTCGCCAGCAGGGCGCGGCTCCACATCCATCAGGCCCGCCCCCGCTTCAACGCCACGAAGGAGGAAGGGCTGGCGCTTGCCGCCGCTTTCTACACGGCCTCACGGACCGGCGACATGCAGGCCCTGCGCGGGCTGCTCACGAAGGATGTCGTGATCTACACGGATGGCGGCGGCCGGGTTGCCGCGCCCACATCACCATCGACCGGGATCGACGCCGCCCTGAAACTGTTCCGGGGGCTGGCCCGCTACTTTGCGCGATCGCCCTCGCGCTTCGTCCGCTATGCCGCCATCGACGGCCTGCCCGGCTTCGTCACGATCGAGGCCGGGGGCATCGCACAAACCTCCGCCTTTCTGGTGGATAAGGGGAGGATCGCAGCAGTCTATGTGACACGCAATCCGGAGAAACTGCATCATCTCAGAGCATCGGACCGAAAGGTGGAATCCGGTTTCCGGCCTGTTTCGATGCGCGATGAATGACCTGGATCGTCCCTTGTGCGTCCGAATGGACGCAGGGCGATCTCGTGAAAAGGCTGCATGACAGCGGAGCACTGCAATGCCGAAACCGGACATCCAGCTCATCAAGGCCCTGCGCGAGCGCACGGCAGCCGGGGTGATGGATTGCAAGCGCGCTCTGATTGCGGCCGAAGGGAACCTCGACCGCGCAGCCGAAAGCCTGCGCGCGACGATGCGTGCGGCCACGCGGGTCCATCGCCGGCCAACGCCCGAGGGCGTCGTCGCCTGCGTCGTGCGGGAGCGGCGCGGCGCGCTGATCGAGTTGCGCGCCGAAACGGACTTCGTCAGCCGCAACGCGCAGTTCCAGACGGCAGCGGGGGATCTGGCGCGCATCGCCCTCGAGGCCGGCGGCGATCTCGCGCGCACGCTGGACGCGCCGTCGCCGGACGGGCGTGACACGGTTGCAGGCTATCTCCACCATCTGTCGGCACGGTTCGGGGAAGCCGTCACTCTGCATCGGACAGCCGGGATCGACACACCGGAAGGCTGCCTTGGCGCCTATGCGCACAACGGCCCGACGCCCGATGTCGGTCGCATGGCTGCCCTTGTCTCGGTCTCCGGCGGAGGAGCATCGGTCGAGATCGCCCGAAGACTGGCAATGCATGTGGTCGGCGCGGCCCCGTTGTGGACGTCTCCGGATGACGTGCCCGCGTCGGTCAGGGAATTGAAGCACACCGGAAGCGGCGACGGCTCCGGCGACGCAAACGAGAGCCACCGTGTCATCCAGAGCCGTCTCGACAGGTTCTATGGAATGACGGTGCTTCTGCACCAACCCTTCCTGTTCGATCCCGGTGTCACGGTCGCTGAGGCGCTGGCGGACGCTGCCGGCGATCAGGCACGCGTTGATGGTTTCGTCTGCTTTCGCGTCGGGGAGGACGCCGCCCATGACGCGCGCGTCGCACAGGCGGCCGCGTTCGAATGGACATTCGGAAACGACTGGTCGAGCGAAGCACCGGCTCACATTCGGGAGGTCGGCGAAGTCCGGATCTTCGAGGTCTCGCCGAACGGCCCGAAGCTTCGGGATGACCGCGACGCGGTCGACCTCATCAATGCCGCCTGGTCGCTGGGGATAACGTTCATCGCCCTGCCGACCGGGCGATTGCCGGGCGACTTCTTCCCCCTCAGCACCCGGAAAGCCGGAACCATCCTTCAGAAGTTCTCGAATCTGGGCGCACGCCTCGCCATCGTCGGCGACGTTTCGGTGGAGGTTGCCGAGAGCGCGGCATTGCGGGATTTCATCCATGAAGCAAATCGCGGCGAACACGTCTGGTTCGTCCCCGATTTCGACAGTCTTATGCGCCGGCTAAATATCCGAGCGCGATCCGGTTGAAGGCCGGCCCGGCCCTCAGGCGGCTTTCGGTCGGCGGATGCTTTCGGCGGCTTCCAGAACGAGCGGTGACAGCCCCTGTCCGCCACGCTCGATGATCTCGAACAGGTGGCGGCGCATGCGCGGCTCCCAGAAGCTGTTGATGTGGTCGGCCACGCCCTTCGCCGCATGGTTGCCCGGCTGTGATGTGAAGAACGTGGCGATCTGGTTCGCCATGTAGATCAGATGCTCCTCGCCGGTGTTGAACTTCTTGTCATGCGACATGTCTGGCCGCTCCAATCGTCACGCGTTCGGGATGGGTGAAAATGTCGAACTCCTCGCCGCGCACCAGTGCGACGAGCGTCATGCCGGCCGCTTCGGCGGTGCGGATCGCCAGCGCGGTGGGCGCTGAGACGGCGGCGATCAGCGGCGCGCCCATCGACGCCGCCTTCTGTACCATCTCGACGGAGACGCGCGAGGTGACGACCACCGCGCCCGACGCCCCGTCGACACCGGCCCGGGCGAGCGCGCCGGCGAGCTTGTCGAGCGCGTTGTGGCGCCCCACATCCTCGCGCGCCGCGACAATTCCTTTGCCGGCAACATAAAAACCCGCCGCATGCACCGCGCCGGTCTCATTGTGCAGCTTCTGGTGGGTCGAGAGCTGCGTGACAGCGCGGGTGATATCGCCCGACGAAAGGATGAAACCGTCGTCGCCAACCGCCGGCACCGCACGCATCGCCTCGTCGATGCTCTCGATGCCGCACAGGCCACAGCCGACCGGGCCGGCAAGCCGGCGCCGGCGCGCCTCGAAGCGCTTGTTTGCCTTGTCGCGCAGGCGGATCTGCAGGTCGATCCCGGCGCCGAGTTCCTGAACCTCGATGCTCTCGATCTCCTCGGCCGTCGCGACGATGCCTTCCGTGATGCTGAAACCCAGGGCGAAATCCTCGAGATCTGCCGGCGTCGCCATCATCACCGCATGGGTCGTGCCGCCATAGGACAGCGCGATGGGCATCTCTTCCGGCACCGCGCGCGCGGCAACCGCCGTCCCGCCGGTGCGGCGGGCGGTGCGGGTGACACGGGCGGTGGCGGGAAGGCGTGTCATAGCGATTGAAACCTCGCGGCGGCGATACCCCCCTCTGCCTTGCTAGGCATCTCCCCCTCAAGGGGGGAGATTGAGTGGCACGGACCCGCCGCCTTCTTGTCTACTTGAGCGATTGGCAAAAACCATCCCACCGCCTGATCTCCCCCCTTGAGGGGGAGATGGCCGGCAGGCCAGAGGGGGGCAACTGCACCACCACAGACCAGCATCGCTCCTACTCCGCCGCCTCCACATGCACGATGCGGCGGCTCTTCTTTGCGTGCGCGTCGTAGTCTTCCTGCCATTCGGTCGGCCCGTTGGAGGGGGAGACCTCGACGGCCGTGACCTTGTATTCGGGGCAGTTGGTCGCCCAGTCGGAATATTCGGTGGTCACCACATTGGCCTGCGTCGCCGGGTGGTGGAAGGTGGTGTAGACGACGCCCGGCGCGACACGCTCGGTGATCCTGGCGCGCAGGCTCGTCTCGCCGGAACGGCTCTTCAGCTTCACCCAGTCGCGGTCCCGGATGCCCCGGTTCTCGGCGTCGAAGGGATGGATCTCCAGGAGGTCCTCGTCGTGCCAGAGAACGTTGTCGGTGCGGCGCGTCTGCGCCCCGACATTGTACTGCGACAGGATGCGGCCGGTGGTGAGCAGCAGCGGGAAGCGCGGGCCGACCTTCTCGTCGGTCGCCACATAGGCGGTGCGGACGAACTTGCCCTTGCCGCGTACGAAGCCGCCGATATGCATGACCGGCGTGCCGGTCGGCGCCTTCTCGTTGCATGGCCACTGCACGGAGCCTTCGCGCTCCAGCAGATCATAGGTCACGCCGGCAAAGCTTGGCGTGGTGGCCGCGATCTCGTCCATGATCTCGGAGGGATGCGCATAGGTCCAGTCCTGGCCCATGGCGCGGGCCATTTCCTGCGTCACTTCCCAATCGGCATAGCCATTCTTCGGCGCCATCACCTTGCGCACGCGGTTGATGCGCCGCTCGGCATTGGTGAAGGTTCCGTCCTTCTCGAGGAAGGTCGATCCCGGCAGGAACACATGGGCGTAGTTGGCCGTCTCGTTCAGGAACAGGTCATGGACGACAACGCATTCCATCGCTTCGAGGCCGGCGGCCACATGGTGCGTGTTGGGATCCGATTGCAGGATGTCCTCGCCCTGGACATAAAGCGCCTTGAAGGAGCCTTCCACGGCGGCATCCAGCATGTTCGGGATCCGGAGGCCCGGCTCGTTGTCGAGCTTGACGCCCCACAGGCTCTCGTAAATGGCGCGCGTCGCATCCTCGGAGATGTGGCGATAGCCTGGCATCTCGTGCGGGAAGGAGCCCATGTCGCAGGCGCCCTGCACGTTGTTCTGGCCGCGCAGCGGGTTCACGCCGACGCCCGGCCGGCCGAGATTGCCGGTCGCCATGGCGAGGTTGGCGATCGCCATCACCGTGGTCGATCCCTGGCTGTGCTCGGTGACGCCGAGGCCGTAATAGATCGCGCCATTGCCGCCGGTGGCGTAGAGGCGCGCCGCGCCGCGGATCAGTTCGGCCGAGACGCCCGACGCCTTCTCGACGGCTTCCGGGCTATTTTCCGGCTGGAGGACGAAGCTCGCCCAGTCCTGGAACTCGTCCCAGTCGCAGCGCTCGCGGATGAAGGCTTCGTCGAACAGGCCCTCGGAAACGATGACATGGGCAAGGGCGGTCAGGACGGCGACATTGGTGCCCGGCCTGAGCGGCAGGTGGTAGCTTGCCTCCACATGCGGCGTGCGCACGAGGTCGATGCGGCGCGGGTCGATGACGATCAGCTTCGCGCCCTCGCGCAGGCGCTTCTTCAGGCGTGAGGCGAAGACCGGGTGGCCGTCAGTCGGATTGGCGCCGATGACCAGCACGACGTCGGTCTGCTCGACCGAATCGAAATCCTGCGTGCCGGCGGAGGTGCCGAAGGTGGTCTTCAGCCCGTAGCCGGTCGGCGAGTGGCAGACGCGCGCGCAGGTGTCGACATTGTTGTTGCCAAAGCCCTGGCGCACCAGTTTCTGGACGAGATAGGTCTCCTCGTTGGTGCAGCGCGACGAGGTGATGCCGCCCACGGCGCCCCGGCCGTACTGGTGCTGGATGCGGCGGAACTCGCTCGCCACATGGGAATAAGCTTCCTCCCAGGTCACCTCGCGCCACGGATCGCTGATCTTCTCGCGGATCATCGGGTTGAGGATGCGGTCCTTGTGGGTGGCATAGCCATAGGCGAAGCGGCCCTTGACGCAGGAATGGCCGCGATTGGCCTTGCCGTCCTTGTAGGGCACCATGCGGACGACTTCCTCGCCCTTCATCTCCGCCTTGAACGAGCAGCCGACGCCGCAATAGGCGCAGGTGGTGATCTCGGAATGATCGGGCATGCCCATCTCGATGACGGATTTTTCCTGCAGCGCGCCGGTCGGGCAGGCCTGCACGCAGGCGCCGCAGGATACGCATTCCGATTGCAGGAAGGGTTCGTCCATGCCGGCGGTGATGCGGCTTTCGAAGCCGCGCCCCTCGACCGTCAGCGCGAAGGTGCCCTGCTGTTCTTCACAGGCACGCACGCATAAGGAGCAGACGATGCACTTCGCCGGGTCATAGGCAAAATAGGGGTTGGAGACGTCCAGTTCCTTGAAGTTGATGCCGTGATCGTCGACCGACGGCGCCAGATGGTTGGCGCCTTCCATGCCATAGCGGTTCCCGCTGAGGCCGACCGTCTCGGCCATATGTGCCATCTCGCAATCGCCAGCGGCGCATGCGGCGCAATCGGCCGGGTGATCGGACATGTAGAGTTCCATCACGCCGCGGCGGATGGACTGGAGCCGCTCCGTTCCGGTACTGACCGAAATGCCGTCCGCCGCCGGCGTGGTGCAGGAGGCGGGCGTGCCGTTGCGGCCCTCGATCTCGACAAGGCACAGCCGGCAGGAGCCGAAGCTCTTGACCATGTCGTTGGCGCAGAGTTTCGGCACGACCACGCCGGCTTCCCGGGCGGCGCGCATGATCGACGTGCCCTCCGGCACGGTCACGGACCGGCCGTCGATGGTCAGCGTCACCGTCTTGTCGGATCTGGCTGCCGGCGTGCCATAGTCGATTTCCTCGACGAAGCGGTTTTCGGTTCCACACATGGTGCTTCCTCCTATTCCGCCGCTTCGCGCACGGGCGCGGGGCGGAAGTCTTCCGGGAAATGGGTGAGCGCGCTCATCACGGGATAGGGCGTGAAACCGCCAAGCGCGCACAGCGACCCGAATTTCATCGTGTTGCAGAGATCGGTGACAATCTCGATCTGCGCTTCCGGCGCGACGCCCTTTCTCAGGCGGTCGAGCACCTCGACGCCGCGCGTCGAGCCAACGCGGCAGGGCGTGCACTTACCGCAGCTCTCCACGGCGCAGAATTCCATCGCGAAGCGCGCCTGCTTCAGCATGTCCACCGTGTCGTCGAAGACCACGATGCCGGCATGGCCGATCAGGCCGTCCTTGGCGGCGAAGGCCTCGTAGTCGAAGGGCGTGTCGAACAGATCGCGCGGGAAATAGGCGCCGAGCGGCCCGCCCACCTGCACAGCGCGCACCGGGCGGCCCGTCGCCGTGCCGCCGCCGATCTCGTCAACGATCTCGCCCAGCGTCATGCCGAAGGCCGCCTCGAACAGGCCGCCATGTTTCACGTTGCCCGTGATCTGGATCGGGATCGTGCCGCGCGAGCGGCCCATGCCGAAATCGCGGTAATAGGCACCGCCCTTGTCGAGGATGATCGGCACGGACGCGAGCGAGATGACGTTGTTGATCACGGTCGGCCGGCCGAACAAGCCCTCATGCGCGGGCAGCGGCGGCTTGGCGCGCACCTGGCCGCGTTTTCCCTCGAGGCTGTCGAGCAGCGCCGTCTCCTCGCCGCAGACATAGGCGCCGGCGCCGACGCGCACCTCCATGTCGAACGCGTATTGCGAGCCGAGCACGCTCTTGCCGAGGATGCCGGCCTGGCGCGCGGCGTCGATGGCTTCGTTGAGGATGCGGTGGGCGTTCGGATACTCCGAGCGCAGGTAGATATAGCCTTTCGTGGCGCCCGTCGCGACACCGGCGATGGTCATGCCCTCGACGAGGACGAAGGGATCGCCTTCCATGATCATGCGGTCGGAGAAGGTGCCGGAATCGCCCTCGTCCGCATTGCAGACGATGTATTTCTGCGGACCGGCCGTATCGTGCACCGTCTTCCACTTGATGCCCGTCGGGAAGCCCGCGCCGCCGCGGCCGCGCAGACCGGATTCGGTCACCTCTTCGATGATCTCCAGCGGCGTCTTCGCAAGCGCGTTGCGCAGGCCGCCGAGGCCGCCATGCGCCTCGTAGTCGGCCAGCGAGACCGGGTCGGTGATGCCGCAGCGGGCGAAGGTCAGACGGGTCTGTTTCGCCAGGAAGGGGATCGCCTCGGGATCGCCGAGGCACAGCGCGTGGTCGCCTCCTTCGGCCAGCCCGGCATCGAACAGGCCGGCAACGTCGTCGGCCGTCACCGGGCCATAGGCGACGCGGCCGGCGGGCGTCTCCACCTCGACCATCGGCTCCAGCCAGTAGAGGCCGCGCGAGCCGTTGCGGACCACCGTCGCGTCGATATCGCGACCGGCGATCTCGGCCCCGACGGCGCGGGCGACCTTCTCGGCGCCCAGCGCCAGCGCGCCGGAATCGCGGGGGATGTAAATCTTCAGCGTCATGCCCGGACCTCCGCGGCGATCTCTTCGGCCTTCGCGTCATCGAGCCTGCCGATCACCTCGCCGTCGAGCATGGCCGAGGGCGCGCAGGCGCAGAGACCCAGGCAATAGACCGGCTCCAGCGTCACCGCGCCGTCGACGGAGGTTTCATGGAAGGCGATGCCGAGCAGTTTCTGCAATTTCTCGGCCACGGCGTCGCCGCCCATGGACTGGCAGGCTTCCGCCCGGCACAGTTTCAGCACATGGCGCCCCGCCGGCTTGTCGCGGTAGTCGTGATAGAAGGAGACGACGCCATAGACCTCAGCGCGTGTCAGGTTCAGCGCCTCGGCGATGACGGGGATGCTGTCGCGCGGCACATGGCCGAGTTCCCGCTGAATGCCATTCAGAATTGGCAGAAGCGGGCCTTCTTCGCCCTTCCACCGTTCGATGATCGGCTGGACGGCGGAAGCGATTTCGGTACGTGCGTGCTGCATCTTGCAGCGCCCTCCCTAACGATGCTCGTCTGGAGGAGAACCAAATCCGGACCAAGGATCAATACAGCATATCCGTCGATCGATAGAAAATCTCTATCAATCTTGCGCGAAACGCTCCGCCGCCAGCCGCGCCTCGTACAAAAGGGCGGAGACCAGCGGCGTGTGCGGCTCGCGCTCGACCGCCACCACGCCGACCAGATGGCTGGCGTCCGGCTCGACGATCGGGATGGCGCGGATCGGCTCCGAGAAACCAAGCACTTCCGCCAGGTTGAGCGGCATGATGGACGACCATTTCCCGGTGCGGATATGCGAGAACAGAACGATCATCGAGTTCGATTCCAGCGTCGGATGCGCGGTCGCGCCGACCTCCTCGAGGTGCTGGTTGATGATGCGCCTGTTCTGCATGTCGGGCGTCAGGAGGCACAGCGGCAGCTCCGCTACCTCCGCCCAGCTTATCGCCTCCCGCTCGGCATAGCGGTTCGTGGCCGCCGTGATGAGCTGGTAGCGCTCGGAATAAAGCGGCACGGACGCCACATGGCCGAGCGGCTCGTTGTCGAGATAGGTGATGCCGATGTCGATCTCGAAATTCTCCAGGAGGGAGAGCACTTCAAGCGAGGTGCGCGAGATGATCGAGAAGGTCACCTCGGGGTGTTTTTCGCGGAACGGCGTCGTCAGCTCGGGCACCATGGCGAGCGCCGTCGGGATGGCGGCGATGCGCACATGGCCGGCGAGGCCGCGCCGTGCCGCCTTCATCTCGGCGCGCAGGGTGCGCGTGTCGCCGACGATGCGGCGCGCCCATTCGAGAACGCGCTGGCCTTCCGGCGTCAGCCCCTGGAAGCGCGAGCCGCGCTGCACCAGCATCACGCCGAGCTGGTCTTCCAGCTGCTTGATGGCCGCCGACAGCGTGGGCTGCGTGATGCCCAGCTCGGCCGCCGCCCTGCCGAAATGCCGCTCCTTGGCGAGCGCGATGAAGAATTCCAGCTTGTCGATCATGGGCGCGACGCTACAGAAGCGCGCACCCGCCTGCAATGCGGATGCGATGTGCCGCAACGCACCCCCTGCGGGGTGGCGACGATCCGTCTCCCTTGGCCCCCGCCCCATTCTGCATTATCTGGGAACAAACAGAGGCAGAGGCACATGACTCTCGACAGACAGACCGTCATCGACCGATTGAGATCGGTCAAGGGACCGAACCTCGAAGGCGACATCGTCTCGCTCGGAATGGTCTCGGAGATCTTCATCGCCGACAGCAAGGTGTTCTTCTCCATCACCGTGCCGGCGAGGCAGGCGCAGGAACTGGAGCCGCTGCGCCAGGCCGCCGAGAATGCGGTCAAGACGCTGCCCGGCGTCAGGGGGGCGATGGTGGCGCTGACCGCCGAGAAGCAGGGCGGCGGCATGGGCACCACCGCGCAGCAGCCGGCGCGACCCGCCCCGGCGCGGCCGGCAGCCCCCCCCGCCCAGCAGCAGCCCGCCAAACAGGACGTGCCCGGCATCGAGGCCATCATCGCCGTCGCGAGTGGCAAGGGCGGCGTCGGCAAGTCCACGACCGCCGTCAATCTGGCGCTCGGGCTGAAGGCGCTCGGCCTTTCCGTCGGCATTCTGGACGCCGACATCTACGGCCCCTCCATGCCGCGCCTGCTCGGCCTCAAGGGCAAGCCCGAGACGGCCGGCGGCAAGGTGCTGAAGCCGATGGAGGCCTATGGCGTCAAGGTCATGTCGATGGGCTTCCTGGTGGAGGAAGACACGCCGATGATCTGGCGCGGCCCGATGGTCGTCTCGGCGCTGCGGCAGATGCTCCGCGAGGTGGCCTGGGGACCGCTCGACGTGCTGGTGGTCGACATGCCGCCCGGCACGGGCGACGCCCAGCTGACGATGGCGCAGCAGGTTCCGCTCGCCGGCGCCGTCATCGTCTCCACCCCGCAGGACCTGGCGCTGATCGACGCGCGCAAGGGCCTCAACATGTTCAGGCGGGTCGACGTTCCCCTGCTCGGCTTGGTCGAGAACATGAGCTACTTCCTTGCCCCCGACACCGGTGCCCGCTACGACATTTTCGGCCATGGCGGCGCGCGGGCGGAGGCGGAGCGGCTCGGCGTGCCGTTCCTGGGCGAGGTGCCGCTGACCATGGACGTGCGCGAGACCTCGGACGCCGGAACCCCGGTGGTGGCGTCGAACCCCGACGGCGCGCAGGCAAGAGTGTACCGCGCCATCGCCGAGAAGGTCCGGGCGCAGCTCAGCCTGGCCATGCAGGCAAGCGCCGAGGCGGCCCCGGCGATCGTCTTCGAATGAGGCAGGCCGGCCGCCGTACGCGATAATTTATGTTACGTATGTTTGCTCAACGAGCCGTTTTATGTAACGTAAAAATCCGCATCCGGAGGACGAGCGCATGAGTGCCGCAGACAACGAGACCATTCTTCACGACCGGCGCGACGGCTGGCACCGCATCACGCTCAACCGTCCGGAGAAGCTCAATTCCTTCAACGAGGCGCAGCATCTCGCGCTGCGCGCCGCCCTCGACGAGGCGGCAGCCAACGATGCATGCCGTGCGGTGCTGCTCACCGGCGCCGGGCGCGGTTTCTGCGCCGGGCAGGATCTTGGCGACCGCGACCCGGCGAAGCTCGACGACAAGCTGGACCTCGGGCATACGATCGAGACTTTCTATAATCCGCTCGTGCGGCAGATTCGCGGCCTCGCCAAGCCCGTGATCTGCGCGGTCAACGGCGTGGCAGCCGGCGCCGGCGCCAACATCGCGCTGGCCTGCGACATCGTGCTGGCGGCCCGCTCGGCGAAGTTCATCCAGGCATTCTCGCGAATCGGCCTCGTGCCCGATTCGGGCGGCACCTGGTTTCTCACCAGCCTGATCGGCGAGGCGCGCGCCAAGGCGCTGATGCTGACGGGCGAAGCCGTGTCTGCGGAGAAAGCCGCCGAATGGGGGATGATCTGGCGCATGGTCGAGGACGACGCCCTGACGGCGGAGGCGGAGGCGCTGGCCGAGCATCTGGCAAAGGGGCCGACATTCGCCTACGGGCTGATCAAGCAGGCGGCCCAGTCCGCCTCGGGCAACACGCTCGACGCACAGCTCGATCTCGAACGCGACCTGCAGCGCGAGGCCGGGCGCTCGAGCGACTATCGCGAGGGCGTCAGCGCCTTCCTGGAAAAGCGCGAGGCGGCGTTCAGCGGCAAGGCCTCACGCTGAGGCGGGCGTTTCCCCACCGCCGCCGACATGGTCGCTGAAACTTGAAAAGAACTGGCCCGCCAGCTTCTTCGAGGTCGACTGGATGAGCCGGCTGCCGAGCTGGGCCATCTTGCCGCCGACATCCGCCTTGGCGCTGTAGGACAGGATCGTCGCGTCGGCGCCGTCCTCCCGGAGCGCCACGTCGGCGCCGCCCTTGGCGAAACCGGCGACGCCGCCCTTGCCCTCGCCGCTGATTGTGTAGGAGTGCGGCGGGTTGAGGTTAGAAAGCTCCACCGCGCCGTTGAAGCGCGCCTTGATCGGCCCGATCTTGAGCGCGACGGTCGCCGCGAACTCGGTATCGGATGTCTTCTCCAGCTCCTCGCAGCCCGGGATGCAGGCTTTCAGGACCTCGGGATCGTTCAGCGCCCGCCACACGGCATCCACCGGCGCCTCGATCCGCTCTTCACCCTCGATGACCATGGCCATGGCGCGACCCTCCTGAAACAGCAGTCTCAAGACTGGCTAACGCACCGGCAACGCCTTGTCCATCCACCGCAGCCGGGATCAGGCCGCCGCGCGGCGATGTTCGGCGGCGGCGGCGGCGAGTTCGCGGATGCCCGGCTCCACATGCTGCGCGCCGATCGACGAGATGCCGAGCCGCATGAACGGCGTCGGGCTGGTGCGGCCGATGAAGAAGCGGCCGCCCGGCTCGATCAGAACGCTGCGCTCGGCGGCCGATTTCGCCAGCATGGCCGAATCGAGCCCCGCCGGCCCCTCCAGCCAGAGCGAGGTCCCGCCACGGATATCCGCGGCGCTCCAGTCCGGCAGGATGTCGCCGACCGCCTGCACCAGCTTCTCGCGGCGCTCCTCGAAGGCGGCAGAGATGCGGCGCACCAGCGTGTCGTGATGACCGAGCGAGAGGAACAGCGCCACGGCGCGCTGGTTGTTGGCCGGCGGATGGCGCAGCATGAAGCGGCGGAGGGCACGCAGCTCGGCGATCAGGTCGGCGGGGGCGACGATGTAGCCCATGCGCAGGCCGGGCGCGAGCGTCTTCGACATGGAGCCGACATGGATCACGCGACCGGTGCGGTCGAGGCCCTTCAGCGCCGCCTGCGGCCGCTCGTCGGCAAGCTGGCTGTCGTAATCGTCCTCGATGACGATCCAGTCGTTCTCCTCGGCCTTCGCCAGCAGCGCCTCGCGGCGCGGCTGGCTGAGCGGCACCATGGTCGGGCAGTGATGGCTGGGCGTGGCAAAGACGAAGTTCGCCTCCCGCGGGATCTGCGCCACGTCGATGCCCTGCCGGTCAACCGGCACGGGGATGATCTCGGCGCCCGCCAGCTCGAAGATCGAGCGGGCGTCGGGATAGCCCGGATTCTCCACTGCCACCCGGGACCCCTTGCGCATCAGAAGGGTCGCCAGCATGTACAGCGCATGCTGCGAGCCGAGCGTGATCAGGATCTCGTCGGGATTAGCGAAGATGCCGCGCCGCGGCAGGAGCCGCGCCTGGATCTGCTCGATCAGCAGCGGGTCGTCGCGGTCGACCATGTCGGCCGCCCAGTTGCGGATCTCCAGCACCGCCAGCGCCATGCGGTTGCACTCGCGCCATTCGGCGGTGGGGAACAGGGACGGATCGAACTGGCCGTAGACGAAGGGATAGGACGCCTTCATCCAGTCTTCGTTCTTGCGCGAATCCGGCATGCGGCTCGCCATGACCTGGAACCGGTTGCTCCAGTTGACGCCGTTCTTGCCGCCCTGCTTGCGCGGCGGGCGCGGCGGAGCGGCCAGCACCTCCGGATTGACGAAATGGCCGCGCCGCTCGCGGGCGATCAGGAAGCCCTGGTCGACGAGCTGCTGGAAGGCCAGCACGACCGTACCGCGCGCGACGCCGAGCTTCTCGGCCAGGATGCGGCAGGAGGGAAGCGGCATGGAGGGCGCGATCTGGCGGTCGAGAATGGCCGACACGATGGCCTGCCGGATCTGGGCCTGAAGCGTCTGGCCGGATTCAGGGGAAATCTTGAACAGGCCGGTCCATAAGGCGGTGTCATTTCTGGCTGGCATGGATTCTTCCTCTCGCGGGCGGAGCCTAACGCCGGGTCAAGGCATGTCAACCCTGGTACAATTGATTGTTCCAACAAAGAAATTGATGGGTGCCAGGAAACCGCACTGCAACGCCGTTTTCGCGCCAGATTCAGCAAGGGGTTCTGCGAAATCGGATTCCTGTTTTTCAACCGATGGGTTAGAACACGCCGTTTCTTTCAAGCGGAGCAGCCCATTGGACCAGGCAATCGAAACCGCGCTCGCCGCGCTGAGGACACACCGCGCCGCCAAGGCATCGATGGACATGCGGGCCGCTTTCGCCGGTGATCCGCAGCGTTTCGAACGGTTCTCGCTCGGGCTCGACGATCTGACGCTCGATTTCTCGCGCACGGCCGTGACCGAGGAAACCATCGCGCTCCTGACCGGGCTGGCGGAAGCGGCCGGGCTTTCGGCCGCGCGCGAGGCGATGTTCTCGGGCGAGCGCATCAACGGCACCGAGGATCGCGCCGTGCTGCACACGGCGCTGCGCGCCCTCTCGGGCGGGCCCGTGGTCGAGGCCGGCAAGGACGTGATGCCCGAGGTTCGCGCCGTCCTGGAGGCGATGGACGCCTTCGCGACGGGCGTGCGGACGGGCGCAATCCGCGGGGCGACGGGCAAGGCCTTCACCGATGTGGTCAACATCGGCATCGGCGGCTCGGATCTCGGCCCCGTGATGGTGACGCGCGCGTTGGCGCCGTTCCATGACGGGCCGCGCCTGCACTATGTCTCGAACATCGACGGCGCGCACATCGCCGACACACTGGCCGGGCTCGATCCGGAAACGACGCTGTTCATCATCGCCTCGAAGACCTTCACCACCATCGAAACGATGACCAACGCCGCCACCGCGCGGCAATGGGTGGCCGATGCGCTCGGGCAGGAAGCGACGGGCGACCACTTCGCAGCGGTTTCGACGGCGCTCGACAAGGTGTCGGCGTTCGGCATCGACAGGGCGCGCGTGTTCGGCTTCTGGGACTGGGTCGGCGGCCGCTACTCGCTGTGGGGCGCCATCGGCCTGCCGATCATGATCGCCGTCGGCGCCGACGATTTCCGACGGCTGCTGGCCGGCGCAGAGGCGATGGACCGGCATTTCCATTCGGCGCCGCCGGCGCGGAACCTGCCGGTCATGCTCGGCCTGATCGGCTACTGGCACCGCGTGATCTGCGGCTATCCGGCGCGCGCCGTGATCCCCTACGACCAGCGGCTCGAGCGGCTGCCGGCCTATCTGCAGCAGCTCGACATGGAATCGAACGGCAAGCGGGTACAGCTCGACGGAACCGCCGCCGAAACGCCGACCGGACCGCTCGTCTGGGGCGAGCCGGGCACCAACGGGCAGCATGCCTTCTTCCAGCTCCTGCACCAGGGCACGGACATCATTCCGGTGGAGTTCATCCTCGCCGCCGAGGGCCACGAACCACGGCTGAAGCACCATCACGACCTGCTCGTCGCCAACTGCCTGGCGCAGGCCGAAGCCCTGATGAAAGGACGCACCCGGGAGGAGGCCGAAGCCCAGCTCCTGGCGAAGGGCATGGATGCGAGCGAGGCGAAGCGGCTCGCGCCGCACCGCGTCTTCCCCGGCAACCGGCCCTCGGTGACGATCCTCCACCGCAGGCTCGACCCCTTCGCGCTGGGCCGGCTGATCGCGCTCTACGAGCATCGCGTGTTCGTCGAGGCGCGGCTCTACGGCATCAACGCCTTCGATCAGTGGGGCGTCGAGCTCGGCAAGGAACTGGCGACGGAGCTTCTGCCGGTGGTGGAGGGCAAGACTGGCGCCGGCGACCGGGATGCCGCGACGGCAGGGATGATCAGGCTGATCGCAGCGCTGCGCGGCGGTTGACGGGCGGCCGCACCACAAAACCGCCGCATCGGCGAGGTCTCTCTCAGGCAGCGATGTGGATCGACAGCACGGGTGGGCGACCGCGCACTTGCCAACGTCTCCGGCGTGCGGTCCATTCGCCCTGTCGATGACCCGTATCAGGAGACCCCCATGAAAACCGTCAAGAAGGCCTCTCTCGCGACGACGCGCGCCGCGATGCTCTGCGCCACCGTGGCCGCTCCGTTCGTCACCGGTCCGGCGGGCGCCGTGGACGCGTTCACCAGCGAGGTGGAGGCCATCACGCTTTCGTCGGGCGGCCTTGCCGAGATCAGGCGCGCGGCGCGGATCGACGGCACCGAAACGCTGGCCATCGACGTGCCCCTCGAGCAGGTCGACGACATCCTCAAGAGCCTCGTCGTGCGCGACCCCTCCGGCACCGTCGGCGGCCTGACGCTGGATGGTCTGTCGCCGGTCGAGGAAACATTCCGCCGCCTGCCGTTCCAGCCCGACACGATGGGTTCCCTGCCGGAGCTGGCGGCGTCCCTCCAGGGCATCCCCGTGCGCGCCTCATCCGGCGGGCGCACCGTCGAGGGCACGGTGCTCGGCGTGGGCAGCGAGCAGCGCGGCACGGGCGACGACGCCACCACCGAGCGCACGCTTTCCCTCATGACCGAAACCGGCCAGGTGGAGGTGCTGCGCCTCGGAACCGACACCGTGTTCGAGATCCTCGACGCCGCCATGCGCGACAAGCTGCGCGAGGCGGCGGCCGTCAGCGGGCGCGGCCGCATGGACGACGTGCGGCGGATCTCCATCGCGCTCCAGGGCGACGGGGCGCGCGACGTGAGCATCTCCTATGTCGTGCCGGCGCCCGTGTGGAAGACCGCATACCGCCTGGTCTCGCAGGAAGGCGGGGCGGCGCGCCTGCAGGCCTGGGCCGTCATCGAGAACGCCACCGGCGAGGACTGGCGGGATGTCGCCGTCACCCTGTCGTCCGGGGCTCCGGTCACGCTCGCGCAGCGCCTGCATCAACGCTACTGGCACGAGCGGCCGCAGGTGCCGGTCACGGCAGGCAGCACGACGCCGCCCCGCATCGACAACGCCGCCGGCATGGACGCCGAGGTCGCCGCCGACGCGATGGGCGGCGCGGCCCGGCAAAGGCGCGCCCTGACCATGGCGCCCGCGCCGGCCGCCGCGATGGAACATGCGTTTGCCGCGCCGACCGGCGCAGCCGCCACCCAGGAGGGGCAGACGAGCGCCTCCTATCGCCTCCCGTTCCCGGTCGCACTGAAGGCCGGACAGACCCTCTCACTGCCCTTCATCGACGCCGAGGTTCCCGCCGAGCAGGTTTCCGTCTTCCAGCCGGAGCGCGGCGAGATCCATCCGGTCGCCGCCCTGTTCCTGGAAAACAGAACCGAGGCCAGCCTGCCGCCCGGCATCCTGACCGTCTACGACCAGCGCGACGGCTATGTCGGCGACGCGCAGCTTGCCGGCGTGCCCGGCGGCGAAAGCCGCATGGTCAGCTTCGCCGCCGACCGCAAGGTCGAGATCACGACGCAGACGGACCCCCGCGAGACGGTCGGGCGGATCGCCGTCGCCGACGGCGTCCTGCGCGCCACCTCGGTTTCGCGACTGACGACCACCTATGCCATCAAGGGCGCAACCGATGCGCCACGCACTGTCATCGTCGAGCACCCGCGGCGCGACGGCTGGCAGATCGCCTCGGACGCGCTCGCCTCATCGACGCCGACCCATCACCGGTTGCGCGCGACGGTGGAAGCGGGCGGCACGGCCGAGATCAAGATCACGGCGGAGCGCAGCCGCATCGACAGCTTCGCTCTGGTCGACGCCGACGCCGAAGCCCTGTTCAACTGGGCAGGCGCGACCACCGACGCGCAGACCGCCGCCAAGCTCACCGAACTCGCCGAACTGCGCCGCAACGCCGTGCGCGCGCAACTCGACATGCAGGAGATCGAGGAGGCGGTTGCCCGCACGGCAGGCGATCAGGAGCGCATCCGCGACAACCTCGCCGCCGCGCCGGGCGACAGCGCGCTGGCCAAGCGCTATCTCGCCATGCTGGAGAAGACAGAGGACGAGATCGCCGCCCTCGCCACCCGCCGCGCGGCGGCAGAGACGCGGTACAGGACGCTGCAGGACGAGGTGCGCGACTTCATCCGCACGTTCTGAGCGGGGACCGGAACGCAGGGGCGCCGGAGCGGTTCAACCGGCGTTCCTGGCCCGGTGATGGGCCACCAGCGCATTGGCGTGGCCGTGCCCCAGCCCGTGTTCGCTCTTCAGCACCGAGACCATCTCCATGTGCTTCCTGTCCCGCATGCCGTCGAGCAGCGCCAGCCAGTGGTCGATCGGCTGGCCGTAGGTCTTCTCGATGGACGGGAAATAGGAAGCGGGGCCTTTCACCTTCTGGTCGGACATGGCGGTTTTCCTTTCCTTGTCGCTGCGCGTTTTTCCGAGGACGTCCGGTCGGCGGCGTATCCGACAGGCGCCGGCGATTTCGGCAGGACATTCCATCCGGCGGCATGAGACACTATGCCGGTTTCATTCGCGGCGCGATCGCGTATAGATCGCGGCTTTCCACGACCCGCCCATCGAGCCATCAGCCGGACCCCGCCATGACCGAGAAGACGTTCGACATCAATCTTTCCTGCGCCGACCGCCCCGGCATCGTCGCCGCCGTGACGACCGAACTTGCCGGACTGGGCGCCAACATCGCCGAATCCAACCAGTTCTGGGACCGGCAGACGAACCGCTTCTTCATGCGCCTGTCGATCACCGCGCCCGGGAGCGTCGAACGCGATGGCCTGCTGCGGGCGCTCGAACCGGCAATCGCCCGGTTCGACATGAAGACCGCGATCGCGGACCGCGCGCGGCGGCCGAAGATCATCATCATGGTGTCGAAGTTCGACCACGCCCTGCTGCACCTCCTCTACCAGATCCGCGTCGGCTGGCTCGACGCGGAGGTGGCGGCCATCGTCTCCAATCACGAGGATGCGCGCCGCACGGCGGAGATGGAGAGCATCCCCTTTCATCACTGGACGGTGAACAGGGACAACAAGGCCGAGCAGGAAGCAAAGCTCCTGGCGCTGTTCAACGAGACCGGCGCCGACCTCTTGATCCTCGCCCGCTACATGCAGGTGTTGTCCAACGACCTCTCCAACCGGCTCTACGGCAAGGTCATCAACATCCACCATTCCTTCCTGCCGAGCTTCAAGGGCGCCAAGCCCTATCACCAGGCCCATGAGCGCGGCGTGAAGCTGATCGGCGCCACGGCCCACTACGTGACGCCCGATCTCGACGAAGGGCCGATCATCGAGCAGGAAACCGAGCGCGTGACGCATGCGCTGAGCGCCGAGGATTTCGTCGCCGCCGGCCGTGACATCGAGAGCCGGGTGCTCGCCCGCGCCGTCAAGCTGGATCTGGAGAACCGCGTGATGCTGAACGGCCACAAGACGGTGGTGTTCGGTTAAGCCCTCTGCGCAGGCGTCCGGCGGAGCAAGGGCGAGGTGAAGCTGACGGGCGCTCCGCGCCCCTTGGATCGGTGGGCCGCGTCCCCATATGACGGAGAGCGCCACCACCCCGGAGCCCTCCATGATCCCCTTCTCCGTCCTCGACCTCGCCCCTGTCCCCGAAGGCGCGACCGTCGCCGACGCCCTGCGCAACACGCTCGACCTCGCCCGTCATGCCGAGGAATGGGGCTACCGGCGCTACTGGCTCGCCGAGCATCACAACATGGCGGGGATCGCCAGCGCCGCGACCGCCGTGCTGATCGGCCAGGTGGCGGCCGCGACGAAAACGATCCGCGTCGGCGCGGGCGGCGTGATGCTGCCCAATCACGCGCCGCTGGTCATTGCCGAGCAGTTCGGCACGCTGGCGACGCTCCATCCGGACCGCATCGATCTGGGTCTCGGGCGCGCACCCGGCACGGACATGGCGACGGCCAGGGCGTTGCGCCGCGGCCTCGAGGACGGCGACGGCTTTCCGCGGGACGTGGTGGAGCTGATGATCTATCTCGGCGACGAACAGCCCGGCCAGAAGGTGCGCGCCATTCCCGGCCGCGGCACGCATGTGCCGGTGTGGATCCTCGGATCCAGCCTCTACGGCGCGCAGCTCGCCGCCCATCTCGGCCTGCCCTACGCCTTCGCCTCGCATTTCGCGCCCGCAGCGCTCGAACAGGCGATCGATATCTACCGCCAGACGTTTCGGCCCTCCGAGCATCTGGAGAAACCGCATTTCATGATGGCGCTGAACGTCTTCGCAGCAGACACGGATGAAGAGGGCCTGCTCCTCAAATCGTCGATGCAGCAGGCTTTCGCCAATCTGCGCACCGGGCGTCCCGGCCCGCTGCCCCGCCCGGTGGAGAATGTCGAGGCCGGCTTCGACCCCGGCATCGCGGCAAGCGTCCGCGAGGCCCTTGCCTGCACGGCGGCCGGCGGACCCGAAACCGTCCGCGACGGGCTGCTGGGCTTCATCAGGCGTTATCGGCCCGACGAGATCATCCTGACCGGACAGATTCACGATCACGCGGCACGGCTGAAATCCTTCCGTATCGCCGCTGAGGTTCTTCGCGCGGCGGAGACCGAGAATCTCGCCGCAGAGTGAGAACGAAGAATGCTATTCTTCATTACATTTATGTATAACCATTTATATAATTATTGTTGCCGACAATATATATTCAAATAATCAACTTATTATTTTTAGCATAAAGTAAAAAACACTCTTCCTGCTCCGATCTTCATTCCCTAAAGATGCGAAGAAGCGCCACTGGACGTGTGCACGCGTCCGGTAGCGCCGTGCCCATCGCCTGAATGGCCGCGACGTGCGTGAAAGATGGGAGGCATGCATGACGGAACCGGAACGGAAACTGCCGAGCCTGCCACTGGCGCTGACGCCGGTGGTGCTGACGCTCGTGTTTCTCGGCGTGCAGCTCTTCTGGTTCAACGACTTCACGCCCCACGTGCCGCTTGCCATCGGGCTGGGAATCACCGGCCTCGTCGGCCTCAGGCTCGGCTTCACCTGGCAGCATGTCGAACAGGGCGCCTTTCACGTCATCCACGTATCGCTGCCGTCCGTTTCCGTGCTGATCACGGTGGGCATGATCCTCGGCGTGTGGATCGCCAGCGGCACGGTGCCGACACTGATCTATTACGGGCTTGCCGTCCTGTCGCCGCAGTTCTTTCTCGCCGCCGCGATGCTGCTGTGCTCGGTCGTCTCCCTGTCGCTCGGAACCTCGTGGGGCACGGTCGGCACGGTCGGCCTCGCCCTGATGGGCATCGGCGCGGGCTTCGGCATTCCCGCCTACTGGACCGCCGGCGCGGTGGTCTCCGGCGCCTTCTTTGGCGACAAGATCTCGCCGCTTTCCGACACGACCAACCTGGCCCCGGCGGTGACCGGCGTCGATCTGTTCTCGCATATCAGGAACATGCTTCCGACGACGGTCCCGGCCATGGCCGTGGCTCTCGCGATCTACCTGCTGGCGGGGTTCACCCGGACCGCACCGGCGGATGCGTATTTCGAGACCATCGCCCGCATCAACGGCGCGCTTATGGACAATTTCGTCATCTCGCCCTGGCTGCTCCTGCCGGTCGCTCTGGTGATCGTCATGGCGGTCAAGCGCATGCCGCCGATCCCCTCGCTTTTCGCCGGCGCACTGGCCGGTGGCCTCGCCGCGCTGTTCGTTCAGGGCGCCGGGCTGCACGACGTATTCACCTATGCCAACAGCGGCTACCGGATCGGGACCGGCGTGCCGATGGTGGACACGCTGCTCAACCGGGGCGGCATCCAGTCCATGATGTGGACCATCTCCCTCATCCTGATCGCGCTCGCCTTCGGCGGCGCGCTCGAGAAGACGGGCTGCCTGGAGACGATCATCCGGGCGATCATGCGTCGGGTGACGGGCTTTGCCGGCGTGCAGACGGCGGCGGTCGGCACGTCGATGGCGACCAATCTGGTCGCCGGCGATCCCTATCTCTCGATCGCCCTGCCGGGCCGCATGTATGCGCCGGTCTATCGCGGCATGGGCTACTCGACGCTCAACCTGTCGCGCGCGGTCGAGGAAGGCGGCACGCTGATCTCGCCGCTGATCCCCTGGAACGCCGGCGGCGCCTTCGTGATCAGCGCCCTGGCGCTCGGCATATCGGAGGGGCAGGTGGAGAACCTGCTCTACATTCCGCTCGCCTTCGCCTGCTGGCTCTCGCCGCTGATCGGCCTGATCTACGCGCGCGCCGGGCTGTTCTCGCCCCGCGCCACCCCGGAAGAAATGCAGGCCTGGCTCGAAAGCGGCGAGACCGTCGCCGATCTCGGCAACCCCGCCCCGGAAACGCCCCTCGGCCTGCGTCCCGCACCGGCGGAGTGAAGGTTGCGGAACTTGCAGCCAGGTTGATCTCAGGCTGTTCGCATGAAGGTGCGGAACCGGGCCGGCCTCAGCGCACCGGCAGGTGAAAGGGCGCGCCTTCGAAGGCATCGGCGCCCCGGCCGATGGTCTGGATCGCGTGCATCATGCGCCCCTCGCGGCGCAGAAGCGCATCGCCGAGCGCCACGATGCGGCGATTGGGCGTGGCGAAGGGCGCCCGCGCGCGCAGCATGCGGGCAAGCTCCAACTCGTCCGTCTCGCGCGCGAGTGCCACGGCGATCACATAGGCGGCGGCCGTCGAGCGGCTGATGCCCGCATAGCAATGCACCACCATCGGGGTGCGGCAATCCCAGGCGCGGGCGAAGGCGAGCAGCGCCTCCACATGTTCGCCCGAGGGCGCCACGAGGCCCGGCCGCTGCTCTGTGATGTCGTGCATCGCCAGATGCAGCCGGTTCTCCGCCGCAAGCCCCTCGACGGACGGGGGCGGCGCCTCGCTCGACGTCAAGGAGACGAGATGGCTGGCGCCTGTCGCGCGGAACGTCCGCTCGAGCTGGGACATCGGGCAGATGTAGAGCATCACGCGCTCCCCGCTGCGCCGGCGGCCCGCCATGTCTGAAAGGCATGCTCCAGCCGGGCGTGGTCGGCATCACTGCCGGGCAAGCCGAGGCGCAGGCAGTCTGGCCGGCCGGCAAAGCTGCGGACGAGGATGCCGTGCCGGCCAAGCGTCTCGAACAGGCCGGATGCCGCCGGCAGGCGCAGGAAGCGGAACAGGTCCGTGCCGCCGGAGACCGCAAGCCCCTGCGCGGCGAGCGTCCGGTCGAGCCGCGCGGCTTCCGCGGCAAGCCGCTTCCGCATCGTTTCCTGCCAGGCCGTGTCGGCAAGCGCCGTCATGCCGATCTCCAGCGCCGGGCCGGCGACCGCCCATGGCCCCAGCCAGCCGGAAAGGCGCGCGGCAATGGCGGGCATGGCGGCGGCAAAGCCGAGCCGGACGCCGGCAAGGCCGAAGAACTTGCCGAAGGAGCGGAGCACGACAAGCCCGCCCGCGCCGACATCGCCGGCAACGCTTTCGGCGCGCGGGCCGACATCCATGAAGGCTTCGTCGACCACCAGCAGGCCGCCCCTGCCGTGGAGATGCGCCGCCAGCGCCAGCAACCGGTCCCGCGGGATCACCCGGCCGTCTGGATTGTTCGGATTGACCACGACGGCCAGCCGCGCCTCGAAGAGACGCTCGAAATCCTCGACCTCCTCCACCGCATGGCCGGCAAGGGCAGCCGCCCGGGCATGTTCCGCATAGGTGGGCGCGAGCACCATGGCCGGTCCGGCGGGAAGCAGCGCGGCGACAAGCGGCAGCAGCACCTGCGTGCCGGGGGCCGCAACCAGATGCGCGCCGTCCGGCGCGCCGTAGACGCGGGCCGCCAGCGCCGCGAGTTCCGCCAGCCGCGCCTCCTCGGGAAGACGCGCATAGGCGGTGGCGGGCAGCGGCGGAAACGGGTAGGAGTGCGGATTGATGCCGGTGGACAGGTCCAGCCATGGCGTCGGCGCGCCCGGAAACAGCGCCGCCGCCCTGACGAGGCTGCCGCCATGGTCGGTTACCGCTTTCGCCGTGCCAGACAGTCGAGGCCTGATGTCCATCCTGATTGCGCTTTCCTCAGTCCTGGTCGAGCTTGCGGTGGGCTATCCGCAGCGTCTCTACCGCGTCATCGGCCACCCCGTCACCTGGATCGGCCGTCTTATCGCGTTGGCGGACGCGCGCTGCAATGTCGAAACCCTTTCGCCAGGCGCGCGCCGGATGAGCGGCGTGCTGGTCCTTGCCGCTATCGTCGCGCTGGCGGGCTTTACCGGATGGATGATCCAGACCAGCCTTTCCGGTTGGGCCGGGTTGCTGGTGGCCGCGCTCGTGGGCAGTTCGCTGATCGCCCAGCGGAGCCTTGCAAGCCATGTGAAAGCGGTGGCGGACGGGCTCGATGCGGGCGGACTGGCGGAAGGCCGAAGGGCGGTTTCGCAGATCGTCGGCCGCGATCCCGAAAGCCTCGACGAGGCCGGCGTTGCGCGCGCGGCCATCGAGAGCCTTGCCGAAAACTGCTCCGACGGCGTGGTGGCGCCGGTCTTCTGGCTCGCGGTTGGCGGTCTTGCCGGTGGTGCCGTCTACAAGGCCGCGAACACGGCCGATTCCATGATCGGACACAAGACCGTGCGGCATCTTCATTTCGGCTGGGCGGCGGCGCGTTTTGACGATCTCATCAACCTGCCGGCTTCGCGCCTTTCGGCGCTGCTGTTCATCGCTGCCGCGCTCTTCATGCGCGATGCTTCGGCTGAAGAAGCATGGCGCGCGGTGCGCCGCGATGCGCGCCATCATCGCTCGCCCAATGCCGGCTGGCCGGAAGCGGCCATGGCGGGCGCGCTCGGCCTGGCGCTGGCCGGCCCGCGCCGCTATGGCGGCGTGACCGTCGACGACGCCTTCATGGGCGAGGGCGGAAGACGCGAAGCCGACGCCGAGGACATCCGCCGGGCCCTCGCGCTCTACCGGATTGCAGACGGGTTCCTGATCGGTCTTGTGGCGATGGCGGCGGGACTGTGGCATCTGGTTTTGTGAGGCTGGCGGACTGGATAAGAGACTTGGGACCGCTTCCGGTTGTTTCCGATCTCGTGGCAACAGCGCGGTGCGTGGTTCGACAAGCTCACCATGAGGGAGGGAGAGACGCTGCGCCACCCGTCCTCCGTGTTGATGAACAGACTTGCAGGACACAACCTCCCTCATGGTGAGCTTGTCGAACCACGCACGGCGTCAAAGCAGTGCGCTCTAGAACTCCACGCCCTTCTGCGCCTTCACCCCGGCGGCGAAATGGTGCTTGACCTGGCCCATCTCGGTGACGAGGTCGGCTGCCTCGACCAGCGCCGGCTTGGCGTTGCGCCCGGTGACGGCGACATGCAGGTCGTCGCGCCGCGCCTTGAGCGTCTCGACCACGGTTTCGAGATCGAGATAGTTGTAGCGCAGGGCGATGTTCAACTCATCCAGCACGACCAGGCCGATCGACGGATCGGCCATCAGCTCGACAGCCTTCGCCCAGGCCCGCTCGGCGGCAGCGATGTCGCGCTGAAGATCCTGCGTTTCCCAGGTGAAGCCCTCGCCCATCGTGTGCCAGGAGACCCGGTCGCCGAAGGCCTCGAAGGCATCCTTCTCGCCGCTGTGCCAGGCGCCCTTGATGAACTGGACGACGCCGACGCGCCGGCCATGACCCAGCATGCGCAGCGCCAGGCCGAAGGCGGCCGTCGTCTTGCCCTTGCCCGGCCCGGTGTTGACGATCAGCAGGCCCTTCTCGACGGTCTTCGCGCCGACCTCCGCGTCCTGCACGGCCTTGCGCTTGGCCATCTTCGCCTTGTGCCGCTCGGCTTCCCGGTCGTCGATCTCACGCATTCACTTCACCTTCATGGGCAGGCCGGCGACGACGAGGATGACCGCGTCGGCCGCCGCTGCGGTTTGCTGGTTCAGCCGGCCCGCCGCGTCGCGGAAGCGCCGCGCCAGCGCATTGTCCGGCACGATGCCGAAGCCGACTTCGTTGGAGACCACCACGCTGGGGCCAGGCCGGGCCGCGAGCAGGCGGAGGAGACCCGCGCTTTCCGCCTCGATGTCCCGCTCCGCCAGCATGAGATTGCTGAGCCAGAGCGTCAGGCAATCGAGCAGCAGGGGCCGGTCGCCCGGCAGGACGGCCAGCGCGGCCACCAGATCGAGCGGCGCCTCGAGCGTGTGCCAGCCCGTCGCGCGCCTGGCCTGATGCACGCCGATGCGGGCCTGCATCTCGTCGTCATGGGCCTGCGCCGTCGCCACATAGGTCCACGGCGCGGGATGCGCCGTGACGAGGCTTTCGGCATGCGCGCTCTTGCCGGAGCGCGCACCGCCGAGCACCAGGGTCAGCCGGTCGGGATCACGCAAGGCTGCGCTGCTGCCGTGTCGAGGGAGCGAGCGCGAACCGCTTGCGCACAAGCGCGACGGCCACCCCCAGAAGCAGCCAGAACACCAGATTGGTGATCGTTACGGCGACGACGAAGCGATGATGCAGCTCCGCCGGCACGGGCGTCTCATGACTGACCGGTTGCGGCGCGCCGACGATATGCGGCGCAACGATGAGCACCACGCCGATCAGCGCCCACAGCGGTGCCGCGCGAAAGGCGATCAGCGCCAGGCCGGCGGCCGTGGCAACCACCGTCCCGACCCACCACACCTGGCGGGCGGCGAGTTCGGCGGCCTGCATTGCCGGCAGCTCCGGTGGCAGGCCAAGACCCGGCGCCAGCGTGAAAACGGCAAAGCCGGCAAACCCCCAGATCAGGCCCTGGCGCCAGCCAGCGATGCCGCCGGCGGCTTCCGACACGGCGACCAGCAGCAGCGCGAAGCCGATGCCCGTAACGATGTTCGCGAGCGCGGTGTAGGCCAGGCGCTCGAAGCCGTCGGCCGGCGCCCAGGCCTCGCCGTCATGGCTGTGGCCCGCGGCGGCGTGGTCATCGGCGGCGGGTTCCGCTGCCTCAGGGGCGGTCGCGGCGTGGCTGTGCGCCGGCGCGGCGCCCTCGAAGGTCTCTGCCTGGAGAATGAGCGGGACGGTATAGCCGGCCTGCATAAAGGTCATGACGATGCCTGCCAGCAGGCCCGCCAGCGCCGCGGTGAAAACGGCGTTGCGAAAGATGTTCATGAGCTCGCTCCCGCGTCAGTGGCAGGGAAACGCCATGGAATGGCGATAGTCGTGACCGGCATTGTGCACCGCCTCGACATGGGAGAAGCCCATGAATCCGACGATGAACAGGCCGAGCACGCCCGCCAGGGAGAGCTGGAGAACGCGTGACTGCGTGGAAGCGGCCACACCAGGCGTTGTCGAAGCAGATGTCATCATGCGTCCTTTCCCCTCCACCCGAGGGTCTGGTTTCTGTTTCCGTCACCGGCAGGTTTCCTGGCTTGCGGATCTGCGCTTCTTCCTGCCTTCCCAGAGCGGAAGCTCCAGTGGCGTCGTCGGAAAAAGCTCTCCGCCTACAGTTGCGGGGGCAGCCGCGGCTTCGGCGCTTGCGCGCCACACCGCATTCCCTTCTGGTCCGCTTGCGCGGCACCGATGACGGGCGGAAGCATAACGAAAATGCCGACCGCGGCAAACCGTTTGTTGTGCGCATTGACAGTCGCATTCGGCGCGCCGTAAATGCGTCGATGACGGTCCTCCTTCCGTAACGGAGGAGGCTAAGAGGGAATGCGGTGCGGGTGCCTGACCCAAGACCGCAGCTGTCCCCGCAACTGTAGGCGGAGAGCTTTTTCCGACGACGCCACTGGAGCTTCCGCTCTGGGAAGGCAGGGAAAAGCGTCGATCCGTGAGCCAGGAAACCTGCCGTCGACAACAGAAATCCTGACCGCCCGGCGGGTGTCCCGGGCAAGGAGCGTGAATTGTGACCGTCGACAGCGCCATCGCGCGCGATCCCCTGACCGATTGCGAAAGCCCTGCCGGCGAAGCGGAAGCGGAAGATGCCGTGACCGTGATCGTCTGCAGTTCCTGCCGGCACCCCGAGATTCCCGCCGGAGAGACCGAGGCCGCCCCGCGTCCCGGCTCCCTGCTCGCCGCCGCCACGGCGCGCGCCGCGGAAAACACCGATATCACCGTCAAGCACATCGCCTGCCTCGGAAACTGCAAGCGCGGCCTTTCCGCCGCCATGCTCAAGCCGGGCGCATGGAGCTACGTCTTCGGCGGCCTCGACGTCGACAGCGGCCCCGACCTGATTGCCGGCGCCGAGCTGTTTGCCGGCTCAGAGGACGGTTTCATGCCGTTCCGTGCCCGGCCCGAAAGCCTCAAGCGCGGCCTCATCGCCCGCATTCCCACATTCGACAGCCTGAAGGATCTGCCATGACCGCTTCCCTCGACCGCGTCCCCTGCACCGTCGTCACCGGCTTTCTCGGCGCCGGCAAGACCACGCTCATCCGCAACGTGCTCGAGCAGAGCAACGGCAAGCGGCTGGCGATCATCGTCAACGAGTTCGGCGACGCCGGCATCGACGGCGAGATCCTGAAAAGCTGCGGCGTCGAGAACTGCCCGGAAGAGAACGTGCTGGAACTTGCCAATGGCTGCATCTGCTGCACCGTGGCCGACGATTTCGTGCCGGCGCTCGACCAGATCCTGGCGCGCGAGCCGAAGGTGGACCACATCCTGATCGAGACCTCGGGCCTGGCGCTGCCCAAGCCGCTGGTGCAGGCCTTCCAGTGGCCGGCAATCAAGAACCGCGTGACCGTGGACGGTGTCATCGCCGTGGTCGACGGGCCGGCGCTCGCCGAGGGCCAGGTGGCCTCGGACATGGACGCGCTCGACGCCCAGCGCGCCGCCGACGAAACGCTCGATCACGACGATCCGATCGAGGAAGTGTTCGACGACCAGGTGGCCTGCGCCGACCTCATCATCCTGTCGAAGAGCGACCTTCTGGACCCGGCGGCCGCCGAGCGGGCGCGCGCGCGGATCGAGGCGCATCTGGCGCGCAACGTCACCATCGTGCCGTCGGCGCAGGGCAAGGTCGATCCGGCGCTGCTGCTCGGCCTCGGGCTCGCGGTCGAGGACGATATCGAGAACCGCAAGACGCATCACGACGGCGCCGACGACCATGAGCACGACGATTTCGACACCTTCGTCGTCGACCTGCCGGCCGTGCTGCATCCCGACGACCTGCAGCGCCGCGTCAGCGCCGCCATCGATACCGGCGAAGTGCTCAGGCTGAAGGGCTTTGCCCATGTGAAGGGCAAGCCGATGCGCCTTCAGGTGCAGGCGGTCGGCCCGCGCGTCTCGCATTATTACGACCGCCCGTGGAAGGCCGGCGAACTGCCGGAGACGCGGCTTGTGGTGATCGGCCTGAAGGGCATCGACCGGTCGCGCATCGAGACGCTCCTGTCCGCCTGATCCGATGCATATCCTCGCCACCACCACCGCCTCGCTGGACGACCTGATCGAACCCGTCGATCTGCGTCTGGCGCCGGCGGAGATGGTGGCGCTGTCTTTCACCGACAGCGACCTGGCGGGCATGGCCGCCGCATGGCGGACGGAGCGCGACACGCTGCCCTCGCTGCGGCTTGCCGCCCTGCGCGACCTGCGCCACCCCATGTCGGTCGACCTCTGGCTCGACGGCACGGCGGCGCAGGCCCGCGTCATCCTGGTCCGCGTGCTGGGCGGCTATGACTGGTGGCGCTATGGCTGCGACCAGCTTTGCCGGCTGGCACGCGACAGGAACATCGCCCTGGCGCTGCTGCCGGGCGAGGGGCAGGCCGACGACGCAAGACTTGCCGAACGCTCGACCGTTTCGCCGAAGGAGCGCATGGCGCTGCTCGCCTGCTTCCGCGAAGGCGGGCCGGACAATATGCGCGCGGCGGTGCGGCGCATGGCGCGGCTTGCCGGACGCGCCGTCGATGCGCCCGAGGCGAAGCCGCTCGCCAGGGCCGGCTTCTATGCGCCGGGCCAGGGCATCGTGCCGCTGGATTTCTTCACGACCGCACCCGACGCCGCACGGCCGGTCGTGCCGATCCTGTTCTACCGCTCGATGCTGCTGGCCGCCGACATCGCCCCCATCGACGCGCTCGCGGACGCGCTTGCGGAGCAGGGCATCAGCCCGGTGCCGGTCTTCGTCTCCAGCCTGCGCGAAGCCGAGGCGGCGGATCTCGTCGCCGAAGCCGTCCAGCAGCTCGGCGCGTCGGCGCTGGTCACCGCGACCGCGTTTTCCAGTGGCGCGGAACCGGGCGCTCAGGCCCTCTTCGACCGGCTCGGCCTGCCCGTCTTCCAGGTGGTGACCGCCACCACGAGGCGGCAGGCCTGGGAGGAGGGGCAGCGCGGCCTCGCGCCGGCCGATCTCGCCATGCATGTGGTGCTGCCGGAGCTCGACGGCCGGATCATGGCCGGCGCCATCTCGTTCAAGGACGATGCGGCGCTGGACGAGGGCCTGTCTTTCGGCGTGCAGCGCAACCGCCCCGAGGCAGGCCGCATAAGGCAGG
Source organism: Nitratireductor pacificus pht-3B (assembly GCF_000300335.1). Classification (GTDB taxonomy): domain Bacteria; phylum Pseudomonadota; class Alphaproteobacteria; order Rhizobiales; family Rhizobiaceae; genus Nitratireductor; species Nitratireductor pacificus. The sequence continues at coordinate 27,063 of NZ_AMRM01000007.1, read as the reverse complement.
TCGCCGCACGCATTGTGGCCGTCCTCGCCCTGGGGGTAAAACCGGCGGCGGAGCGGCGGCTGGCGATCCTGCTGCCCGACTATCCGAGCGCGCCGGGACGCACCGGCTATGCCGTCGGCCTGGACGTGCCGGCCAGCGTTCTCGCCATGCTGCACGATCTGAAAGAAGCCGGCTATGCAGTTTCCGGTATTCCGGAAACCCCGCGCGCCCTCATGCAGGCGCTGAAAGATGCTTCCGAGAGCATTTCATTAGTCGACTACAAAAGATCCTTATCGGGCCTGCCCAAGGCGGCGCGAGACACGCTGGACGCCACCTGGGGACCGGCCGGGGACGACGCCGAGGATGGCGTCTTCGGTTTTCGCGCCGCGCGTTTCGGCAATGTCACGGTGGCGCTGGCGCCGGATCGCGGCCGGGCCGCCGACCGGCGCGTCGATTACCACGACCCGGCGCTCGCCCCGCGCCATGCGCTGGTCGCCTTCGGCTTCTGGCTGCGCGGGGCGCTCGGGATCGACGCGCTGATCCATGTCGGCGCGCACGGCACGCTGGAATGGCTGCCGGGCAAGACCGTCGCGCTGACGGAGAACTGCTTTCCCGAGATCGTCGCGGGCGCCCTGCCCGTCATCTATCCCTTCATCGTCAGCAATCCCGGCGAGGCCGCGCAGGCCAAGCGGCGCATCGGCGCGGTAACCCTCGGCCATCTCACGCCGCCGCTGATCGGCGCCGGCCTTTCAAGCGACCAGCAGGAGCTGGAAAGGCTGGTCGACGAATATGCGCAGGCGGACGGGCTCGACCGCCGCCGCCGCGACCGGCTGGCCCGCCTGATCGTCGAGACGGCGGAGCGCACCGGTCTCACCCGCGAAGCCGGCGTGTCGGACGCGGCGGACACGGACGCGGCCCTGATGCAGATCGACGCCTGGCTGTGCGACCTGAAGGATTTCGCCATCAAGGACGGCCTGCACATCTATGGGCGGGCATCCGAAGCCGGAAACACGCCGGAGCGCGCAGCTTGCGCCGACGCCGAGCGCGCCGCGCTGCTCGCCGCACTCGATGGCCGGCACATCCCGCCCGGCCCGTCCGGGGCGCCGGCGCGCGACCGCACGGATGTCCTGCCGACGGGCCGCAACATGTTCACCGCCGATCCGCGCACCCTGCCGACGCCGACCGCAACGGCGCTCGGCAAGCTTGCCGCCGACGAAGCCGTGCGCGCCTATCTCCAGGAGCATGGCGACTGGCCGCGCGCGCTGGTGATCGACCTTTGGGGCAGCGCCAGCCTGCGCACGGGTGGCGAGGAGATCGCGCAGGGTCTCGCGCTGATGGGCTGCCGCCCGCAATGGGACGCCGCGACGGGCCGCGTGACCGGCATCGAGGTGCTGCCGCCGGCCAGCCTCGGCCGGCCGCGCGTCGACGTCACCTGGCGTATTTCCGGCCTGTTCCGCGACATGTTCCCGACGCAGATCGCCCTGCTCGACACCGCCTCGGCCGCCGTCGCCGCGCGCGACGAAGGCGACGACGAGAACCCGCTGGCCGCCGCCGCACGGGCCGGCGGCGCGATCCCGCCACGCGTGTTCGGCTCGGCCCCCGGCACCTATGGCGCAGGCCTCGAAGAGAAGCTGGCGCGCGGCGACTGGCATGACCGCGCGGAACTGGGCCAGGCCTATCTGGATGGCGCATCCCATTCCTTCGGCGGCGCCGAGGGCGAGGGCAGGCCTGCCGAAGGCGCCTTCGCGGCGCAGGTCGCCGCGGCCGACATGCTGCTCCATACGGGCGACGACGCCGGCCGCGACATCCTCGAAGGATCGGCCGACGTGGCCTTCATCGGCGGGTTCGCAGCAGCCGTCGAGGCGCTGGGCGGCAAGGCCGATCTGGTGGTGCTCGACACCACCGATCCGCAGCGCCCGCGCGCCCGCTCCCTGGCGCAGGCGATCGCCCGCACGGTGCGCGCCCGGGCGGTCAACCCGGGCTTCATCGCCGGGCAGTTGCGGCACGGGCCGCGCGGCGCGGCGGAGCTGGCCGAGACGGTGGACCGGCTGGTGGCCTTCGCCGAAACCACTGACGCCGTTCCCGGCGCGCTGATCGAAGCCGTGTTCGACGCCTATCTGGGAGACGAGGCCGTTCGCGCCTTCCTGCTGCACGAGAACCCGGAAGCCGCCCGTGCCATGGCCGAGCGGTTCGCGGCGGCGCGGCGGCGAGGCCTTTGGCACCCGCGCCGCAACGCCATCGACGGCGACCTCGCGGCGCTGATCGCGGAGGCCGCGGCATGACGATGCGGCGCGGCGCCTGCCCCACCCTCCTCAAGCCCATGCAGACCGGCGACGGCCTTCTGGTGCGCTTCGCGCCCGCGCCGGGCCGGCTCACGCCCTCGCGGCTGAAGGCAATCGGCGAGGCGGCGGAGCAACACGGCAACGGCCTCGTCGAGATCACCTCGCGCGGCAAGCTGCAGGTGCGCGGACTGACGGCGGAGAGCGCGCCGCTCCTTGCCGAGCGCATCTGCGAACTGGAACTCGGCCTCGCCGACGGGCTGCAGGTGGAGACCGGACCGCTCGCCGGCTCCGCCGCCGACGAGATCGCCAACCCCCTGCCCCTCGTGGACAGGATCACGCGGCTGATCGCAAAGAACGGTCTGGCCGAAGCGCTCGCGCCGAAGGTTTCGGTCATGGTCGATGGCGGCGGCGCCCTGCATCTGGCGGAGATCAGCGCGGACATCAGGATCGAGGCGGCGCCGGATGGCCAGTGGCGCATCGGCGTCGGCGGCAATGGCGCAACCGCCCGTTGGCTCGGCCAGGCCGACGCCGACCATGCCGCCGCGACCGCCGTCGCCATCCTCGGCCTGCTGGTCGACAGGACCGGATTGATGCGCGCCCAGCATCTGCGCGACGAGGTGCTGGATGAACTCGCGGGGGGGCTGACGCCGGCATCCTCCCCCCCGGCGTTCGATCACCCGACGCCGGTCGGCGATTTCCCTCTGCGCGGCGGAGAGACGGCCCACGGCTTCGCCATGTCCTTCGGCCAGGCGCGCGGCGCGGACCTCGCCCGCTTCGCCGAGGCGGCGGACGGCGCGCGCGAGATCCGGCTGGCGCCGGGCGGCGGGCTGGTCGTCCTCGGCCTGCCGCACGGCAGGGTGACCGCGCTGCGCGCCACCGCCCGGGAGCTGGATTTCATCGTGGATGCCGAAGACACCCGTCTTCTCATCGTCGCCTGCGCCGGCGCGCCGTCCTGCGCCGCCGCCTTCTTCGACGCCAAGGCCGTCGGGCGGGACCTCGCCGGGTCGGGCCTGCTCGACGGGTCCTTCCGCGTGCATCTTTCCGCCTGCGTCAAGCTTTGCGCGCAGCCCTTCGGTCGCAAGGCTACGCTGATCGGCCGCAAGCGAGACTGCATCCTTTCCGCCGATGGCGCCATGCCGGACGGCGCCCTCGAGACCTTCCTCACCGAGCGTGGCGAAGCGCATCGCACCACGCCCCGCCGAAAGAAATCCTGATGCCTGAAACCGACTACATCCGCGACGGCAACGCCATCTACGCGCGGTCCTTCGCCATCATCCGCGCCGAAGCGGACCTTGCCCGCTTCTCGGACGACGAGGCGGATGTGGCCGTGCGCATGATCCACGCCTGCGGGCTGGTCGAGGCGGCGCGGCACTTCGTCTTCTCGCCGGGCTTCGTCGAGGCCGGGCGCGGGGCGCTGAAAGCCGGTGCACCGATCCTGTGCGATGCGGAGATGGTGGCGCGCGGCGTCACCCGCACGCGCCTGCCCGCCGACAGCGACGTCATCTGCACCCTGCGCGATCCGCGCACGGCGGTGCTGGCGGAGGAGATCGGCAACACGCGGTCGGCGGCGGCGCTGGAACTGTGGGGCGAGCGGCTGGAGGGCGCGCTGGTCGCCATCGGCAACGCGCCGACCGCCCTGTTCCACCTGCTCGACATGCTGGCCGCCGGCGCGCCCAGGCCCGCCGCCATCATCGGCATGCCCGTCGGCTTCGTCGGCGCGATGGAATCGAAGGAGGCGCTGGCCGAGAGCGGCCTCGGCATTCCCTTCGCCATCGTCCGCGGGCGCATGGGCGGCAGCGCCATGACGGCCGCTGCCGTCAACGCACTGGCGAGGGCCGGCCTATGACCGGTACCTTAATCGGCGTCGGCACCGGCCCCGGCGATCCCGAGCTTCTGACCCTGAAGGCCCTGCGCGTTCTGGAGAGCGCCGACGTGGTGGCGCATTTCGCCAAGCGCGGGCGCAAGGGCAATGCGCGCCGCACGGTCGAGGGCCTGCTGAAACCATCGGTCGTCGAACTGCCGCTCGACTATCCCGTGACCACGGAGATCGACAAGGCGCATGCCGACTATATCGGCGCCATCCAGAGCTTCTATGCGGAGTCCGCCGCACGCGTCGAAGACCATCTGCGCGCCGGCCGCGACGTGGCGGTGCTAAGCGAGGGCGACCCGCTGTTCTACGGCTCCTACATGCATCTGCATGTGCGGCTCGCATCACGCTATCCCGCGCGCGTCATCCCCGGCATCACCGCCATGTCCGGCTGCTGGTCGCAGGCCGGCCTGCCCATCGTGCAGGGCGACGACATTCTCAGCATCCTGCCCGGCACCTTGCCGGAGGCGGAACTGATCCGCCGGCTGTCGGACACGGAAGGCTTCGTCATCATGAAGGTCGGGCGCAACCTGGCGAAGATCCGCCGGGCGCTGGCAGCCGCCGGCAAGCTCACCGGCGCGGTCTATGTGGAACGCGGCACGATGGACGACACGCGGACGCAGGACCTCGCCGACAAAGCCGACGACGAAGCGCCCTATTTCTCGCTCATCCTCGGCCCCGGCTGGCAGGCGAAGCCGCAGGGAGAAGCCGCATGAGCGGGCGCCTCACCATCATCGGCACCGGCCCCGGCAATGCAGCGCAGACGACGCCGCAGGCGCGCGCGGCGATTGCCGCGGCGACCGACTTCTTCGGCTACGCGCCCTATCTCGACCGGCTCGACCTGAACGACCGGCAGGCGCGCCATGCCTCGGACAATCGCGAGGAACTGGCGCGCGCCCGCGCCGCGCTGGAGATGGCGGCCTCGGGGAGAAGCGTCGCCGTCGTCTCCGGGGGCGATGCCGGCGTCTTCGCCATGGCCGCCGCCGTCTGCGAGGCCATCGAGCACGGCCCGGCCGAATGGCGCGCGCTCGAGCTGGAGATCGTTCCGGGCATCACCGCCATGCTGGCCGTCGCAGCCCGCGTCGGCGCGCCGCTGGGGCATGATTTCTGCGCGATCTCGCTGTCCGACAATCTGAAGCCCTGGACGCTGATCGAGGAACGGCTAGCCGCCGCTGCCGGCGCCGGCTTCGTCATCGCGCTCTACAACCCGATCAGCCGCGCCCGCCCCTGGCAGCTCGGCAAGGCGCTGGAAATCGTGCAGGGAATTTTGCCGGCTACAACGCCGGTCGTGTTCGGCCGGGCCGCCGGCCGGCCCGACGAGCGCATGACGGTCGTGCCGCTCGCCGAGGCGCGCGGCGAGATGGCCGACATGGCGACCTGCGTGATCATCGGATCGCCGGAGACCCGCCTCATCGCCCGCGACGGCCTGCCGCCGCTGGTCTATGCGCCGCGCTCCGCGGCAGGGAGGCCGACATGATCGCCGATCCACTGCAGCGCGTCATCGACCGTCCCGACAGTGGCGACGCCGGTCTGCTTGGGCCGGTCGATCATGATCACGGGCAGGCCCAGCGCGCGGGCTGCGGCGATCTTCGCATAGGTCGCCGCACCGCCGCTGTTCTTGGCGATCACAATCTCGCAGCGATGCTCCTTCAGCAGCGCGGTTTCATCACTTTCAGAGAACGGGCCGCGCGCAAGGATGCACTCGGCATCGGGCGGCAGATGCGCCGGGTCGACCGGCTCGACGCTGCGCACCAGATAGTGATGTTGCGGCGCGCCGGCGAAGGCGCCGACCTCCTGCCGGCCGATGGCGAGGAACACGCGGCACGGCACGTCGCCGAGCAGGCGCGCCGCCTCGGCCATGCTGGCCGCCGCGCGCCAGTCGTCGCCGGCGACGGGCTGCCAGGGCGGCCGCATCAGGGTGATCAACGGGATTGCCGTTTCCGCCGCCGCCTCTGCCGCGTTGCGCGCCATGCGCGCGGCGAAAGGGTGCGTGGCGTCGACCATCAGGCCGATGTTCTCGTCGCGCAGATAGCGGGCAAGGCCCTCCGGCCCGCCGAACCCGCCAACGCGCACGACGCCCGCCGGCATCTGCGGCGCGCTGGTCCGTCCGGCAAGCGAGGTGACGACGCGCAGCTCCGTGCGGCCGGCAAGCCTTTCCGCCAGCCGCCGCGCCTCGCCCGTTCCGCCAAGGATGAGGATGTGGGTGGCCATGGGGTTTTCTAGAATGTTTCGGCTGCCGCTGGAAGCGCAGGCGCGTGGCGCGCATCTCTCTGGCCTCCTGAGCTTGTCGAATGGGGCGGCCATCTGCTGGAGATGCGCAGGGACATCGCCTCAGACGGCGCGGTACCCCCACCCCTTACCCCTCCCCTCAAGGGGGAGGGGGATGATGAAGCGCGGCGACTTTCTTCCCTCCCCCTTGAGGGGAGGGGTCGGATTCGCTCGCGATCGGCGAAACCCATCCCACCGCCGATCTACCCCCTTGAGGGGGAGATGGCCGGCAGGCCAGAGGGGGGTGTGCCGCGCGCCGCGCGCGCCCAGAAGCCGATGAAGCCCGTCTCTCCCAAGAACTCCGGCACCCGTCCGTGGCTCACCATCGTCGGCATCGGCGAGGACGGTGTAGCGGGCCTGAGCAGCGCCGCGCGCGATGCGGTCGGCGACGCCGAATTCGTCTTCGGCGGCCACCGCCATCTGGCGCTGGCGGAAGCGCTGATCGCCGGCGAGCGATGCCCCTGGCCGTCGCCGTTCGAGAAGGCCATCGACGCCATCGAAGCGCTGCACGGCCGTCGCGTCTGCGTCCTCGCGTCGGGCGACCCGTTCCAATTCGGCGTCGGCGCGACGCTGGCGCGGCGCATCGACGCCGGCGAGATGCGCGTTCTTTCCGCACCCTCCGCCTTCAGCCTCGCCGCCGCCCGGCTCGGCTGGCCGCTGCAAGCGGTGGAGACGGTGTCGCTGCATGGCAGGCCCATCGCCCCGATCCGCCCGCTGCTGCATCCGAGCTGCCGCATCCTCGCCCTCACCTCCGACGGCAAGGCGCCGGCGGCGATCGCCGCGCTCATGACCGAGGCGGGTTTCGGCGGTTCCCGTTTCCATGTGCTCGAAGCGCTGGGCGGGCCGCGCGAAAGCCACGCGGCCTTCACGGCAGGGACGGTCGGGGATCGCCGCTTCGACGATCTCAACGTCATCGCCATCGAGGTCGTCGCCGCGCCGCAGGCCCGCGTCCTGCCGCTCGGCACGGGGCTGGACGATGCGTTGTTCGAACATGACGGCCAGATCACCAAGCCGGAAGTGCGCGCCGTGACGCTGGCCGCGCTGCAGCCCCGGCGCGGCCAGCTTCTCTGGGACATCGGCGCGGGATCCGGCTCGGTCTCCATCGAGTGGATGCGCCAGCACGGCTCGCTCTCGGCCATCGCCATCGAGGCCGACGCGGCGCGCGCCGGGCGCATCGGCCGCAACGCCGAAGCGTTCGGCGTGCCCGATCTCCGCGTGGTGACCGGCGCGGCACCGCAGGCGCTCGGCGACCTGCCCGCGCCCGACGCGGTCTTCGTCGGCGGCGGCGGCAGCGCGCCGGGCGTCATGGACGCCGCCGTCGCGGCGCTCGCGCCCGGCGGAAGGCTCGTCGCCAATGCGGTGACCCTGGAGATGCAGGCCGTCCTGCTCGAGCGCCATGCGGCGCTCGGCGGTGACCTGGTGGAGATCGCCATCGCCCGCGCCGCGTCGGTCGGCGGCATGACGGCGCTGCGGCCGTCGCTGCCCGTCCTGCAATGGCGCTGGAGCAAGCCATGATCTGCGCCGGGCTGGGAAGCAGGAGCGATGTCGTGCCCGACACGGTGCTGGCGGCCATCGACCGGGCGCTCGGCGCGCACGGGCTAACGCGCGCCGTGCTGTCGGCGCTCGCCACCGTGCCGCGCAAGGAGGGCGAACCGGCTTTCCGCGAGGTCGCGCACCGTCTCGGTCTGCCGCTGATCGTTCCCGACGAGGACGCCCTTCGGGACGCCGCGCCGCGCTGCCTCACCACTTCCAGCGCCTCGCTGCGCGCCACCGGCGCCGGCTCCGCCAGCGAAGCCGCCGCCCTTGCCGCCTGCGGTCCAGTGGGCCGCCTGCTCGGCCCGAGACACGTCCACAACGGCGCCACCTGCGCCATCGCCATAACCGGAAACCAACCATGACCGTTCATTTCATCGGCGCCGGCCCCGGCGCCGCCGACCTCATCACCGTGCGCGGGCGCGACCTCATCGGACGCTGTCCCGTCTGCCTCTATGCCGGCTCTCTGGTGCCGCCGGAGCTTCTGGCGCACTGCCCGGAAGGCGCACGCATCGTCAACACCGCGCCGATGGCGCTGGAGGAGATTGAGGCCGAGTATATGGCCGCCCACGCGGCGGGGCACGACGTGGCTCGGCTGCATTCGGGCGATCTCTCCGTGTGGAGCGCCGTCGCCGAGCAGATGCGCCGGCTCGACCGGCTGGGCATCCCCTATACGTTGACGCCGGGCGTGCCGTCCTTCTCGGCCGCCGCCGCCGCACTCGGCCGCGAGCTGACCATTCCCGAGGTGGCGCAGAGCCTCGTCCTGACGCGCATCTCGGGCCGGGCCTCAAAAATGCCTGCGGGCGAGACGCTGCCGGGCTTCGCCGCCACCGGAGCGACGCTTGCCATCCACCTGGCGATCCATGCGCTCGACCGCGTCGTCGCCGAGCTGACGCCCTTCTACGGCGCGGACTGCCCCGTCGCCATCGTCGTGCGCGCCACCTGGCCGGACGAGCGCATCCTGCGCGGAACGCTCGGCACCATCGAGGCGGCGGTGGCGAAGGATCCCATCGACCGCACGGCGCTGATCTTCGTCGGGCCGGGCCTGGCGGCGGAGGATTTTCGCGAAAGCGCGCTCTACAGCGCCGAATACCAACGCCGCTTCCGCGGACGCGAGGGCCTATGAGCACGATCACCGCCCTCGACCGGCTCGGCTTCGCGCCGGAACACTTCGAACCCGGCCACGTCTGGCTGGCCGGCGCCGGCCCCGGCGGGCTTTCATGCCTGACGCTCGGCGTGCTGGCGGCGCTCTCCGAGGCCGACAGCGTCGTCTACGATGCGCTGGTCGATCCCGCCGTGCTGAAGGCCGCACCGCAGGCCGCGCATCACTATGTGGGCAAGCGCGCCGGGCAGCCCTCGACAAGCCAGGACGAGATCAACCGGCTGCTGGTCGCGGAGGCAAGGGCGGGCCGCCGCGTCCTGCGGCTGAAGGGCGGCGATCCGAACATGTTCGGACGCGGCGGCGAGGAGGCCTTCGTGCTCGCCCGCGCCGGCATTCCGTTCCGCTTCCTGCCGGGCATCACCTCGGCGGTCGGCGCGCTCGCCGATGCCGGCATCCCGGCAACCATGCGCGGCGTGAACAAGGCCGTCATCTTCGCCACCGGCCACGCCGCCGGAACGCCGGACGATCTCGACTGGACGGCGCTCGCCCGGACCGGGCAGCCCATCGTCATCTATATGGGCATGCACAGGCTGAAGCTGATCGTCGCGGCGCTGACGGAAGGCGGACTTGCCGCCGAAACGCCGGCCGCGCTGATCATGGACGCGACAACCCCGCGCGAACGCATCCTCACCGCCGATCTGGGCAACCTGGTCGAAGAGGCGGAACGCCAGGGTTTCGGCTCGCCGGCGATCATCGTCGTCGGCGGCATCGTGGCGCTCCGGGAGCAGCTCCGGTGACCGCCCGTGCGCTCATCATCGGCGCGGCGCGCTCCGGCTCCGGCAAGACCAGCGTCACCATCGGCCTGATGCGCGCGCTGAAGCGGCGCGGGCTTGCCGTCCATGGCGCCAAGTCGGGTCCCGACTATATCGACCCCGGTTTCCACACCGCCGCCACCGGCCATCCGGGCGTCAATCTCGACAGCTGGGCGATGCATCCCGACCTGCTGGCGCATCTGGCCGGGAAGCAGGCGGCGGGTGCCGACATGCTGCTCATCGAAAGCGCCATGGGCCTGTTCGACGGTATCGTTTCGGAACCGGGACGATCCGGGGCTGCGGCCGATATCGCGCGCCTTTACGGCGTGCCGTGCCTTGTCATCCTCGACGTCTCCGGCCAGTCGCAGACGGCCGCGGCGCTCGCCACGGGCTTCGTCACCTACGATGCGCGCGTGCCGATCGCCGGCGTGGTGCTCAACCAGGTGGCGAGCGAGCGGCACGAGACCATGGCGCGCCAGGCCATCGAGGCCGCCGGCATCAGGGTGCTGGGCGCGGTGCACCGCAATCCGGACATGGCGCTTCCCGAGCGCCATCTGGGACTGGTGCAGGCCAGCGAGCACGATGCGCTCGAAGCCTTCATCGAACGCCTCGCCGACGTGATGGAGAAATCGATCGACCTCGACGCGGTGATCGACGCGGCGCAACCATTGGCGATTGCCCCGGGAACGACACAGCAGATGCTGCCGCCGCCCGGCCAGCGCATCGCCATCGCCCGCGACCGCGCCTTCAGCTTCGTCTACCCGCATGTGGCGGCGCATTGGCGCGCGGCCGGCGCCGAGCTTCTGCCCTTCTCGCCGCTCGCCGACGAGGCGCCGGACGCGTCCGCCGATGCCTGCTGGCTCCCCGGCGGCTATCCCGAGCTGCACGCGGCAACGCTCGCCGCCGCCGGGACCTTCCGCGCCGGCATGCAGGCCTTCGCCGAGACCCGCCCCGTGCATGGCGAGTGCGGCGGGTTCATGGTGCTCGGCCAGGCTCTGGAAGATGCCGACGGCGTGACCCATCCCATGCTCGGCCTGCTCGGTCATGTCACGAGCTACGCGAAGCGCAAGATGAATCTCGGCTACCGGCAGGCGCGCCTGCTGGCCGACTGCCCCATCGGCGCAGCCGGCGCGACCATACGCGGCCACGAGTTCCACTATTCGCGGCTGGTCGACCCCGGCGCCGACGCGCCGCTCGCCGAACTGGCGGACGGCCAGGGCCGCGCGCTCGGCCCCTCGGGCGCACGGCGCGGCCGGGTGACCGGCACCTATTTCCACGCGATCGCACGGGGATAGGGCATGAGCGAACCACGCCCGGCCCTCTCGCCGCTTCGCGACATCGCCGCCTGCATCGGCTTCTACACGCGGCTGCCACTGCCGGCCTTCGCCATGCCGGCGCGCGGCTTCGCCGAAGCGCAATGGGCAGCACCCGTCGCCGGCCTTCTGGTCGGCTTCATCGGCGGCGCGGCGATGCTGGCAGCGCTGGCGCTCAGCCTGCCGGCGACGGTCGCCGCGGCGCTGACGCTCGCCGCCACGCTGCTCGTCACCGGCGCGCTGCATGAGGACGGGCTGGCCGATGTCGCCGATGGTTTCGGAGGCGGAACGACCCGCGAGCGCAAGCTCGCCATCATGAAGGACAGCCGCATCGGCGCCTATGGCGTGGCGGCGCTGGGGCTGTCCTTGCTGCTGCGCTGGTCGGCGCTCGCCACGCTCGGCTGGGCCGCCTTTCCCGCCCTTCTCGCAGCCCACGCCACCTCGCGCGCGCTGATGCCGGCGCTGATGCGCCTCCTGCCGCCGGCACGCGCCGATGGGGTCTCGGCGGGCGCGGGCAGACCGGGCGGCATGGCTGTCGTCACGGCTCTGCTGATCGGCGGCTTCGTCCTGCTTGCCGCCGGACCCGGCCTGTTTCTCGTCGCCGCGCCCCTGCTGGCGATCGCCCTCTTCCTCGTCAGGCGTCTCGCCGCGCGGCAGATCGGCGGCCAGACCGGCGACGTGCTCGGCGCGCTGCAGCAGGGGGCCGAGGCGCTGGTCCTCGTCGCCGCCACACTCCATCTCACCTGAAGGACCGCTCCATGACCGCTTTCTCCACCGTCGAAGACCTGCGCGCCGCCTGCCGCGCCCTGCCCGATGGCGACACGGACGCCGCCCGCGCCGCCACTGCACGCCAGGCGGTGCTCACCAAGCCGCCGGGCAGCCTCGGCCGGCTGGAGGACGCGGCCGTCCTGCTGGCCGGCTGGCAGCGCCGCGCCCTGCCCGAGCTGGACCGTGTCCATGTGCTGGTCTTCGCCGGGGCGCATGGCGTCACCGCGCGCGGCGTGTCGGCCTTTCCGGCGGAGGTGACAGCGCAGATGGTGGCGAACTTCGCCGCCGGCGGCGCGGCGATCAATCAACTCGCCCGGCAGGCCGGCGCGACGTTGACCGTGACGCCGCTCGACATCGACCACCCGACGGAGGATTTCACCCAGGCGCCGGCGATGGACGAGACCGCCTTCCTCGCCGCCGTGCGGGCCGGCCATGACGCCGTGCCGGCCGACGCCGATCTCGTCGCGCTCGGCGAGATGGGGATCGGCAACACCACGGCGGCGGCGGCGGTCGCGGCGGGCCTGTTCGGCGGGCAGGGCGCCGACTGGGCCGGGCGCGGCACCGGCGTCGATGATGCCGGCCTCGCCCGCAAGGCCGAGGCGGTCGACATGGCGCTCGCCCGCCACGCGGACGTGCTTGCCGATCCGCTGGCCGTGCTGCGCTGTCTCGGCGGACGCGAGCTGGCGGCGATGTTCGGCGCGGCGCTCGCCGCGCGGCAAAGGCGCATCCCGGTCCTGCTCGACGGTTTCGTCTGCGGGGCCGCCGTCGCGCCGCTCGCCCGGCTGAACGGGGCGGGGCTGGCGCATGCCATCGCAGGCCATGTCTCGGCCGAACCCGGCCACCGCAAGCTGCTCGCGGCGCTCGGCCTCGCGCCTCTGCTCGACCTCGGCATGCGGCTCGGCGAAGCCTCGGGCGCGTGCCTGGCGATCAACGTGCTGCGCGGCGCGCTCGCCTGCCACAACGGCATGGCGACCTTCGCCGAGGCCGGCGTTTCGGAGGGATAGGCTGGTGCGGACGCTTTCGGTCATCGGCATCGGCACGGGCAATCCCGAGCACATGACGGTGCAGGGCATCAAGGCGCTGAACCGCGCGGAGATTGTCCTCATCCCGCGCAAGGGCGAGGCCAAGGAAGACCTCGCCGATCTGCGCCGCGCCATCTGCGAACGGTTCCTCGACAATCCTGAGACGCGCATCGTCACGTTCGACCTGCCGGTGCGCGACGCCGGCAATCCGTCCTATCGCGACGGCGTGGACGACTGGCATGCGGCCATCGCGCGGCTCTATGCGGACCTGCTTTCCGAGCACATCGGCGCGGACGGCCACGCCGCCTTCCTCGTCTGGGGCGACCCGTCGCTCTATGACAGCACGCTGCGCATCATCGAGCGCCTGCGGGTGGAGACGGACGCGGCCTTCGCGCTCGAGGTGGTGCCCGGCATCACCAGCCTGCAGGCGCTGGCGGCAAGCCACCGGATGCCGATCAACACGATCGGCGGGGCGATCCAGATCACCACCGGCCGCCGCCTGCGCGCCGAAGGCTTCCCGCCGAACGCCGACACGCTGCTCGTCATGCTCGACGGCAACTGCGCCTTCGAAACCCTGCCGGGCGACGCGTTCGACATCTACTGGGGCGCCTATCTCGGCACGGAGGACGAGATCGCCATCGCCGGCCGCCTGAAGGAGGTCGCCGCGGCCATCGTCGAGGCGCGGCGCGAGGCCCGCAGCCGCAAGGGCTGGCTGATGGACACCTATCTCCTGCGCCGCCGCTGAGCGGCCGGCGTTTTCTCCTCGGGCGGGACGACACCCTTCTTGAGGATGAGGTTGCCGTAGAAGCGGCGCTCGCCGGTCTGCACCACGGCGAACGCGTTGCGCGCCCGCTCGTAAAAGGCAAAGCGCTCGAGCGGCCGGATGCGGGCGGGATTGTCCGCCGCCTCGTCGATCACCTTCTGGAACTCGGCGACCACCGGCGGAGATCCTTCGGGATCATCGACCATTTGCATGCTGATCGCGGGATGGTTGACGAAGGTGTCGAGCGGCAGAACGCTGAGAATGGCCGTCAGCACGCGCGGAGCCGGCAGGCCGTCGAGCCGGATCAGGCGCCGGGCGGTCGCCTCCGCCGGAAAATTGGCATCGACGATGACGATCTCGTCGCCATGCCCCATCGCCGCCAGCGCATGAAGCAGGTCGGGTGAGAGGAGCGGGTCCAGATTGCGCAGCATGCACTCTCCTCCTGAATTCGCGCCCGACAGGCTCCACGCTTTTTTGTTGCCGCGGGTTCATCGCACTGTAACATAGCGGGAATAACCGCTGCGATCACCAATGCAACGGAACAATGGGAGTGCTTTTCATGACACTGATCAAACGACGCAATTTCATAAAGGGCGCGGCTTCCGTCGCCGGACTGTCGCTCGCCGCTCCCTTCATCTCGCGCTCCTATGCGCAAGGGTCGTCCGGTGCCGTCAACATCTTCGCCTGGGCCGGCTATCTCAACGACGACATGCTGGCCGCCTTCGAGAAATCGACCGGCATCAAGGCGAAGTACACGCCCTACGGCACCAATGACGAGCTTCTGAACCAGCTCCGCGCCAACAATGGCGGCGGCTTCGACATCATCTGGCCGACGGTCGACCGCGTGCCGAACTATGTCGAGTTCGAGCTGGTCCAGCCGATCGACGAGAGCAAGGTCAACGTCGACAAGTGCCTGCCGAGCGCCTGGAAGAACTCCGAGAATCTCGGCGCCGTGATCGACGGCAAGCGCTACCAGGTGCCGACCGACTGGGGCACAGAGGCGATCTCCTTCGACAAGGACCAGGCGCCGCTCGAATACGGCACCGCATCCTATGGCGACATCTGGAAGCCGGAGATGCAGGGCAAGGCCACCGTGCGCGGCCATTCGGGCCTGGTCGGTCTCGGCCTGTGGCTCGAGGCCGAGGGCAAGCTGCCCATGCCGATGGCCGACGCCTTCAAGTCGGAAGAGAACATGGTCAAGATCTACGACGCGATCCTGGCCGAGGCGATCGCCCGCAAGGGCAATATCGCGCAGTTCTGGTCGAACGAGAACGAGGCGCAGGGCGCGTTCCGCGTCAATGGCTGCGCCATCGGCCAGACCTGGGACTCGACCGCCGCAGCGCTCGGCAAGGAAGGCCTGCCGGTCAGCTTCATCGCGCCGAAGGAAGGCGCGCTCGCCTGGATGGAAGGCGTGGCGATCCCGAAGGGGGCGGAAAACCTCGATCAGGCCTATGCCTTCATCAACTGGTTCCTGACGCCGGAGGCGGGCGCCATGTATTCCGACGCCACGTCGATCAACTCGACCGCCGTCGGCGCCGCCGAGATGACCTCGGACCAGGCCAAGGCCTTCTTCGCCGCCGCCTATCCGGGCGACGCGCTGGACAAGTTGTGGTGGTGGCCGATCCAGGAAAGCTGGTTCGTCTCCAAGCGCAACGAGTACCAGGACCGCTTCCTGTCGGCCTGAGGCTGGCGGGAACAAGGCGACGGGCGTCGCGCTCGCCCCTCATCCGCCTGCCGGCACCTTCTCCCCGCCCGCGGGCAGAAGGAAGATGACCGCAACGTGGAAGCCCCCCTCTCCCCGTTCACGGGGAGAGGGTAAGGGTGAGGGGCGAGCGCAGGCAGCCAGCAACAGCAGACTCGGGGGACCATGTCGCATTCCGTAGAACTGCATCAGGTCGGCGTGACGTTCGGCGCGACCCGCGCCGTCGACGATGTTTCCTTCAACGTCGAGGGCGGCGAGTTCTTCTCCATCCTCGGCCCGTCGGGCTGCGGCAAGACCACGCTGCTCAGGGTCATCGCCGGTTTCCTGCATCCGACGGAAGGCCGGATCCTGATCGGCGGCAAGGACATGGCCGCGCTCGGTCCCAACCAGCGCCCGACCGCGATGATCTTCCAGTCGCTGGCGCTCTTTCCGCTGATGCCCGTCTGGGAGAACATCGCCTTCGGGCTGGAAGCGCGCGGCGTCGCCAAGGCGGAACGCCGCAGGAAGGCCGACGAACTGCTCAGGCTGATCGCGCTCGAAGGGTTCGGCGACCGCATGCCGGGCGAACTCTCCGGCGGCCAGCGCCAGCGCGTCGCGATTGCCCGCGCGCTCGCCGTCGAACCGCAGGTGCTGCTGCTCGACGAACCGCTCTCGGCGCTTGACCTCAAGCTGCGCCAGCACATGCGCGCCGAGCTGCGCTCCCTGCAGAAGCGCACCGGCGTCACCTTCATCTACATCACGCACGACCAGTCGGAGGCGCTCGCCATGTCCGACCGTGTCGCCGTGATGAGCGCCGGCGTGGTGCAGCAGGTGGGCGCGCCGCGCGAACTCTACGACAATCCCGCAACGCCCTTCGTCGCCGGCTTCGTCGGCGAGACCAATGCCATTCCCTGCACGGTGAAGCGCATCGAGGCGGGCATCGCCACGGTCGACAGCCCGCACGGGACGCTGACCGCGCGCGCCGGCAGCGCCCTTGCCGCCGGCAAGGCGAAGCTCTATGTGCGGCCCGAGGCGCTGAAACCCGGCAATGCGGCGGAGAACGCCCTGTCGGCCACCATCGAGCGGATCGATTTCGAGGGCGCGTTCGCGCTGGCGCACGGCGCCACCGACGACGGCAAGCGGCTCATCGCCTCCATCGCCAGCACCGACCTTGCCGCCGCCCCGGCCATCGGCGCGCGGGCGCGGTTCGGCTTCGACCGGGCGAACGCCGTGGTGCTGCCCGATGGCTGAGCTCTACAGGCGGTTCGGCGGCGGCCTCGGCACGCTGTTCCTGGCGCTGGTCGGCGCGTGGCTCGCCGGCATGGTGCTGGCGCCGAACGTCATGATGATCGACTACGCGCTCAGGCCGAACCTGCCGCCCTCGCAGATCGGCGGGCCGAGCGACGTCTATTCGCTCGACAACATCCTCTACCTCGCCAATGAGGGCGTGCACCGGGCGATCTTCTTCAAGACCGTCTGGGCCAGCGCGCTGGTCGCGCTGGTCACTTTCCTGGTCTGCTATCCGCTCGCCTTCTGGCTGGCGCAGCACGCGACGCCGAATCAGGCGGCGGTGGTGCTGCTCGGCCTGACCATCCCCTTCTGGATCAACGAGGTGCTGCGCACGCTCGCCTGGTACATCCTGCTTGCCTTCCGGGGGCCGCTCAACGCCTTCCTGCTGTCGCTCGGCATCATCGACGAGCCGGTGCGCTGGTATGGCGACGGCGGCGTTCTGGCCGGCATGGCCTATGCCTACATCCTGTTCATGCTGTTCCCGATCTACAATTCGATCGAATCCCTCGACAAGTCGCAGATCGAGGCGGCGCGGGATCTCGGCGCGTCCACCTGGCGCATTCACTGGCGCGTGGTCATCCCGCACGCCAAGGCCGGCATCGCCACCGGCTGCGTCTTCACCTTCATGCTCGCCGCCGGCAGCTATGTGGCGCCCGCCCTGCTCGGCGCGCCGGGCAGCCGCTGGTTCACCGAGATCATCTACAACTGGTTCTTCGAGGGCGGCGACTGGAACCGCGGCGCTGCCTATGCGCTGGTGCTCCTGGTGCTCTGCCTCGCCGTCGTGCTCGTCACCCTTCGCCTCGCCCGCGTCAGCCTGACGGAGGTGGCGAAGTGAGGACGCAGCGCCACCCGGACCGCAAGGCTCCCTTCCTCTCCCCCGCATCGCGGGGGAGAGGAACGCTTTCATTGATGCACGACCCCCTTCCCGCCTCCGTTTGCAGGAACGAAGGTGAGGGGCGGCGTGGAGCTTTCCCCCCAACCCCGAGGCCCAGATCATGAGCGCCGCCGACCGCATCGCGCGCGCCCTGTTCGGCTTCTACATGGCGGCGTTCTTCGTCTACCTCTTCGCCCCGCTCGCCATCATGGGCATCGCCACCTTCAACACCAGCCGCTTCCCGACCGTCACCCCGTGGCAGGGGACGACGCTGAAGTGGTTCCAGGAACTATCGACCGACACCGGCATGTGGCAATCGCTGTGGACGTCGGTCGTCGTCGCCTTCTGCGTCGTCGTCGTGGCGCTGCCGATCGGCACGGCCGCGGCGCTGGTGCTGACCAGCCTGCATTCGCGCGCCCGCAGCTTCCTCTACGCCGTGATGGTCTCGCCGTTGCTGACGCCGGGCGTCGTCATCGGCATCGCGACGCTGGTGCTGTGGCGCCAGCTCGGCATCGGCGGCGGCGTCATGCTGATCGTCATCGCCCAGGCGAGCTTCATCATCTGCTACGTCATGCTGATGGTGACGGCCCGCCTGCAGCGCTTCGACCCGACGCAGGAGGAGGCGGCGCTCGGTCTCGGCGCGTCGAAATTCATGGTCTTCCGCCGCGTCCTGCTGCCATTCCTGAAACCGGCGCTGATCGCCGCCGGCTTCCTGGCCGTGCTGCAATCCATCGAGAACTACAACACGACGCTCTTCGTGCGCGGCTTCGACACGCCGCTGACCGTCTACATCGCCACCAAGGTACGCACCGGTCTGACGCCGGCGGTCAACGCGCTGGCGCTGATCATGATCGTCATCACCATCGCCGGCGCCGTCGCCTACGAGTTCGCCCGCCGGCGCCAGGCCGCGCGGCTCGGCGCCGGCTGAAGCGTTTTGTAGCCGGGCGGAATCATCCGACGTCCGATAAACGCGGGAACACGAAGAGATAGACCCGTTCATGCATCAGAACCGGTTGAGGGCGCCGGCCGCCTCCGCCACCAGCGGCGCGAAACGGCGGCAATAGGTTTCCGCGTCCCACTCGCTGAGCGACCCGGCGATGTGGATCGCCCCGAGCGGCGTGCCGTCGGGCGCGAGCAGCGCGGCGGCAATCGCGATCTCCCCCTGCAGGATCTCCTCCAGCGCCAGCGCATAGCCGTTCTCGCGCGCTTCCCGCACCTTGGCGCGGATCTCCTCGGGATCGGTGATCGTCTTCGGCGTGATCTCGCGCCGGTCCGAACGGGCGATGATCTCGTCCACCTCGGCGTCGCTCAGATGCGCCATGACGGCGCGGCCGCCGGACGTGCAGTAGATCGGCACGCTCTGACCGACCAGCGTGGCGAAGAAGGTCTCGCGCTTGCTCTGCAGGCGCGCGGCATAGACGAGCCGCAGTCCGTCCCGCAGGCTGAGATCGACGCGCTCGCGGACATTGCGCCGGAGTTCCATCAGCACCGGCGAAGCGCGCACCACCAGCGGGTTGAGGCGCAGATAGTCGCGTGTGTGGTCGAGGACGCGGATGCCCGGCACATAGCCGCGGTCGTCGGCGTCGCGCTCGATGTATCCGAGCTGCCGGAGCGTATGAACGACGCGTTGCGCGGCGCTCCGGCCCATGCCGCTCTGCGCGGCGATCTCGTTCAGGGTCAGCGGCTTCCCGGTATCGTGAAAGGCCGAGAGAACCTGCATGGCGCGGGCGATGGCCTGCACGAACAGAGGGTCGCCATCGTCGACGCTCGTCGCCGGGGGGACCCCGTATTCGGCTCTCTGCACGTAACGCAAGCCACACCTCCAAAAACCGTTTGACTCGGCAACCGTAGCACACCTATCGTATCACCGATACAAATGTATCGCATAGCGATACTTTGTCCTTCACCCTATCACGCGTTCTTCGGGCGTCGATCCGAAAATTGCGGTTGAGCGAAAACGGTGGCGCGTGAGTTTCACGGCGCATTGCGGTCTGGGGGATGGAATGACAATGCGGGTGGCGCTTGCCGGATTCCTGCACGAAACCAACACCTTCGCCCCGTCGAAGGCGACCTATGCGCATTTCGTGCAGGGTGGCGGCTATCTCCCGATGTCGCGCGGTGCGGACATCCTGGAGCGCTGCCCGGGCGTCAATCTCGGCATTTCCGGCATCGTTGCCCATGGCCGGGAGGCCGACTGGGAGATGGTGCCGGTGCTATGGACCGGCGCGATCCCTTCCGCCCATGTGACCCGCGACGCCTATGAGCGCATCGCCGGCGAGATCGTGGACGGGATCGCCGCCGCGGGTGCGCTCGACGGCGTGTGCCTCGACCTGCACGGGGCCATGGTGGCCGAGCACCTGGACGACGGCGAGGGAGAACTGCTCGCCCGTATCCGCCGCGTGGTGGGGCCGGACGTGCCCATCGCCGCCAGCCTCGACCTGCACGGCAACACGACGCAGAGAATGGTCGATGCCGCCGACCTGCTCGTCGCCTTCCGCACCTATCCGCATGTGGACATGGCCGAGACCGGGCGCCGCGCGGCCGAGGGGCTCGGCCGGCTGATGGAGCGCGGCAGGCCGTTTGCCAGGGCATTCCGGCGGCTTCCCTATCTGACGTCGATCCCCTGGCAGTGCACCTTCATCGAGCCGGCGAAAAGCCTTTACGCGGAGGTCGCCGCGCTGGAAGCCGGGGCGGTCGCCAGCATGTCCTACTGGATGGGCTTTCCCGCCGCCGACATCGAGGAATGCGGCCAGACGGTGCTCGCCTATGGCGAGACGCAGGAGGCGGCCGACCGCGCCGCCGATCATCTCCACGCGCGCATCATGGCGAGCGAGAGCGCCTTCGCCGGGCGCGCCTACCAGCCGGACGAGGGCGTGCAGGAGGCGATGCGCATCGCACGGGAGGCAAGCCGCCCGGTGGTCATCGCCGACACCCAGGACAATCCCGGCGCCGGGGGCGATTCCAACACGACCGGCATGCTGCGCGCGCTGCTGCGCAACGGCGCCACGAATGCGGCGATCGGCATGATCGTCGATCCCGACGCGGCGCAGGCGGCGCACGAGGCCGGAGAAGGGGCCGATATCGACATCGCTCTGGGCGGCCAGTCCGGCATTCCGGGCGACGTGCCGCTGGCGGCCACCTTCCACGTCGAGAAACTGTCGAATGGCGACCTGCATGCGACCGGCCCTTATTACGGCGGCACGCACATCAATGTCGGCCCCTCGGCCTGTCTTTCAGTCGGTGGGGTGAGGATCGTCGTCGCGAGCCACAAGGCGCAGATGGCCGATCTCGCCATGTACCGTTTCGTCGGCATCGAGCCGACAGAGGCGGCGATCCTCGTCAACAAGAGCTCCGTGCATTTCCGCGCAGATTTCGATCCCATCGCCGAGACGGTGCTGGTCTGCACGGCGCCCGGTCCGATGCCGCTCGATGCCGCCGACCTGCCCTGGACGCGGCTTGCCGACGGCATGCGCCTTTCGCCCAACGGTCCTGTTTTCCGGCGCGCCGACGCACGCCGAGCGATGGAGGTCTGATCAACAAGCGTGGCAGTAGAACCGGGCGCACGAATGTCACCGAACGCAAGAACCCACCCATAACGAATGAGGGAACATCATGTTGCGTATTCAGGAGAGACTTCACCACTGCAAGGGATATGCCCGGGGCGCCGCCCTGGGGCTGTTAGCCGGCGCTGCGCTCGTCAGCGGCGCGGGTCTTGCGACACCCGCCTTCGCCCAGGACAAGACGATCACGGCGGTCATGCATTCGGGCCTGCGCGTGCTCGACCCGATCATCACCACCGCCCACATAACCCGTAACCACGGCTACATGATCTATGACGTGCTGGTGGCTGTCGACGAGAACTTCAAGCCGCAGCCGCAGATGGCCGACTGGACCATCTCCGACGACAATCTCGTCTATACCTTCACCCTGCGCGACGGTCTGAAATTCCATGACGGCGCGGCGGTGACGGCGGCGGACGCCGTCGCCTCGCTCACGCGCTGGGGCAAGCGCGATTCCGGCGGGCAGCTCATCTTCGACATCACCGAAAGCCTCGAGGCGAAGGACGACAAGACCATCGTCTGGACACTGAAATCGCCGTTCCCCGCTCTGCTCGACACGGTCGGCAAGCAGTCCGCCGTTCCGCCCTTCATCATGCCCGAGCGCGTGGCGAGCGGTTCGCCGGACGAGGCGATCACCGAATATGTCGGCTCCGGCCCCTTCGTCTTCGTGCAGGAAGAATACCAGCCCGGCGTCTCGGTGACCTACAAGAAATTCGCCGACTACGTGCCGCGCGAAGGCGCGGCGAGCTGGATGGCCGGCGGCAAGAACGTCAAGGTCGATACGGTGAAATGGGTCACGATGCCGGACGCCCAGACGGCGATCAACGCCATCATGTCGGGTGAGATCGACTATATCGAGCAGGTGCAGATCGACCTTCTGCCGATCCTCGCGGCCAGCGAGGACGTCACCGTCGAGACGCGCGACGACCTCGGCTACCAGACGATCGGCCGCATGAACTTCAAGCATCCGCCCTTCGACAACAAGAAGATCCGCCAGGCGGCGCAGATGGCGCTCAGCCAGGAGGACGTGCTCGGCACGCTGATCGGCAATGCCGACTACTACAAGGTCTGCGGGGCGATCTTCGGCTGCGGCACGCCGCTCGGCGACGAATCGGGATCGCAGACGCTGACCTCCGGCGGCGACGTGGAGGGCGCCAAGAAGCTGCTCGAGGAAGCCGGCTATGACGGAACGCCGGTCGTCCTCATGCAGCCGACCGACGTGGTCAGCCTGACGGCGCAGCCCGTGGTGGCGGCGCAGGCACTGCGCAATGCCGGCTTCAACGTCGACATGCAGGCCATGGACTGGCAGACGCTGGTGACGCGCCGTGCCAGCCAGTCCAAGCCCGCCGAGGGCGGCTGGAACCTCTTCTTCACCAACTGGATGGTGCCGGAGATCAACTCGCCGCTGATCAGCCCGATGCTCAACGGCCGCGGCGATGGCGCCTGGTTCGGCTGGCCGAAGGACGACGCGGTCGAGGCCCTGCGCGCCGACTTCATCGCCGCCGACACGCCCGAGAAGCAGAAGGAGGTGGCTGTCGCCATCCAGAAGCACAATCTGGACGAGGTGCTCTACATCCCGCTGGGCGAGTATGCCGTGCCGCAGGCGCGCAGCAACAAGCTGACCAACATGATCCCGTCGCCGGTGCCGGTGTTCTGGAACATCGAGAAGGCGGACTGACAGTGGAATGAGCGGGGCGGTTCTCACAGGACCGCCCTGCCTGTCCCACCCCCCCTCTGCCCTGCCGGGCATCTCCCCCTCAAGGGGGGAGATCGGCTGTCATCGATGCTTCGTTCACTTCGGATGGGAGAAGCGAAACACGACGACGCTGTGATCTCCCCCCTTGAGGGGGAGATGGCCGGCAGGCCAGAGGGGGGGGTGCGAAGGATCCCGAAGTGAAACCGAGGGTACGGCAAACCCCATGCTAGGCTACATCATCCGGCGCATCCTGGCGGTCATACCGGTCATGACCATCGTCGCCATCTTCGTCTTCCTGCTGCTCAGGCTGACGCCGGGCGATCCGGCGGCGATCATCGCGGGCGACATGGCGACGCCGGCGCAGCTTGAGCGCATCCGCACCTCGCTCGGCCTGTCCGACCCGCTGCATGTGCAGTTCGTCACCTGGGTCGGCTTGCTCCTGAAGGGCGAGCTCGGCACGTCGCTCATCTCCAACACGCCTGTGACGCAGATGATCGGCCAGCGCATCTGGCCGACCTTCAACATCGCCGTCCTGACCATCGTCCTGTCGGTGCTGATCGCCGTGCCCATGGGCGTGCTTGCCGCCTGGCGGCACCGCACCTGGGTCGACTACGCCGTGATGGCCTTTTCGGTTCTGGGCTTCTCCATACCCGTCTTCGTCATCGGCTATCTGTTCATCCAGGCCTTCGCCATCGAGCTGCGCTGGTTTCCCGTGCAGGGCTACGCCGCGCCCTCCGAGGGTTTTGGCAAATTCCTGGCGCGCGCCATCCTGCCCTGCCTGACACTTGCCACCATCTATGTGGCGCTGATCGCCCGCATGACGCGCGCCTCCATGCTCGAGGTGCTCGGCGAGGACTATATCCGCACCGCCCGCGCCAAGGGCGTGAAGGAGACGGTCGTCCTGTTCCGCCACGCGCTGCGCAACGCGGCCGTGCCGATCATGACCATCATCGGCACCGGTTTCGCGCTGCTGATCGGCGGCGTCGTGGTGACGGAGAGCGTGTTCAACATTCCCGGCATCGGCCGGCTCACCGTCGACGCCATCCTGGCGCGCGACTATCCCGTGATCCAGGGCATGATCCTGCTGACGAGCGGGCTCTACGTGTTCATCAATCTCGTCATCGACCTCTCCTACACCTTCTTCGACCCGAGGATCCGCTACTGATGGCCGCCAGTCCGCAACCCGCAGCCCGCCTGCAATGGCTGTTCGGCGCCATCGCCCTGCCGCGCGGCTGGCGCGTCGGCGCCGGGCCGCTCATCGCCGCCGCCGTGCTCGTCGTCATCGTCGCCGCGACGCTCGCCGCCCCGCTGATCGTCCCGCATGACCCGATGGCGATGGACGCGCTGCAGCGCCTCAAGGGGCCGAGCGACGTCTACCCGCTGGGCACCGACGCCTATGGCCGCGACATGCTCTCGCGCGTCGTCACGGGCGGCCGCGTCTCGCTGCTGATCGGCATCGGGGCGGCCGTGATCAGCGTGGCGATCGGCCTCATGATCGGCCTCGTCTCCGGCTTCTTCCGGCTGGCGGATGCCATCATCATGCGCGTCATGGACAGTTTGATGGCAATCCCGTCGATCCTGCTCGCCATCGCACTGGTGGCGCTCAACGGGCCGAGCATCTGGTCGGTGATGGGGGCGATCACCATCCCCGAGATCCCGCGTGTGGTGCGGCTCGTCCGCTCGGTGGTCCTGTCGGCGCGCGAGGAACCCTATGTGGAGGCGGCGCTGGCGCTCGGCTCCTCCATGCCGAAGATCCTGTGGCAGCACCTGATGCCGAACACGCTCGCCCCGCTCATCGTGCAGGGCACCTATATCTGCGCCTCGGCGATCCTGACGGAGGCGATCCTGTCCTTCCTCGGCGCCGGCGTCTCCACCGAGATCCCCACCTGGGGCAACATCATGGCCGAGGGCCGGGTCTATTTCCAGTTGAAGCCGTCGCTCATCTTCTGGCCGGGCCTGATGCTGTCGCTGTGCATCCTGTCGATCAACCTGCTCGGCGACACGGCGCGCGACCTGCTCGATCCGCGCCTGAAGAAGCGGGAGGCTTGAAATGACCGCGTCCCCTGATACCCCCCTCCGGCCTGCCGGCCATCTCCCCCTCAAGGGGGGAGATTGGTCGGCCGCGAGGGTTTCGCCAATGGCCGGCGTTGCAAAAGGAGCGATGCGCTTCTGCCAGCCGATCTCCCCCCTTGAGGGGGAGATGCCTGGCAGGGCAGAGGGGGGCGCATCCCACCAGCGCTTCCAGCCCCATACACCGGAGCACGGATCATGAAGTTCAAGACCCGCAGCTTCGACGCCGCGCCGAGCGTTCTGGAAATCGAGGACCTGACGGTCCAGCTCGCCGGCAACAGGACGGCGGCGCCGGTGCTCGACAAGGTGTCGCTGAAAATCCGCCAGGGCGAGACGGTCTGCCTCGTCGGCGAATCCGGCTCGGGCAAGTCCGTCACCTCGCTTTCCGTCATGGGCCTCTTGCCCAAGGGCGCGCTGGAAGCGACCGGCGGGCGCATCGGGCTGGAGGGCCGGAACCTGCTCGAGCTCGGGCCGCAGGCCATGCGCGAGATGCGGGCGCAGAAGATCTCCATGATCTTCCAGGAACCGATGACGGCGCTGAACCCGGTGATGCGCGTCGGCGACCAGATCGGGGAAGTGCTCGACACGCACACCAGGCTCCCCGCCCGCGAGAAGCGCGCGCGCGTGCTCGACATCATGAACCAGGTGCACCTGCCCGACGTGGAGCGCATCCACCGCTCCTATCCGCACCAGCTTTCCGGCGGGCAGCGGCAGCGCATCATGATCGCCATGGCGCTGATCCTCGAGCCGCAGTTGCTGATCGCCGACGAGCCGACCACGGCGCTCGACGTGACGACGCAGAAGCAGATCCTCGGCCTGATCGCCGAATTGCAGGAGAAGCATGGAACCGCCGTCCTCTTCATCACCCACGACATGGGCGTGGTGGCGGAGATCGCGGACACGGTGCATGTCATGAAGCTCGGCCGGATCGTCGAGCATGCGCCGGTCGAGGACCTGCTGCGCCGCCCGCGGGAGGACTACACGAAGCAATTGCTGCAGTCCGTGCCGAGCCTGACGCCGCGCCCGGCGCGGCCCGAGCCGCAGGGCGGCGCGGTGCTGTCGGTCAGCGGGCTGCAGAAGACCTATGGGGCGCATGGCGTCTTCGCGCGGCGCGAGGCGACGCGGGCGGCGAACGACGTGAGTTTCTCCATCCCGCGCGGCCGGACGCTCGGCATCGTCGGCGAAAGCGGCTCGGGCAAGTCCACCGTCGCCCGCTGCATCATGCGGCTGATCGATCCGACGGAGGGCGATATCCGCGTCGCCGACCGCGAGATCGCCCGCCTGTCGCGCCACGCGCTGAGGCCTTATCGCAAGCACATCCAGATCGTCTTCCAGGATCCGTTCCGCTCGCTCAACCCGCGCTGGACCATCGGCCGGAGCCTGATCGAGGGGCCGCTCAACATCGGCGCCGACAGGAAGGCGGCGCTGAAGCGGGCGGCGGAGCTCCTGACGCTGGTCGGCCTGCCGGACGACGCGGTGAACCGCTATCCGCACCAGTTCTCCGGCGGCCAGCGGCAGCGCGTGGCGATCGCCCGCGCCATCGCCATGGAGCCGGACGTGCTGGTGGCCGACGAGGCGGTCTCCGCCCTCGACGTGTCGGTGCAGGCACAGGTGCTCGACCTGCTCGACGAACTGCAGAAGAAGCTCGGCATCGCCATCCTCTTCATCACCCACGATCTGCGCGTCGCGGCGCAGATCTGCGACGAGGTGGTGGTGATGCAGCATGGCCATGTGGTCGAGCACGACACGGCGGCCAACGTGCTCGCCAATCCGCAGCACGCCTACACGCGCGCCCTGATCGAGGCGGCGCCGGGGCGGCTGTGGGACTTCGCCAATTTCCGTGAACTGAAAAGCGCGTGAGGCGCCGGGTTGAGGAACCTCAACGCCCTTGCACGCCCATCCTTGATCCATCCCTCATCCCACAACGATCCCGCCGGAGACCAACATGCCCGTACTGCCGAAAATCGCCGCCTATGCCGATGAGCTGACCGAGATCCGCCGCGATTTCCACGAACATCCCGAGATCGGCTTCGAGGAGGTGCGCACCTCCGGCATCGTCGCCGAGCTGTTGCGGAAATGGGGCGTCGACGAGGTGCATACGGGTCTCGGCAAGACCGGCGTCGTCGGCATCATCAACGGCAGCAGGGAGGGTGGCCGGACGGTCGGCCTGCGCGCCGACATGG
>NZ_AMRM01000006.1 GCF_000300335.1 Nitratireductor pacificus pht-3B | reverse complement strand
ATGGTGAGCCTGTCGAACCACGCACAAGCGCCGGTGCAGCGTCCTGACAGGGCCTGAACCTCTGGAGCGCGCCTGGGGCGCTCCGGCACACGACGCCTCAGATGAGCTGCAGGCCTTTGAAGCTCACATGTCCTGACTTGCCGACGATGATGTGGTCGTGGATCACGATTCCGAGCGGCGCGGCGGTCTCGACAATGGTTTTCGTCATCTCGATGTCGGCGCGCGAGGGCGTGGGATCCCCCGAGGGGTGGTTGTGCACGAGGATGACGGCGCTTGCGGAGAGTTCCAGCGCCCGGCGCACGATCTCGCGCGGATAGACCGGCGTATGGTCGACCGTACCGGTCTGCTGCACCTCGTCCTCGATCAGCTGGTTCTTCTTGTCGAGGAAGAGGATGCGGAACTGTTCGCGCTGCTCAAAGGCCATCACGGCGTGGCAATAATCGATCACCTGCGACCATGAGGAAAGCACCTGGCGCCCGTGCAGCTCGGCCTTCAGCATGCGCTGGGCGAGGGTGGCGACCAGCTTCAGGTCGCGCGCCGCCGCCTGGCCGATGCCGGGCACCTCGCCGAGCAGCTTTTCCGGCGCGCCCAGCACCTCGGCCAGCGAGCCGAAACGCTTCAGCAGCGCCTTGGCCGGCGCCTTGGTGTCGGCGCGCGGTATGGCGCGAAAGAGATAGAGCTCGAGAAGTTCGTAGTCCGACAGCGCGTCGCTGCCCCCATCGGCAAAGCGGAGCCGCAGCCGGTCGCGATGGCCGTGAAAATGCGGTTTGTCCTTCTGGCGGATCGGCAGGGTCGGTCCCTCGCCGAAGAAAACACGTTCGTCGTCTGCGCCCATGCCGTGCCCCCGTCGCGCGCAATGGTTGCCGCCCCATTGCTGCTTCACGTCAGGATATTAGGCGGGCAGGCCGGGTCGGTCGAGTCCCGCAGGCGACAGCGTGAAAATTTCGCAGCCCGTGTCCGTCACGCCGATCGTATGCTCGTACTGAGCCGACAGGGAGCGGTCGCGGGTGACCGCAGTCCAGCCGTCCGACAGGACTTTGACGTGCGGACGACCCAGATTGATCATCGGCTCGATGGTGAAGATCATGCCCGGACGCATCTCGACGCCTTCATTGGCGCTGCCATAGTGCAGGATGTTCGGTGCGTCGTGGAACAGGAGTCCGACGCCATGGCCGCAGAAATCGCGCACCACCGAGCAGCGCTCGCCTTCGGCATAGGACTGGATGGCCGCGCCGATGGCGCCGGTGCGCGCTCCGGGCCTGACCGCCGCGATGCCGCGCATCAGGCATTCATGGGTCACTTCGAGCAGGCGCTCCGCGGCCCGCTTGATCGTTCCCACCGGATACATGCGGCTGGAATCGCCGTGCCAACCGTCGAGGATGTAGGTCACGTCGATGTTGACGACGTCGCCGTCGCGCAGGGGCTTGTCGTCGGGAATGCCGTGGCAGACCACATGGTTGATCGAGGTGCAGCAGGATTTCGTATAGCCGCGATAATTGAGCGTCGCCGGGATCGCGCCGTGGTCCATGCCGAATTCGAACACGAAGCGGTCGATGGCGGCCGTCGTCACGCCGGGCGCGACCATCGCCGCCAGCTCGTCGAGGCAGCGGGCGGTCAGGCTGGCGGCTTTGCGCATGCCGGCGAAGCCGGGCTCGCCATAGAGGCGAATCTGACCGGTGTTGCGCAGGGGAGCTTGTTCGGCTTCGAGATAGGTGACCATGAATCGGGCTGCTATGCTGGTGGGGTTTTCGGGGCTGCCGGATTTTGCGGCTTTTCGACCAGGATGTCTATCGCCCGATCCGGCACGATTGCTTCCGGGCTGATGTGGCATCTGACGGCGTAGGCTTCAACCCCGGCGGCGCTGGCACGCTGAAAGGCAGCCACATAGCCGGGGTCGAGATCGTCGCACAGGCGGAAGCGGTCGCAATCGTCGCGCTGGATCAGGTAGACCATCACCGCGCGGCAGCCGGCGGCGCGCATGCGCGCCAGTTCATCGAGATGGCGGGCGCCGCGCTGGGTCACCGTATCGGGAAATTCGGCAAGCCCGGCCTGGCGCCGGAAATGGACGTTCTTGACCTCGACATAGGCCGGCGGGCGGTCCGGATGCTCCAGAAGCAGGTCGATGCGCGAGCGCTCGCCATAGCGCTGTTCCCGTTTGAGTTCAGGGTAGGCGGCGAGGTCGTCGATCAGACCGGCGGCGATCGCTTCCTCCGTCAGCCGGTTCGGCAGAGCGGTGTTGATGCCCACCAGCGTGCCGTCCGCTTCGACGATCTCCAGCCGGTGGCTGTATTTGCGCTTCGGGTTGTCGGAACGCGACAGGAAGATCCGCGATCCTTCGGCGGTGAGGCCGAGCATGGAGCCGGTATTGGGAACCGATACGGTGGCCGTCTGGCCGTCCGGCAGAACGACATCGGCCAGGAAGCGCTTGTAGCGCCGAATCAGGCGGGCTTCGATCAGGGGAGGGGAAAACCGCATCTGCTCCGTCTCGCCGTTCCAGGTTTCCCGGCAGCGGCCCGATACCGGAGCGCCGGGGAAGACGACGCAGGATACGCCGTCACTGATGAAACTCCTGAGGGAGAATCTTGGTACGCCCAAGGGGAATCGAACCCCTGTTTCCGCCGTGAAAGGGCGGCGTCCTAGACCGCTAGACGATGGGCGCGCTCAAGACGAGCCGCCTTATAGTGAGCTTCCGCGCGCACGGCAACCCGTCTTGTGACGGTTCCATGCGATTTTTAGAATTATTTGCGCCGGCGGCAGCGCCAGTTCCAGTCGCGCTCCGGCCCGACATCCACATGCACCGAGGCGGTATGGCAATAGGTGCCGACGCCGCCCCGTCCGGGCATGGAACGGACATAGCGCGCCAGCTCCCACTTGCTGACGCCCTCGATCTGGATGTCGGCCGCCGCGCAGTACATGTGCAGCGAGTTGCGGGCGCCGCGCACGCGCCGGTTATAGGTGGGGCTGCGATAGCCGGATGTGACGACGATGGGCCGGCGATAATGGCGCTCGATGGCCTTCAGGACGCCGACCAGGGCCGGCTTGAGGCAGGCCGTATCGACGCTGTCGCGCTGTTTCAGGAGGCCGTTCGGCGCCAGCCGCGCCATGCCGGCGGCCGAGGCCACCTGGTAGCTCGGCTCTTCCTCGTAAAGGTCCACATCGCTGTCGTCCGAGCCGGATTTGCTTGAGAACTCGAACAGGCTCTCGCCCTGGCGCACGCCGGGCAGGGTATCGCCCATGCCGAACGCGGTGCTCGCGGGTTTGGTCTGGGTGGCGGCGGCGGCCAGAATCACTTTCGGCTGCTCCGGCTCTGCGGGCGCCGGGGCGGCGGCGGGGCGGGCGATCTTATCGGTTGCGGCTGCCGCATTGGCCTGACGGGGCGAGAAGAAGGCGGAGAGGAACGCGCGTTTCTTCGTGCTGGTGTCCTCGGCGGTCTGCTGCGCTTCGGCTGCCTCGGGCTCCTCGAGTGCCGCGACCTCGGCAGCGGGGGTATCGGCTTCATCGTCAGGCTTTGCTGCCGCGACCTGCTGCGCGGGCTCGGCAGCGGACGGCGCCTCCGCAACGGTGTTCGCGGCATTCTCTGTGGGGGGCGCCTCGGCGGTGGTCTTCGGTTCCGTCGGTTCGCCGCTCGCCTGCTCCGTTGGAGAATCACCGGCCTGAGAAGCCTGGTCGGGTCGCGCCTGGGGCAGGGGCGTTACGTCCTGATTCCCGGCGCTGACATAGGTTTCGCCTTCGACCGACTGGTTCACATCGTTTGCGGCGAGCGGATTGCCCTGCGAGGGTGCAAGGCCGAGCTGCGACACGGGGTCGGACCCGGTGGAGCAGGACGCCAGCAGGAGCGCGCAGAAAGCCGCAATGAGGCTTTTCCGGCCAAACCCGCTCGTCACGTCACAGCGTCCGTGTTTTTGGCAGACAATCAAAAAACCATTTCCCCTCGTCCGGGAGCTTCGCAAACAACGCGAGCACCGGACTCCGAATCGATACGCCCTCACGCTCAGCCAGACTCGACAGCCAACCGCTCTCCTGCAGCAAACCGCACTATGCCGCTAGGTAAGGAATGAGGCAACAAGATGACTGTTATATGTTATTGCCGATAAACTCAAATCTCCTCCGGAGCTTTTGCGGTCGGGGTGCCTTCAGGCGCGTGTGCGCACATACTCGCCGGGCGCGTCTCCCAGCGTCTTCCGTCGCCCGCCGAGCTTGCGCGCCGGCACGCTCCGGTTGTCCTGCTTCTCGATCCAGGCATGCCAGTAGGGCCACCAGGAACCCGGGTTCTCCTTTGCGCCGGGGAGCCAGTTTTCCAGCATTCCCTCGGGCTTGGCCCCGGTCCAGTACTGATACTTGCCCAGATCCGGCGCGTTGATGACGCCGGCGATGTGGCCGGAGCCCGCCAGGACGAATTCCACCGGTCCGCCGAAGAAGCGGCTCCCCATGAACACGGATTTGGCGGGTGCGATGTGGTCCTCGCGCGTCGCCAGGTTGAAGATCGGGATCGTGACGTCCTCGAGCCGGATAGGCTTGCCGTGCAGGACAGCCCGTCCCCGCGAGAGATTGTTCTCCAGATAGCAGTTGCGCAGGTAGTAGGAGTGGTTGGCGGCGCCCAGCCGGGTCGAATCGGAGTTCCAGTAGAGGAGGTCGAACGGCAGGGGCGCCCGGCCGCGCAGGTAGTTGTTGACCACATAGGGCCAGATCAGGTCGCCGGCGCGCAGCATGTTGAAGGCTGTCGCCATCCGGTTGGCCTCGAGATAGCCCCTGCCGCTCATCGCCTTGTCGAGCGCCTGGATCTGCTCCTCATCGACGAACACCTTCAGGTCGCCCGCATGGGTGAAATCCACCTGCGTGGTGAGCAGTGTCGCCGAGGCGATTCGCTTGTCACCTTCCGCCGCCATCAGGGCAAGGCTCGCCGCCAGCAGCGTTCCGCCGACGCAATAGCCCATCGCGTTCACCGACCGCTCGCCCGTGGCGTCCTCGATCGCGTCCAGCGCGAACCTGATGCCCTCCTCGATATAGTCCGCCCAGTCCAGCATGCCGTGCCGCTCGTCCGGATTGACCCATGAGATGACGAACACCGTATGCCCCTGTTCCACAGCCCAGCGGATGAAGGAGCGCTTGGGATTGAGGTCGAGGATGTAGAACTTGTTGATCCAGGGCGGCACCACGAGGAGCGGGCGCTTCAGCACCTGCTTCGTGACGGGCTTGTACTGGATGACTTCGACCAGTCGGCTGCGGGCGATGACCTTGCCGGGCGTCATGGCGATGTTCTCGCCCACCTTGAACTTCGACGCATCGGACTGCCGTAGCTTCAGTTCGCCCTTCCCGGCGGCGATGTCCTCGGCAAGCATGCGCATGCCGCGGACCAGGTTTTCCCCGTCGCTCGCCATGGTCTCGCGAAACAGTTCCGGATTGGTCAGCAGAAAGTTCGAGGGCGACAGGGCCTGGCTGACCTGGTCGACATAGAAGCGCGCCTTGTGCCGGGTTGTTTCGTCCAGGCCTTCCGCGCCTTCCACCAGGTCCGCCGCCCAGCGCGAGGTGACGACATAGGCCTGTTTGAGGAAGCTGAAGAAGGCGTTCCGTCCCCATTCGGGATCCTGGAAGCGCTTGTCGGCTGCAGGCGGCGCGGCATAGTCGGCCGCGGCGTCCTCGCTCATCCGGCGGATGGCGTTGGCCCATATGCCCATGAACTCGGCGAACAGCCGCGTCTGCGCTTCCAGAGCGCGCGTCGGGTCGCCGAGCCAGTATTCGCTGACGCGCGAGAAGGTGCGCACCATGTCGATCAGCGGCGCCGTGGTGACGTCGCCGGTTTCACCTTTCTCTCGTGCTTCGGTCCAGGCGGCGGCTGCCTTGCCGAGCTCCTCGAGGGCGCGGGCCAGGTTGCGGGCAAGGCGTTCGGGATCTTTCGCCAGATACTGGTCTACCGATGCGTTCGATTGGTCCTTTGCACTGTTGGTTTCATTCTTCTGAGCCATGATTTGCGCCCGCACTCTATCCGCGCTTTCAAGCGGCGCGGTGTTGACATAGTCTGCTGGGAGGCTCCCCCACTACAATCATGCATCGTAGCGGCTCGAATCGGAAGATAATATGAAATTCAATCGTCACGGCAGGATTTTTCAAGTCGCCGGCCTGGGGTTGCTGGTCGCCTCGCAGGCCGCTGCGCTTTCCGGTTGCACGACGGCAAGCCTGGAGGATGCGGCGCCGGTCGCGGCGGCAGCCGGTCCGCAGGCCGGTGGGGTGGCCGCTGCCGGCCCGCGCATGACGGGCGAGTACCCGAATCTGAACGTGCCGCCCGCTTCCGCCGCCACGCCGATCACCGTCAGCGAGAAGGAAGCCCTGAAGCGTGACCTCACGGCGACCCGCGAGAAGCTCGGCGCGGGTGCGTCCGCCGGCGATTCGTCTGCGGAGGCAGCACGTCTGCGTCTCCTGGCCAGAACCCATGCGCAAAGACGCCTCGAAGAGATCGAGCGCGGCGAGTAAAGCGGGCGGGTGACGCTCTCGACCGGTTCGGGGTTTGGGTATATGGAGAGCCGGGCGCAGGGTGCGCCCCCGTGTTGAGGAACCACGATGGAAGAATTCCACAAGATCCGCCGGCTGCCGCCATATGTCTTCGAACAGGTCAACCGTCTGAAGGCCAGCGCCCGGGCGCGCGGGGCCGACATCATCGATCTGGGGATGGGCAATCCGGATCTGCCGACGCCGCAGGCCATCGTCGACAAGCTGTGCGACGTGGTGCGCGACCCGCGCACGCATCGCTACTCGTCCTCGCGCGGCATTCCCGGCCTGCGCCGCGCCCAGGCCGCCTATTACGCGCGCCGTTTCGGCGTGAAGCTCAATCCCGAAACCCAGGTGGTCGCCACGCTCGGCTCGAAGGAAGGCTTCGCCAACATGGCGCAGGCCATCACCGCGCCGGGCGACGTGGTGCTGTGTCCCAATCCGACCTACCCGATCCACGCTTTCGGCTTCATCATGTCGGGCGGCGTGATCCGCGCCATCCAGGCGGAGCCGGACAACAACTTCATTCCCGCGCTGGAGCGCTCGGTGCGCTATTCGACGCCGAAACCGCTGGCGCTGATCCTCAACTATCCCGCCAACCCGACCGCCTTCACCGCGACGCTCGATTTCTACAAGGACGTGGTCGCGTTCGCGCGCAAGAACGATCTCATCATCCTGTCGGACCTCGCCTATTCGGAGATCTATTTCGACGGCAACCCGCCGCCCTCCGTCCTCGAAGTGCCGGGCGCCATGGACGTGACGGTCGAGTTCACCTCCATGTCGAAGACCTTTTCCATGCCGGGCTGGCGGATGGGCTTCGCCGTCGGCAACGAGCGGCTGATCGCCGCGCTTTCGCGGGTCAAATCCTATCTCGACTACGGCGCCTTCACGCCGATCCAGGTGGCGGCTTCCGCCGCCCTGAATTCGGATGGCGCGGAGATCGAGGAAGTGCGCGCCATCTACCATCGCCGCCGCGACGTGCTGGTGGAATCCTTCGGCCGCGCCGGCTGGCATGTGCCGCCGCCGCCGGCGACCATGTTCGCCTGGGCGCCGATTCCCGAGGCCTACCGCGCGCTCGGCTCGCTGGAATTCTCCAAGCTGCTGGTCGAGAAGGCGGACGTCGCCGTCGCGCCGGGCATCGGCTTCGGCGAGTTCGGCGACGACCATGTGCGCATCGCGCTGGTCGAGAACGAGCACCGCATCCGCCAGGCGGCGCGCAACATCAAGCGTTTCCTGGCCTCGGCGCCGGAAACTGACAACGTCATACCGCTCGGCGCCCGGCGCTGAGCAATCATTCTTAAAGAGATCAGAAGGAGCACGCCGCGACATGGCCGAAGCGTTGCGTATTGGAATTGCGGGTCTTGGCACGGTCGGAGCGTCGGTCGTGCGCTGCATGACGGAGAAGGAAGCGGAACTGACCCGGCAATGCGGACGCGAAATGGCGCTGACGGCGGTGTCGGCGCGCGACCGCAACCGCGACCGCGGCATCGCTCTCGGCAACGCGCAATGGTTCGACGATCCGGTCGAACTCGCCAGGACGGCCGAGATCGACGTGTTCGTCGAGCTGGTCGGCGGTTCGGACGGCGCAGCGCTTGCCGCCGTCAAGGCCGCGCTACACGCCGGCCGCCATGTGGTCACCGCCAACAAGGCGCTGCTGTCGAAGCACGGGGTGGAACTCGCCGGCATCGCCGAGGAGAAGGGCGTTCTCCTCAACTACGAAGCGTCCGTCGCCGGTGGCATCCCGGTCATCAAGACCATGCGCGAGGCGCTGGCGGGCAACACGGTCAGCCGCGTCTTCGGCATCATGAACGGCACGGCCAACTACATTCTGACGCGCATGGAGGACGAGGGCCTGTCCTTCGTCGATTGCCTGGCCGAGGCCCAGCGGCTCGGCTATGCCGAGGCCGACCCGACCTTTGACATCGAGGGGCACGACACCGCGCACAAGCTGTCGATCCTGACCAGCCTGGCCTTCGGCTGCCGCATCTCTGCGGACGACATCTATATGGAAGGCATCTCCAACATCACCCAGGCCGATATTCGCGCCGCCGCCGAACTCGGCTACCGCATCAAGCTCCTCGGCGTCGCCCAGCGCACCGACAGCGGCATCGAGCAGCGCGTTCACCCGACCATGGTGCCGACCCATTCGGTGATCGCCCAGGTTCATGGCGTGACCAATGCGGTGGCGATCGAGACCGACATTCTGGGCGAGCTTCTCCTGTCCGGACCGGGGGCGGGCGGCAACGCCACGGCCTCAGCGGTCATCGGCGACATCGCCGACATCGCCAAGAGCCGCCCCGGCTTCCAGCACGGACCAGTGTTCGGCCGCCCGGCGAAGAAACTGGCGCCCTACAAGAAGGCGCGCATGCGGGCGCATGCCGGCGGCTATTTCATCCGCATGACGGTGCATGATCGCGCCGGCGTCTTCGCGGCAATCGCCAAGCGCATGGCCAACAACGACATTTCGCTGGAATCCATCGTCCAGCATGCCGATGGCGGCCTGCCGTCCGAGCAGAAGAACGTGATTCTGGTCACCCACGAGACGACTGAGGCGGCGGTCCGCAAGGCGGTCGATGGCGTGATGCAGGACGGGCACCTGGTCGACAAGCCGCAAGTTATCCGCATCGAACGGGCGACCTGACGCACAAATCGCGCCTGTCACATTTATTCAATCGATTCATGTTTTTGACGGGGCGGCGCGGGTCTTGCCGCACCGCGCGCCGTTTGCCACAAGAAGCCCGCCGCTCATGGGAAGCGGGTGAAACATCAGGAATGAACTCATGCTGAAAGCCACGCAGGCCGGTCTCGACCGCATTCTCACGCTGGAACTCGTTCGTGTGACGGAGCGCGCGGCGGTGGCCGCGGCGCGGCTGCGCGGCCGTGGCGACGAGAAGGCCGCCGACCAGGTGGCGGTCGACGCGATGCGCTCGGAGCTCAACCGCCTTCCCATCCGGGGAACGGTGGTGATCGGCGAGGGCGAGCGCGACGAGGCGCCGATGCTCTATATCGGCGAGGAAGTGGGTGCGGGCGAGGGCCCCGAGGTGGACATCGCGCTCGACCCTCTGGAGGGCACGACGATCTGCGCGAAGAACCTGCCCAACTCGCTGGCGGTCATCGCCATCGCCGAGCGCGGCAGCCTGCTCTACGCACCGGACGTCTACATGGAGAAGATCGCGGTCGGTCCCGGCTATCCGGAAGGGATCGTCGATCTCGACGCTCCGGCGGTCGAGAACATCGAGGCGCTGGCGAAGGCCAAGGGCGTGCCGGTCAGCGAGATCACGGCCTGCATTCTCGACCGGCCGCGCCATGCGCGCCTGATCGAGGAGGTGCGCGGCACCGGCGCGGCCATCCGCCTGATCGGTGACGGCGACGTGGCGGGCGTGATCCACACCACCGATCCCGACGAGACGGGCATCGACATCTATCTCGGCATCGGCGGCGCGCCGGAAGGCGTGCTGGCGGCTGCGGCGCTGCGCTGCATCGGCGGCCAGATGCAGGGCCGCCTGCAGCTCAACACCGAGGAGAAGGTGGCGCGCGCCGCCAAGATGGGCATCGCCGACCCGAACAAGGTCTACCGCATGGACGAGATGGCGCGCGGCGACGTGCTGTTCGCCGCCACTGGCGTCACCGACGGCAATCTCCTGTCGGGCGTGAAATTCGGCCGCGAGCAGATCTCCACCCACACCATCGTGATGCGGTCTTCCTCGCAGACGGTGCGTGAGATCATCGCCCGGCATCAGGATCTGGATAAGTTCTGAGAACGGGACCGGGTGGCGTACAGCCATTGGCGTCCAGGCATGGATCCTCGACACAGTCCGTCGACCGCTCCAGTCTGTGATCCCCAACATCCCCGCGGCTCCGCTTGCCTTTGCCGCGCCGCTGTGGAACGAAAGCGGCGATGACGACAGGCGACAGACGCTATTTCCTCGATGTCCGGCGCTCGGCGCGCGGCCTGGCCTGGGAGCACAGGCTCGACCCGCGCGGTGAGAACGTCGCGCTGGCCATCGCGCAGAGTCACGGCATTCCCGACATCGTCGCCCGCGTCCTGGCGGGCCGCGGCGTGGCGCAGGACGAGGCGGAGCGCTTCCTGGCGCCGACCATCCGCGACCTGTTGCCCGACCCCGCGACGCTGACCGACATGGAGACGGCGGCCAGCCGCCTGGCGGACGCGGTGACGCGCGGCGAGAAGGTGGCGATCTTCGGAGACTACGACGTCGACGGCGCTTCGTCCTCGGCCATGATGAAGCGCTTTCTCGCCCATTACGGCGTGGCGGCGGAAATCTACATTCCCGACCGGATCTTCGAGGGCTACGGCCCCAATCCCGCGGCAATGCGCGAGCTGGTGGAGCGCGGCGCCAGCCTGATCGTCACCGTCGACTGCGGCACCAACAGCGCCGAGGCCATCGCCGCCGCCAACGGGGCGGGCGCCGAAGTGGTCGTCCTCGATCACCATCAGGTGGGCGGGGACCTCCCGCCGGCGGTCGCCGTGGTCAACCCGAACCGCGAGGACGACCTGTCCCGGCAGGGGCATCTGTGCGCCGCCGGCGTGGTGTTCCTGGCGCTCGTCCAGACCGTCAAGGAATTGCGCCGGAGGCCCGGCGCGCAACCGCCGCCCGATCTTCTTTCGATGCTCGACCTCGTTGCCCTCGGCACGGTCTGCGACGTGGTGCCGCTGGTCGGCGTCAACCGGGCCTTCGTGGTGAAGGGGCTGGTCGCCGCGCGGCAGATGAAGACGCCCGGGCTGGCGGCACTGGCGCGCGTTTCGCGCATCGGAGAGCCGCTCAACCCCTATCATCTGGGCTTCCTGATCGGCCCGCGCATCAATGCAGGCGGGCGGATCGGCAATGCGGCGCTGGGCAGCAATCTGCTGGCGGGCGACGACCCCGTCGAAGCGGCCAGCATCGCCGAAACCCTCGACCGGCTGAACACCGAGCGTCAGGACATGGAGACCGTCATGCTGGCCGAGGCGCGCGCCGAGGCCGATGCCGAGCTGATGGCGGGCGAGGGGCCTGCCGTACTGGTGACGGCCAGCGAGCGCTGGCATCCGGGCATTGTCGGGCTGATCGCCTCGCGGCTGAAGGACCATGCGCGCCGGCCGACCTTCGCCATCGCCTTCGACCCGAACGG
Organism: Nitratireductor pacificus pht-3B; assembly: GCF_000300335.1. GTDB lineage: Bacteria > Pseudomonadota > Alphaproteobacteria > Rhizobiales > Rhizobiaceae > Nitratireductor > Nitratireductor pacificus. The sequence goes on along the minus strand of NZ_AMRM01000006.1, from coordinate 226,769 downwards.
CAAGGGCACCGGCTCTGGCCGGTCGATCCCCGGCTTCGATCTCGGCAAGCTGGTGCGCGAAGCCGTAGCCGAGGGGCTGCTCGTCAAGGGGGGCGGGCACGCCATGGCCGCCGGGATCACGGTGGAGCGCGGCAGGCTCGGCCCGCTGCGCGCCTTCTTCGAGGAACGGTCAGCGGAAGCGGTGACACGCCTGCGCGACGCGGAAAGCCTGAAGGTCGATGCGGCGCTGTCGGCCGACGGCGCGACTCTTACCCTGTTCGACGCGCTGGAGACTGCCGGACCCTTCGGTTCGGGCCATCCGACGCCGGTCATGGCGATGCCGCGTCATCGGCTTGCCGACGCCCGCATCGTCGGCAACGGGCATGTGCGCGCCGAATTGCGCTCGCAGACCGGCGCGCGGCTGGAAGCGATCGCCTTCCGGGCCGCCGAAACGGATCTCGGCACGTTTCTGTTCAACAATCGCGGCGCGACGATCCACCTCGCCGGCACGCTGTCGGTCAATCACTGGAACGGTAACAAGCGCATGCAGTTGCGCATTCTGGACGCGGCAAGCGTCTGAACCGCAATGGAAGGTCAGGCAAGCACGCTCATCAGGCGCTGCAACTCGCCGACGCGCGCCTGCGTCGTCTCGTAACCCAGCTTGATCGCCTCGTCGGCGCGATGGAACTCGGTCAGGCCGATATGGCCGAGCTTGGGCTGCAGCGACAGGTCCGGCGGATCGCCGGCCATGCGGGCGCGCGAAATCCTGTCCTGGATGATGTTGAACGCCTCGACCATGACGCCGGTGATGCCGAGACGCTGGTCGCGCTGGTTCTGGCCCTTTTCAACCACGAGAGGCGTCCTGCCGTCCTCGTCGACCGTTTGCGGCAGGTCGGCGCTGTGCTTGATGACGGCAGCGCGGCCGAACAGGTCATAGTGCAGGTTGACCGCCATGACGAGCGGCTGCTCGTAGGCGCGGCAGGCGGAGACGGGGACGGGATTGACCAGCGCGCCGTCCACCAGGACGCGGCCGTTGCAGACGACCGGCTCGAACACGCCGGGCAGCGCGTAGGAGGCGCGCATGGCGGTGATCAGCGAACCGCTCGACAGCCAGATCTCATGGCCGGTGCGGATTTCCGCGGCCACGCAGACGAAAGGCTTCGACAGATCGTCGAAGGTGACGCCCTCCAGATGCTCCTGCATGCGCGCGGTCAGCTTCATGCCGCCGAACAGGCCGCTGCCGCCGAAATTGATGTCGAGGAGGCCGAAGATGCGGCGCTTCGTTAGCGAGCGGGCGAATTCCTCGAGTTCATCGAGCTTGCCCGCCAGATAGCAGCCGCCGACCAGCGCTCCGATGGAGGTGCCGGCGATCATGCCGATCGGGATGCCCGCCTCGTCGAGCGCCCGGAGCACGCCGATATGCGCCCAGCCGCGCGCCGCGCCGCCGCCGAGCGCCAGGGCGATCCCCTGGCCTTTGCGCTGTACGGGTTCGGGCAGGGGTGGCTCCGGCGGAACCACCTCAAGCGTCCGGTGCTCTTGCTTCCTGCGTAGAGATGCCCAGTCGAGCATATCCGTCTCCTAGTCCCTTGGGCATCATGCCCGAGGACGGTATCAAATTGGTGAATATGCGTTGCGCTGGCGAACCGAAAGGTTCAACGCACCCCTCACCGCAATGTTCCCGGACGACGATCCGGGCGGCTCTCCATTCTAGATGGGGAGGCTGTCCGGCGAAGTCTACGCTCTGCGGCTTCAGGAAATCGAGACCGACTTTCGGTCAATTGCAGCGCCGCACGTCTTACAAGGCGCGCAAAGGGCGCTGTAACAGGTTGAAGTGACGCATGCTCGCTGTCATTCGAATGGAAACATCTGAATGCGACATGCATTGGGTCAGTCTCTGTCCGACAATGGTTTCATGCCGAGATCGACGAGCACCGGTTTGCCGTCGCGCACGCTGACATTGCGATAGAAACAGGAGCGCCGCCCCGTGTGGCAGGTGGCGCCGTCACCCGCGACCGTCACGGTGAGATGGAGCGCGTCCTGGTCGCAGTCCGTTGTCAGCGAAACCACGTGCTGGAGATTGCCTGAGGTCTCGCCCTTCTTCCAGAGCGTGTTGCGCGAGCGCGACCAGTAATGCGCGATGCCGGTTTCGAGCGTCAGGCCGACCGCCTCGGCATTCATGTGCGCGACCATCAGCAGCGCGCCGGTCCCGGCATCGCTGACGACTGCCGTGATCAGCCCGTTCGCGTCGAAACGCGGGGAGAAGGCGGTGCCTTCCTCCAGCGCCGTCTTGTCCGCAGGGGCGGGGGGAAAGGTCAGTCCCGCCATCAGCCGTGCTTGTCGCGCAGCATGGTCATGAAGCGGGCCTGCTCCTGGAAGTCCGTCTTGAACACGCCGGTAAAGGTGGTGGTCAGCGTCGTCGACCCCTGCTTGCGGATGCCGCGCATGGCCATGCACATGTGCTCCGCCTCGATCAGCACCGCGACACCGCGCGGCTTGAGGACGTCCTGGATCACCGTCGCGATCTGCGCCGTCATCGCTTCCTGCGTCTGCAGGCGGCGCGCGAAAATGTCGACCACGCGGGCGATCTTCGAAAGGCCCACCACCTTGCCGTCCGGCAGATAGGCCACATGCGCCTTGCCGATGATCGGCACCATGTGGTGCTCGCAATGGGAATGGAACGACATGTCCTTGATGAGGACCATGTCGTCATAGCCCTGCACCTCCTCGAAAGTGCGGCCGAGCTCGTCTTCGGGCGACTGGTCGTAGCCGGAGAACATTTCCCGGAACGCCTTGGCGACGCGCGCCGGCGTTTCGATCAGGCCTTCGCGGGCGATGTCGTCACCGGTCCAGCGTAACAGCGTGGTGACGGCTGCCTCCACTTCCTGCTGCGAAGGGCGGTCGGTCAGGGGTTTGTGCATGGAGTGTTTTTTCCCGGCCGCATCCGTGCCTTGATCGGCATGAGGCGGAAAGTTCTTGATGACAGCGTCCATAGAAGGCGTCTCCCGTAGTTCCTGTCAGGGCAGGAACGAGTTGAACGGTTCACGACCTTATCCAGCGGGTTTTGGAGAGATTTTCTCAGCCCGGCCCGACAGCGGCGTGCGCGAAACTGCGTCCGGCGGCGGTGCTCATCACTTGCCGCGGACGCTTGACGATCATTATATAAGTTGATGGCGGAAGAAAGAAAGATGCGGCGGCAACATGAAACCGCCGCAGCGGCGGTAAATCGGAAAAATCATGCTCGATGACGTTTACAACGCAAAAATTCTCGGATTTGCCGGCAACATTTCGCGGGTTGGCCGTCTCGACGCGCCGGATGCGAGCGCCAAGGCGCATTCGAAGCTGTGCGGCTCGACCGTGCTCGTCGACCTGAAGATGGAGGGCGATACCGTCACGGATTTCGCCCATGAGGTGAAGGCCTGCGCATTGGGGCAGGCGTCCTCGGCGATCATGGCCGCCCATGTGGTGGGTGCAAAAGCAGACGAACTGCGCCAGCTGCGCGCGCAGATGTACGCCATGCTCAAGGAAGCGGGCGTGCCTCCCGGCGGCCGCTTCGAGGACCTGAAATATCTGGAGCCGGTGCGCGACTACAAGGCGCGTCATGCCTCCACGCTGTTGACCTTCGACGCGGTGGTCGATGCGATCGAGCAGGTCGAGCGGGCGCGCGCCGGCGCCGCCGCCTGAGCCATGGCGCATCCGGCGCGGAGCCGCAACTGGCAGGGACCATGGCCGAAGACGCCCGGTCGCCTGTTCGGTACCTTTCTGGTCCGCCTCTATCAGCTCACCCTCTCGGGTTTCGTCGGCAACACCTGCCGGCATCTGCCCACCTGTTCGGAATACGCCTATGAGGCGATCGCCCGCCATGGCCTGTGGGCGGGCGGCTGGATGGGCCTGTTCCGCGTCACGCGCTGCGGGCCGGGCGGGACGCACGGCATCGATCGGGTGCCGGAGATCCTGCCGGCGCGGCTGAAATGGTGGAGGCCTTGGCGGTATTGGAGGGTCAATAGTGAAGGGTGAAGGGTGAATGGTCAAAATTGGGGCTGCCCCAAGCCGCCGCCACCTACGCCCCATTCACCATTCACCCTTTACCCGCCACGCCGATGCGGCTACATGCCCCCTGCAACAAACATCATCACCACCCGCGCTCGTTGGCGGGACTGGATATGGAGAAGTCTTATGGCCGAGGCCGTTTCCCTAACATTTCCCGATGGCTCCGTGCGCGAGTATGACGCGGCGACGACCGGCGCCGATCTCGCCGGCTCGATCTCCAAGTCGCTGGCGAAAAAGGCGGTCGCCTACACGTTCGACGGCACGCTGCGCGATCTTTCCGACCCGCTCGGCGCGTCGGGCACCGTCGAGATCGTCACGCGCGACGACCCGCGCGCGCTGGAGCTGATCCGCCACGACGCCGCCCATGTGCTGGCCGAGGCGGTCCAGGAGCTTTGGCCGGGAACACAGGTGACCATCGGTCCGGTGATCGAGAACGGCTTCTACTACGATTTCGCCCGCAACGAGCCTTTCACGCCCGACGATTTTCCCGCCATCGAGAAGAAGATGCGCGAGATCATCGAGCGCAACAGGCCCTTCACGCGGGAGGTCTGGTCGCGCGAGAAGGCGAAGAAGGTGTTTGCCGACAAGGGCGAGCGCTACAAGGTCGAGCTTATCGACGCCATTCCCGAGGATCAGGACCTGAAGATCTATGCGCAGGGCGACTGGTTCGACCTGTGCCGTGGCCCGCACATGGCCTCGACCGGCCAGATCGGCAAGGCGTTCAAGCTGATGAAGGTGGCCGGCGCGTACTGGCGCGGCGATGCCAACAACCCGATGCTGACGCGCATCTACGGCACGGCCTGGCAGGACCAGGAACAGCTCGATTCCTACCTCCACATGCTGGAGGAGGCGGAGAAGCGCGACCACCGCAGGCTCGGCCGCGAGATGGATCTGTTCCATTTCCAGGAAGAGGGCCCGGGCGTCGTGTTCTGGCACTCCAAGGGCTGGCGCATGTTCCAGAACCTCGTCAGCTACATGCGCCGCCGGCTCGCCACGGACGGCTATGAGGAGGTCAACGCCCCGCAGGTGCTCGACAAGAGCCTGTGGGAGACGTCCGGCCACTGGGGCTGGTACAAGGAGAACATGTTCAAGGTGGAGTGCGCCGACGACGAGGCGGAAGACACCCGCACCTTCGCGCTTAAGCCGATGAACTGTCCGGGCCATGTGCAGATCTTCAAGCACGGCCTGAAATCCTATCGCGACCTGCCGATCCGGCTGGCCGAGTTCGGCAATGTCCACCGCTACGAGCCGTCCGGCGCGCTGCATGGGCTGATGCGCGTGCGCGGCTTCACGCAGGACGACGCGCACATCTTCTGCACCGAGGACCAGCTTGCGGCGGAATGCCTGAAGATCAACGACCTGATTCTCTCCACCTATGCCGATTTCGGCTTCGAGGAGATCACGGTGTTCTTCTCCACGCGCCCTGAGAAGCGCGTCGGCTCCGATGCGCTGTGGGATCATGCCGAGGAGATCATGGCGGGCGTCCTGAAGAAGATCGCCGCCTCCGACAACCGCATCAAGACGGCGATCAACCCGGGCGACGGTGCGTTCTACGGGCCGAAGTTCGACTATGTGCTGAAGGACGCCATCGGCCGCCAATGGCAGTGCGGCACGACGCAGATCGACTTCAACCTGCCAGAACGCTTCGGCGCCTTCTACATCGACCAGGATTCGGAGAAAAAGCAGCCGGTGATGGTCCACCGCGCCATCTGCGGCTCGATGGAACGCTTCCTCGGCATCCTGATCGAGAACTACGCCGGTCACTTCCCGCTCTGGTTCGCGCCCTTGCAGGTGGTCGTCGCGACCATCACCTCGGATGCGGACGACTACGCCACGAAGGTCGCCGCGAAGCTCAAGCGCGCAGGCCTTCTGGTCGAGGCGGACCTGCGCAACGAGAAGATCAACTACAAGGTGCGCGAGCACTCGCTGGCCAAGGTTCCGGTGATCCTCGTCTGCGGCAAGCGCGAGGCTGAGGAAGGGACGGTCAACATCCGCCGCCTCGGCAGCCGCGATCAGGCGTCCATGACGCTCGATGAAGTGACCGCCATGCTGGTCGAGGAGGCGACGCCGCCCGACCTGGTGCGACAGGCTCTGGCGGAGGAATAACCCGCCTGCGTGTTCGCCGGCCGTAAGCGCCGCCCGTCCGTCAGGACGCGGCGGCGCCTTGCGTCTGGACCAGCGATCGCGAGCGGTGCGCCCTGAACAGGATGAAGAAGGCGATGGCCATATTGCCCAGATTCCACGCGATGCCGTTCAGGAACGCGGCCCTGTAGGACCCGGTCAGGTCGTAGATCCAGCCCGACATCCAGCCACCCAGCGCCATGCCGATGATGGTCGCCATGATGACGACGCCGACGCGTTGCCCCGCCTCGCGCGCCGGCAGGTATTCGCGCACGATGATCGTGTAGCTCGGCACGATCCCGCCCTGCGACAGGCCGAAGATGAACGACACCATGTAGAGCGACGCCAGCCCGTTGAACGGGATGTAGAGAAGAAGCGAAAGGCATTGCAGGACGGAACCGATCAGCAGCGTCGGCAACCCGCCGATGCGGTCCGCCAGAAGCCCGGACACCAGCCGGCTGACGATGCCTGCGGCCAGCATCAGCGACAGCATCTCGGCGCCGCGCGCGATGTCGAAGCCGAGATCCATGCAATAGGCGACGATGTGGACCTGCGGCATCGACATGGCGACGCAGCAGCCAAGGCCGGCCAGGATGAGCAGCGCCTGCAGGGTTCGCGGCGACAGGTCGATCGGCTTGAGTCCGGTGCGCCGCGCGCCGTCGCCCGGTGCGGGTTCGTCGGACTGGCTGATCACCGGGCGCGGGCGCATCAGCATCGCCAGCGGAAGGATCGTGAGGATGCAGAACAGGCCGATGCCGACGAAGGTCATCCGCCAGCCGGCATCCTCCAGCGCCAGCTTGATGACGGAGGGCCAGACGACGCCGGAAACATAGTTTCCGCTGGCGACGAGGGCGACGGCGATGCCGCGCCGGCGCTCGAACCAGTGCGAGATGTCTGCCAGAAGCGGGCCGAAGCACGCGGATCCGCCCAGTCCGATCAGCCCGTGCAGCAGGGTGAACTGCCAGATCGAGGTGGTGAAACTCGATGCGATGAAGCCGGTCCCCAGCGCCGTGCCGGCAATGGCGACCGGCAGGGCGACGCCGATCCGGTCGGCATAGCGGCCGATCACGACATTGCCGATGGCGAAACAGATCATGTTGAAGGTGTAGGGCAGGGAGGCGAGGGAACGGTCGATGCCGAACTCCAGCTGGATCGGCGGCATGACGACCACGAAGGCCCAGAAGCCGACCGTGCCAATCGTGCCGAGCAGCAGCGACACCGTCAGCCGAAGCCAGGCATAGGGTCCGTCGACCGCCATGCGGCTCGTGGTGGAAGGGGCTGGCTGCGGCATGCGGTCTCCATGTGCGTCCGGCGCCCCGCGGCGCATCGCTCTCATCGGCCGGAAAGAAGGCCAATGACCTTCGAATCCATAGTCCCTATCCCTGTTAAGGCGTAGGTCCAGCGGGTCGGCCTCGCCTGAGCCTCGGGACGATCCGGGCGCGTCATATCGTCTGAAAACCAATCTGGACTGGCGGCTATCCGTTTTCAGGTTGTAGAGTGCCGGTTGGATATGCGGACCGGGCTTGCCCCGATTCTTGTCCTGGCTCTTGCCCCGATCCTTGCTCGGAGCGTCCCAATCCTGACAATAACAATGTTCGGCAAGACCCAAAATTGACTTTTACGTAAATCCCGTGTCAAGTGCCTCCGGGCTGATCATCTCGCGTCGTTTCCGCGGGCGCAGGCAATTGCGCATGACCGCGACCAGGGGCGGAAGGGTGCGCTGCCGCAACGATGATCCCGCCGGTTGCCGGATGGCGATCGGACACGGGGAGAAACGGACCTTGCCGCGAATGAAGGGCGTGACGCGATGCGCGACTACTACTCGATCACCGAACTGACGCGGGAGTTCGGCATCTCCACCCGCACCTTGCGCTTCTACGAGGACGAGGGGCTGATCAATCCGATGCGGCGCGGCCGCACGCGCCTCTACCGTCCTTCCGACCGGCAACTGGTGCGCCAGATACTGCGCGGACGCCGCCTCGGCTTCTCCGTGTCCGAGATACGGGAGATCATCGAGGTCTACAAGGCGCCGCCGGGCGAGGTGGGCCAGCTCAAGCTGATGCTGACCCGCATCGAGGAGAAGCAGCAGGATTTGCGGCAGAAGCGGCGCGACCTGGAAGACACGCTCGAGGAACTGGCCGCCGCGGAGGAAGCCTGCGTGGAGCGGCTCGCCGAGCTCGGCGTGACTACCTGAGACTTCAGTTCAGAACCAGCGGCGAACCTTCTTCTGGTAGTCGCGGTACTTCTTGCCGAAACGCACGAAAAGGTGCTTCTCCTCCGGTTCGATCGCCAGCTTCTGCGTCACGAAGGATGCGACGAAGGCGAGCAGCACGAACCAGGGGTTTCCCGTGATCAGGCCAAGCCCGGCCACCACCAGTGTGCCGGCCAGATAGATCGGATTTCGGCTGATCGCAAACGGGCCGCTGGTCACCAGCGCAGTCGCCGCGCCATCCGCGCGGATGCTCGTCCCCGCCTTCCTGAGCGTGCGGAGCGCCTGAAAGGCGATCACGGTGAAGGCCGCCACCATCAGCCAGCCGACCGCAAAGAGAAAATCGTCGAGCGGCCTGCCGAACCAGGGCAGGGGATAAAGGGAGCCGAGAATGATCGCGCCGGCTGCCGCCGACAGGTAGATCAGTGGCGGCCAGGGAAATCCCGTCGCCCGCGTTTCATGGTCGCTCATCCGCTTGATCCCGCTCCGATGCCGTCAACCCCTCTGCCTGCATAGTGCATTCGGAGGCGATCTGGCTCAAGCGGGTTTCGGTTTCCAGCCCGCGCGCCTGCGAGAACACGGCTTCGAGCCGGTCTTCCGCAGCCAGAACGCCGGTGAAACACGTGCAGTAGGCCCTGCAGAAGGCTTCGTCGTGCGACTGGCCGCACTGGACGGCGCAGGCCTGCGTGAAGCGCGCCTCGGGAGAGGCCTGGGCCGCCGGCCACACCTGCGCGAGAACCCACACGCAGGCGATCAGCACCGGCTGATGCAGAAGGTAGAACGCCAGGCTGTGCCGCCCGGCAAGGGTGAGGGGCGCGGACCAGCGTCCCGGTTTCAGCGTCGCCAGCCGCGTGAGGATGCTACTGTCCCGCGCGATGCGCGCGGCGGCGATGCCCGCCAGAACCGCACCGAACCAGGGCAGGAACGGAACGTAGTCGTTCGAGTGGGGATTGACGCTCGACAGGCCGACCCACCACAGGGCGGGATGGTCGAACAGGGTCGAGCGGAGAAACTGCGGCGCGGCGACGGCCGCCGCCGCCACGGCAAGCACAAGCCAGGCCGGCAAGCGCAGGAAGGCGAGGCCGACAAGGCTTGCCAGGGCGATATGGTGCAGAATGCCGAAGAAGATGAACCCTTCCGGGAAGGCGAACCAGGTGGCCGCCGTGATGAGGGCCGCCGCGCCGGCGACCATTGCAAGCCGCTTTCCGAAGCCCGGCCAGCGAACGCGCTCGGCATGCGCGAGAAACAGGCTGACCCCGACGAGAAACAGGAACGAGGTGGCGATGCTGCGCGCGAAAAGGCGCCAGCCGCCGCTGACGGTCGTGCCCGGCTCCATGTAGCCGAAGAACTCCAGGTCCCAGCCGAAATGGTAGACGGCCATCGCCAGAAGGGCCGCGCCGCGCGCGATGTCGATCGCCGCAATGCGCGATTTGCCTGAAGCGGCCTGCTGCATTAGGTGGTTGCCCCGCATGATTCTTCACGAAACGTATGATCATATGGGTCGCGCCGAAAAGTGGCCTAAAGACGGAAAGAGGATCGGTTCAATGCAAAAGATCAAAGTCCACGGTGCGTCCATCCCCGTTCTCGGGCTGGGAACATGGACGCTGAAGGACGAGGCCTGCGCCGATCTGGTTTCGACCGCGCTCTCCCATGGCTACCGCCATGTCGATACCGCAGCCGCCTATGGCAACGAGACGGCGGTCGGGCAGGGCATCCGCGCGTCGGGCATCGACCGTGCGGACCTGTTCGTCACCACCAAGGTCTGGTGGACGGACATCGCGCCCGGCGATCTCGAGCGTTCGGCGGAGGAGAGCCTGCGGCGGCTCGACGTCGGCGAACTCGATCTTCTGTTGATCCACTGGCCGAATCCCGAGGTGCCGCTCGCCGGCAGCATCGCTGCGCTCAACCGGGTGCGCGAGGCGGGGCTGACCAGGCATATCGGCGTCTCAAACTTTCCCACCGCGCTGCTGGCGCAGGCGCTCGACCTGTCGGACGCCCCGCTGGTGGCCAATCAGGTGGAGTACCATCCCTATCTCGACCAGAGCCGGGTCCACCGCGCCTGCCGGGCGGCGGGCATGGCGATGGTTTCCTATTGCCCGCTGGCTCGCGGCGCCGGCCTGTTCGAGGATCCGGCGGTTGCAGAGGCTGCGCTCCGTCATGGCAAGACGCCGGCACAGATCGTCCTGCGCTGGCACGTCCAGCAGGACGGCGTCGTCGCGATCCCGCGCACCAGCAACCCGGCGAGGCTGGCCGAGAACGCCGACATCTTCGATTTTGCCCTGAGCGAGGCCGAGATGGCGGCGATCTCCGCGCTCCGCTCGGCGGGCCAGCGGATCTGCGATTTCGACTTCTCGCCGATCTGGGACGCGGCATAGCCGTACCGGAGGTTGCGCAGGTTAACCCTGCGTTAGCTGGTCCATTCTAATTTACTTAAACTTGTCTTGATCGCCGTGCCGGCGGTCGAGAGGCGGGGTATGCCTTTGGGGAAGGTGGGGCTGCGCATGTTGCAGACATCGAGTAGCGCGGAAGAGCGGCCGGGCGACATCGCGTCCACGATCGCCAGTTGCATGCGGCGCATGGGCATCGTCGGTCTGCCGCGCAACTATGAGATCCTCTACGAGGTCTACACCGGCTCGAACCGCGAGCTGGCGACGGAATTCGCTGCGCTGAACGGCCGCCCCACGCAGGAAGCGCTCGACAGGCTGGCGCTGAAGTATTTTGCCCAGAGCAACCGGCAGGCCATCGTCGAGACGGCCCAGGAGCAGATCGCCGACCGGGCGCAGGAGATCTTATCCCTTCTGGGCCGAGAGCGCAGTTCGCTGGAAAAGTTCGGCGTCATCCTCGACCAGACCTCGAACGGACTTGGCGGCCGCACCGACCTTTCGCGCGACATCCTGCGCAAGATCGTCGGCATCATGGCCGCCGCGACCGAAACCACCATCGAGCAGGGCCGGCAGATCAGCAGGGCGATGGAGGACAAGTCCGAGGAGCTGGAGCGGACTCGCGCCAAGCTCGAACAGTACAAGCGCCTGGCCGACACGGACCCCCTGACGCGCATCTGGAACCGGCGCGCCTTCGACAAGCGTATGGCGCAGATCTACGACGACGAGCGCTCGGTGATGTTTCACGCGCTCGTTCTCGCCGACATCGACGGCTTCAAGTCCTTCAACGACCATTACGGCCATCCGGTGGGCGACCGGATCCTGCAGATCGTCGCCCATCTCCTGAAGGCGCAGGGCAACGAGAACTGCTTCGTCGCGCGCACGGGCGGCGAGGAATTCGCGCTGATCGTCGAGGGGCTTTCGGCCGAAGCCACCATGGCCGTGGCGGAAACGGCGCGGGCGACCATCGAGAAGGCGGAATTCTGCGTCGGGTCGACGGCGCGCAATTACGGGCCGATCAACATCTCGCTCGGGGTGTGCATGGCCTCCGACGCCACGGACGCCGACGATCTCTACGCCAAGGCCGATCAGGCGCTCTATGCCTCGAAAGCGGACGGGCGTAACCGCGTCAGCCTCTACGCGAACCTGCCGCGCGGCAAATTCACGAAAAGCTGGCTGATCTACCGCAAGGATTGACGCCGGCGGCTTTCACCGCTGGTCAATTTTACGAAAATTTGCCTATAGTCTGCGGCAGGAGCGCGCGGATTTCCGCCCCAATTGTGCTACAGGGGCGGCGGAGGGCGTTTTCAAGCGCGATTCTTTCGCGGTTTTCGAGGAAAAGTGAGGACACGGACTATGTTGAAGAAATCCATCGCTGTCGCGCTGGTCGCGGGCTTTACCGCCGGCTGCGTAACCAGCACCGATCCCTATACCGGGCAGCAGAAGATTTCCAACACGGCCGGTGGGGCGGCTCTGGGCGCGCTGGCGGGCGCCGGCGTCGGGCTCCTGGCCGGCGGCGATGATCGCCGCAACGCCCTGATCGGCGCCGGCATCGGCGCACTGGCCGGCGGCGCGGTCGGCTCCTACATGGACCAGCAGGAGGCGCAGCTGCGCGGCCAGCTGCAGGGCACGGGCGTCAGCGTGACGCGCCAGGGCGATTTCATCATCCTCAACATGCCGTCGAACATCACCTTCTCGACCGACTCGGCGACCATTCAGCCGGCCTTCTACGCGACGCTGAATTCCGTGGCGCTGGTGCTGCAGAAGTACAATCGCACGCTGGTCGACGTGTTCGGCCACACGGATTCGACCGGCAACGACAACTACAATCTCGAGCTCTCGCAGCGCCGTGCCGGCTCGGTGGCGAACTACCTCATCTCCCAGGGTGCCGCCAGCGAGCGCTTCGCCATCATCGGCCAGGGCGAGACGCAGCCGATCGCTTCCAACGCCACGCCGGACGGGCGGGCGCAGAACCGCCGCGTGGAGATCCGCCTGTCGCCGCTCACCGGCGCCTGATCGGAAGAATCTCTGCAACGAGGAAATGCGGCCGGGTATCCAGCCCGGCCCGCGAATCCGGCTTGGGGTTCCCGCGCGCGCTGCGATGTGACCCCGCTGCGGGATGTACATTTCGGGCGGGTTCTCCCGCCCGAAGCTTTTTTGAAGCGTTCAGAGCATTCGCGTGTCGCACTGGCTGCTGCGTGCGTGAGCGTAAGGATCGGTCGCAGAACGATCGCTGATCGAATTCTGCGAACCCGCGATGTCGGTTGCATGCAAGCCGGAAGCCGGTCCGTGATAATGGTTGTTCATGCCTTCGATACCGTTGCCATTCGTCATCTCCCTACTTCTTTGCCTTGTCCTCGTGCGGATGATCCGGCAGGGCGCGCGGAGATACGGGCTGTTTTCGCTGCTCGTCGCCATTTTTGCCGTTCAGGCGGCCTTGTCCGGGCTGACCTGGAATGTCGGCTGGTCTCCGGCCCGTCTCCTTCAGCCGATCGGCGCGGCAGCCCTTCCGGCACTCTCCTTCGCGGCCTTCAACCAGCTGCGCATCGATCGGCTTTCAAGCCCGCGGGACGTGCTGCCCCACTTGGCGCCTGCCGGCCTGGTTGCCGTTCTCGTCGCCTTCTGGCGTGCGCCGATCGATATCGTTCTGTTTGCCGTCTATCTCGGATACGGCCTTGCGCTTCTGCGGATCGCCCGGCAGGGGCCGGAGGCCCTTTCCGCCGTGCGTATCAGCAGTGAATGGACCGCGCACAAGGCGCTCGTCTCCGTAGCGATCATGCTTGTTGCGACGGCCTTCATCGACGCGATCATCTCGCTCAACTTCTCGCTCGGGGAGCGCGAACAGGCCCGAACGGTCCTCGCCGCTGCGAGCGTCTTGTGGCTGGCGCTCGCCGGTTATGCCGCAACCGTCGCCGGCAGTGCCTTCCCCGACGATGAGGCGGACGCCACAGCGGACGATCCGGTTTCTCCCTCCGCGCTGTCGGCTTCTGCGAGCATCGAGGATGACGAAGCCATTGCGGACCGGGTTGATGCACTGATGCGGGAGCAGCAGCTCTACCGTGACCCGGACCTGACATTGGAGCGGCTCGCACGGCGTGCCGGCATTCCCGCGCGCCAGATCTCCGCCGCTCTCAACCGGGTTCATGGCCGCAACATCTCCCGGATTGTGAACGAATACCGGGTCGACGATGCCAGGCGGCGGCTCGCCACGACGCGCGATCCGGTGACGGCCATCATGCTGGAATCGGGTTTCGGCACAAAGTCGAACTTCAACCGGGAATTCCTGCGCGTCACGGGCACGACCCCGAGCGGCTACCGGCGCAGGGGCGGGGATGCACCTGCCGCCCCGGGGCCGGGATCATCGCGCGAAACGACCTGAATCGCGATTTCGAACGTCCAGAATCGCGTTCAAGGGCGCGCCGCTCCCTGTTTCCTGCACGTTTCGGCCAAACACCCATGGCCAGGAGAAATGTTCATGAAACTGTTGAGTAAGATCGCGACGGTGCTTTGCAGCACCATGGCCCTCACGCTGATGGTGAATCAGTCCGCCGCTGCCGGCGACTTCGTCGGCGTGCGGCAGATCGCGGCTCCCTCCAAGGAACGAGGCGGCGCTCTGGCCGTCACCATCTGGTATCCGGCGGAGGCGTGCGGCAAGCCCGTCACGCTGGGCGAAAACCCGTTCTTTGCGGGGACCGACGCCATGCTCGAGGCTCCGATCTCCCGTGGAAAGTTTCCGCTGATCCTGCTGTCCCATGGTGCTGGCCTGGGAGGCACGCCGGAGGCCATGAGCTGGATCGCCACGCCGCTGGCGAGACAGGGCTTCATCGTGGCGGCGCCTCTCCATCCCGGCAATGGCGGTGCCCTGAGATCGGCAGCGGAAACGATGAAGCTCTGGCTGCGGCCTGCCGACATCACCGCGAGCCTGGATGCGGTGGCGCGGCAGCCCTTCTTCGAAGATCATCTGGATCCGGGAAAAGTCGGCGCGCTTGGCCTCTCGATGGGGGGCAACACGGTTCTGGCGCTCGCTGGCGCCCGTATCGACCCGGACCGCCTGGCGCGCTATTGCGACACCGACGCTTTCAACCCTTCGCTTTGCGGATGGGTAAGGGAAAGCGGCGTCGATCTTCATGCCATGGACATGAAGCCGGCCGGTCGGAACAACGAAGACAAGCGGATCAGGTTTGCGATGGCGATCGATCCCGCGCCGGTGGACGTGTTTCAGGGCGGCACGTTTTCCGGGATTTCCATTCCTGTCGGGATCGTGAACCTCGGCAAGCCGGGGCAAATCCCGCCGACCGCGCTCGCTTCCGGGATCGCCGGGGCCATTCCGAACGGCACCTATTCTGTAATCGGGGACGCGAGCCACTACAGCATGTTTGGCGAATGCAAACCCGGCGCGGCCGAACGCGCGGCTTCCGAAAAGATCGGTGACCCGATCTGCTCGGACGGAGACGGGCGGTCCCGCGCCGACATCCACAAGCGGCTGATCGCCATGGTCGCGGAGGCGTTCGACCGGGCATTGAAGACAAGGCGCTGATCGCCGGCGACAAACGGTTTCATATTCCAGGTGGCGATCAGGCCAGGCGGGCGTCCCGCAGGATCAGGCAGCGGCGATCTCGCGGGCGATGCGCGCCGCCAGGATCGCGTTGTTCTTCACCAGCGCGATGTTGGTGGCTAGGCTCGCTCCGTCCGTCAGTTCGAGAATGCGGGCGAGCAGGAAGGGCGTCATCGCCTTGCCGGAAACGCCCCTCTCGAGCGCCTCGTCCTGCGCGGCCGCGATGTGCCGCGCCATCTCCCCGGCGGCAATCTCGTCAGCCGCCGGCACAGGATTGGCGATCAGCATGCCGCCGTCGATGCCGAGCGCCTTGCGCGTGGCCTGGAAGCGGGCGATCGCCTGCGGCGTGTCGAGCCGCAGCGGCGCCTTGTGCGGCGAGTGGCGCGACCAGAAGGCCGGCATGGTGTCGGTGGCGAAGGCGACGACGGGCACGCCGCGCGTTTCCAGAACCTCCAGCGTCTTTTCCGTGTCGAGGATGGCCTTCGGTCCGGCGGAAACGACGATCACCGGCGTTCTTGCCAGCTCGTCCAGATCGGCGGAGATGTCGAAGCTCGTTTCCGCGCCCTTGTGGACGCCGCCGATGCCGCCCGTGGCGAACACGGCGATGCCGGCCATATGCGCCGCGATCATCGTCGCGGCGACCGTCGTGCCGCCGCTCCGCCCTTCCGCCAGCGCGAAGGCGAGATCGGCCCGCGACAGCTTCATCGGGTCCTTCGCCTGCGCAAGTGCTGCCCGTTCGCCGTCTGACAGGCCGATCTTGAGGCGCCCGTCGATCACCGCGATGGTGGCGGGCACGGCGCCCTCGGCCCGGATCAGCGCCTCGACATCCGCGGCCATCTCGTTGTTGCGGGGCCAGGGCATGCCATGGGTGATGATCGTGCTCTCCAGCGCGACGACGGGCTGCCCCGCCGCCAGCGCCTCGGCGACCGGGGCGTGAATATCAAGGATGTTGTTGGACCGCACGGGAAAGGCTCCTTTATGAAACGGCGCGCGGGGCGGGCACCCTGGCCAGCGCCGCGGCAAACAGACTGGCGTCGAATTCCGGCGCCGCCGAGGCGCTGGCAACGGCGAGGCCGGCGGCTGCGACCCCGTGGCGCGCCGCCTCGGGAAGGGTTTCGCCCTGCATCAGCGCGGCGATGGCCGCACCGGCCAGGGCATCGCCGGCGCCCGTCACATCGACCACATAGGCCACCTCCGGCGGGGTGATCTGCCAGAGCGCCCCGCCGGTGAAGACGAGAACCGAATGGCTGCCCGCGGTGATGACGCCGCCGGAGAGGCCCATCTCGCGCAGCCGCGCCACGGCTGCCGTCAGCGGGGCCTCCGCGCCAAGGCCCGCGAGGCTGCGCGCCTCGCGCTGGTTCATGAACAGGGTCGTCAGCCGGGCGAAGGAGGACACAAGCCGCCCCGCCTTTGCGGGCGAAACCGCTATGGCATGGAGCGGGGTGGTCCCGCTGATCGCCGCCAGTTGCGCGAGCGCCTGCTCGGGCATGTTGGCATCGCACAGGATGGCGTCGGCGGCGGCCGCCGCGTCGCGGGACTTGCGCCGCCGCAACTGCTTGGCGAAGGCCTTTTCGTACAGCTCCATGTCGGCAATACCGGTGATCAGCTCGCCGTCGCGGTCCAGAATGGCCGTGTAGCTCGGCGTCGCGCGGTCGAGGAAGATCGCCGACAGGTCGTCGAAGCCGGCGGCGTCGATGGCGCGCGCCACCTCCTCGCCCGCCACATCCCCGCCGCGCACCGACAGAAGCGCGACGGCGACGCCGCGCCGGGACGCCGCGCGAGCCGCGTTGAACGCGCCGCCACCGACCTCCTCGCGCATCCGGCCCGGATTGGACGTCGCGGGAATATGCGCTCCGGCGAGCCGGCCGCGCCGGTCGAGATGCGCGCCGCCGATGGCGAGCAGTCGGGGTTGCTCCGTCATCGTCCCGTGCTCCCGAAACGAATCGGCCAGGGACCGGTTTGCGCCGCCGCAGCCCGTTCGCCCTGGTTGCGCCGAACCGGGCGTAAAGCGGGACATGTTCCTGTACAAAATAAGAACATATTCATTTTTCTCTTTTTATTCAGAGAGTTGGTTCCTATTGCAAAAAAAGAACAAAAAGAGTACGAATAACCATCGCGGATTTGGCGGAACCGCCTCCATTGACGACGAAGGGGTGTTGTATCATGGCTCAGAACTCATTGCGGCTTGTAGAGGACAATTCGGTGGACAAAACCAAGGCTCTGGATGCGGCGCTATCGCAGATCGAACGCGCCTTCGGCAAGGGCTCGATCATGCGGCTCGGCGCCAACGACCAGGTGGTCGAGATCGAAACCATTTCCACCGGGTCCCTGGGGCTCGACATCGCGCTGGGCGTCGGCGGCCTGCCGCGCGGCCGCATCATCGAGATCTACGGGCCGGAAAGCTCGGGCAAGACCACCATGGCGCTGCACACCGTGGCCGAGGCGCAGAAGAAGGGCGGCATTTGCGGCTTCATCGATGCCGAGCATGCGCTCGACCCGGTCTATGCCCGCAAGCTCGGCGTCGATCTGGAGAACCTCCTGATCTCGCAGCCCGATACGGGCGAGCAGGCGCTGGAGATCTGCGATACGCTGGTTCGCTCCGGCGCGCTCGACGTGATCGTCGTCGATTCGGTGGCGGCGCTGACGCCGCGCGCCGAGATCGAGGGCGAGATGGGCGATTCGCTGCCGGGCATGCAGGCGCGCCTGATGAGCCAGGCGCTGCGCAAGCTGACCGCCTCGATCTCGCGCTCCAAGACCATGGTCATCTTCATCAACCAGATCCGCATGAAGATCGGCGTGATGTTCGGTTCGCCCGAGACCACCACCGGCGGCAACGCCCTGAAATTCTACGCGTCGGTGCGCCTCGACATCCGCCGCATCGGTTCGGTCAAGGACCGCGAGGAAACGGTCGGCAACCAGACACGCATCAAGGTCGTGAAGAACAAGATGGCGCCGCCCTTCAAGCAGGTCGAGTTCGACATCATGTATGGCGAGGGCGTTTCCAAGACAGGCGAGCTGATCGATCTGGGCGTCAAGGCTGGCGTGGTCGAGAAGTCGGGCGCATGGTTCTCCTACAATTCGCAGCGCCTGGGGCAGGGGCGCGAGAACGCCAAGCAGTTCCTGCGCGACAATCCGGAAACGGCCGGCGAGATCGAATTGACCCTGCGCCAGAACGCGGGACTGATCGCCGAAAAATTCCTCGACGATACGGGGCCTGGCGACCTGGACGACGCGGCCGAAGGCTGACCGGAACACGCTTCGATCGGTTTCATGAAACACCGCCGCTTGCCGGCGGTGTTTCATTTTGCGCTTTTGTCAGGCCATGTGTGGGATTTCTGGACAGGCTTTTGTACCGGCGCTAAAAGGCTCGCACCTGTTTCCCCGCATTCGCGCGGGTTTCTCGCAAAGGCTGTAGCATGAGTGGCGTCAACGACATCCGGTCGACCTTTCTCGATTATTTCCAGAAGAACGGACATGAGATCGTGGCCTCCGGCCCGCTCGTGCCGCGCAACGACCCGACGCTGATGTTCACCAATGCCGGCATGGTCCAGTTCAAGAACGTCTTCACCGGTCTTGAGACGCGCCCCTACGACCGGGCAGTGACGGCGCAGAAATGCGTGCGCGCCGGCGGCAAGCACAACGATCTGGACAATGTCGGCTATACGGCCCGCCATCACACCTTCTTCGAGATGATGGGCAATTTCTCCTTCGGCGACTATTTCAAGGAGCGTGCCATCGAGCTTGCCTGGAACCTCGTCACCAGGGAGTTCGGCCTCGATCCTAAGCGCCTTCTGGTCACCGTCTATCACACGGACGACGACGCGGCCGGGTACTGGAAGAAGATCGCCGGCCTTTCGGACGACCGCATCATCCGCATCCCGACGAGCGACAATTTCTGGGCCATGGGCGATACCGGCCCGTGCGGCCCGTGCTCGGAAATCTTCTACGATCATGGCGAGGGCATTCCCGGCGGCCCGCCCGGCAGCCCGGACGAGGATGGCGACCGCTTTATCGAGATCTGGAATCTCGTCTTCATGCAGTTCGAGCAGCTGACGCTGGACGAGCGCGTCGACCTGCCGCGGCCCTCGATCGACACCGGCATGGGGCTGGAGCGCGTCGCCGCCGTCCTGCAGGGCGTCCACAACAACTACGACATCGACCTGTTCCAGGCGCTGATCCGTGCCTCCGTCGAGGCGACCGGTGTCAAGGCCGAGGGCGCGCAGCGCGCCAGCCACAACGTCATCGCCGACCATCTGCGCGCCTCGAGCTTCCTCATCGCCGACGGCGTCCTGCCGTCGAACGAGGGGCGCGGCTATGTGCTGCGGCGGATCATGCGGCGCGCCATGCGCCACGCCCAACTCCTCGGGGCCGAGCAGCCCCTGATGTGGCGGCTCGTGCCGGCGCTGGTCCGCGAGATGGGCCAGGCTTATCCTGAGCTGGTGCGCGGCGAAGCGCTGATCACGGAGACGCTGAAGCTCGAGGAAACACGTTTCCGCAAGACGCTGGCGCGCGGTCTGACGCTGCTCTCCGATGCCACGGGCGATATGGGCGAGGGCGACCGGCTGGACGGCGAGACGGCCTTCAAACTCTACGACACCTACGGCTTCCCGCTCGACCTGACGCAGGACGCGCTGCGCCAGCGCGGCATCGCGGTTGATCTGGAGGGCTTCGACACGGCGATGCAGCGCCAGAAGGCCGAGGCGCGCGCCAACTGGGCCGGCTCCGGCGAGGCGGCAACCGAGACGGTGTGGTTCTCGGTGAAGGACAAGGCCGGAAGCAGCGATTTCCTGGGCTACGAGACCGAGGAAGCCGAAGGCGTGGTCACCGCCCTGGTGCGCGACGGCGGGCTGGTCGAGACGGCGGGCGAGGGCGAGGCGATCGCCATCGTCACCAACCAGACGCCGTTCTACGGCGAATCCGGCGGCCAGGTCGGCGATACGGGCACGATCGAGGGCGAGGACTTTGCCATTGGTGTCTCCGACACGCAGAAGAAGGGCGACGGGCTGCTTGTCCATTTCGGCACGGTGACGAAGGGCACGGTGGCGACCGGCGCGGCGGTGGCGCTGCGCGTCGATCACGCACGCCGCACCAGGATCCGCGCCAATCATTCCGCCACGCATCTCCTGCACGAGGCGCTGCGTGAGGTGCTGGGCACCCATGTGGCGCAGAAGGGTTCGCTGGTCGCACCCGAGCGCCTGCGCTTCGATTTCTCGCATCCGAAGCCCATCTCCGACGAGGAGCTGGCGCGCATCGAGGACATCGCCAATGAGATCGTGTTGCAGAACGCGCCCGTGGCGACGCGGCTGATGGCCGTCGATGACGCGATCGAAGCGGGCGCCATGGCGCTGTTCGGCGAGAAATACGGCGACGAGGTGCGCGTCGTGTCGATGGGCACGGCAACCGGTGGCGAGAAGAACGGCAAGACCTATTCTCTGGAGCTGTGCGGCGGCACCCATGTCCGCGCCACCGGCGATATCGGCCTGGTGCGCGTCGTCTCGGAGGGCGCTGTGGCAAGCGGCGTGCGCCGCCTCGAGGCACTGACGGGCCGGGCTGCCCGGCAGCATCTGGATCAGCAGGAGCGCCTGCTCAAACAATCGGCCAGCGCGCTCAAGGTGGCGGCAGCCGATGTGCCTGGCCGGCTCGAGACCCTGATGGAGGAGCGCCGCAGGTTCGAGCGCGAGCTGGCCGATGCACGCCGCAAGCTGGCGCTGGGCGGCGGCAATGGCGCGGCGGCCGACGGTGGAGCCGAAACCGTGGCCGGCGTGAATTTCCTTGGCCGTGTGGTCGCGGGCATCGCGCCGAAGGACCTGAAGGCCCTCGCCGATGAGGGCAAGGCCTCGCTTGGCTCCGGCGTCGCCGTTTTCGTCGGCACCTCGGAAGAAGGAAAGGCCAGTGTCGTCGTCGGCGTCACCGCCGATCTGACGGGCCGTTTCAGCGCGGTCGATCTCGTCCGCGCCGCCTCCGCCGCCATTGGCGGGCAGGGCGGTGGCGGTCGCCCCGATATGGCGCAGGCTGGCGGGCCGGACGGCGCGAAGGCCGATGCGGCCGTGGCGGCGGTCAGGGTCGCGATGGAAGGCTGACACAGGAGTGTGCTGCGTTCGGGTGGCGCCAGCCGGCGGCCGCATGAACGCTGAAGATCAGTGAGCCTGTGCGGCGGGTCGCCCGTTTCGCCAGAGCAACAAAAAAGCCGCGGTCTGATCCGCGGCTTTTTCAGATCCGGTGTGCGAGGCCTGATCAGGCCATCGCCTTCTGCAGGTTCTCGTCGATCTTGTCGAGGAAGCCGGTGGTGGAGAGCCAGGGCTGGTCCGGGCCGATCAGCAGCGCAAGATCCTTGGTCATGTGGCCGGACTCGACCGTGTCGATGCAGACCCGCTCCAGCGTGTCGGCGAATTTCGCCAGCGCCGCATTGTCGTCCAGCTTGGCGCGATGCGCCAGGCCGCGCGTCCAGGCGAAGATCGAGGCGATCGGGTTGGTCGAGGTCTCCTGGCCCTTCTGGTGCTGGCGGTAGTGGCGGGTGACCGTGCCGTGCGCGGCCTCGGCTTCCACCGTCTGGCCGTCCGGCGTCATCAGCACCGAGGTCATCAGGCCGAGCGAGCCGAAACCCTGGGCGACAGTGTCGGACTGGACGTCGCCATCGTAGTTCTTGCAGGCCCAGACATAGCCGCCCGACCACTTGAGCGCCGAGGCGACCATGTCGTCAATCAGGCGGTGCTCATAGGTGATGTTCGCTTCCTTGAACTTCGCCTCGAACTCGGCCTCGTAGATCTCCTGGAAGATGTCCTTGAAGCGCCCGTCATAGGCCTTCATGATCGTGTTCTTGGTGGAGAGGTAGCACGGCACCTTGCGCATCAGCGCGTAGTTCATCGAGGCGCGGGCGAAGTCGCGGATCGAATCGTCCAGGTTGTACATCGCCATGGCGACGCCGGACGACGGCGCGTCGAACACCTCGTGCTCGATGGTCTCGCCGTCCTCGCCGACGAACTTGATCGTCAGCTTGCCCTTGCCCGGGAACTTGAAATCGGTCGCACGGTACTGGTCGCCGAAGGCATGGCGGCCGACGATGATCGGCTGCGTCCAGCCCGGCACCAGGCGCGGCACGTTCTTCATGATGATCGGCTCGCGGAAGATGACGCCGCCCAGAATGTTGCGGATGGTGCCGTTCGGCGACTTCCACATCTTCTTCAGGCCGAATTCCTCGACGCGCGCCTCGTCCGGGGTGATCGTCGCGCATTTCACGCCGACGCCGTATTTCTTGATGGCGTTCGCCGCATCGATGGTGATCTGGTCGTCGGTCGCGTCGCGCGCCTCGATGCCGAGATCATAGTATTTCAGGTCGATGTCCAGATAGGGATGGATCAGCTTTTCCTTGATGAACTGCCAGATGATGCGTGTCATCTCGTCGCCGTCGAGTTCCACGACGGGATTGTCCACCTTGATTTTACTCATGAAAAAGCTCCGCGATCCGGGTGTGAAAACTGGCCCGAAGACTGATCGGACCGTGAGGTTGGCTGCCCTATAGCATTCCTGATGAAAAGCGCAAAGCAGCGTCGGAGGCGTTTTTGGGGACCGGCACGTACGGGTTGCGGCGCGCGCACCTTGCCGGATGAAATCGCGCGCCTTTTGGTGCACTCTGGCCGGAGCAGTCTCCGGGCGAGGACCCATGAAGCCAGTCTATGACGCGACCCCGTTGATCGCCGCCAATGCGATCGCCTTCGACACCGAGACCACCAGCCTCGATGTGAAGGAGGCGCGCATCCTGCAGATCGGAGGCATCGCGCTCGTCGGCGGGCGGCTGAGCCCCGACGATGCGTTCGAGACGCTCGTCGATCCGGGCATCGCGGTGCCGGCGCGCTCCACCGCCGTTCACGGCATAACGGGCCAGATGCTGCGCACGGCGCCGGCTTTTGCCGAGGCCTGGCGGCGTTTCGAGGCGTTCCGCCGGGGCCGGCTTCTGATCGGTTATGCGCTGGGGTTCGATCTCGCCGTTCTCGAACGCGAGGCGGCGCGCGCCGGCCTGCTGTGGCAGGCCCCGCGCACCCTGTGCGTGCGCATGCTGGCCGGCATCGTCAATCCGGAGCTGCCGGACGCCTCGCTCGACGCCATCGCTGCCTGGCTGGACGTGCCGACGGAAGGCCGCCATGCCGCCGATGCCGACGCGCGCATCGCCGGCGAGATCTTCGTGGCGCTGGTGCCGCACCTGATCGCTCGCGGCATCCGCACGGTGGCCGAGGCGGAGCATGCATCCAGCCTGCGCGGCGCGGCGCTCCGCCAGCAGGCGGAAGCCGGATGGAGCGAACCGTTCCTGCGCCGCGCCGACGGAGCGCGCCGCGCCCTCGGCGTGCTCGACCCATACGCCTTCAGCCATCGGGTTGCGGAAGCGGTCGCGTCCGACCCGGTGGTCATCCGCGCGGATGCCTCCCTGCAGACGGCGGCCCGCACCATGGCCGACCACCGCATCAGCTCGCTGCTGGTCGCGCCGGACGGCGCCTCCGGCCGCCCGGTCGGCGAGTATGCGATCATCACCGAGCGCGACGTCCTGCGGGCGGTTGCCGCCGCGGGTGCCGGGGCACTCGATGCGCCGGTGGAAACGCTCGCCGTTTCCCCCCTGGTTTCGATCGGCGCCGATGCCTTCTTCTATCAAGCGCTCGGCTTGATGAACCGCCACCGGATCCGCCATCTGGCGGTCACCGACGGGGAGGGGCGACTTTCCGGCGTCATTTCGGCGCGCGATTTCCTAAAATTCCGGGCGGGGGCGGCCGTCGACCTGCAGGAGTGCATCGAGACCGCCCGCGACCCGGCAGATCTTGCCGGCGCCTGGGCCCGTGTGCCGGTGGTCTCGGCCGCGCTGCTCGACGAGGAGATCGACGCCCGCTCCATCACGGAGATCGTCTCGGGCATTCTCTGCGCCATGACCGAACGGGCCTGCGCCATCGCTCTTTCGGAAATGTGCGAGGCGGGCGAGGGCGCGCCGCCATGTGCCTTCGGGGTGATGGTGCTCGGCTCAGGCGGGCGCGGCGAAAGCCTGCTCGCACCCGACCAGGACAATGCGCTGGTGTTTGCCGAAGGCGAGCCGGGAGGCGAGGCCGACCGCTGGTTCGAGCGTTTTGGCACACGCTTCACAGACCACCTGCATGCCGCCGCCATTCCGCTCTGCCGGGGCGGCGTCATGGCGCGCAATCCCGCATGGCGCGGCTCGGCGGCCGAATGGCGCCATCGCGTCGACGCCTGGGTCGGCAAGGTGCGTCCGCAGGACCTGCTCAACGTCGACATCTTCTACGATCTGCGCGCCGTTCATGGCGAGCATGCGCTGGTCGATGCGCTGCGCGCCTACGCATGGGAAAAGGGCGGCGCCAGCGTCGAGTTCGCGAAACTGCTCGGCGAAAGCGTGGGAGAGACCAAAAGCCCTTTCACGCTTTTCGGCGGGCTGCGGCAGGAGGACGGCCGGATCGACCTCAAGCGGCACGGTCTCTTCCCCATCGCCGCGATGGCCCGGGCGCTCGCCATCCGGCATCACCTGCCGCACGCCTCGACGCGGCAGCGGCTGGAAGGGCTGATGGAGCTGCCGGGCATGCCGCATGGCGATCTCGCCGCCCTGCGCGACGCGCACGGCTTCTTCCTCACGCTCGTCCTCGAGCAGCAGGTTGCCGACATCGCGGTCGGCATTCCCCTGTCGAACCGCATCGTGGTGGACCGCCTTGCGGGCCGCCAGCAGAAGACCCTGAAGGACGCGCTGAAAAGCGTCGCCCTCATTCCGGAGATGGTGCGCAACGCCATGTTCGTGTGAAGGCCATGGCGGCGCTTTACCCGCGCCCGCGAAGCCTGTAACAGCAGCGGCCATGGCAGGAACAGACAAACAGCAGGACATGCTCGCGGAAGGCCCGGCGATCATTCTGGTGGAGCCGCAACTGGGCGAGAACATCGGCATGGTGGCGCGCGCCATGGCCAATTTCGGCCTGGGCGAGCTGAGGCTGGTCAGCCCGCGCGACGGCTGGCCGAACGAAAAGGCGCGCGCGGCAGCGAGCCGCGCCGACCATGTGATCGACGCGGCCGTCATGTTCGAGGATACCGCGAGCGCCATCGCGGACCTGAACTTCGTCTACGCCACCACCGCACGCCCGCGCGACAATTTCAAGCCGGTGCGCGGCCCGGTCGAGGCGGCCGCGGAGCTGCGAAGCCGGTTTGCCGCCGGGCAGAAGACCGGCATCCTGTTCGGCCGCGAGCGCTGGGGCCTGACCAACGAGGAGGTGGCGCTCGCCGACGAGATCGTCACCTTCCCGGTCAATCCGGCCTTCGCCTCACTCAACATCGCGCAGGCGGTCCTGCTGATGTCCTATGAATGGATGAAGCCCGGCGATCAGGCGGTCCGTCCAGCGGAAAGCCGCTCCGAGCCTGCCGCGAAGCA
Organism: Nitratireductor pacificus pht-3B; assembly: GCF_000300335.1. GTDB lineage: Bacteria > Pseudomonadota > Alphaproteobacteria > Rhizobiales > Rhizobiaceae > Nitratireductor > Nitratireductor pacificus. The sequence continues at coordinate 201,075 of NZ_AMRM01000006.1, read as the reverse complement.
GCACATCGAGAGCCTCGTCGCCTATCTCGACCGCGTGCTCGACGAGCGCGGCTATTTCCGCACCGAGGACAAGAAGCCGAAGATGATCGAGAACCTGCGCGCGCTGGTGACGCGGCCCGGTTTCACGGTGGAGGAGCTGGCCGTGCTGCGCGGCGTGCTGACCTCCCTGGAAAAATTCTCGCCGAAGAAGCCGCGTGGCTCCGGCGCGCCGGACGCAGGGTAGGGAGATGGACAGCCGGCCGATCCTGTTCTTCGATTCGGGCATTGGCGGCCTGTCCGTCGTCAAGGAAGCGCGCATCCTCCTGCCGGGCCGGCCCTATGTCTATGTCGCTGATGATGCGGCCTTCCCTTATGGCGCGTGGGAGGAGGGTGCCCTTCTGGAGCGCATGGTGGGGCTGTTTGCCGAACTGCTCGACACCCACAGGCCGGTGATGACGGTGATCGCCTGCAACACGGCCTCGACGCTGGCCATCCACCGTCTGCGCGAGGCCTTTCCCGACGAGATCTTCGTCGGCACCGTGCCGGCGATCAAGCCGGCGGCCGAGCGTACGCGCTCCGGTCTCGTCTCCGTGCTCGCCACCCCGGGGACCGTGAAGCGGCAATACACCCGGGACCTGATCCGCGACTATGCGAGCCGGTGCCATGTGCGGCTGGTCGGCAGCGAGAATCTGGCGCGGCTTGCCGAACAGTATATGCGCGAGGGCTTTGTGGATGAAGCCGCCGTGCGCGCCGAGATCGCGCCGTGCTTCGTCGAACAGGACGGCCGGCGCACGGATATCGTGGTGCTCGCCTGCACGCACTATCCCTTTCTGGTCAACCGCATGCGCAAGACGGCGCCCTGGCCGGTCGACTGGATCGACACCTCCGAGGCGATCGCGCGGCGGGCCTTGTCGCTTGCCGCCGGCCTGCCGCCGGCGAACGGTGAGGGGGGAATTGTCGATCGCGCCCATTTCACCTCCGGCGCGCCGGCGCCGGCACTGCGCCGGCTGCTGTCGGGCTTTGGCTTCCAGTTCTGAACGCCGGCGGTCAAGACCTTGGCAACGGTTGACTTTGTCGGCCCTTTGGCCTAGTCAGCCGCCATGCGCGATGGCTGATCGGCCGCCGCGCTTTTTGACGTGTCCCGTGGGCAAGGCCGCAAAGCGTGCGTGGCTTGCCCTGTCAGGTCTCGAAAAAGGAGACCAGAGGAGGGCGCGTTTCCTTCGTCCGGAGCGTGAGCTTCCGGGCAGAATTGTTTGAAAGGGAATGCGATGAGCAAGCGCCAGTCCGCAAAGTACAAACTCGATCGCCGTCTTGGCGAAAACATCTGGGGTCGTCCGAAGTCCCCGGTCAACCGCCGTGAATACGGCCCCGGCCAGCACGGCCAGCGCCGCAAGGGCAAGCTGTCGGACTTCGGTCTGCAGCTGCGCGCCAAGCAGAAGCTGAAGGGTCACTACGGCGACATTTCGGAAAAGCAGTTCCGCAAGACCTATGATGAGGCGAACCGCCGCAAGGGCGACACCAACGAGAACCTGATCGGTCTCCTGGAATCGCGCCTCGACGCGCTGGTCTACCGCGCCAAGTTCGTTCCGACGATCTTCGCCGCGCGTCAGTTCGTCAACCACGGCCACATCCTGGTCAACGGACGCCGCGTCAACATCCCGTCCTACCGCTGCAAGGCGGGCGACGTGATCGAGGTCAAGGAAAAGTCCCGTCAGCTCGCCATCGTGCTGGAAGCCGTCCAGCTCGCCGAGCGCGACGTGCCGGACTATGTCGAGGCCGACCACAACAAGATGACCGCGAAGTTCGTTCGCGTGCCGGCAATTTCCGATGTGCCCTACGCGGTGCACATGGAACCGAACCTGGTCGTCGAGTTCTATTCGCGCTGATCGGTTTCGACCGCAGGTTTTACGAAACGCCCGGCCATTGGCCGGGCGTTTCTTTTTGTCGGCCATCGGAAAACGGGCGCTGTGTGAAAACGCTGGCTGAACGGATTGCTCCGCTGCCGGTCGCCGTCCTCGGCGGATCATGAAAATTCGGGTTCGTCACGTCGCCTTGCCGGAAGGCTTCTGATAGGGAAGGGCGAACGAGCATTTCCGACGAAGGCCTGCCCATGCACGAACCTCTGGCGCAAACGATGGAACGGGCGCGACCCGGCGAGACCGAAACGGATGGCGGCGACACCCCGGTCTTCTTCCGGGATGCCCCGGCCACCGTCGAGTTCAACAAGCTGCGCAAGCGCCTGCTGCGCAATGTGCGGCAGGCGATCGAGGATTTCGCCATGGCGAAACCCGGCGAGCGCTGGCTGGTGGCGCTATCGGGCGGAAAGGATTCCTACGGTCTTCTGGCAATGCTGATGGACCTGCAATGGCGCGGCCTCTTGCCGGTCGAGCTGCTGGCCTGCAACCTGGACCAGGGGCAGCCGAACTTTCCGAAGCATGTCCTGCCGGACTATCTCGAACGGATCGGCGTGCCGCACCGGATCGAGTATCGCGACACCTATTCCGTGGTGACCGACAAGCTTCCCGAGGCGAGCACCTATTGCTCGCTCTGCTCACGCCTCAGGCGCGGCCATCTCTACCGCGTCGCCCGCGAGGAGGGATGTGCCGCCCTGGTGCTCGGCCATCACCGCGAGGACATCCTCGAGACGTTCTTCATGAACCTGTTCCATGGCGGCAGGCTGGCGGCGATGCCGCCGAAACTGCTCAACGACGAGGGGGACGTGATGGTCCTGCGCCCCTTGAGCTACTGCGCCGAAGCGGACCTTGCCAGGTTCGCCGACGCCATGCGGTTTCCCATCATCCCCTGCGATCTGTGCGGCAGTCAGGACGGCCTGCAGCGCAATGCCATGAAGGCGATGCTGAGCGACATCGAGGCGCGCATGCCCGGCCGCAAGGACACGATGATCCGGGCGCTGACCCATGTACGCCCGTCCCATCTGCTCGACCGCAGCCTGTTCGACTTCACCGGTCTCACACGGGCGGATTGACCGTGTGAAACAGCCGGCCCCGCTCGGCGATCAGCACCAGGATCAGGGCGCCGACGCCGGAGAGGAAATAGCCGAGGGCGAGCGGCACCGTCGAGCCGTCGAAAGCCTGCCCGATAAAGGCCCCGATGAGGCCGCCGCCGAGCGTCGTGACGAAGCCCAGTGTGGCAGCCGCGGTGCCGGCCACGTGTCCGAGCGGCTCCATCGCGATGGAGTTGAAATTGGCGCCCACCCAGCCGAACTGGAACATCGACAGGGAGAACAGGACGAAGAACAGGGCGAACGGCATCAGGTCCAGCCAGGCGAGCGCCAGCCAGACGAGATTGACCAGCGTGAACCCCACCAGCGCCCCGTGCGAGAGACGGCGCATGCCGATCCGGCCGACAAGGCGCGAATTGGTGAAGGACGAAACCGCCATCAGGCCGGCCCCGATGGCGAATACGATCGGGAACCAGTCGGCCAGGTCGTATGTGTCCGTGTAGATCTGCTGGGCAGAACTGATGAAGCCGAACAGCGCGCCGAAGATGCAGGTGGTCGCCAGCGTGTAGCAGAGCGCGACGCGGTTGGTCAGCACATAGCCGAAGCCCTGTGTGATGGAGACGAAGGTCAGCGGGCGCCGGTTCTCCGGGGCGAGCGTTTCCGGCAGGCGGATCGCGGCCCAGATCCCGAACACGAGCGCCAGGATGGCCGTCGCCATGAAGATCTCCGGCCAGTCGCCGAAGATCATGATCAGCTGGCCGATGCTCGGCGCGATGACCGGGATGATCATGAATACCATCATCACCAGCGACAGAACTTCAGCCATCTGCCGACCGCCGAACACGTCGCGGATCGCCGACACGGCAATGACGCGCGTCGTCGCCGCACCGACGCCCTGCACGAGCCGCAACGCCAGAAGCGCTTCGAAACCGGGAGCGAATGCCGCGGCGAAACCGGCGCCGATATAGAGGGCGAGGCCGATGAGCAGGGGCGCGCGGCGCCCGAAACGGTCCGAGATCGGCCCGAATACAAGCTGTCCTCCGCCCAGGCCGATGACATAGGCGGTGACGATGTACTGCCGCGCGTTCTCGTCATGCACGCCGAGCGCGGCGCCGATCTGCTGCAGGGCCGGAAGCATGATGTCGATGGCCAGCGCGTTGAGCGCCATCAGCGCGGCGGCGAGAGCGATGAACTCCGCGCGGCCGAGGGAACGGGTCGGCTTGCCGGTTTCTTCTGCGACAGGGTTTTCCATGATCGTCTCTCCACCGCTCAAAAAGGGCATTCAGAAAAGTCATGCGTGATCCGTCATGCCAGCCGGCGAGGCGGCCGGGCGTTCGGGAGGCACAGAACGGACGCATGCGAAAAAACGCAGACGCGAAAAAATGCGCTGACAGGCGCCAGCGCATTGCAGGAGGGAGGGCGTCCACCGTGTGCCGATGGACGCGATCCGTCTAAGATTCGTTACGCGGCGCCCTTGGCGGCCACGCCCTTCTCACCCAGGAAGGCTTGCAGTTCGCCCGCCTGAAACATCTCGCGGATGATGTCGCATCCGCCGACGAACTCGCCCTTCACGTAGAGCTGCGGGATGGTCGGCCAGTTCGAATAGTCCTTGATGCCCTGGCGCAGTTCGTCGGATGTCAGGACGTTGACACCCTTGTACTCGACGTTCAGGTAATCGAGAATCTGCACCACCTGACCGGAGAAGCCGCACTGCGGGAAGCCCGGCGTACCCTTCATGAACAGAACAACGTCGCTGCTTTTCACTTCGTTGTCGATGAATTCGTTGATGCCGCTCATCGCATATCCTTTCATGACCGGGGTCGGGACCCGGCATTCAAACGTTAACAATTATCTATTGCACCGGTCGGCGCGGTGCAACGCCACCCGAAAAAATCTTTGCCGGGCTGTCAGTCGGGCGCGCTGGTCTGCAGGGCCAGCGCATGCAGCGCTCCGCCCATATTGCCCTTCAGGGCGTCGTAGACCATCTGGTGTTGCTGAACGCGCGACTTGCCGCGAAAGCTCTCGGCCACCACTTCGGCCGCGTAGTGGTCGCCGTCGCCGGCGAGATCGCGAATCGTCACCTTGGCACCGGGTATGCCGTCCTTGATAAGCCGCTCGATGTCGGCCGCGTTCATTGCCATGGGGTCGGATATCTCCAAATCATTGCACCCCTGAGATATGGCCGCTCGGGGAGGCAAGGTCAATCGCGCCCGGCATGGGAAGGCAAGGCCGGGCGGGAGAGGGAGATCGGCTTCTCAGTCCATGAAGGCCGGGAACCAGGCTTCATGGGCCTCCTTCAGCGCGGAGACGGGGATTTCCCGCGCCGCGCCGAGCTTGAGCGCCGCGCCCCCGGTCCGGCCAAGAAGCACAGCCGAAATGCCCGCCGCGCGCGCCTGGCTCATCACCGTCTCCGCATTGTGCGACGTGATCACGTAGCGGCCCTGATCCTCGCCGTAGAAGGCGGAAACCGGATCGGCGGGAGCCTCGATCGTTGCGCCGATGCCGGACGCCATCGCCATTTCGGCGAGCGCCACGGCGAGCCCGCCGTCCGAACAGTCATGGGCGGCCGTGGCCGTCCCGGCGCGGATCAGTCCGCGAACGAAATCGCCGGCGCGTTTCTCATGCGCCAGGTCGACGGGCGGTGGCGGTCCTTCGGCGCGGCCATGGATGTCGCGCAGATAGACGGACTGGCCGAGATGCGTGCCCCAGCCCTCCGGCGCGCCGAGCAGGAGGATCGCCTGGTCCTCGCCTGCAAAGGCGATGCGCGCGGTCCTGTGCCAGTCGTCGATCAGCCCGACGCCGGCGATCGTCGGCGTCGGCGGGATCGCTTCGCCGAGCGTCTCGTTGTAGAGCGAGACATTGCCCGACACGATCGGGAAACCGAGCGCCGTGCACGCCTCGCCGATGCCCTTGATGGCATGCACGAGCTGGCCCATGATCGCGGGCTTCTCCGGATTGCCGAAATTGAGATTGTCGGTCGCCGCCAGCGGATCGGCGCCGGTCGCCGTGATGTTGCGCCAGCATTCGGCCACCGCCTGCTTGCCGCCTTCGTAGGGATCGGCCTCGCAATAGCGCGGCGTGACGTCCGAGGAGAAGGCCAGCGCCTTGGTTTCGTGACCGTCCACGCGCACCACGCCCGCGTCGCCGCCGGGAATTTGCAGGGAATTGCCCTGGATCAGCGTGTCGTACTGCTCCCACACCCAGCGCCGCGAGGAAAGGTCGGGCGAGTTCAGGAGCCTGAGCAGCACCTCCGCGACATCAGACTGCGGGACGGGCCCCGCGAGCGGGGCAGGGGCGGTCGGCACGACCCAGGGACGGTCATATTCCGGCGCCTCGTCGCCCAGTTCCTTGATCGGCAGGTTGGCGACTTCCTCACCCTGGTGAAGGATGCGGAAGCGCAGATCGTCCGTGGTCTTGCCGACGATGGCGAAATCGAGACCCCATTTGTGGAAGATCGCCTCTGCCTCGGCATGCTTTTCGGGGCGGAGCACCATCAGCATGCGCTCCTGGCTCTCCGACAGCATCATCTCATAGGCGCTCATGCGCTCCTCGCGCACCGGCACGCTGTCCAGGTCGAGCTCGATACCGAGATCGCCCTTGGCGCCCATCTCGACCGCAGAACAGGTGAGACCCGCCGCGCCCATGTCCTGGATGGCGATGACGGCGCCCGTCTGCATCAGCTCGAGACAGGCTTCGAGCAGGCATTTCTCCGTGAACGGATCGCCGACCTGCACGGTCGGGCGCTTCTCGTCGATGCCTTCGTCGAACTCGGCGGACGCCATCGTGGCGCCGCCGACGCCGTCGCGGCCCGTCTTGGCGCCGAGATAGACGACCGGCAGGCCGACTCCCTCGGCCTTCGAGTAGAAGATCGCGTCGGTTTCGGCGATGCCGGCGGCGAAGGCGTTGACCAGAATGTTGCCGTTGTAGCGCGCGTCGAAATTGACCTCGCCGCCGACGGTCGGCACGCCGAAGGAATTGCCATAGCCGCCGATGCCGGAAACGACGCCGGCTACCAGATGTTGCGTCTTCGGATGATCGGGCGCGCCGAAGCGCAGCGCGTTCATGGCCGCCACCGGGCGCGCGCCCATGGTGAAGACGTCGCGCAGGATGCCGCCGACGCCGGTCGCCGCACCCTGATAAGGCTCGATATAGGAGGGGTGGTTGTGGCTCTCCATCTTGAAGACCACGCACTGCCCGTCGCCGATGTCGACCACGCCCGCATTCTCGCCCGGACCCTGGATCACCCGCTCGCCCTTGGTTGGCAGGGTGCGCAGCCATTTCTTCGAGCTCTTGTAGGAACAGTGCTCGTTCCACATGGCGGAGAAGATGCCGAGCTCCGTGAAGGTCGGTTCGCGGCCGATGAGGTCGAGGATGCGCTGGTACTCGTCGGGCTTCAGGCCATGGGCGGCAATCAGCTCGTCGGTGATGGGAATGCGATTGGGAATGGTCATCTGGTCGGCGGGTCCCTGCAAAGGGGTTCCATAGGGGATTCCCCGGCTGCGTTACAGCATCGGCGCCAGATAATCCACTTCCCAATGCGTCTTTTGCTCAGCCGTAGTTGTCGAAGCCGCAAATCGGATTGTCGAGCAGGCGGCGCAGCACCGACAGGCCGCCATCCAGAGAGGCGGTGTTCGCCGGAACGCTGAAGGAGATGCGGACGCGGTGCAGCGCGGTTTCGGCCTGGCCGACCTTGAACTCATCCTCGTCGTCGATCAGCACGCCGTCCTCGGAAGCCGCGTTCTTGAAGGTGCTCGACAGCCACGGTTCAGGCAGCTTCAGCCAGACGAACGGCGCTGCCGGGTGCGAGGCGATGTCATATCCCTCGAAGGCGCGCCGCGCGTGTCCCTCACGCCTGCCGATCTCGGCGCGGACGCGCTGCCGCAGCGTTTCCGCCGCGCCGCTGGTGACGAGCTGCGCCGCGAGCTCGGCGAGGAGGAACGGCATGCCGCCGGTGATCATCTTGTGCGCGGTCAGCACCCGCGAGGCCTGATGCGGCGGGCAGGATATCCAGCCGCCGCGCACGCCCGCGGCGACCGACTTCGACAGGCTGCCGACATGAAAGGTCCGCTCCGGTGCCAGTGCCGCCAGCGGAATCGGGGGCGTATCGAGCAGCGCTCCGTAGATGTTGTCCTCGATCAGCCAGACATTGTGACGCCGGGCGATGTCGACGACGGCCTGGCGGCGGTCCTCCGGCATGGTGGCGAGCGTGGGGTTGTGGAGCGAGGGCACCAGAAAGACGACCTTCGGGTGCTGCTGCGCGCAGACCCGCTCGAGATCGTCGGGAATCATGCCGTGCGCGTCGATCGAGACGGGAACCGCGCGCCGGCCGATGACGGAGCCGCTCCGCGCCACATGCGAATAGGTCAGGCTCTCGAACGCGATGCGGTCGCCGGGCACCGTCATCGCGGCCATGACCGCCAGGATGCCGGCATGGCCGCCCAGCGTCGGGACGATGCTCTCGGGCCTGGGTGTCCAGCCGGCATGGGACAGCCAGGCACAGCCGGCCGTCAGCCAGTCGGGGGGAAGGGTGCGCGTGTAGCTGGCGATCTCGTCGGGGCGGTCGCGCAGGATCGCCCGTGTCAGCCGTTCGAGTTCCGCCGCCTGGCCGATCTCGGGTGCGGCGGATGAATCAAGGCGCAGCTTGCCGGGTTCGATGACCGCGTCGCGCGTGCCGCCGAACGGGGCGGCGAGGCTCCTCTCCGTTTCGCTCCCGGCCGGTTCGGCGGACAGCACATAGGTTCCGCGTCCGACCTCGCCGCTGACCAGCCCCCTTTCGCGCACTAGCGCGTAGGCGCGGCTGATCGTGCCGATGGTCACGCCGATGTCGAAGGCCAGGTTGCGCTGCGGCGGCAGCTTGGCGCCGGGCGCCAGCACACCGCGCTCGATGTCGTGTTCGATCTGGTCCGCCAGCCGCAGATAGAGCGGGCCGGACCCGAGCGTGAGATCTGGTAGCCAATTTGTCATCGTGACAATTAATACATTGTGCCTAGATTTCCGTCAATGCATACAGAAATTGTTCCAATTGACGCAATATCGAGCAGGACAATGAGTGCAAATGAGAGGATGAACGGTGCAACCGCCGCCCGTCCCGGCGGGGAGTGGGGGCTGCTTTCGACCATGGCCTGGCTTTGGCGCCAGGCTGGGAATTTCCTGCAGAAGCGCAAGACCCGGCGCGCATTGCTCGACCTGACGGATGAGCAATTGCACGATCTCGGCATCAGCCGCCGGGACGCCATGCGCGAGGGCTATCGGCCCTTCTGGGATTGAGGTGTTCGCGGGCGTGCTGCGCGATCTGACGCTGCGGAGAAGGCGTGGAGACAGCCGGCTGCGTCATCTTCCGGTCAAGTCGATGCGCGGCCTTCTGTTCTGTTCGCTGGACGTTGGAGAGAAGCCGCTTTCTGCATTTCCGCGCTTCTCCCTATGCGTTCTCCGTCCTCGCCGCGCGCCCGCCCAGCAGCCGGTCCGCACTGACGGCCAGTCGTCCAAGCAGCGCGAACAGAAGCGCGATGCCGCAGATCGTGAAGAGAACGCTTGGCCAGCCGGTAATCGTCGCGTCGAGAAACGGATAGGGCACTTCGCCGGCGATCGGCGCCCTGAGCAGGACGTAGACCGTATAGACCACCGGATAGGCGAGCCAGAGCGGTATGTGCCGCCAGGAGAGGCTGCCATCGGTGCCGGCGGAGAGCCACCACAGAACGAAGATCGCCGGCGTTGCGTAGTGCAGGAGCATGTCGCACAAGAGGAACAGTCCCTCGGGTTCCCACATGGCGGACAGCAATGCCCAGTAGATCAGCGCGACGGCGGCGATCGCCACCGCGATTCCGGCCCGGACGACCGGCCGCATGAAGAAGGCCGGCCTGCCGAACAGCGCGGCCGCATGTGCCAGCACGACCAGCACATTGGTCAGGATGGTGAAGAAGGAAAAGTAGAACAGGACGGAGCCGGCAAGGCTGCGTCCTGCTTCCATCGAGGCCGGAACCGTGAGGCCGAACTGCAGGCCGAGCGCCAGCAGGCCAATCGTCAGTCCCAGGACGTTTAGAAGCTTTGCCATCAAAATCCTCCTAGCAACCGTCTGGACCGCTCGACCAGCGCATGATGTCGGCATTGACGCGCGCCCCCGTGGCGCCGGAGGCGAGGGGGCCGTAGGTGACGATCTTCGTCGGCGGGCCGGAGGCCTCGATGACGAGCAGGGGCAACCCCTGCTTCTTGTCCGAGCGCAGGATCAACAGCCTGGGCTTTCCGACCGCCGTGTCGAGTTCGGGAATCATGTAGAGGCCGCGAAAACGCCGGTCGCCCGAGCGGATCCAGCACTTGGCGCCGGCATTGTTCACGCGCTGCAGCGCCGAAACCGGGTTCGATGCTGAAACCTCCAGCGCCAGCGGTCCGCCCATCGGCTCGCTCTGGCAGGCGGCCAGGAGCAAGACTGCGGCGGCGACGCCGCTTTTCAGGAGAACAGAGAAAAATGGCGCAACCGGTCCGGAGGGGCCGGCGCGGCGCATCAGGCGGCTTTCCCGAGCAGGCCCTCGAACAGGGGAAGCCCGTCGGACCCGCCATGCGCCGCTTCGATCAGGTTTTCCGGATGCGGCATCAGGCCGAGCACATTGCCGCTTTCGCTGATGATGCCGGCGATGTCGTCGATCGAGCCATTCGGGTTCGTGCCCTCCGCATAGCGGAACACGACCTGGCCTTCGCCCTCGATGCGCTTCAGCGTCTCTGGTTCGGCAAAATAATTGCCGTCGTGATGCGCGACGGGGCAGCTGATGATCTGGCCCTGGCTGTAACCTCGCGTGAAGGCGGTGTTGGCGTTGGCGACCTCCAGCCTGACCTCGCGGCAGACGAATTTCAGCGAGGCGTTGCGCATCAGTGCGCCGGGCAGGAGGCCCATCTCCAGCAGCACCTGGAAGCCGTTGCAGACGCCCATCACGAGAACGCCCTGCCGCGCCTTTTCTGCCACCGCCGCCATCACCGGCATCCGCGCGGCGATCGCGCCGCAGCGCAGATAATCGCCATAGGAGAAGCCGCCGGGAATGACGATCAGATCGACGTCGGGCAGTTCGGTCTCGGTTTGCCAGACGGTGATGGGCGCCTTGCCGGAAACCTGTGTCAGCGCCGCGATCATGTCGCGGTCGCGGTTGAGTCCGGGAAGCTGGATAACGGCTGATTTCATGGGGTCTGATCGCTCGGGCTGGGATCGTACGGTTTCTGCGGGCCTTCGGCCAGTTCACGGAGTTCTATGCGTTCCAGACGGTCTTCATGCCGCGCCAGCATCCCGTAGATGTTATGGGTATCCTGTTGGATCGCAATGAGATGCCCGCGCATGGAGATTAGCTCCTGACGGATCTCCGACTGGCCGGCATCCATCTTGTCGAGTCGCCCCTGAACGCTTTTAAGGACCTCGTAAAGCAGTTCGTTGGTGACCTCGCCCATGGTGATTCTCCGCAACCTCAGGTAACGGAAACAGTGTAGTCTTCAATCACGGTGTTCGCCAGAAGCTTCTCGCACATGGCCTTGAGCTCGTCCTCGGCCTTCGCCTTGTCCGACCCGTCGAGTTCCAGATCGAACACCTTGCCCTGGCGCACGCTGCCGACGCCGGAAAAGCCGAGCGTCGAAAGGGCGCCGCCGATGGCCTTTCCCTGCGGGTCGAGGACGCCGTTCTTCAACGTCACGGTGACGCGGGCCTTGATCACGATGAAACTCCCTGCTTGTCGGTCACGCGCGCCGGTTCAGTGGCGCGTCTTGTTGTCTTTCGAGGAAACGAGCACCGGCCCGCTGCCGCGCGGCGGCTCGTTCTCGTTCATGATGCCGAGTCGCCGCGCCACTTCCTGATAGGCTTCCACCAGGCCGCCCATGTCGCGGCGGAAGCGGTCCTTGTCCATCTTGTCCTGCGTGACCGTGTCCCACAGGCGGCACGAATCGGGCGAGATCTCGTCGGCGACGACGACGCGCATCATGTCGTTCTCCCACAGCCGCCCGCATTCGATCTTGAAATCGACCAGCTGGATACCGACGCCGAGGAACAGGCCGGTCAGGAAGTCGTTGACGCGGATGGCCAGCGCCATCATGTCGTCGATCTCCTGCGGGCTCGCCCAGCCGAAGGCCGTGATGTGCTCCTCGGAGACCATCGGGTCGTCGAGCGCGTCGGCCTTGTAGTAGAACTCGATGATCGAGCGCGGCAGGACGGTGCCTTCCTCGATGCCGAGGCGCTTGGCCAGCGAACCGGCCGCGATGTTGCGCACGACGATCTCGAGCGGAATGATCTCGACTTCCTTGATCAACTGCTCGCGCATGTTGAGCCGGCGGATGAAATGCGTCGGGATGCCGATCCGGTTCAGATGCTCGAAGATGTATTCCGAGATCCGATTGTTCAGCACGCCCTTGCCGTCCACCACCTCGTGCTTCTTCTTGTTGAAGGCGGTCGCGTCGTCCTTGAAGAACTGGATCAGCGTTCCTGGCTCCGGCCCCTCGTAGAGGATCTTGGCCTTGCCTTCATAGATGCGGCGACGACGGTTCATGGCTGTCCCTGGTGCCTCGGCGGGAGAGCTTCGCGATGAAGCTTCGCGGCGCGGCTTTTCTTGAAGATGCGTTATGTCACGCGGTCTCTAGCGCAAACCCGGCCGCATCACAATTGCCATTTGCTCCGGCGGGTGTCTTTCCCCCTGAACGGCAAACCGCCGGCAAACCCGCCCATGTGCCAAACGAGCGTATTGACCGGGCCGCGGCCATCTGGTTTCTGCTTGCCGACCCAGTTGTTTCTTCGCACCGCCATGACGGTGCCCGAGCCGGAGGATTTATTGATGGCCAGCATGAAAGACCGTGAAGACGCGTTCGAGAACAAGTTCGTCCACGACGAGAACCTGAAGTTCAAGGCGATGGCGCGCCGCAACAAGATGCTCGGTCTGTGGGCCGCCGAAAAGCTGGGCAAGACCGGCGACGAGGCTGAAGCCTATGCCCGCGAAGTGGTCAATTCCGACTTCGAGGAAGCCGGCGACCACGACGTGTTCCGCAAGGTGCGCAAGGATTTCGATGCCGCCGGCGTCGACCAGTCCGATCACCAGCTGCGCCGCACCATGGACGAATTGCTCAACCAGGCCATCGAGCAAATCAAGAGCGAGTAGGCGCCGGATGTCGCTCGCCGCGCGCCTCGGGGCTGGCGAGGCGGTTTTCTCCGCATGGTCCGCCATTCCCGATTCGCTGACCGTCGAACTCGTTGCCGGGCTGGGCTTCGACGCCGTCACGCTGGACATGCAGCATGGCGGCCATCACGAAGACAGCGTTCTGCGCGACATCGCCGGTATTCGTCTGCGCGGCGCGCATCCCCTCGTGCGCATTCCGGTGGGGCGCTTCGACATGGCAAGCCGCGCGCTCGACTTCGGCGCCGAGGCGGTCATCGCGCCGATGATCAACAGCGTCGACGACGCGAGGGCCTTTGCCGCGTCGATGAAGTATCCCCCAAAAGGAGGCCGTTCCTGGGGGCCGAGCTTCGCCATGCCGCGCAGTGGCGCCACGAACCAGCAGAACTGGCTCGAGACCGCGAATCACGAGACGTTCTCCTTCGCCATGATCGAAACGCGCGCCGCGTTTGCCGCTGTTGACGACATTCTCGGCGTCGAGGGCATCGACGGGGTCCTCGTCGGACCCTCTGACTTTTCGATCGCCTGGACCGGTGGCCGGGTGGTCGATCACACGCTCGAGGACATCATGCCGGCCATCGCCTCGATCGCCGGGAAAGCGCGAGCGGCCGGCAGGCATGCCGCCATCTACGCGGCCGATCCGCAGCTGGCGGGGCGCTATCACGCCATGGGCTACCGGCTCATCGCCTCTGGTTCCGAGGCGGCGTATATGGCGCAGGGCGGTTCTTCCATTCTCGCGGCGATGCGCAGCGGGATTGGCGCTCCGGGTCAGAGCCTCTGAAGGAAATGCGCGAAGGTCATCGAACCTTCGGGCCACGGGCCGAAGCCCGATTCGGCATTGATGTGGCCGGCTTCGCCCGCGTCGAGGAACAATGATCCCCAGGCGGCGGCGATCTCTTCCGCCGCCTCGAATGCGCCGAACTGGTCGTTGCGGCTGGCGATGGTGATCGACGGAAAGGGCAGCGGGTCGCGCGGATAGGGACCGAACGTCATCAGGTGCTTCGGCCTGATGTTCGGATTGGCGACGTCGGGCGGCGCGACCAGAAAGGCGCCGGCGACCGGCTTGCGAAACGCCGGGATCGCCTGGACGGCCGCGGCGACACCCAGCGAGTGCGCCACCAGGACCACCGGCTTGTCCGCCTCGTTGACGGCCTCGACGACCTTCGCCACCCAGTCCTCGCGCACCGGCTTCGACCAGGCTTCCTGCTCGACGCGCCGCGCGGTCGACAGGCGCGACTGCCAGCGCGATTGCCAGTGGTCCGGCCCCGAATTGGTGTAGCCGGGGATGATGAGGATATCGGCGTCTGATGCTTTCATGGCCGCGCATGTAGCCATGCCGGGCGCCGGATGCAACCGTCGGGCGCCGGGCGTGGATCATATGGGTTGATTGAACGAAGTCCTCGAATAGGGTTGGATATTGTGAACAGGCTGTTCGCAACCCGGAGCTTGCCACGGCCATGGAAGAGGCCCAGCTATGAACCAGGACAAATCCAGCACCCGTCGGTGGAGCCGGTGGCCTGCGGACGGGTGAATCGATCTGTCAGGATCGAACGGCAGGAGATTGAAAATGAACACTTTACCCTTCGCCGCCACCACGCCTGTGAGCGTCGCGAGTGTCGGTCTCAGGGCGCGCGACGGCGAGGCGCTGGCCAGGTTCTACAAAGACGTCATCGGGCTTGTCGAAATCTCCCGGCAGGGCGGCATGATCGCCCTGGGGGCAGGCGGGCGCACGCTGCTGGAGATCGAGGAAGACGCCTCAGCCACACCGGACGACCCGCGACAGGCCGGCCTGTTCCATACCGCCTTCCTTCTGCCGGAACGCACGGACCTGGCGCGCTGGGCACTGTTCGCCCGCGACGGCAATCTGCGGCTGGAAGGAGCGTCGGACCATCTGGTCAGCGAGGCGCTCTATCTCTCGGACCCGGAAGGCAACGGCATCGAGATCTATGCCGACCGCGCGCCCGAAAGCTGGACGAAAACCGGCGACGGCATCGCAATGGCCACCAACCCCCTCGATTTTCAGAGCCTTCTGGCGACCATGCCCGAGGGAGACGAGGGCTGGCGCGGCGCGCCGGAAAACACGGTGGTCGGGCACGTCCATCTGCGGGTCGGCGATCCCGCGACGGCGGAGGAATGGTGGCATGAAGCCCAGGGTTTCGAGACCATGGCGCGCTACGGCGACAGGGCGGTGTTTCTGGCGACGGGCGGCTATCACCACCATATCGGGGCCAATTCCTGGCGCAGCGCCGGCGCTGCGGGGCGCGATCCGCATCGCGCCGGCCTGTCATGGGTGAGGCTTTCGAGCAGCAACGCCACGCAGGAGAAGGAGTTCGCCGATCCGTGGGGAACGCTGATCCGCGTCGCGCCGGCCTGAGAAACAGCGGGCCGGCGCGACGGGAACGCGGCTCCTATGCCTCGCCGAAGACCCGGCGGAAGATCGTCTCCACATGCTTGGTGTGGTAGCCGAGGTCGAACCTGTCGCGGATCTCCTCCTCGGAAAGCGCGGCGCGGACATCCTTGTCGGCCAGGAGTTCCTCGAGAAAGTCCGCGCCCTGTTCCCACACCCGCATGGCGTTGCGCTGCACCAGCCGGTAGGAATCCTCGCGGCTGACGCCGGCCTGGGTGAGGGCCAGCAGCACGCGCTGCGAATGCACGAGGCCGCGGAAGCGGTCCATGTTCTTCTGCATGGTCTCCGGATAGACGACGAGCTTCTCCATCATGCCGGTCAGGCGGCCGAGCGCGAAATCGAGCGTCACGGTCGCATCAGGACCGATCATCCGCTCCACGGAGGAGTGCGAGATATCACGCTCGTGCCACAGCGCGACATTCTCCATGGCGGGCATCGCATAGGCGCGCACCATGCGCGCCAGGCCCGTCAGGTTCTCCGACAGCACCGGGTTGCGCTTGTGCGGCATGGCCGAGGAACCCTTCTGGCCGGGCGAAAAATACTCCTCCGCCTCGAGAACCTCGGTGCGCTGCAGATGGCGCACTTCCGTCGCCAGCCGCTCGATGGAAGAGGCGATCACCGCCAGCGTGGCGAAATACATGGCGTGCCGGTCGCGCGGGATCACCTGCGTCGAGACCGGTTCGGGCAGAAGGCCCATCTTTTCCGCCACATGTGCCTCGACGCGCGGATCGATGTTGGCGAAGGTGCCGACGGCGCCGGAAATCGCGCAGGTGGCGATTTCGGCGCGCGCATTGACGAGCCGCTCGCGGCAGCGCTCGAACTCGGCATAGGCCTGCGCCAGCTTGAGGCCGAAGGTCGTCGGTTCCGCATGGATGCCGTGGCTGCGGCCAATGGTGACCGTGTCCCTGTGCTCGAAGGCGCGTTTCTTGAGTGCAGTGAGCAGCTTGTCGAGACCGTCGAGCAGGATGTCGGTGGCCCGTGCAAGCTGGACGCTGAGGCAGGTGTCGAGCACGTCGGACGATGTCATGCCCTGGTGGACGAAGCGCGCCTCGGGTCCGACGATCTCGGCCAGATGCGTCAGGAAGGCGATCACGTCATGCTTGGTCTCGCGCTCGATCTCGTCGATGCGGTCGATGTCGAAGACGGCCTTGCCGCCCTTGTCCCAGATGATCTTTGCGGCTTCCTTCGGCACGATGCCGAGTTCGGCCATGGCGTCGGCGGCATGCGCCTCGATTTCGAACCAGATGCGAAACTTGGTCTCGGGCGACCAGATGGCGACCATTTCCGGCCGCGAATAGCGCGGGATCATGCGTGCCTTGCCTTCATTGCGGTTGAGTTGGCGTCTCCGTACCAGAGGAGGGCGCTTTGCTCAACGCGGCTTGGCCGCATAGAAGATGCAGAGGGGGAAAAGTGCCGCAAATCCCCAGGGAAAATAGATGCGCAACCCGAGCACCGCGAACTGGTAGAAGGCGCCGAGCGTGGTGAAGACGAACTCCAGCACCCATTGCAGCGTGAACAGCTCGCCATGCCATTGCGCGTAGTACATCCGGTACTGCAGCGCATAGACCAGCGCCGTCGTGCCGACCGTCGCGGTGGAGAAGGCGAGGAAGGCGGCGGCAAACCGCTTCTCGGGGCGCTCGCTCCTGCTCAGTGCGCGATCGATGATCTGGCCGATGGGGAAGGCGATTGCCGCCCCGAGAGCGAAGATGAACGTGATGGCGAGCATCCGCAGCGGCGTCTGCCACTCCGAAAACCACAGGAAACCGAATGCGTTGACGCCCATGGCCGCGCCCCAGACCAGCGCCCCGAGCAGCGCCGCGCGCGGCGGTGGAAGCCAGTCACGGACAGTCGCTAACGCAATGCTCATCGGCTTTGGAAACGCATCGTCTCAAAGCGCCCCGGTCACGGCGATGAACCGGTGGTCGGGTCCTTCGAAACCAAGCGCCCTGATCGCGATGATCACCGCGAAGACCGGCGCGCCGCCGGCGGGATGGAAGGTCTGAACGCCGGCAAGGCCATAGCCGAGCGGACATCCCCGGCTGGTCGGAATGGTGGTGTCCTCGTGCACGATGTCGGTCTGCGTGCCGGGCGCCGTGCCCACCCGCATCAGGCGGAAGCCCGCCGCTTCGCCCAGCCCGTGGCACTGCGCGGCGTCCGGCATCGGCAGTTCGGTCAGCCGGAACTCCAGCGGCTCGTCGATGGGCGGAAACACCGGGCGCGGATTGACCTCGATGCGAAACGGGTCGGAGGAGCGCTCCGTGACACTGTTCCAGCCGGCGGTGAAGCCGCGGTTCTCGGCGAGAACGGCGTCGCCGATCACCGACTGGGCCTGCGCGCGTGCCTGCGACCGCGCATCGACAATCGCCGCGCCGTCCTGGTCAATGCGCACCCGCACCGGCGTGCCCGGCAGGAAACTGTCGCTGGCGGTGTTGATGTAGTAGCGGTTGGCATAGGGAAAGCCCGAACCGTCCTGCATGCCGTATTCCTCGAAGGCGAAGATGCCCCCATCGGCGCTGAAGCCGAGAATCTCGACCGTTGCGGTGTCGCCGGCCCGCGCTGTGCCGCAGGCAATCGCGAACAGCGCTGCACCGGCGATCAGGCGAAGAAGGGTCATGATCATCGTCCTTTCGTGGCACCGTGCGCCGCCATCCACTGGCGGGCACGCGCATCCCAAGCCGGACTTATATCACCTTTGGCGCTCGTTGCCGCGTGAACGCCGCGCGCGATGGCGCGCGCCATCGTGCTGGCTGCCGCCGCGCCGAGGTCGATCGTGTCGGCAAGGTCGAGCGGGGTCTCGTTCCGGCCCGTCGCCAGCGCGAAGACCAGATCGCCGTCTACCGGCGTGTGTGCCGGCCAGATCGCGCGGGCGAACCCGTCATGGGCGGCGATCGCCAGCCGCTTCGCCGCCGCCTTGTCCAGCCTGGCGTCGGTGGCGATGACGCCAATCGTGGTGTTCGACCCGGCGGCCGCGCGCATCTTGGTCGTCACCGCCCGCGCATCGTCGGGCATGGGGTGCGGCAGGCCGAGGCCCCCGAACTCGTCGCCGATCTCGTAGGGCGCCGCCCAGAAATGCGGCGTGCCGCCGATGGTGGTCGATCCGACCGCGTTGACGGCGACGAGCGCGCCGACGGTGACGCCGTTGTCGAGCAGGGTGGAGGCGGAGCCCAGTCCGCCCTTCAGGCCGACCGTGCTGGCGCCGGTGCCGGCGCCGGTGCTGCCCAGCGCGAAGTCCTCGTCCGCCGCCATCGCGGCCGCGAAGCCGTAATCGCGATAGGGTGGAAAGCGGCCCCAGTCCTTGTCGCCGCCATTCGGCAGGTCGAACAGGATCGCCGCCGGCACGATCGGCACGCGGAAGCCCAGGATCTCGAAGCCCCGTCCCATTTCGCGCAACGCCGCCTGCACGCCCGCCGCTGCGTCGAGGCCGAAGGCCGAGCCGCCCGACAGCGTGATCGCATCGACGGCTTCGACCAGATTGTGCGGTTCGAGCAGGTCCGTTTCGCGCGTTCCCGGTGCACCGCCCAGAACCTGGACCCCGGCAACGGCCGGCCGGTCGCAGAGGACCGCAGTGACCCCGGACTTGACGGTGGCGTCGGAATGGTTGCCGACGGTCAGCCCCGCCACATCGGTGATCAGATTGCGCGGCCCCGGGCGCCACATCACTCGACCTCCACGAAGGTCTCGCCGTCGAAGCGGAACAGGCGGTAGAATTCGACGGTCGCGTCGCCCTTGGCGTCGAAGGAGATGTCGCCGATGGCCGTCGCGAAGGAGCCGGACGAAAGGGTTTCGCCGATGCTGCTTCCGGCGCTCGCCGCGGCACGCGCTGCCGCGATGGCGATCTGCGCCGCCGCAAGGCCCGGCAGCACATAGCCATTCGGCTCGATCTCGGCGTCGGCAAGCGCTTTGAGGGCATTGTCTGACGCGATGTCGGCCCAGCGCGGCAGGCCGACCATCAACGTACCGGTCGCCAGCGGCACGGCGCTGTCTTCCGCCCTGAGCGCTTCGCCGCCGGCGAGCACGAGCGCGTAGTCCATCCCCCTCGCGTCGCGCGACAGGATGGCGATGTCGCTGCGGTCTCCGCCGACGAAGGCGTGCGTCGCGCCGGCGCGGCGCAGCCGACCCGCCAAGCCGATCTGGTTGTCGAGCTGCGGCCGGAACGTATCGACATAGACCGGCTTCAATTCGTTCAGTTCGGCTGCCGCGCGCAACGTTTCCGCCAGTTCCCGGCCATAGATCGTGCCGTCGTCGACGATTGCGAAAAAATCCCGGCGCCAATGGTCCACCAGAAGGGTGGCGACGGCGTCGCGTTCGGCGTCGGCGCGCGGCGCGATGCGGAAGATCGGCCAGCCCGTGCGCTCGCGCTGGTCGGTCAGGGTCGCAGTACGGACACCGGGCGTGACGACCGGTATGCCGGCTTCCTTGAACAGGGGCAGGGCGCTTTCGACGGCATCGGTGCAAAGGAACCCGACGACGACATCCACCTCGCGCTCGATCAGCATCCGTGCCGCCTGGGCGCCGCCTTCGGCGCTGCAGGCGGTGTCCGCCTCGACGATCGCTCCGGGCATGTCCTGGCTGGCCGCCGCGGTTCGCGCGCCATTCAGCATCTGCCTGCCCAGCGTCGCGAAGCCGCCGCTGAGCGGCGCCGCCACGCCGAGGGAAATGTCCTGCGCCATGGCGTGCGGCGACCAGGAAAGCGCGATGGGCAGCAGCATGATGAAGGCGAGGCAGCGCATGTCCGAAAGTCGATCACCCGGTTGATGGTCACGCAGTAGCACGAGAATCACGCCGCCCGCACAGGCAGCTTAACCCCAAAAGCCGCCAAACTGGTAAACAGCCCTGCCTGGGGCGGCAAGTCCGGCGGCGTCCTGCGGTGTTGCCTGGCGTACCGGTTTCCGCCGATTTGGCCTGTCGGCCCCGGCTGCTCCTTGGTAAGGCTCTTCTCCGAACCTATATCGCACGCAAAGAGTTGAAAGATTTGATTGTGTTGAAGACAAACGAGATCGAACCGCGCCACTATCGCGATGCCATGGCCCGATTTGCCGGTGCGGTGCATGTCGTCACCACCGACGGCCCGGCCGGCCGCCGGGGCGTGACGGCGATCGCCGCCTGTTCGGTATCCGACAACCCGCCGACCGTTCTCGTCTGCCTCAACCGCGAAAACCCCAGCAACGCATGTTTCGCCGAAAATGGCGTCTTCGCGCTGAACACGCTGGCGGCGGAGCATGAGGAATTATCCAATGCCTTCTCCGGCCTGACCGGCCTGCCGCCGGAAGAGCGCTTCGGCCTCGCCGAATGGGAAACCATTGCGACCGGCGCACCGACGCTGCCGGGGGCCGTCGCCGTCTTCGACTGCCACATCGTCCAGACGGTCGATCTGGCGACGCATCGCGTCCATTTCGGCCGGGTCGCGGGTCTCAGCATCGGCGCAAAT
Organism: Nitratireductor pacificus pht-3B; assembly: GCF_000300335.1. GTDB lineage: Bacteria > Pseudomonadota > Alphaproteobacteria > Rhizobiales > Rhizobiaceae > Nitratireductor > Nitratireductor pacificus. The sequence goes on along the minus strand of NZ_AMRM01000006.1, from coordinate 180,169 downwards.
CTGCGTCCACTCCTCTATCATGATCGCGGTTACCGGGTATTGTAGGGCTACCTGAAATGCAGACCGGGGGCAGGATGTCCGACGCAAAACCCCAGCCACTCCCGCACTCCATCGACCAGACGCTGGACCTCCTGACCGCCGGCGGCTACGTGGCCGACCGCGCGCTGGCGACCGTGCTTTTCCTCGGCCTGACCATGCAGCGTCCGCTGTTTCTCGAAGGCGAGGCGGGGGTCGGCAAGACCGAGATCGCCAAGGTGCTGGCCGCGGGCCTCGGGCGGCGCCTGATCCGCCTGCAATGCTATGAGGGCCTCGACGTCTCGTCGGCTGTCTACGAGTGGAATTACGCTGCGCAGATGATCGAGATCCGGATTGCCGAGGCCGCCGGCATTCGGGACCGCTCGGAGATGGAGAGCGGTGTGTTCTCGGAAAAATACCTGATCCGCCGTCCGGTTCTGGAAGCCCTGCAAGGCGGGCCTGGCGGCGCGCCGGTCTTCCTGATCGACGAGCTCGACCGTGCCGACGAGGCGTTCGAGGCCTATCTGCTCGAGGTCCTTTCCGATTATCAGGTGAGCGTCCCCGAACTGGGCACGATCCGCGCCGAGGAACCGCCGATCGTCGTCATCACCACCAACCGCACGCGCGAGATCCACGACGCCCTGAAGCGGCGTTGCCTCTATCACTGGGTCGATTACCCCGATGCGGCGCGGGAGCTGGAGATCCTTGCCCGCAAGGTGCCGCATGCCAACCGGCAGCTCGCCGGAGAGGTGGTGGCTTTCGCCCAGAAGCTGCGCGAGCTCGACCTGTTCAAGGCTCCCGGCGTCGCCGAGACGATCGACTGGGCGACCGCGCTGACGGCGCTCGGAAGGGACCGGCTCGACGCGGACACCGTTTCGGACACGATGGGCGTTCTCCTGAAATACCAGGACGACATCGCCCGCCTGGAGGAGGGCGAGGGACAGAACGTTCTGGACGCGGTGAAGGCCGGATAGCGTGACGGCCCGAAACGACAGCGCGCGATCCCGCAGCCAGCCGCCATCGGCGCGCCTCGCCGACCGGATCGTCGGTTTCGCGCGCGTGCTGCGCCGCGCCGGTATGCGGGTCGGCCCGGCCGCCGTGATGGACGCGATCCAGGCCGTTCTGGCGGTCGGCATCGAGCGGCGCGAGGATTTTTACTGGACGCTGCATGCGACGCTGGTCTCGCGCCGCGAGGATCATGCGCTGTTCGAGGAGGCGTTCCGCCTCTACTGGGCGCGCCGCGAGGAGCGCGACATCTCCGACGATGGCGGCGAGGAGGCCGAGGTGCTGCGCGAGAAGCCGCGCACCGCCGCGCGCCGGGCCGAGGATGCGCTAGACGAGGAGCGGCGGGGCATCCTGCGCAGGAAACCCGAATTCGAGCTGGACGCGCGGCTTTCCTTTACCGCGATGGAGGTTCTGCGCCGCCGGGATTTCGCCCAGATGTCGGCGGCGGAACTGGCCGAGGCGCGGCTTGCCCTGCGCGATCTCGTCCTGCCCTTCGACCGGGTGGCGACCCGCCGTTTCCGGCCCGATCCGCGCGGCGTCCGGGTCGATCCGCGCGCCATGCTGCGCCTCAGCCTCCGGACCGGCGGCGACCTGATCCTGCCGAAATTCCGCTCGCCCCGGCGCACCGCCCCGCCGCTGGTGGCGCTGGTCGACATCTCCGGCTCGATGAGCCAGTATTCGCGCATCTTCCTGCATTTCCTTCATGCGCTGACCGAGAAGCGCCGCCGCGTCGCGAGCTTCACCTTCGGCACGCGGCTCACCAACATCACCCGTCCGCTGACCCGCCGCGATCCCGACGAGGCGCTCGCCGAGGCGTCGAAAGCCGTCCGGGACTGGTCGGGCGGCACGCGCATCGGCACGGCGCTGGAGGCGTTCAACCGTCTCTGGTCGCGGCGCGTCCTGGGACAGGGCGCCATCGTCCTTCTGATCACCGACGGGCTGGAGCGCGACCACATCGAGGTCCTGTCGCGCGAGATGGAGCGGCTTCACAAATCGTGCCGCCGGCTGATCTGGCTCAACCCGCTGCTCGGCTTCGACGGGTTCGAGCCGCGTGCGCGCGGCATGCGCGCCATGCTGCCTCATGTGGACGAACTGCGCCCCGTTCATTCCCTCGATGCGCTGTCCGACCTTTGCGCCGCCCTGCAGGCTCCAGGAAGGCGTTTCGGGGACTTGGCACCGGGGCATCGTCATGCCCATATGGGAGATGGGAGAAATGCCAATGCCTGACATCACCGAACCGCTCAGCCCGTCCACCGCCCGGGGCGATCCCCTGATGATCGCCGAGGACTGGATGAAGGCCGGCAGGGACGTGGCGATCGCCACCGTGGTCGAGACCTGGGGATCGGCGCCGCGCCCGGTCGGCAGCCATCTGGTGATCGACGCCGAAGGCAATTTCGAGGGCTCGGTTTCCGGCGGCTGCGTGGAGGGGGCGGTGGTGGCCGAGGCGGCCGACGTCCTGGCGCAGGGCACGCCTCGGATGCTGGAATTCGGCGTCGCCGACGAGACCGCATGGGAAGTGGGTCTCTCCTGCGGCGGGCGCATCAGGGTCTATGTCGAGAGGCTGGGCTGATGGATCCGCTGTCGCTCAAGAAACTCAACGCCCTGCGCCGCGAACGCCGCGCCGCGATCCTGCTGACCGAGCTTGCGGGCGGCCGCGACCGGGTGATCCGCGAGGGCGACACGGTGGCGGGCGCGCTTGGCGAGGCGGTTGACCGCGCCTTCCGCTCGGGCCGTTCCGGCGCCGTCGAGATCGACGGCGGGAACTTTTTCCTCAACGTGCATCTGCCGCCGCCGCGCCTTGTGGTGATCGGCGCCGTCCACATCAGCCAGGCGCTTGCGCCGATGGCGCGCCTCGCCGGCTTCGACCTGACGATCATCGACCCGCGCACCGCCTTTGCCTCGCCGGAACGCTTCCCCGGCGTCGCGCTCCATGCCGAATGGCCGGACGCGGTGCTGCAGCGGACGCCGCTGGACGCCTATACGGCGCTGGCCGCGCTCACCCACGACCCGAAGATCGACGACCCGGCGATCCTGGCGGGACTGGATGCGGAATGCTTCTACATCGGCGCGCTCGGCAGCCGCAAAACCCACGCCAAGCGCGTCGAGCGGCTGATGGCGGCCGGCGCGTCGCCTGAGGCGCTCGCGCGCATCGAGGCGCCCATCGGCCTCAACATCGGGGCCTCCACGCCCGCCGAGATCGCGGTGGCCGTTCTCGGATCGGTCATTGCCGCCTTGCGCTCGCGCGGTCTGGCGGTCCGCACGGGCGCCGGGAAGGAACAGGCGGCGTGAAGTTCGGACCGGTTTCCATAGACCACGCCGAGGGCGCGGTTCTTGCACACGCGACGCTCGCCGGCGACACCCGGCTGCGCAAGGCGCATCGGCTGACCGCCGGCGACATCGCGCTGCTGAAGGCTGCCGGTGTCGAGACGGTGACCGCCGCGCGCCTGGATCCCGGCGACCTCGGCGAGGACGAGGCGGCGGCGCGCCTCGCGGCCAGCTTCGTGACCCCAGGCATCGAGGCGCGCGCACCGTCCACCGGCCGGGTCAATCTCTATGCGGCCAATGCCGGCCTGTTCACCGTCGACAGGGCGATGATCGACGCCTTCAACGGCGTCGATCCCGCGATCACCATCGCCACCCTGCCGCCCTTTACCGCCGTCAGTGCCGGGCAGATGGTGGCGACGGTCAAGATCATTCCCTTCGCCGTCGCGGAGACGCGTATCGCGGAAGCCGCGGAGACGGTGGCGGGGCGGGACGCCTTCTCCGTCCGCCCCTTCGCCGCCCGGCGCGTCGGCGTGGTGCAGACGGTGCTGCCGAGCCTGAAGCCGAGCGTGCTCGACAAGACGGCGCGCATCACCGCCGAGCGCCTGGCGCGCTCGGGAAGCGCGCCCGGCCGCGAACTGCGCCCCGAACACGATGAAAAGGCCGTCGCGGCGGCCATCGGCGCGCTGGTCGAGGAAAGCGATCTTCTTCTGGTCTTCGGCGCGTCGGCGGTCTGCGACGCGGACGATGTCATTCCCGCGGCGATCCGGCGGGCCGGCGGGCGCGTCGAACGCGTCGGCATGCCGGTCGATCCGGGCAATCTTCTGGTCATCGGCGAGATCGGCGGCAAGCCGGTCCTCGGCGCGCCGGGCTGCGCCCGCAGTCCGAAGACCAACGGCTTCGACTGGGTTCTCGACCGCCTGATGGCGGGACTGTCCGTGACGGGATCCGACATTGCGGGCATGGGCGTCGGCGGCCTGCTGGCCGAGATCCCGACCCGTCCGCAGCCGCGCGAACCCGCCCGGCAGGCGCGCGCCCTGCCGGTATGGGGCGTGCTTCTTGCCGCCGGGCAGTCGCGCCGCATGGGTGCCGGGAACAAGCTTCTGGCCGATTTCGACGGCACGCCGCTCGTGCGCCGCACGGCCTCGGCGCTTGCGCGCAGCGAGGCCGATGGCGCCGTCGCGGTGCTCGGCCATCAGGCCGACCGCGTGCGCATGGCGCTCGACGGGCTTGGATTGGCCGAGGCGGTCAATCCCGCCTATGCGGAGGGCCTGTCGGGTTCGCTGCGCGCGGGCATCGCCGCGCTGCCGGATGATGCGGCCGGGGCCCTGATCGTGCTTGCGGACATGCCCGGCATCACGGCCGGCGACCTGGACCTCCTGATCGAGGCGTTCCGCGCGGCGGGCGGCAACAGCGTGGTGCGCGCCTCGCACAATGGCAAGCGCGGCAATCCGGTGCTCCTGCCGCGCGCCCTGTTTGCCGAGATCGGGCGCTTGCGGGGCGATACCGGCGCCCGCCATGTGGTCGAGCAGGGGCTTTTTGCCGTCATCGACGTGGAGGTGGGCGCCGCGGCGCATCTGGACGTGGACACGCCGGAAGCGCTCGAGGAAGCCGGCGGCGTGCTGATTCAATGAATTCGATTTCCTCCGTAAGCCATTGGTGCAAATTGGCTTTGTTCGCTGCGTCCGTCATGGTCTTTTCGCAGCCGGCCCATGCGCTCGAGCTTCCTCCGCAAAAGGACCGGCTGTTCGCCTATCCGGCGCTCCTGTCCGCCAGCGGCGACGGGAGCTACCGCGTGGTCGACTATCGCGAGATGCGCGATATCAACGGACGCGACGACATCCCCGAAAGGCGGGTCAACGGAGGGTATATCTCCACCGGAGTGCGCCGGGTGCAGGAGGATCTGGCGCTCAGGACGTCCGCCGGCACCGTGCGCCACGTCGCGGTCGGGACGCGCGAGCGCGCCAGCGCCATCGTCCTCTACCTGCATGGGCAGGGCGGCAACCGCCGGCAGGGCGTCGACGATTTCACCTTCGGCGGCAATTTCAACCGCATCAAGAACCTGATGGCGAACGCCGGGGGATTGTATCTGTCGCCCGATTTCTCCGACTTCTCCGCGCAGGGCGCGCGCGAGATCGCCGCCCTGATCGACCACTACGCCACGCGCTCCCCGGGTGCGCCGGTTTTCGTCGCCTGCGGTTCGATGGGCGGTGCTCTCTGCTGGATGCTGGCGAGCGACCCGGCGACGGCCAAGCGCCTCGGCGGCCTGCTCCTGCTGGGATCGATGTGGGACGAGGGTTTTCTCGAGGCGCCGGCCTTCGCCGGGCGCGTGCCCGTTTTCTTCGGCCATGGCAGCCGCGATCCGGTTTTCGCGGTGGAGAAGCAGGAGGCCTTCTTCCAGCGCATCCGCCGGGCCGCGCCGAACTATCCCGCCCGCTTCGTGCGCTTCGAGACAGGAACGCACGGCACGCCGATCCGCATGACCGACTGGCGCGAAACCCTGAACTGGATGCTGTCGCTGCGCTGAACGCGGCGCTATGGCGAAGGGGTGGCCGGCGTCTCAGGGACCGCTGTGATAATCGAGCAGGGTCACGGGCTCGCTCTCGCCGTCGTAGGAGGCGTCCATGTCATATCGGACCAGCGAAAAACTGCCCTCGCGAAAGATCCACTTGCCGCTCGAGAAGGCATCGCCCATGCCGCGCCACTTGGCATGCGACAGGAGTGTCAACGTCTCGGGATCGTATTCTGAGTTCACCAGCCGACCGTCGGTCTTGTAGCCGATGATGCGCAGGTCCTCGACTTTGCCCTCCCGGTCGTCATTCTCATACTGGATGTCGAGTTCCGGGGTCGCGAACTGAAGCGGCGAGACATTGCCATTCTCGTCGGCGAGCAGATAGGCATGCAGCTCGTTATAGGCACCGCGATCGCACAGGAAGCGGAACAGGCGGGCCTCGTGCTTCGGCGTGTCCGCGCTCTCGTAGGAATAGTTGAACGGGATGCTGTAGACCTGCGGCTCCGCGGCTTCCGGATCGCCCGCCAGCGTGCAGGTCTCGCCATAGGTCGCCGCGAACATCGCCCTGGCGTTGCTCAGTGCCGCATCTGCTTCCACGGGCGCGCCGTCGCCGCATTGCGCCGGAAGCACATCGTTGAGGGCACCTTCCGCGCGCTTCAGGGACGCCTTCTCGATGTGCAGCGGAGTGTAGGGCGTGCCCTGGATCTGCGGATTGGAGAGACGCAGCGTGTAACAACCCGCGAAAACCTGCTCGCCGCCGTCCTTGCCCCGTGCGCGGATCGCCACCGGCACGGCGTAGAAGGTGGTGCCGGCCGCGCCCTCCGTAGTGGCCGCACCCGTCGCCAGCGCGACATGTTCCGTCTCCGCGTAGCCCGCCGCATAGGCCTCGACGCTGGCGGCCGGTGGGGTCGAGAAATAGTCGAACGCGCGCGCATATTCCTGGCGGTTGACGGCGTTGTAGAGCGAGCGCAGGAGCGCTTCCGGCGTCGACCGGTCGTCGAGATAGGCTTCCTGCGCCAGTGCGGGAACCGGCGACGCGGCCATTGCCGCAGCCGCAATCAGTGCGAATCGCATCATCGAGCCTCCTCAGCGTTCCGGCCGCGCGAATCTATCGAAGGGAAACGCGAAGCGGTATCGATAATAGATCCGACAGAATGGGCAGATTATGTCGGCGCCGCAGGCCGGGTGCCTTTTGCCGATGCTTCAAATAGACTGCGCCGCGGCAGATGTTTCTTAACCGGTGCTGGCTAACAATCTGCCGAAAGTATCCTATGATCGGTCGGCAGGCCGGCGATTCAAGAATGGAACGGGCATGGCGACGGGAGCGCGCCGCGATTTCGCGGCTCTTCTTGACGAGCTTCTGCGCGACGAGGCCGAGGCGGCCGAGGTCGTCGGGCCGCCGCGTTCGCTCGACTATCTGTCGGTCGCCGACGAGCTTCACTCCGGCCGGATCAATTTCACCGACAAGCGCGCCGAGGCCGAGTACCGCGCCCATCAGGCGGCGCCGCGCCCGGAGCCCCCCCGGACCCAGAAGCAGGCAAAGCCGACCGTGAAGCCGCCTTCGACGGACCCGGACGAGATCGCCGCCGAACTGGGCCTCACCGGCGATGCCGGCACGGCGGAGCCGAAAAAGCTCGACCGGCTGCGGCGCGACTTCGCCTTCCGCAATCACCCCGACCGGGTGCCGGCGCATCTGCGCGCCCATGCGATGATCCGCATGCAGGTGGCCAACATGCTGATCGATGAGGCGAAGCGTCGGCCGCTCACAAAGCCGGGGCGTGGTAAAGCCACGGCATGAGCTTGCTGCGGTTCTGCCAGCGTGCGAACAGCAGCACGGACACCACGGCGAGACCGCTGACCAGGCCGATCCAGATGCCGACGCCGCCGAAGTCGAGCGGGAAGGCCAGCATCACGCCGAGCGTCATGCCGATCCCCCAATAGCCGCAGAGCGAGTAGATCATCGGCACCTTCGTGTCGTGCAGCCCGCGCAGCATGCCCCCGGCGACCGCCTGCGCGCCGTCGAAGATCTGGAACAGGGCGGCCAGCGCCAGGAACGACACGGCAAGCTGGATGACCTGCTGGTTGTCCGGCAGCGTCAGGTCCAGGAAGCCGCCGATCAGCACCTTCGGCATCAGGATCATCATCAGGCCCATCAGCGCCATGAAACCGACGCCGATGGCATAGGCCGTCCAGCCGGCGCGCGTGATGGCCTCGACATTGCGCGCGCCGAAAGCGCGTCCGACCCGCACGGTGGCCGCCTGGCTGAGGCCCATCGGCACCATGAAGGTGATCGAGGATATCTGCATCGCGATGGCGTGCGCGGCGAGCGCCGGCGCGCTGATCAGGCCCATCAGCAGCGCGGCGGCGTTGAAGATCGTCACCTCGAAGGTCATCGAACCGGCGATCGGCAGGCCGAGGCGCAGCAATTCGCGGAAGCGCGGCCAGTCGGAGCGCCAGAAGCGTCCGAAGAGATGGAACCGGCGGAAGCGGCGTTCCAGCGAAACGACGGCGACCATGCCGAAGAACATCAGCGTGCTCGCAAGTGTCGTGGCGATCCCCGACCCGGGCACGCCAAGCGCCGGGAAGCCGAGATTGCCGAACATCAGGCACCAGTTGGCGAAAACGTTGAACGCCACCATGATGAACATGATGGTCAGTGCCCAGCCGGGCCGCTCCAGCGCCGAAATGAAGGAACGCAGCACGATGTAGCCGAAGAAGGGCAGGGCTGCCCATTGCAGCGCGCGCACATAGCTGGCGGCGACCTTGGCGAGGGCCGGTTCCTGGCCCATCCAGAGCAGGAACGCCTCCGCCTGCCAGAGGATCAGCCAGATGGGGATCGAGGCGGCGATGGCCAGCCACAGCGCCTGACGCACGGTTCGCCGCACGTCGCGAACTGAATGAAGCTTGCGGCCGAGCGCGCTCGCCATCATCGGCGAGGCGGCGAGAAGCAGGCCAAGGCCGAAGATCAGCGGCGCGAAGTAGAGATTGTAGCCGAGCGTGCCGGCCGCCAGCGCCTGCGGTCCGAGACGACCCATCATCATGACGTCGGTCGTGGTCATGGCGATCTGCGCGAGGTTGGTGAGCACCATCGGCCATGCGAGCGCCAGAGTCGCGCGCACTTCCGCGATCCACGGATTGGCCGGCGCCCGCGCGCCGGAGGCAAGCACAGTCATGTCGTTTACCTCGTAGCGGCCGGCGGAATGCTCGACGACGACCGAAAGTGACGCGGAAGGAAAATGCCTTCGGCGGTCAATCGCTTTTATAGGCTTAACCGTGACAGGCAAGGAGGATTTGGTTGGTCCAGCCCGGAACGGCCCTCGTTCAGGCCATCGATGCCGACATCAGCCGCGAGCGCGGCGCGTGCGTCGGCCGGCGGGTGCGCTGTCGGCGCCGCTCTGCGCGGCACTCTTGTTGCGCATCGGGCCGACGCGGGCCTCGATCGCCGCGATGTCCGGACGCGCGGCCGGTTGCCTGTGCCCGTCGAGCGCCGCGCGCATGGCGGCCAGATGCTCGAAGGACGTGCCGCAGCAGCCGCCGATGATCCTGGCGCCGCCGTCCACGGCGAGGCGGACATATTCGCTCATCAGTTCAGGCGTTCCGGAATAGTGGACTTCCGTGCCGCGGAACTCCGGAATCCCGCAATTGCCCTTGACAACGATGGTCGCCTCGGGCTTCGCCTCGGACATGTCGAGCAGGGCCGCCAGGATGTCGGGAGCGCCGACGCCGCAATTGGCGCCCACGGCCAGCGGCGCCTCGGCCAGCCCGTCGACCACGCCATGGATGTCCTTCGGCGCCAGCCCCATCATCGTGCGGCCCGCCGTGTCGAACGAGCCGGTATAGGTGTAGGGCATGCCGACCCTGATCGCCGCCTCCGCCGCCGCGCGAATCTCGTCCGGCGCCGACATGGTCTCGATCCAGGCGACTTCCGCCCCTCCGGCCTTCAGCCCTTCCATCTGCTCGGCGAAGGCGTCCACGGCCTCGTCATAGGTCATGGCGCCGAGCGGCACGAGAAGCTCGCCCGTCGGACCCACCGAGCCGGCGACGATGACGCGGCGTCCGGCCTTCGCCGCCACGTTGCAGGCGATCTCCGCGGCCTTCTTGTTGAGTTCGAAGACCCTGTCCTGCGCATGGTGCAGTTTCAGCCGCTGGCGCGTGCCGCCGAAGGAGTTGGTGAGGATGATGTCGGCGCCTGAATCCACGAACCCTTGGTGCAGCGCCTCGATCTTTTCCGGCGCTTCCGTGTTCCACAGTTCCGGTGCGTCGCCCGACTGGAGGCCCATGGCGAACAGATTGGTGCCCGTCGCCCCGTCCGCAAGCAGAATTCCCTTTTCGGCGATCAGCGCGTCGATGGGGTTGTGCATGGCGGTGGCCTCGCTTCTGTCGGGAGAATGACCTGCAGGGAAAGCTATGAAGAAATCTGCACGGCGGGTCAATGCGGCGGCACGGTCGGGTGCCGGTCGCGCCCCCGGAAACCCTATCCGAGCCGCAGGCTCTTGACGAAGTCAGCCGCTTCATGCGCGTTGATCTCGGCGCCGCGGATCAGCCCGTCGAAATGGCGCGTCAGCGTGGTGACGGAGCTGGTGGCGCTCAGCACCAGATACATGCCGCCCATATACAGCGCCGCCCGGTAGGGGCCGAACACCGTGTAGGGCGCCGAATAGCGTTTGCGCCCGTCGTAGAGGAACAGGCGGAACGTCGGGTAGAGATCGTCCAGCAGCTGCGCCATGTGAACGATCTGCTCGGCGCGCACAGGCTCGGGCAGGGTGCGCCAGATGCCTTCGCCCTTGGCGAACAGTTCCAGTGTCTGGCGCGGCATGCAGACTTCCATGTCGGTCTCCGGGCGCCGGTTGTAGTCGACCCGGTACTGCGCCTCGCTGAGCTGCGCAGTGCGGCTCTGAGGCATCGCCTCCGCCTCGTAGAGGATCACCGCCTCCGTGCGCAGCAGGTCGGGAATGCCCGCCGGCACGTAGCGGATCTTCGTGCCGACGGCCTCGGCATGCCATTTCGCCAGCAGCGTATCGTTGAAGCCGCCCCGCGCCTCGGTGATCTCGAGGCTCTCGCGCAGTTCGCCGGTGATGCCCTCGTCCTGGCTGAGGCCGAGAAGCCAGTCGAGCGACACCTGGTGCTCCGCCGCGATCCTGAGCAGGGTTTCGGCGCGCGGCAGCCGCGCCGAGGCGCCGGAGAGCAGTTGCGAAAGGGCGGACCGGTCGATGCCGACGGCCGCGGCGAAGGCAGACTGGTTCAGTCCCGAGCGCTGCAGGAGGCCTTTCAGGCGGTCGCGAAAGGTGCCGGAAAGGTCGCGCTTGTCCATGCCGGATGCTCCTTCGAAGTCGAAATCGTTCATTTGTCGCAATAAATGATGCGTTTAATAAACAAATGATGGGCATGGATATCATTGTCAACATTCTGTGCGCAGTCTCGCGTTGAGCCCTGCGGGTGCTCCTGACACTCTTCTGTCAGGAATCAACAGCGCCGCCATGTCGGGTTTGGGTGCGGCGCGGAACTGGGACAGAATGCGCATCACGGGAAAGCGCCGGGGCGGCGGCCGTCTATCGATTGAATGGCCTACACTAATTCTGATCGTGGCTTGCTACGGCCTTTGGCTGGCCGCCGGCATTCTTCTGTGGCCGCAATGGCCGCTCGCCGCGCTGGCGCTCCTGACAATCGCCATCGCGCTGCAATCCTCGCTCATGCATGAATGCCTGCATGGTCACCCGACCCGCGACGCCAGGCTCAACGAATCCCTGGTGTTTCTGCCGATCGGTCTGGTCTATCCCTATCGCCGGTTCAAGGCACTGCACCTGCGCCACCATGCCGACGAGCGCCTGACCGATCCGTTCGAGGACCCGGAGAGCTACTACAAGGCGCTGTGGCGCTATGAGGAACTGCCGCGCTGGGCGCGGGCGATCCTCGCGGTGAACAACACCATGGCCGGCCGCTTCGTGCTCGGACCCGTCATCATGAACATCGGCTTCCTCGCCGCCGAGGCGAAGCTGATCGGCGAGGGCGACCGTGCGGTGCGTCGGGCGTGGGGGTTCCATGTCGCCGGGCTGGCGGTCGTCCTGCCGCTCGTCGCCTACGGGTTCTCCATGCCGCTGTGGCTTTATGTGCTTGTGCCGGCTTGGCTCGGGCAGTCCCTGATCTCCGTCCGGACCTTCGCCGAGCATCAATGGTCGGAGCGCCCGGACGGACGGACCATCATCGTCGAGCGCTCGCCGCTCGCGCTCCTGTTCCTCAACAACAACCTGCATCTGGTGCATCACAAGATGCCGTCCGCCCCCTGGTACAGACTGCCCTCGCTATACCGGGCGAAACGCGCCGAGTGGCTGCGGATGAACGGCGGTTACGCCTATCCCGGCTACCTGGCGTTGCTGAAGGATTTCGCCTTCCGTCCGAAGGAGCCGGTGCCGCATCCGGTCCTGCGCCGCGCCCGGGAGAAGCCGCGGGCCTTCAGCCCCCGCGCGCGCGGCCGTTCCCTCGGCAGCGCCGGCGGCGTCGCGGTGCCGGCGCGTCCGGCGAAGGAATAGTTTTCCTTGCCATCACGTCGATTATCGCCCGTTATGGTTCCATGAGTTCCCTGATCGCAACCTTGCCCATGTATGACTGGCCCGAGCGCCGGGCGGAGGTCGATGCCGAGTGGCATGGCCTGCGCGATGCGCTGCGCTCCGCCGGTCTCGACGCACCCGGCGAGCTGACCCGTCCGCCCGGTAATCTGCACGCCGTCTGGCGCGACCCGCAGCTCCTGCTTGGGCAGACCTGCTGGGGACCGATGCAGGCCGGCCTGCAGGACGATGTCGAGCTTGTCGGCCAGCCCGATTATTCCGACTGCGAGGGCGGGGCGGGCGTGCTCTATTCGAGCGCCATTCTGATGCGCGCGGAGGAGGGAGGCGACCAGATCGCTGCGCCGGCCGACGGCAAGGCCGACATCTGCGTCGAACGGCTGCGCGGCAAGCGCTTTGCCTACAACGACCCACTTTCCGTGTCGGGGCTGCTTGCCCTGTCCAACGACCTGGAGGCCATGGGTGCCGGCCTCGAAATATTCTCCGCGCGCATCATGACCGGCGCGCACCGCGCGGCGATCCGTTGCGTCGCGGCGCGGAAGGCCGATGTCTGCTCGGTGGACTGCCGCTCATGGATGCTGGCGCAGGCGTTCGAGCCGGCCGCCCGGCAGATGCGCGTGGTCGGCTGGACGGCGCTGCGTCCCGGTCTGCCCTACATCACCAGCCGCGCGACACCGGCCGACGCCGTGGCGCTTCTGCGCCAGGTGGCCGCGACTAGCTCCGCATCCGCGCCCCATCGGGATCGAACGGCGGCAGCGTGTTGATGCGCGCAGGGCGGCGCTGGCCGAGAATCTCGATCTCGAACAGGCCGTCGCTCTCATCCTCCGCGAGCGCGGCGGGCACATAGCCCTGCGCCATGGATTGCTTCACATGGTGGGCATAGCCGCCTGAGGTGACCCAGCCGACGACGCGCCACGCGCCGTCCCTGATGCCGCGAACGGCTGCAGCGTCCGCGTCACGGCCATTCGCGCCGCCGCCCGAAATCGCACGGCCGCTCGCATCGAAGCGCGGCGCGCCATAGCCATGCAGTTTCTCCACCGTGCCGTAATCCGTGTCGCCGACCCTGGCCCAGATCGGCTCGTCGCCCATCACGTCCGCATCGCCCGCATCGACGATGAAGGACACGCGACGCAGCTTCGGCCCGTCCGCCTTCTCCCACGCCGCCGCCTCCCGGCCGATGAAATCGTTCTTCTCCAGCTTGACGAAGCGCTCCATAGCACCCTCGAAGGGGCCGTAGATCGGCCGCAGCTCGCGAAACCAGGTTGGAAAATTTTTCTCCAGTCGCATGCACAGCAGGGCGCGCATGCCGAAATCGACGATGCCATGTGCGCTGCCCGCATCCTTGATTGCCTCGTAGACCCGGCGCTGATAGGCCGGCGGCATCCAGATCTCGTAGCCGAGGTCGCCCGTATAGCTCAGCCGGTTGACCATGCAGGTCGCGCCCGCCACGGCCATCTCGCGAAAGTCCATGAACCGGAACGCTTCCTTCGACACATCGGTATCGGCAAGCTGATCTAGAACCGCGCGCGCCTGCGGCCCCGCGATCGACAGGCCGACCAGGGTCTGGTCGAAGCGGTGAATCCGCACCGAGCCATCCGCCGGCAGATGCTTCTCGAACCAGCGCATGTGATAGATCTGCGCCGCCGAGGATCCCCACACCATGAAGCGCTCGCCGGCACCGTCGGGGCCGCGATTGGCGATGGTGAAGTCGCCGATCAGCTTGCCGGTCTCGTTCAGCATCGGCGTCAGCACGATCCGTCCGGGTTTCGGCATGCGGTTGGTCATCAGCCGGTTGAGAAACGCCGCGGCACCGGGCCCGGCAATCTCGTATTTGGCGAAATTGGCGATCTCCGTCACGCCGACCCGCTCGCGGACGGCGCGCACCTCATTGCCCACATGCGCGAAATCATTGGAGCGATGGAAGGAAACGATGTCCTTCGCCTCCATGCCTGGCGGCGCGAACCAGAGCGGTGTCTCCAGCCCCCAGCTGTCGCCCATCACGGCATTGTTGTCGCGGGTCATGACGTCGTAGAGCGGCGTCGTCTGGGCCGGGCGGGCGGCCGGCAGTTCCTCGTTCGGGAAGCGGATCGAGAAGCGGCGGGAGTAGTTTTCCCGGACCTTGGCGTTGGTGTAGCGCAGGCTCGCCCATTCGCCGAAGCGGGCGACATCCATGCCCCAGACATCAAAACCCGGATCGCCGTCGACCATCCAGTTCGACAGCGCAAGCCCGACGCCGCCGCCCTGGCTGAAGCCGGCCATCACCGCGCAGGCGCACCAGAAATTGGTCAGCCCCTGCACGGGCCCGACAAGCGGGTTGCCGTCCGGCGCGAAGGTGAATGGCCCGTTGATGACCTGCTTGATGCCGGCATTCTCGAGCGCCGGGAAATGGCGGAAGCCCACCTCCAGAGATGGCGCGATGCGGTCGATGTCCGGCTCCAGCAGCTCATGGCCGAAATCCCACGGCGTCTCGCGCGGCGACCAGGGCTTTGCGGCTTTCTCGTAGGTGCCGAGCAGGATGCCGTTGCGCTCCTGCCGGGTGTAGATTTCGCCCTTGAAGTCGATGACGCCGATCATCTCGCGGCCGGTCTCGCGGTTGAACGCCTCCACCTCGGGCATCGGCTCGGTCAGGAGATACATGTGCTCCATCGCCAGAAGGGGCAGTTCGAGGCCGACCATTCGGCCCACCTCGCGCGCCCACAACCCGCCGCAGTTGACCACGTGTTCGGCTTTGACCGTGCCCTGTTCGGTGACGACATTCCAAGTGCCGTCAAGCTCTTGCGTCAGTTCCGTGACTCGGTTTCTGAGGACGATCTCCGCGCCCAGCTTGCGCGCAGCCTTGGCATAGGCATGGGTCGTGCCGGAGGGATCGAGATGCCCCTCGACAGGGTCCCACATCGCGCCGACGAAATGGCGCTCATCCATCAGCGGGAACATCGCCTTGGCCTCGGACGGCGTGATCAGCTCCGTCTCCATGCCCAGATAGCGGCCCTTGGCATGGGCGAGCCGCAGGAAATCCATGCGCTCGGGACTGTCGGCCAGCATCACGCCGCCGGTCAGATGCAAGCCGCAGGATTGCTCGGAAAGTTCCTCGATCTCCTTGTAGAGCTGCACGGTATAGGCTTGCAGCTTGGCGACGTTCGGATCGCCATTGAGCGTATGGAAGCCGCCGGCGGCATGCCAGGACGACCCCGAAGTCAGCTCCGAGCGCTCGATCAGCATCACGTCGCGCCAGCCGGCCCGCGCCAGATGGTAAAGCACCGAGCAACCGACGACGCCACCGCCGATAACCACCGCTTTTGCGTGAGATTTCATGGGGTTGTTCCCGCTTCATGAATCAGTTGAACAGGTTTTAAGGTGCGGCGCGCCGCGCTCAAAAATCCGTCGGCGCACCGCCTTCGCGGATGCGGCGTTCGACGAAATCGTTCAGCTCATCGCGGATGCCTTCGTCCATCGGCGGCGGTTCATAGATTGCCAGCCGCTCCTTCCAGAGCCGGTTGGCGTGGTCGATGGACGTCGGCGAACCGCCCTGCGCCCAGTTTTCGTAATTGCGCCAGTCGGAGATGATCGGCGCGTAAAACGCCGTCTTGTAGCGCGCCTGTGTGTGCGGCGAGCCGAAGAAGTGACCGCCCGGACCCACCTCGCGGATGGCCTCGACGGCGAGCGCGTCCTCCGACAGGTCGAGCGGCGCCATAAACTCGGCCATCATCTGTAAAAGGTCGATGTCGAGCATCATCTTCTCGTAGGAGCAGCACAGCCCGCCCTCCAGCCAGCCGGCGGCATGCTTGATCATGTTGGCGCCGCCCTGGACGCAGCCCCACAGCGAGAAGACGCTTTCATAGGCGGCCTGCGCGTCGACCGTGTTGGCGGCGCAGACATTCGAGCTGCGATAGGGGATCGCATAGCGCCGCGCGAGCTGTCCGCCCAGGAGCTGCGCCTTCATGTATTCTGGCGTGCCGAAGGCCGGCGCGCCCGAGCGCATGTCGACATTCGAGGTGAAGCCGCCATAGCCGACCGGCGCCCCCTTGCGCACCATCTGCGCGAAGGCGAGGGCGGCCAGCGCCTCGGCGTTCTGCTGCACCACCGCGCCGGCGATGGTGACGGGCGCCATGGCGCCGGCCAGCGTGAAAGGGGTGACGATGACGGCCTGTCCGTGCCTGGCCATCTGGATGATTCCTTCCATCATCGGCACGTCGAGCTTCAGCGGCGAGTTAGTGTTGATGATGGTGAAGCAGGACACCTCGTTCGCGAACTGCTCGCGGCTCACGCCGCGCGCGATCCGGGCGATCTCGATGCCGTCGAGATTGCGCTCCTTGCCGAGCGAGTAGATGTGGAACGCCTTGTCGGTCAGCGTGACGATGTCGCGCAGGCATTCCAGGTGCCGTATGCCGGCATGGATGTCGACCGGCTCGACCGGATAGCCGCCCTGGCACTGGATGATGTTGTGCATCTGGGAGAGCTTCACGAAGTTGCGGAAATCCTCCCGGTTTCCGGGTCGGCGTCCACGGTCGGCATCGGAGCAGTTGGGCGCCGAGGCCATTTCGGCGACGATGAGGTTCCGCCCGCCCATGCGCAGATTGTGGGCGGGGTTGCGGGCATGCACCTCGAATGCGCTCGGGCAATGGACGATCAGCTCTAGGATCAGCGCCGGATCGAAATGCACGCGCTGCGTGTCCGGGCGCACATCGGCCCCATGCGCCTTCATGATGGCGCGTGCCTCGTCGTGCAGCACCTCGACGCCGATGTCCCGGAGCACCCGCAGCGACGCCTCGTGGATCGCTTCCAGCGCGTCGTCCGAGACGATCTTCGTCGGTTCGAACGGATTGACCAGTTGCCGGAAGGCGGGTTGCTCGAACGTCGCCGAACCGCTGCGCTTGCCGGCGCGTCCGCCGCGCCGCGCGCGGCCCGGAAGCGCATCTGCTGTGGCGAGGTCCTCCGTCATGGCGTTCCTTCCCGCTGCCTCAGGGGTGACCATGATGACCGCAAAACCGGACCGGTTAGGCCGGGCTGGCGACCCCTAGCGCGACAGATGCGACACATCTTCCGGGGTGCCGGTCGCGCTTGTGCGGGCGCGGGAGTCACGGCTAAACTCGGCATATGAGCGCTCCACGCCACACGCACTGGCCTGCATTCCCGGCCGCAAAACCGTCGCCGCGCACGCGGCACACGGAGCTTCTGCGGCTGTGCGCGCGCATCGGCTATTCGCCGCCCGTCTCCGCCTGAAGCATTGTCCGGCCCTGCCGGGAGCGTTCAACCGGAGAGAACAACACCATGACTTACCAGAATTTTTCGCTTGCCCAGCTTCAGGCGATGGATGCGGCGCATCATCTGCATCCCTTCACCGACCACAAGGATCTGCGCGCCGCGGGTTCGCGCATCATCACGCGCGCCAGCGGACCCTATGTCTACGACACCGAGGGGCGCGAGATCCTCGACGGCATGGCCGGCCTGTGGTGCGTGAATGTCGGTTACGGCCGCGACGAGCTTGCCGAAGTGGCTTACGAGCAGATGAAGGAGCTGCCCTACTACAATTCCTTCTTCCGCTGCTCGACGCCGACCCCGGTGCTGCTGTCGCAGAAACTCGCCGAACGCGCGCCGAAGAACGTCAACCAGGTCTTTTACGGCTCGTCCGGTTCGGAGGCCAACGACACGGCCCTGCGCCTTGTGCGCCACTACTGGGCGCTGGAGGGCCGGCCGCAGAAGAACCGCATCATCTCCCGCCACTGGGCCTATCACGGCTCGACGGTGGCCGGCACGTCGCTCGGCGGCATGGGCGGCATGCACGATCAGCTGTATGGCGCGGTGCCGAACATCGCGCATGTGATGCCACCCTACGCCTTCGAGTTGCGGCGTCCGGGCGAAAGCGATCATGATTTCGGCCTGCGCGCCGCGCAGGCGGTCGAAGATGCGATCCTCGAGGCCGGCGCCGACAATGTCGCGGCCTTCATCGGCGAGCCGGTCATGGGCGCCGGCGGCGTCAAGATCCCGCCGGAAAGCTACTGGCCGGAAATCGACCGCATCTGCAAGAAGCACGACGTGTTGTTGATGCTGGACGAGGTGATCACCGGTTACGGTCGCACCGGCGCCTGGTTCGCCGCCGAAAGGCTGGGGCTCGAACCCGACACGATCACCACCGCCAAGGCTCTGACCTCGGGCTATCAGCCCCTGTCCGCGCTGCTGGTCGGTGACCGCATCGCGAAGACGCTGGTGGAGAAGGGCGGGGAATTCTACCATGGCTACACCTATTCGGGGCACCCGGTGGCCTGCGCGGTGGCGCTCAGGAACATCGAGATCATCGAGCGGGAAGGGCTGGTCGAGCGCGTCCGCGACGACACGGGACCGTATTTCGCCAACGCCCTGAACGAACGGATCGCCGGTCACGGCATCGTTGGTGAGGTTCGCGCCTTCGGCCTGATGGGGGCGATCGAGATCGTCGCCGACAAGGAGACGCGCGAGCGCTTTCCCGGTCAGGGGACGGCGGCCGTCACCCTGCGCGATCATGCGATCGAAGGCGGCCTGATGATGCGCGCCGTTGGCGACACGATGATCCTGTCGCCGCCGCTGATCTGGACGCGCGACACCATCGACATGGCGTGCGACCGCATCGTTACGGCGCTCGACCGGGCCGAGAAGGATCTGCGCAAGGGGTAGGCCCGCAAGGAAAAACCGCGCTTCTTCGGGCGGGAAGAGACGCGGTTTTACGTTACTCTGACACGCCTTCGCGTAACACTTACGCTGCGAAGGCTTCCCGCTCCGGTACGCGAGACCTTATCCGGGGCCGGGGAGGCCGTTGATGTCTGCCTCGTCCCCTTTCTAGCGGGTCATGGTTACCGGGAAGTTAGCGGGATATCTAAAATCGAATTTTTTTGCCGGCGTTCTATTTTTTCTGATCGGGCCCTATTTTTTCTGATCGGGATGGCCGCGCAGGAAATTGATGATGCCGGAAAAGTCCGTGCCTTCATGTCCCATGGCGTTGAACAGCGTGTAAAGCTGCGTCGCCTCGGCGCCGAGCGGCGTTGCCGCGCCTGCGCTCTGGGCGGCCTCCTGCGCCAGCCGCAGATCCTTCAGCATCAGGCCGGCGGCGAAGCCGGGCCTGTAGTCGCGGTTGGCGGGCGAGGCGGGCACCGGGCCCGGCACCGGGCAATAGCTGGTCAGCGACCAGCACTGGCCCGAAGAGGTGGAAGCGACATCGAACAGCGCCTGATGCGACAGCCCGAGCTTCTCGGCCAGCACGAAGGCCTCGCCGACGGCGATCATCGAAATGCCGAGGATCATGTTGTTGCAGATTTTCGCTGCCTGTCCCGCACCGTCATTGCCGCAATGCACGACGCGGCCCGCCATCGGCTGCAGGATCGGCTCTGCCTTGCCGAAGGCTTTTTGCGATCCGCCCGCCATGAAGGTCAGCGTGCCGCCTTCCGCGCCGCCCACGCCGCCGGACACCGGCGCGTCAATCGACAGGAGCCCGTGCTCCGCCGCGATGGCATGGGCCTGCTTGGCGGACTCCACGTCAATCGTCGAGGAATCGATGAACAGGGTTCCCTTCGCCGCCTTCGGCGCGATGTCGCGATAGACCGACAGCACATGCTTGCCCGCGGGCAGCATGGTGATGACGGTCTCGGCGCTTTTCACGGCGGCGCCCGCACTCGCCATGATGGTGACGCCGTTGCTGGCCGCCGTCTCCAGGTTCTCGGTGACCAGGTCGAAGCCGTGCACCGTGTGTCCAGCCTTGACCAGATTGGCGGCCATTGGGTTGCCCATATTGCCCAGGCCGATGAATGCGATCGTCGCCATGTCAGTCCTTCCTCCCGATCCGGCTGCGGCTGACGCTGGTCGTCAGCGCCCCACCAGATGCCGCGCGATGATCACGCGCATGATTTCGTTGGTGCCTTCGAGGATCTGGTGGACGCGCAGATCGCGCACCAGCTTCTCGACGCCGTATTCGTGCAGGTAACCGTAACCGCCATGCAGCTGCAGCGCGTCATTCGCCACGTCGAAACAGGTATCGGTGACGAACCGCTTGGCCATGGCGGACCATTTCGAGGCGTCGGGCGCCTTGGCATCCAGCTTGGCGGCGGCGGCATAGAGCATCATGCGCGACGCCTGGATGCCGGTCTCCATGTCGGCCAGCTTGAACTGCAGCCCCTGGAAGCGGTTGATCGCCTGGCCGAAGGCCTGCCGCTCGGCAGTGTAGGTCAGGGCCTTGTCGAGGGCCGATTGCGCGCCGCCGAGCGAGCAGGCGGCGATGTTCAGCCGACCGCCGTCGAGGCCGGCCATGGCAATGCCGAAACCGGCTCCCTCGCTCGACAGGAGATTGTCGGCCGGCACCTTGCAGTCGTCGAAGATGACCTGCCGGGTCGGCTGCATGTGCCAGCCCATCTTGTGCTCCGCCGGCCCGAAGGAAAGGCCCGGCGCGTCCTTCGGCACGACGATGGTGGAGACGCCCTTCGGGCCATCGTCGCCCGTACGCACCATGGTGACGTAGATGTCGTTGTCTCCGGCCCCCGAGATGAACTGCTTGGAGCCGTTCAGCACGTAGTCGCCGCCCGATTTCACGGCGCGCGTCTTCAGGGCGGCCGCATCGGAGCCGGAACCCGGCTCGGTGAGGCAGTAGCTCGCCAGCCATTCCATGGATGTCAGCCGCGGCAGGAAGCGTTGCCGCTGCTCCTCGCTGCCGAACGTGTCGATCATCCATCCCGCCATGTTGTGGATCGAGATGAACGAGGAGAAGCCCGGGCAGGCGGCCGCCAGTGCCTCGAAGATCAGCACGGCGTCGAGCCGCCCGAGGCCGGAGCCGCCCACATCGTCGCCGATATAGATCCCGCCGAAGCCGAGCGGTCCGGTCTGGCGCACCACATCGGCCGGAAAATGCTTGTCGCGGTCCCAGTCGAGCGCGTGCGGAGCCACCTGCTCGGCAGCGAAGTTCTGCGTCATTTCCTGGATGGCGCGTTGATCGGCGTTTAGTTCGAACTGATCCGCCGCCGGCGAAACACTGGCATCCATGACGTCCTCCCGAGACGTTGTTCTTTCCTGTCCCTCAAGTTTAGTGCATTGAGTGTGCCGCGCAATGCGAGGCGTGGCACAGGCGCTTTGCATCAAACACGGATGACGATACGGACGGGGTCATGGCACGCGCCATCATGCTGCAGGGAACGGGGTCGGATGTGGGCAAGTCGGTCCTCGTGGCCGGCCTGTGCCGCGTGGCGCGCAGGCGTGGCCTGAGCGTGCGTCCCTTCAAGCCGCAGAACATGTCGAACAACGCGGCTGTGGCGGCCATTCCGGGCACCACGGAGATGGGCGAGATCGGCCGTGCCCAATGGCTGCAGGCGCTGGCCTGTGGTGTCGCTCCGACCGTCGACATGAACCCCGTCCTGATCAAGCCCGAGAGCGACATGGGCGCCCAGCTCGTCGTCCAGGGACTGGCACGCGGTTCGTCGAAGGCGCGTGATTATCAGTCGCGCAAGGGCGAACTGCTGGGCAACGTGCTCGAATCCTTCTCGAGACTTGGCGAGGACACGGATCTGGTCATCGTCGAGGGCGCCGGTTCGCCGGCGGAGATCAACCTGCGCGCCCGCGACATCGCCAATATGGGGTTTGCGACGCGTGCCGACGTTCCGGTGGTGCTGGTCGGCGACATCGACCGGGGAGGGGTGATCGCCGCGCTTGCCGGCACGCATCTCATCCTCGATGAGGAAGACCGGCGGATGATCGTCGGGACCATCATCAACAAGTTCCGCGGCGACATCTCGCTGTTCGATGAAGGACTGGCAGCCATCGAGCGCTTCACCGGCTGGCGCTCGTTCGGCGTCGTCCCGTGGCTGGCCGACGCGGCGCGGCTGCCGCCCGAGGATTCGGTGACGCTGGCGCGGCGCGCCAGCCCGACCGCCGCAAAGCTCCGGGTCGCGGTGCCGATGCTGTCACGCATCGCCAATTTCGACGATCTCGATCCGCTGTCGGCCGAGCCGGATGTGGAGGTGGTGTTCGTGCCGCCGGGCGAGCGCCTGCCGCGCGATGCGGGCCTGATCGTCATCCCCGGCTCCAAGTCGACCATCGCCGATCTGGCGTTTCTGCGCCGGCAGGGCTGGGCCGACGACATTGCTGCGCATCGGGCGAGCGGTGGCCGCATCGTCGGCCTGTGCGGCGGCTACCAGATGCTCGGCCGCTTCATCGACGATCCCTCCGGCATCGAGGGCGCGGCCGGCCGGGTGGAGGGGCTGGGCCTGCTCGATATCGAGACCCTCATGCAGCCGCAGAAGGCGGTGCGTGAGGTGAACGCCCGTTCTCCCCGCTACGATGCGCCCGTTACCGGCTACGAGATCCATATCGGCCGCACCGGCGGGCCGGATTGCGCCCGGCCCGTGGCGATGATCGGCGAGCGGCCCGACGGCGCCATATCGGAGGATGGACGGGTGAGCGGCACCTATATCCACGGCCTCTTCGAAAGCGACGCGTTCCGCTCCCGTTTCCTGCGCGATTTCGGCGTCGAGACCGGCGGGGTCAACCACCGTGAGCAGGTGGAGGCAGCGCTCGACGACATCGCCGCACAGCTCGAAACCCATCTCGACTGCGATGCGTTGCTCGCGGCAGCGCGCTAACCGTTGCGCTTCTCATCCGTCTTCGGCCAATAGGTCCCGAAGCACCAGACATTGCCTTCGGGATCGGCGCAGATGAAGTCGCGGCTGCCATAGTTGCGGTCCGTCGGCTTCTCCAGGATCTTCGCGCCGGCGGCCTGCGCCTGTGCGAACACCGCGTCGGGGTCCCGGGTGGCGATGTAGACCGACTTGCCGCCCGCCTGGCCCGGCCCGCCGACCATCTCGCCATAGGAATCATCCGCGGTCTCGCCGAGCATGATCATCGAGGAACCGAGCGTCAGCTCGGCATGCGTGACGCGTCCCTCGTCCTCGTGTCTGGCATGAACCTGGAAGCCGAAGGCCCCGACCAGCCAGTCCACCATCCGCGCCGCGTCCCGGTAACGGAATGTGGGATAGATGCAGGGCGGTTCAACAGGGGAATCCTGTACCATGAGAAGCTCCTTCCTTGTCTGTCAGAAGCGCAATCTGACAGCTGGGCGCCATCCGGTCTTGAAGGAATGTTACCTCCATCGCCGGCGCGCCGATAAGGCCTCTCTCAGACGAGGCGGGCTTTCCACTCCGAAGGCGTTTCTCCGGCAAATTCGGCGAACTCGCGCGCCAGATGCGCCTGGTCCGCATAGGCGCACTGGGCGGCGATGTCGGCCCATTGCGCCGCGCCGGTGCGCGCCAGCCGCAGAACCCGCTGGAAGCGCATCATCCGGGCAATTGTTTTCGGACCAAGTCCGATCTCCTCGCGGAAACGGTGCGCCAGATGTTTCCGGCTCCAGCCCAGATCGTCGGCAAGGTCCGCGATGCGCACGGCCCCCTCGGCGACCGTCAGCCGGCGAAACGCCTGGCGGATGGCGGGCGTGGGCACGGCATGCCGATCAAGTCGCCGATAGACCAGCGCCTCCACGAGATCGAGGCGCCTCAGCCAGTCGGATTCTTCTCCAAGAAGCTGACGAAGCCGCCCGGCGCTCGCCCCCAGGACCGCATCGAGCGGTACCATTTCCCCGGTCAGCGCATGCATCGGCAGGCCAAAAAACTGGCGCGCGCCCTGCGGCGTGAAGTTGACCTGGATGCAGGCGGATGCGCCGAAGGAATCGATCACCACCGGTCCGGCGAACAGGCCAGCGACGAAGGTTTCGAAACGCTCGTCGGGGCCCGGCGCGCGGCCCAGCGCGATGTTGAACGGCGCGCCGAAGCTGATGATCAGCGGCACCACCAGGGACGCCGCCTCGCGCTGCCGGAAATGTCCGGCCCGCGCTTCCTTATAGGCGATGAAATCCTCCACCGCATGCCGGTAGGCGGGCCGGGAAGCCCGTCGGCTCATCAGGAAACCGTCCGGCACCGGCGGAACCGGGTCTGTTGCCGAAGCTCTCCACGGATCAGCAGGACAATCCAGCATTCCCCGAAGTTAACGCATTCCGCATGGCGGCGAAATACCCCGCGCTGTTACGCGACCGGAGTCGCGCAACCGGACAAATGGGAGGGGAATCACGGCGTCCTGCGGTCGGATGCAATCAACTGGTGGCCGCATGAGCGGATAAGGACAAGGAGATCAATCGCTTCAGCATTTCCGTGATGCGCCGATCTAAAGTCCCTTGAACAGGACGCCTGCAGCCAGCAGGAGATAGGCGATCGTCATGATCCAGACCGCCGCAACGGGTATGAACGAGAGGACGTTGAACGCAGCGATCAGCGCGACCACGGCGATGATCAAGCTCAGGAGAAAAATGAGTTTTGTCGGAGCGTTGAGTACCATCTGATCCTCGCGATAAGTGTTTGTGCAAGGATGAAGGTAGCGTCGAAAGGGCTTATAGGCCAATAGATCGCAGCAGCGGGTTGTCGGACTCCATCAGGAGGCGCACCGCCAGCGCGAGGCAGACCAGCACCAGAAGAGGCTTGATCAGCCCCGATCCCTTCCGCATGGCGAGGGAAGCGCCGAGCCGCGCGCCGACGATCTGCGCCACTCCCATCACCAGCCCGGTCTTCCAGGAAATGGCGCCGACCGCGGCAAAGGCGGCGAAGCCGCCCACATTGGAGGCGAAGTTCAGGAACTTGGTGTGCGCCGTCGCCTTGAGAAGGCCATGGCCGGCCAGGCTGACGAAGGCCAGCATGAGGAACGATCCCGTGCCCGGTCCGAAGGCGCCGTCGTAGAGGCCGAGAAGCGGCGCGATGGTCAGGCCGAACAGGAGCGGCGACATGCGTTCGGTCCGGTCGAGATCGTTCAGGTTCGGCTTGAAGGCGAAGTACAGCGCGACGGAGATGAGCAGCACCGGCATCATTCCGCGCAGCAGCTCGGCCGGAAGCAGGGTGGCGATCAGCGCGCCGGCGATGGATGCCGCGAAGGCCAGGAAACCCGGCATGAACTGCCGTCTGATATCGACATGCCCGCCCTTGGCGTAGCTGTAGGCCGCCGCACCCGTTCCGAACAATCCCTGCAGCTTGTTCGTTCCCAGCGCCTCGACCGGCGGAAAGCCCGCAAGCAGCAGGGCCGGTATCGTAACGAGACCGCCGCCGCCGGCGATGGCATCCATGATGCCGGCCAGGAAGGCGATGAGCGCCAGGAGCGCGAGGATTTCGAGGCTTGCTTCAAACATCGGGGGAACCGGTCACTGGAGGCAAAAAATGCTGCGCCGGCCGATTGATCCGGATGCAGCCACGTCTAGTATGCGGGAAACAGGAAACACGCAATGTCGCAAACGCCGTCTCCCGGCAGGGAAGGGCCAACGCCGAAACCGGAACCGCGCAACGTGATGACGGCCGAGCTGCTGCTGCTGCTGCGCCTGGCCTTGTCCGATGAGGCTTTCGGGCGGCGCGAGGCGGACGCGCTCGAGGGGGCGGCGAAGGTTCTTGGTCTGGGCGCGGAGGACGTCGCCGAAGTACTCTCGGCCTTCGACGGGATCGCGACACAGCGGGACGTCGCCGCAGCACGCCTGTCGCTCCGCGAGGACAGCCGGGGTCATGCATGGCTCCTTGCGCGCCTCCTGTTCGACCTTGTCGCCAGGGATGCGACGCTCGCGCCGCGCGCCCACAGGCTGGCTGCCCGTGTCGGCGAGATCCTGGGACTGGCGCCGCAGGAGATGGAGGATCTCGCGGCGCAGGCGCTACAGCGGTGAACCGGAGCGCTCCGCGCTGAGCCGTCGCGCCAGTGCCTGTTCCAGATCCGGCGCGGCGCCGACGAGCGCCTGTGCCGCCGGAGTCGTGGGATGCCTGAGGACGTCGCTCGTCGGGCCACGCTCGACGATGCGGCCCTCATCCATCACCATCACCTCGTCGGTGATCGCCCGGGCGACCGTCAGGTCGTGGGTGATGAACAGATAGGTGAGGCCGAGCCGCTGGTTCAGATCGGCGAAAAGATCGAGGATCTGCGCGCGGATCGAGACGTCCAGCGCCGAGACCGGCTCGTCGGCGACGATCAGCTTGGGGCGTGTGATGATGGCGCGCGCGATGGAGATGCGCTGGCGCTGGCCGCCCGAGAATTCATGCGGATACTTGTCCATGTCCGCGGCCGCCAGCCCGACATCGTCAAGCGCCTGCGCCACCCGTTCACGCCGCTCGCCGGCATCGGGGCGCTTGTCGAAGAGGTGCAGCGGCTCCGCCACCAGCCGTTCGACGCGGTGACGCGGATTGAACGAACCGTAGGGGTCCTGGAACACCACCTGCATGTTGCGCCGCGCGCCGCGCAACTGCGCTTCGCTTTTGCCCTCAAGCGTTTCGCCCATCAGGCTGACCGAGCCGGCGGTCGGCCGGTCGAGGGCGAGGATCATCCGGGCAAGCGTCGACTTTCCGCATCCCGAACGCCCGACCAGTGCTGCCGTGTGGCCGGCGGGCAGGGAGAAACTGACGCCGTCCACGGCGCGGAACGGCTTTTCATGCTGAAACAGCCCCGTGCGGCGGCCCGGATAGTCGCGCGTGAGGTCGCGGACCTCGAGCAGGGGAGGCCCTGATGGCTTGGCAGAGGGGTCGCGCGGCCGCGCCGGCACGTGGGTCGAGGCTTCGGCCAGTTGCCGCGTGTAGGGGTGACGCCGGGCGCTGAGCACCGCGCCGGTGGGTCCGCTCTCCATCACCGCGCCATGCCGCAGGATCGTCACCCGATCCGCCATTTCTGCCACGACCGCAAGGTCATGCGAGATCAGCAGCAGCCCCATCCGGTTCTCGCCGACCAGATCACGCAGGAGGTCGAGGATCTGCGCCTGCAGCACCACGTCGAGCGCGGTGGTCGGCTCGTCGGCGATCAGCAGCTTCGGCTTCAGGGCGCAGGCGATGGCGATCACCACGCGCTGCCGCTGGCCGCCCGAAAGCTCGTGCGGATAGCGCGACAGGGGAAACTTCGCCTCGGGAAGGCCGACCCGGTCGAGAATGGCGCGGGCCCGCGCCTCGGCGTCCGCGCGGCTGACGCCGGTGTGCCAGCGTATGCCCTCCGCCACCTGCTCGCCGATCGGCTTGACGGGGTTGAGCGCCGTCATCGGCTCCTGGAACACCATACCGAGATCGTCGCCGCGCAGCCGGCACATGGCGTCCTCTGGCGCGGCGAGAATGTCGATTCCGTCGAAGGTGACGCGGCCTCGTGCGCGCGCGGCCTCCGGCAGGAGCTGCATCACGGTCAGTGCCGTCATCGACTTGCCGGAACCGGATTCGCCGACCAGGCCCAGGACCTCGCCGGGGGCGATCTGAAGGTCGATGTCCTTCAGGATCGGCGTGCCGCCGATGTCGAGGGACAGGTTCTCGATCGACAGGAGGCTCATCGCTCGCGCCTCAGTCTCGGGTCGAGCAGGTCGCGCAGCCCGTCGCCGAGCAGATTGAGGCCGAGCACGGTGACGACGATGGCAAGCCCCGGGAAGAGGGCCAGATGCGGCGCGACGATCATGCGTGTCTGCGCCTCGAACAGCATGCGGCCCCAGGAGGGCATCGGCGGCTGCGCGCCGAGGCCGAGATAGGAGAGGCCCGCTTCCGCCAGGATGCCGAGCGCGAACTGGATCGTGCCCTGGACGAGCAGCAGCGCCGTGATGTTGGGCAGGATATGCTCGATGGTGATCAGCGTCCTGCTCTTGCCCGCCGCGCGCGCCGCCAGGATGAATTCGCGCGGCCAGATGGACAGCGCGCCGGCGCGCGCCACCCGTGCGAAGACGGGCACGTTGAAGATGCCGATGGCGATGATGGCGTTGAGCGCGCCGGGCCCGAAGATGGCGGTGATCATGATCGCCGAGAGCAGGGCGGGAAAGGCGAAGACGAGGTCGTTGAAGCGCATCAGCACCTCGTCCACCAGCCCGCCGCGCGCCGCGGCCCAGGCGCCGAGCGGCACGCCGATCCCCATGCCGATCAGGACGGCGACGATGGCCACGGCGATCGAGTTGCGCGCACCGATCATGATCATCGACAGGATGTCGCGGCCGAGATGATCCGTGCCGAGTGGATGGTTCGTCGAGAGGCCTTTGAGCCTGTCGGCGACGGTCAGGTGGGTGATGTCGTAGGGCGTCCAGAAGAAGGAGAGAAGCGCCAGCCCGGCAACGGCCAGCGTGATGGCGCAACCGATCAGGAAGGAGCGGTTGGCGAGCGCCAGGCGCAGGAAGCCGCGCTCGGGCGGCGCGCCGGGAATGGTCGGATCCATGCTCATCGCCGTGTCCTCAGGCGCGGATCGACGATGGCGTAGCCGATGTCGACAAGGATGTTGACGAGGACCACCGTCGCGACGAGCAGCATCATCACGCCCTCGACGACGATCAGGTCGCGCTGGGTGATCGCCTGGAACACCAGCCGCCCGAGGCCCGGCAGGTAGAACACGTTCTCGATGATGATCGTGCCGGCAAGCAGGAAGGCGAACTGCAGGCCGAGAATGGTCAGAACCGGAATCAGCGCGTTGCGCAGCGCGTGATGCCACAGCACGATGCGGCGCGGCATGCCCTTGGCGCGCGCCGTGCGGATATAGTCCTCTCCGAGCACTTCGAGCATCGCCGAGCGCGTGACGCGGGCAAGGATCGCCGCCTGTGGCAGGGCCAGCGCCACCGCCGGCATGATCAGCGCCTTGACCGCCGGCCAGACGCCGGCGCCCCAGCCGGGAAACCCGCCCGCCGGCACCAGCCTCAGCCAGACGGCGAACAGATAGATCAGGAGCAGCGCGAACCAGAAATTGGGGATCGCCACGCCCACCTGCGCCGCCCCCATGACCATGGTGTCGGCAGCCTTCCCGCGCCGCGCGGCGGAAAAGATGCCGACCGGCAGGGCGATCGCGGTCGACAGGAAGAGCGCCATGAGGGCGAGCGGCAGCGAGACGAGCACCCGTTCGGCGATCAGGTCGATGACCGGCGAGGAATAGGTGTAGGAGCGGCCGAAATCGCCGACCATCATGCCGGAAACCCAGTCCACATAGCGCAGCAGGACCGGCTGGTTCAGCCCCATCTCGTCGCGCAGCGCCGCCAGCGCTTCCGGCTCGGCATTCATGCCCAGCATCAGGAGCGCCGGATCGCCGGGCACGATCTCCAGCACGCAGAACACCACGGCCGACGCCACGGCGAGCGTGACGAGACCGATGGCGATCCGCTTGATGAGGTAGGCGATCATGGCGGCGCGCGGCAGGCGGGCGATGCGGGGACCGTCAGTCGGCCCAGCGCACCTCGGTCAGGTCGTTCGCCTGGATCGGCGAGTTCTCCCACATGCCCTCGAGCTTGGCGTCCCACACGCCGACCTTCGGCAGCTGGAACAGGAACCCGTTCACCGCATCCTCGGCGATGATCTTCTGCGCCGTCTTGTACAGCTCGATGCGCTTCGCCGGATCCGCGGTCGCTTCGAGCGTGTTCATGACCTCCTTGAAAGCCGGGTTGTCGTAGTCGAAGTAATAGTCATCGCGCGCATAGATGTTGATGTCGTTGGGCTCGGTGTGGGAGATGACCGTCAGGTCATAATCTTTGTTCTTGAACACCTGCTCGAGCCACTGCGCCCATTCCACGGGAATGATCTCCAGCTCGATGCCCACCTGGCGCAGCTGCGAGGCGACGACCTCTCCGCCCTGGCGCGCATAGGGCGGCGGCGGCAGCTTGAGCGTCGCCTTGAAGCCGTCCGCGTAGCCCGCCTCGGCAAGCAGCGCCTTGGCCTTTTCCGGATCGTAGGAATAGGTGCCGGTCAGGTCGACATAGGCTTCGTTGGCCGGCGAGAAATGCGAACCGATCGGCGTGCCGTAGCCCGAGCCATTTCCGGCGATGATTTCCTCGCGGTTAAGCGCATGGGCAATCGCCTGGCGAACCTTGATGTCGCTGAACGGTTCCTTGCCGTTGTTGGTGGACAGAAGCGTCTCGCCCTCGGTTGCACCGATCTTGACGGTGAAGCGTGGATCGCTCTCGATCTGCGCCAGCGCGTCGCCGGCCGGCATCTGCGGGAAAGCCTGTACGTCGCCCGACAGAAGGGCGGGGATGGCGGCGGCGGCGTCGGGAATGACGCGGAATTCCGCCTTCTCCAGGGCGACGGCGTCGCCCCAGTAGTCGGTGTTCTTCACCAGCCTGACCGCCGACCCCTTGGCCCAGCCGTCGAACTTGAACGGTCCCGTGCCGACGGGCGTTTCCTTGTTGGCGTCGGCGGTCTCGGGCGCCACGATCACCGCATCGCCCCAGCCCATATTGTAGAGGAACGAGCCCTGCGGCGCCTTCAGAGTCACCTTCACCGTGGCCGGATCGACGGCTTCCACCGTGTCGATGGCGGCGAAAAGCTGCTTCTGCGCATTGGTCGAATCCTCGGCGCGTGCCCGGTCGAGCGAGAACTTGACGTCTTCCGCGTCGAAGGCGCTGCCGTCGTGAAAGGTCACGCCTGTGCGCAGCTTGAATGTGTAGACCTTGCCGTCGTCGGAGACCTCCCAGCTTTCGGCGAGGGAGGGCAGCACCTCGCCGTTGCGGCCGATGCGGGTCAGTCCCTGGAAGAGATTGGCATAGACGATCTCGTCGATGGCCGCCGCGGCGCTCGCCGTCGGGTCGAGATGCGGCGGTTCCAGGACGACGCCGACCACCAGGTCTGTGCGCGCCGCAAGGGCGGCGGTGCCGGCTGCCAGCAACAGCGCCGCGCCACCGATGACGGACTTGATCGTTTTCATGCGTCTCTCCCGGGAAACCTTCGATTTTGGAGGATTGAAGCGCGATTTCTCGCGCGAGTAAATCACCGTCTTGAAACAGGGCTCAGCCCGGCGGCCTGGCGCCGCGCAAAAGCGCGTCGAGGCTCATTGCCATGACCGTCGCCGACTGCACCATGTCCTCGATGCCGACCCATTCGTCGGGCTGGTGCGCCAGATCGAGTATGCCCGGTCCGTAGGCGACGCAGTCGTGCAGATGGCCGATGCGGGCAATGTGCTTCTGGTCGTAGGTGCCGGGCGAGATGATGTATTCCGGCTCCTTGCCGAACACCTCGCGGATGCCGGCGGCAATCGCCGTGGGCACCGGCGCGTCGCGGTCGGTCATCAGGGGCAGGACCTCCATCAGGTCGCGCAATTCGTAGTCGAAGCGCGGGCGCTCGCGCTTCAGCCGTTCCAGGATGGAGACCACTTCGCCCTTCACCTCGGCGATGTCCTCCTCGATCAGGAAGCGGCGATCAAGGACCATGCGGCACGAATCGGCGACGTTCGGCGCCGGCAGGCCGGGGAAGAAATCCTCCGTCTGGCCGCCATGCACGGAGTTCAGGTTCAGCGTCGAGCGCCGCGCGCCTTCCGGCACGACCGGCATCGCGGTCTGCTTGCGGTCGAGTGCTGGAAACAGTTCTTCCTCGAAGGCGGTCAGCACCGCGCCCATATGGCGGATCGCCGAATCGCCAAGGAACGGCATGGCCCCGTGGGCGATGGCGCCATGGGTCTCGATCTCGGCCCACCACACGCCGCGATGGCCGAGACAGATGCGGTCCTTGTTGAGCGGTTCGGGGATGATCACGTGATCGACGCGCGGTTTCGAGAAATAGCCCTTCCGGGCCAGATAGGCGACGCCGCCGAACCCGCCCGACTCCTCGTCCGCCGTGCCGGATATCTCGATGGCGCCGGGAAAATCCGGATAGACCGCCATGAACGCCTCCGCGGCGATGATCGAGGCGGCCAGCCCGCCCTTCATGTCGCAGGCGCCGCGGCCGAACACCTTGCCGTCGCGCACGACGCCGGCGAAGGGATCGACGGTCCAGCCTTCGCCCGTCTCGACCACGTCGATATGCGAATTGAAATGGACGGTCGCGCCGGGGCCCCTGCCTTCGCGCCGGGCCACGACATTGGCGCGCGGATAGCGGTCCGAATCGCCCGGCGTGCCCGTCCCGCGAATGAGTTCCGTGGCAAAGCCCCGTCCGGCGAGCCGGCGCGCGATGTATTCGGCGCACGGCGTATAGGCCTCGCCCGGCGGGTTGACGGTCGGGAAGCGGATGAGATCGGCGGTGAGAGCGACGAGGTCGTCGACGCGGCCTCGAACGGCCCGGGCAAGCTGTTCGTTCATGAACGCAATAGACCTTCGCGAAGGACGCTTGGCAAGGTCGTCCACACGCGATTGTGAGTGTGCCAATCTTGCACCAGCGGCGGGCGCGGTGCTCAATAAACGCGGTCCGTTTCAGGTTTTGTTATGAATTTGGACTAGCCTGACCCGTGCAGAAGCAAGAAAAACGGCCTGCAAGATGCACGGTACGGAGTGTCGCAAGCGCTTTCGGGCGCGACGGGATGCTCCGTTGATTGAAACGAATGCATCATGCCTGCAGGAATCCGTGACAGGTTTCCGGAGGCTGGTGCGTCAGAGCGGGGGGCGCTCATGAAACACTTTCTTTGTTCGCTGGCCGTGGCCGGCCTTCTTCTGGTCGGCGCGGTTCCTGAAGGTTTTGCATCGAGCCTTGTCGCGCGCGTCAGTGTCTCGAAACAGACGATGACCGTCACGCATCGCGGGCGCGTGCTGCACCGCTGGCGCGTGTCCACGGCGCGGCGCGGCTATGTCACGCCGCGCGGCCAGTGGCGGCCGAAGCGCATGCATCGCATGTGGCATTCGCGCAAATACGATATGTCGCCAATGCCCTATTCGATCTTCTACCATGGCGGCTACGCGATCCATGGCACGAATGCCGTTTCCAAGCTTGGGCGCCCGGCATCGCATGGCTGCGTGCGGCTCGATACGGCCAATGCCGCGCGGCTCTATGCGCTGGTGAAAAAGATCGGTCCGCGCAACACGCGCATCGTCGTGACGGACTGAAACCGCGCGCCGACCGGGGGCGGGGTCAGAGTGCCCAGCGCTTGTGGAACCACATCCACTGGCCGGGATCCTCCCGCACCCAGGCCTCGACGATGTCGTTCAGCATCTGCGCGCTGGCGGCGATGTCGATCACGCCGTCCGCGCCGCGGGGCAGGGTGATCTTGTCCTCGATGATGAGCCGGTAGCGTCCGCCCGGCAGGCGGACGCAGCGTGCGGGATAGACATCGCATCCATATTGCCGCGCCAGTTTCGGCAGGAGCGGGTTCGTCAGGCACGGGCGGCCGAAGAAGGTCGTGCGCACGCCCTTCTGAAATTTCTGGTCGACCAGGACGCCGACATTGCCCTTGTCGTCGAGCACCCGCGCGAGCTGGAGCGCGGCACCCGCCTGAGACGGCACGAGACCGCCCATCGCGCCGCGCCGCGTCTGCAGGATGTAGTCGGCGACATAGGGATTGTTCGGCGGACGGAACAGCGACGTGATGGCGAGATCGAAGTTCGACGCGGCGATCGGCAGGAACTCGAAATTGCCCAGATGCGCCGTGAAGAAGATGTGCGGCGTGTCCTTTTCCTCGCGCAGGAGCAGGAACAGGTCGCGGCCCGACACCTCCACCCGGCCCGGCGTGGCGGCATCGGTGTCGAGATCGAACAGCTTGTCGAGGAAGACATACTCCGCCGCGAGCCGCGCCATGTTGGCCCACATGTCCGAGGCGATGGCCTCGATCTCGGCTTCCGTTTTCTCGGGATAGGCGTGGCGCAGATTGCTGACCGCCAGCCGGTGCCGGCCGACCCAGGGGCCGGCGCGCCGCGCGATCGTCTCCGCCAGCCCCAGCGCCTTCTCTGGCGGCAGCCGGCGCAGCAGCGCCAGAACGGAAATGACGATCTTGCCGGTCAGCCAGTACTCGGCGGTCTTCAGACGCCGCGCGAAACGGATGAGGAAGCGCTGCATCGCGCCGGTCAACCCACGCGCAGGATGATCTTGCCGAACACGTCGCGGCCTTCCATGCGCGCCAGCGCCTTGTCGATGCCGTCGAAATCGACTTCGGTATCGACGACGGGGGAGACGAGGCCGGCGGCCATCTTCTGCATCGCGTCGGCCATGTTCTCCATGCGGCAGCCGAACGAGCCGATGAGCCGTAGCTGCTGCTGGAAGAGCTGCATCAGGTTCATGTTGGTCGAGACGCCCGATGTCGAGCCACAGGTGACGAGGCGGCCGCCGCGCCTGAGCGACAGCATCGAGCCGGCCCAAGTGTCGGCGCCCACATGCTCGAACACCACGTCCACGCCGCGCTTCCTGGTCAGTTTGCGCACCACGCCCTCGAACCGGTCCTCGCGGTAGTTGATCACATGGTCGGCGCCCAGCGCCTTCGCCTTCTCGATCTTGTCGTTCGAGCCGACCGTCGTGATGACGGTGCAGCCGATCCGCTTGGCGAGCTGGATTGCGGCGGTGCCGATGCCGGAGCCGCCGGCCTGAACGAGGATCGTCTCGCCCGGTTCCAGTTTCGCGTTGTCGAACAACATGTGCTCGACCGTGCCAAAGGTGACGGGCGCG
Source organism: Nitratireductor pacificus pht-3B (assembly GCF_000300335.1). GTDB lineage: Bacteria > Pseudomonadota > Alphaproteobacteria > Rhizobiales > Rhizobiaceae > Nitratireductor > Nitratireductor pacificus. Next base: position 145,517 of record NZ_AMRM01000006.1, on the reverse strand, counting down.
ACCGCCGCGCCGATCTCGTCGACGCCGGGCGGGGCCGGCACCAGCAGGCGCGCCGGCAGGTTGATTTTCTCCTGCGCGAAACCGTCGAGGTGGAACCCATGCACGCCGGAAACGTGCTCACAGAGATTGTCGCGGCCTTCGCGGCACGGGCGGCACAGTCCGCAGGTGCGCGCACCGTAGATGGAGACGAGCTGGCCGGGCAGCAGGTTGCCGACGCCCGCGCCGACCGCTTCCACTTCACCCGAAGCTTCCGCTCCGACGACCAGCGGCATCTTGCGCTTGGCGAAGGCCATGCCGCGCCAGCCCCAGACGTCGATATGGTTGAGCGCCACCGCGCGGATGCGCACCGTCACCTCGCCCTGGCCGGGCGGGGGCGGGGGCGGGAGATCGACGATCTTGAGGTCACGATCCGCGACGAGTTGCAATGCGCGCATGAGATCTTCCGGTTCTGCCAATTGGAGGGGTCGATTAGACCGGTTCGCGCGCCATGACAAGGCAGGTGTTCTGGCCGCCAAAGCCGAAGGAGTTCGAAAGAACGCTGGAAACCTGCGCTTCGCGCATCACGTTCGGCACCACGTCGAGCTCGATCGCCGGGTCGGGTGTGTCGTAGTTGATCGTCGGCGGCAGAACGCCCTCGCGCATGGTCATCAGCGAGAACACCGCTTCCACCGCCCCCGCTGCCGAAAGGGTGTGACCGATCATCGACTTGTTCGAGGAGACGGGAACGTCCCTGATCCGCTCGCCGAACACGGTGGACAGGGAGAGATGCTCCATCTTGTCGTTTTCCGGCGTCGAGGTGCCGTGCGCGTTGATGTACTCGATCGCATCCTCGGCCATGCCGGCATCCGAAAGGGCGGCCCGGACCGCGGCGATGGCCGGCGAGCCGTCCGGCTTCGAGCGCGTGCGGTGGAAATCGTCGGATTTCTCGCCGCAGCCGCGCATGATGCCGAGGATCTCGGCGCCGCGGGCCAGCGCGCTTTCGAGCGATTCCAGCACTAGCGCGCCGGCGCCTTCGGCCAGAACGAAGCCGCTGCGGTCCTTCGAGAAGGGGCGCGAGGCCTTTTCGGGAACGTCGTTCTGCGTGGTCAACGCGGAAAGCAGCGAGAAGCGGATTAGCGCCTCGGCGGTCGCCGAACCGTCGGCGCCGATGGCCAGAGCCCGGTCGCATTCGCCCCGGCGGATCGCCTCCATGCCGAGCTGGATCGCCGTCGCGCCGGAGGCGCAGGCCGTCGACAGCGTGATCGGCAGGCCGCGCGTGCCGTAGCGTTCGGCGAGCCGGTCGGCGATGGTCGCGAACTGGCTTTCGCCGAAAAGCTGCAGTGCGTGGGCTGTCCGCGCCGCCTCGATCAGGCTCATCGCGCCGTTGTGCTCGCGTGCGCCGGCATAGAGCGAAAGCCGGTGGCGCCAGTCCAGTTCGACCGGGGGGGCCGCCAGGAACAGCGGGCCGGCGAAATCGCCGGCGGTAACATTTGCCTGCGCCACCGCCTCGGCCGCCGCCAGATCGGCGAGCTCGAAGGTCAGCGCGCTGGCGCCGTCATTGCTGGAGGGCAGGAAGTCGACCGTGCCGGCGATGGTCGTCGCCAGATGCTCGGTCGGGAAGCGTGTGATCGGATGAATGCCGGAACGCCCGCCGATCAGGGCTTTCCAATTGTCCTCGCGGCCCTGGCCCAGCGACGTGACGACGCCCATGCCGGTCACGGCAACCACGGGTCTTCCAAAACTGTCGGTCGTTTTCACCTGATCGATCTCTTATCCTGCGGGCCGGGAAGGGCGGCTTTCCGCCGCGCCCTAGGCCTTGGTGACGAGTCCCATTCCTTCGAAGCAATGATAGCCGATCGCCGTCGCCAGCACAGCCTGCGGCGCGCCCTCGAAGGCCTGCTCCCTGTCCGCATCGAAGGCCGGGTAGGCCTTGCCGTGCCAGACGGACAGCGCGGCGAGCGCCATGGCGAAGGGAAACTGCGCTTCCTTCATATGCCCGGTCAGCGAGGAGAAGCCGCGCGCGACCAGCGTGCCCCGCTTGGCCAGAGCCTCTTCCTCGGCCTGCGTTGCCTGATGCGCGCCCGAAGCGCCGGAGAGGGTCAGCAGCGGTCCCTCGGGCAGGGGAAGCTGCGCGAGCATCGCATCGATGCCGTCGGCGAGCGGTTCGCTGTTGCGCCGGCTGCGCCGCGAGACGATCGGCCCCACGGTCGCATAGGCCTTGCGCCCGCGCTTCTCCGCGTGTTCGCGCGCCTCCAGCACGAGAAAGGCCGCGCCCGATCCCGTGACGACGCCGCCGCCCTCGCTGTCGGCGCGCTCCCAGACCGGTTTCCAGTCGTCCCGGTGCAGGAATCCGGCCAACTCATAGGCCAGCAGCATGTCCGAATGCTCGGTCTGGAAAGCGCCGCCCACCAGAACATGGGAGGACTGGCCGGCGCGAATGCGTGCGGCGGCGGTCTCGATTGTCGATACGCCGGCGCCTTCCTCGCCCATGAAGGTGCGCGAGGAACCGGTGACCTTGTGGACGATGGAGATGTTGCCGGCGAGCAGGTTCGAGAGCTGTGCCAGGAACAGTGTCGGGCGCAGCTCCGTGGTCAGCTTCTCGTTCAGAAGGACATCGTGATCGTTGCGTGTCAGCGACGCGTCGAGGATCGCCTGATCGACGGCTTCGTCGCGCTCGCCGCCGCCTGCGGCCACCACCAGATCCATCGACGCGCAAAGCGCCTCGTCATCCTTCATCCCGGCATCGTCCAGCGCCAGTCCGGCGGCATAGGTGCCGAGCCGCTGCCAGGTCTCCATCTGCCGCTGGTCGCCGCGCCGCGGGATCTGCTGGCTCCAGTCGATCTCCGGCAGCGGGTGGATGGTGTAGGGAGCGAAGCGCTCGCGGTCGAGAACGGGCGCCGGCGCCGTAGCGGTCAGCGCCTGCCAGTGCGCATCCACGCCTTCGCCGAGCGAGGAGACGATGCCCATGCCGGTGATCACAACGTCGCGCGGGCTCATACTATCCTCATCAGCTCTGCTTCAAAGACACTTTTGCGCGGGTCCGGGCTCAGCCGGCCTTGGCGGTCACCAGATCGTCGATCTTGGCGCAAAGGTTCTTCATGACGAAGTACTCTTCCGTCGAAGCTTTGCCGTCATTGACTTCCTGGGTCCATTTCTCGAGCGGCACCTTGATGCCGAACTCCTTGTCGATCGCGAACACGATGTCGAGGAAATCGAGGCTGTCGATGCCCAGGTCGTCGATGGTGTGGCTCTCGGGCGTAATCTTCTCGCGGTCGATCTCGCTCGTCTCGGCGATGATGTCGGCAACCTTGTCGAATGTCGTCACTTGGGGGCCCTCGGTCTGGGGAGATTCTCTGTTAGCGAATGATCGTGGGGTCTCTAATCGGTTTTTACCGACAGGAAAAGGGGTGATCCATGGTGGTTGAGCCTGCGATCAGTTGAAGGTGATGCGCGCGGCGACGTGCAGACTGTCGCCCGCTCGTGACAAAATGATGGCCTCGCCCTCGCGCGCGGACCCGCCGGTCAGCGCCTCGATGATCGCGAGATGGGTCACCATGACCAGGTTTCCGGAGCCGGTGTAGCCGTCGATCGTGGAGAGGATTTCGGCCTTCTGGGCCTCCAGCGCGTCGGCGTCGGGGGCGATGTCCAGCGCCGGGAAGGGCTCGACCAGACCGGCCCCGAAGGCCAGCACTGCCGTGTCCCGGGCGCGGCAGTAGCGGCTGGTTAGGACCTTCTCGACCGGCGCCGCGCGGGCGTCGTAGAGCGCGCCGATGCGCCGCGCCTGTTGCCTGCCGCGCTCGGAGAGGTTGCGCTGGGTTCCGCATTTCTCGATGTCGAAATTGGCCGGATCGCCATTGCCCGGCGCATTCGCATGGCGCATCAGCACCACCTGGCCGCCATTGCGCAGGAGCGCCCAGCCGGCTTCCGTCGCCTGCGCGGGCATGGCGGCGAGAACGAGGGCAAGGGCGATAACAATACGAAGCATTCGGCAATCCTCAAACTATGTTCCCTAGCATATAGGCAGTTGACCGATTCATGAAAGAAGCGGTGTGGTTCCCGGCCGCTTCGCCGCGTTGCGCTGACCCGGTGCGTGGCTCTACAGGCTCATCCTGCGTGTGGACGAGCTTGCAGCCACACACCTCCTCATGGTGAGCCTGTCGAACCACGCAGGACGCCGCCGCAGCGCGGCCAGCTCCGCATGCACCGCGCGCGAAACTAAGCTAGACCAGACGGAAGACGTTCCGGTGAAGGACCCTGGATCATCGCATCGGCGGTTCCTGTCCCATGAAAACCGGTACCGATTTGACCGGCGATGCGGTAAGCCGGTCCGATGTCTCCATTGGTTGAAACCGTCTCCTTCGTTTTTGGTCTCGTCGCATTCGGCTATCTGGCCGGCTGGATCGGCCTGTTGAAGCCGCAGGTAGGCGATGCGCTGACCGATTTCGCCATCTCCGTCGCCGTACCGCTGCTCTTGTTCCGGACCATGGCCGGCGCCGGTTTCGACGGCCATGTGCCCTGGCATCTGTGGATCGCCTATTTCAGCGCTATCGCGGTGGCCTGGATCGCAGGGCAGTTGATCATCACACGCGTCTTCGGCCGCGACGCGCGGGCGGGTGTCGTCGCCGGCCTGTCCACCAGCTTCTCGAACCTGGTGCTGCTCGGCATTCCCTTCATGCTCGGCGTTTATGGCCAGAGCGGCTTCGAGATTTTGTCGCTGATCATCTCGATCCATCTGCCGATCATGATGGGCATGTCGATCCTGCTGTTCGCGCTGGTCGGACGCAGCGGCAATGGCGGTTTCCTGCAGCTGGCGCGCGAGTTCGTCGTCAATCTCTTCTCCAGCCCGCTGATCATCGGCATCCTCGCCGGGCTGGCCTGGCGCTTCTCCGGCCTCGAAATGCCGGCGCTCGGCACCCGCTTCGTCGATGCGCTGGCCAACATCGCCGGCCCGACCGCGCTGTTCGCCATGGGGCTCGGCCTGCGCAAGTTCGGCATCTCGGGCGACATCCGCCCGGCGCTCGTCATCGCGGGGCTGAAACTTTTCCTGATGCCGGCCGTTGCCCTGGCGATGGCCAAGATGCTTGGCCTGCCGCTGTTGAGCGCGCAGGTGGTCGTTGCGGCGGCATCCCTGCCGTCCGGGGTGAACCCCTATCTGATCGCCAACCGCTTCGGCACGGGGCAGGCGCTCGCCAGCAATTCGATGACCATCGGAACGTTGTTTGCCGTCGTCACCACGGCTTTCTGGCTGTCGGCGGTTCATTGGGTCTATCCTTAAGCGGGGCGGACCGTCCGGGCGCCCGAGGGAGAAGCGCTCCGCACGAAGGCCCCACGATCGGAAGGAGAAGTCCATGCTGCAGAAGATCAGTCATTTCATGCGTCAGGCGAATTTCATCGACGGCGACTGGGTCGGGGCCGATTCGGGCGCGACCATCGATGTGGTGAACCCGGCGACGGGATCGGCGATCGGCACGGTGCCGCGCTGCGGCGAGGCCGAAACCCGGCGCGCCATCGAGGCGGCAAAGCGCGCCTTCCACTCATGGAAGAAGACGTCCGCCGATCACCGCGCGAAGCTGCTGCGCAAGCTGCATGACGCGATCATGGACAATCAGAAAGCGCTCGCAGAGCTTCTCGTGCTCGAACAGGGCAAGTCCTTCGCCGAGGCCAAGGGCGAGGTCGGCATGTCGGCCGCCTATGTGCTCTGGTATGCCGAGGAGGGCAGGCGGGTCTATGGCGATTTGGTCCCGTCTCCCTGGGCCGACCGACGTATCCTCGTCACCCGCGAACCGGTCGGCGTCGTCGGCGCCGTGACGCCATGGAATTTCCCGTCCTCCATGCTCGCCCGCAAGCTCGGGCCGGCGCTCGCCGCAGGCTGCACGGCGGTGGCCAAGCCCGCCTCCCAGACGCCCTATTCGGGGCTCGCCTGGGGCGTTCTGTGCGAGGAGGTGGGCTTTCCGAACGGCGTCGTGAACATCGTCACCGGTTCGGCCTCCGAGATCGGCGATGAACTCTGCACAAACCCGCTCGTGCGCAAGATCACCTTCACCGGCTCGACCGAGGTCGGCAAGACGCTGATCCGGAAGACCGCCGGCACGGTGAAGAAGGTTTCGATGGAGCTTGGCGGCAACGCGCCGTTCCTGGTCTTCGACGATGCGGATATCGACCGGGCGGTCGAAGGCGCCGTCGCCGCAAAATACCGCAATTCCGGCCAGACCTGCGTCTGCACGAACCGCTTCTTCGTGCAGGCCGGCATCTACGACCGCTTTGTCGAGCGGCTGGCGGCGGAGGCCGAAAAGCTACGCGTCGGTCCCGGCATGGACGAGGGGACGCAGCAGGGCCCGCTGATCGACGACAACGCGGTCGCCAAGGTCGAGGAACTGATCGGCGATGCCACCAAAAAGGGCGGCAAGGTTGTGGCCGGCGGCGCGCGCCATGCACTGGGCGGCACCTTCTTCCAGCCGACCGTGATTTCCGATGCCACGCCGGACATGCGCTTCATGCAGGAGGAGATTTTTGGCCCCGTCGCGCCCGTCTTCCGCTTCGAGACGGAGGAAGAAGCGGTCAGTCTCGCCAACGATACGGTGTACGGCCTGGCCTGCTATTTCTACACGGGTGATCTGGGTCGTGCCTTCCGCGTCATGGAAGGGCTGAGATACGGCCTGGTCGGCGTCAACGAAGGCATCATCACGACGGTGGAGGCGCCCTTTGGCGGCCTGAAGGAATCGGGTCTCGGCAAGGAGGGCGGCCACCAGGGCATCGATGACTATCTCGACACCAAATATGTCTGCATCGGCGGCCTCGGCCTCTGAACGGAAGCGTTTTCCTGCCGGACCTCTATGGCCTATTCGCCTGACGCTGGGTTAGATGACGCCTGAGCGAATCGGAGGATGAGAATGCCAGCGCAGCCAGCGACCGGAAGCCGCCGTGTCATGAGGTCCGTTCTGGGCGTTCTGGTCGCCGTGCTTGCCGTCTATGCGGGCTGGAAACTGCTCGCGCCGCCGCCGCCCGAGATCGACGTTTCGTACAACACGGTCAGCGCTGACGGGCTTTATCAGGTGATGTTCGAGACGGATGTCGAGCCGGTCCCGGTCGGCGAGACCCATTCGTGGGTGCTGAGCCTGACGACCCCGGAGGGCGCGCCGGTCAGCGACGCGACCATCCTGATCGATGGCGGGATGCCGGCGCACGGCCATGGCCTCCCGACCGCGCCGCAGGTCTCAGAGAATCTCGGCGAGGGCCGCTACCGGATTGAAGGCATGCGTTTCAACATGGGCGGCCACTGGGAGATCCGCATCGCGATCAGCGCGCCGCCGGGCGACGATTCGGCGGTGTTCAATCTCGAGCTGTAGCGATGGCGCCGCGCGCGGGAGCGGCTGTCGCGGCGCTGCTGGCGAGCCTGATCCTGGCGGCCTGCGGGCCGGATGATTTCAGCGACGACGAAAGGAAGATCATCCGCTCCCTGTCGCTCGCCGAGCTGTCGCCTCTGCCGGACGATCCGAGCAACCGCTTCGCGGACGACCCGCCGGCAGCCGCTTTTGGCAAAACCCTGTTCTTCGATGCCGGGCTGAGCGGCGGCGGCGACATCTCCTGCGCCACCTGTCACAAGGCCGAGCGCCAGTTTCAGGACCACCTGCCGCGCGGCGTCGGGGTCGCGCGGACGGACCGCCGCACCATGCCGCTCGCCGGCGTCGGCTGGAGCCCGTTCCTGTTCTGGGACGGACGGCGCGACAGTTTCTGGGCGCAGGCGCTCGCGCCCCTCGAGGACCCGCGCGAGCATGCGGGCAATCGAACCGCGTTCGCCCACCATGTCGCCGATGCCCACGGGGATCGCTATGGCGCGATCTTCGGCCCGTTGCCGCCGCTGGCGCATCTTCCCGCCGAGGCGGGGCCGAAAGGCTCGCCCGCCCAGCAGGCCGCCTGGCAGGCGATGTCCGAGGAGGATCGCCGGGCGGTGGATCGGGTCTTCGCCAATATCGGCAAGGCGCTCGCGGCATTCGAACGGACGATCCATCCGCCGCGGACACGCTTCGACCTGTTCGCCGAGGCGGTGGGTAAGGGGGAGGAGCCGGCAGGCATCGCCGCCTTCACGCCGCTGGAGCGCGAGGGGCTAAGGCTCTTCATCGGCAAGGCGAACTGCCTTGAATGCCACAACGGGCCGCGCTTAACCGACGATCATTTTCACAATACGGGCGTGCCGGCGCTTGCCGGCGCGCCGCCCGATCGGGGCCGCGCCGGGGCCGTCGCGGAACTGGCCGCCGATCCGTTCAACTGCTTCGGCACCTTCAGCGATGCACCGGCGGCGGCCTGCACCGCGCTCCGCTTCATGCGGTCCGACGATCCTGCGATGGAGCGGGCCTACAAGACCCCGTCGCTGCGCGGTGCCGCGAGCCGGCCGCCCTATATGCATGCCGGCCAGATCGCCACGCTCGACGCGGTGATCGATCACTACAGCCGGGCACCCGATGCGCCGTCCGGCACGAGCGAGCTGCGCGGCGTGGTCTTCACCGAGCGCGGCCGCAAGGCCCTGATCGCCTTCCTGAAGACCCTCGACCCGATACCCTAGCGGTCCTTGACCGTTTCCATGGTGACGAATGTCGATGTGCGCGCCACGTGCGGCAGGGCGGAGATCTTCTCGCCGAGAATCTTCCGGTAGCTGGCGATGTCGCGCGTGCGCACCTTCAGGAGATAATCGAAGCCGGCGGCGGTCATGTGGCACTGCTCGATCTCCGGCACCGCGAGCACCGCCTTGTTGAAGGCAGCGAGCGCCGAGGAGCGCGTGTCGGACAGTTCCACCTGCACGAAGGCGATGTGACCCTCGCCGATGCGCGCCCGGTCGATGATCGCGGAATAGCCGCGGATATAGCCTTCCTTCTCCAGCCGGCGCAGTCGCGCCTGAACCGGCGTCTTGGACAGGCCGACCCGGCGCGCCAGTTCCGCGATGGACAGGCGCCCGTCCTGCGTCAGCGCGTCGAGAATGTTGCGGTCGATGCGGTCTATTCGTTCTGTTGACATGGGGAAATGAGGTCTCATTGAGAATGATTGCGTCCAAAACTTAGTCCAAATTACCTGCCATGCGCAATCATACAGCCCGAAGCGGTGCAGCGGCTGTGTTATGTTGCGGCCGAAACCAGTGCCGTGCAGTCCGCGCGGCCCGCAAAAATCGTTCGAGGTCCCCATGCCAAACACTGCCCCTGCCGGAAGACGAGACACCATCCGCGCCCATTACCTGGCCGACGAGGCGCGGGCCGTGGACGATCTGGTGCGGCTCGCGGCCCTGTCGCAGGCCGACCGGCAGGCGATATCGGCGGACGCCGCCGAGCTGGTGCGCGCCGTGCGTGGCTCGGGCGACATGCATCTGATGGAGGCGTTCCTCTCGGAATACGGGCTGTCGACGCGCGAGGGCGTCGCGCTGATGTGCCTCGCCGAGGCGCTGTTGCGCGTCCCCGACGCCGAGACCATGGACGACCTGATCCGCGACAAGATCGCGCCGCATGACTGGTCGGCGCATTCGGGTGAATCGGCCTCGATCTTCGTCAACGCCTCCACCTGGGCGCTGATGCTGACCGGGCGCGTCCTGGACGAGGAAGGCGAGGGCGTCGAGGCGACCCTCCGCGGCCTCGTGCGTCGGCTGGGCGAGCCGGTCATCCGCAAGGCGGTATCGAAGGCGATGCGCGAGATGGGCGAGCAGTTCGTCCTCGGCCGCACCATCGACGAGGCGATCAAGCGCGGTCAGTCCATGGTCGCGAAGGGCTATTCCTATTCCTACGACATGCTGGGCGAGGCGGCCCGCACCGAAGCGGACGCGCTGCGCTACCACAAGGCCTATGCGGACGCGATCGCGGCCCTGAAGCGGCATTCGAACCGCGACGACATCCGGGCCAATCCCGGCATCTCGGTCAAGCTATCGGCGCTTCATCCGCGCTATGAGGAGGCACAGAAGGCCCGGATGCTGCCGGTCATGGTCGAGCGCTTGAAAAGCCTCGCGCTGGCGGCGCGCGACGCCCGCATGGGCCTCAACATCGACGCGGAGGAGGCGGACCGGCTCGACCTGTCGCTCGACGTGATCGAGACGGTTCTGGCCGACGAGGCGCTGGCCGGCTGGGACGGTTTCGGCGTCGTCGTCCAGGCCTATGGGCCGCGCGCCCCCTACGTGCTCGACTGGCTCTACGAACTGGCTGAGCGGCTCGACCGGCGCATCATGGTGCGTCTCGTCAAGGGCGCCTACTGGGACACGGAGATCAAGCGCGCCCAGGTGATGGGGCTGGACGGCTTTCCGGTGTTCACCCGAAAGGTGAACACCGATGTCAGCTACATTGCCTGCGCGCGCAAGCTGATCGGCATGACAGACCGCATCTACCCGCAGTTCGCCACCCACAACGCCCATACGGCGGCGGCGATCCTCGCCATGGCGCCCGACCGCGCCGCTTTCGAGTTCCAGCGCCTGCACGGGATGGGCGAGGCGCTGCACGAGGCTGTCCGCAAGCGGGAGGGCACGCGCTGCCGCATCTATGCGCCGGTTGGCGCGCATCAGGACCTGCTGGCCTATCTGGTCCGCCGGCTGCTGGAGAACGGCGCCAACTCTTCCTTCGTGCACCAGATCGTCGATACGGCGGTCAGCGCCGAGACGATTGCCCGCGATCCCTTCGCGAGCCTCGAGGGACAGCCCGCCACCAATCCCGCGATCCAGCGTCCGCAGGCGATTTTCGGCGCCGGCCGGGTCAACGCCCGGGGCTGGGACATCACGGATCCGCTGACCCTGGCCGCGCTCGAGGCGGCGCGCGCGCGCCCTTTGCCGCGCCGCACGCCTGGCAGGCCGAACCGATCACCCGGGCCAAGGGCAAGGGCGCGACGCGTCCCGTTGCAAATCCGGCCAGCGTGTCGGAGCAGGTCGGCACCGTGCGCGACGCCACCGAGGAACAGGCGGCCGAGGCTGTGGGCCTCGCGCTAGCGGCGCAACCCGCCTGGGCGGCGCGGCCGGTCGGCGAGCGTGCGGCGATCCTGCGCGGCATCGCCGATCTGTATGAGACCCATGCGGCGGAGTTCTTCGCCCTGGCGACGCGCGAGGCGGGCAAGACGCTGGCTGACGGCATCGCCGAAGTGCGCGAGGCGGTCGACTTCCTGCGCTACTACGCCAATGAGGCGAGGCAGGCCGAGAAGGATACCGCGGCGCGGGGCGTCATCGTCTGCATCTCCCCCTGGAACTTCCCGCTCGCCATCTTCACCGGGCAGATTGCCGCCGCGCTGGTCACCGGCAATACGGTGATCGCCAAGCCGGCCGAACAGACGTCACTGATCGCCGCGCGGGCCGTGGTATTGATGCACGAGGCAGGCATCCCGCAGGACGTGATCCAGCTCCTGACCGGCGACGGCCCGACGGTGGGCGGTCCGCTCACCGCCGATCCGCGCATCGCCGGCGTCTGTTTCACCGGCTCGACCGAGGTGGCCCGTCTGATCGAGGGGCAGCTTGCCCGCAATGCCGCGCCGGACGCGATGCTGATCGCCGAGACGGGCGGCCTGAACGCCATGATCGTCGATTCGACCGCGCTGCCGGAGCAGGCGGTGCGCGACATCGTCGCCTCCGCCTTCCAGAGCGCCGGTCAGCGCTGCTCGGCCCTGCGCATGCTCTACGTCCAGAAGGACGTGGAGAAGCGCGTGCTTGAGATGCTGGAAGGCGCGATGCATGCGCTGACGGTCGGCGATCCGTGGGAGATCTCCACCGATGTCGGCCCCGTCATCGACAGCGAGGCGCTGGAGGGCATCGCCGGCTACAACCGGCGGATGACGGACCAGGGGCGTCTCATCACCGCGCTCGACGCGCCGCAGGGTGGACGACACGTGGCGCCGGCAGCATTCAGGGTTTCCGGCATCGACGAGCTGGAACGCGAGGTTTTCGGCCCCGTTCTGCATGTGGCGAGCTTCGATGCCGATGCCATCGACGAGGTGATTTCAGCCGTCAACGCAAAGGGTTACGGTCTTACCTTCGGGCTTCACACGCGCATCGACGCGCGCGCCCAGCACATCATCGACCGCGTCCATGCCGGCAACATCTACGTCAACCGGAATCAGATCGGCGCCATTGTCGGCTCGCAGCCTTTCGGCGGCGAGGGCCTGTCCGGAACCGGCCCAAAGGCGGGTGGCCCCCATTATCTGCGCCGTTTCCGCCGGGCCATTCCGGACACGGTGGCAAGCGCGGAAGGCTCGGTTCTGTCCACCGATTTCGTCGCAAGCCTGATGCCGCAGCGCGACGGGGCATGGGTTGGGCGCAGCGACCGTCTCGCAGCGCTGCGCCGGCTCCTGCGCGGCAAGGCGACGGAGGCCATGGCCGCGGCTGCGGCGCTCGACCAGGGGCCGGTCGACCTGCCGGGACCGACGGGCGAGGGCAACACGCTGATGCTGACGCCGCGTGGTGCGGTTCTGTGCCTCGGCGCCGACGAGCCGGCGCTGCTCGCGCAGGCGGTTCAGGCGCTGGCGGTGGGCAATGTCGTGCTTGCCGTGCACCCCGACGCATCCCGCATCCTGAAGCCGCTGCTTGGCCAGGGGCTGCCAGTCGCTGCCGCCGATGGCGTCATCGACCCGGCAAGCCTGAAGTCCCTGCCGCTCGATGCCGTTGCCGCCGGCGGGGACGATGGCTGGCTACGAGCCCTGCGTCTCGCTCTGGCCGGGCGCAGTGGCCCGATCGTGCCGCTCATCACGGAAGCGCTCTATCCGGCGGCCTATGTGCATGAACGGGCGATCTGCGTCGACACCACGGCGGCCGGTGGCAATGCCAGCCTGCTTGCGGCGGTCTGAAAGCTCTCCGATAGACCCGTTCATCGTTTCATCGAAACGCACAACGGGTCTATCTCATTGTTTTTCCGTGTTTTTCCGTGTTTATGCGGGCGTCGGGCGATTCCACCTGACTGCAAACGCTCCAGGCGAGGCACGCGCAGGTTGGTGCCTGCGCGTTCTCCTACCGCGTCGAAAAGTCGATCGGCACGTCGAAGGGCCAGGTTGAGCGGCGGGCCTCCTGGGGGATCGGCGGGAAGGGGGCGGCGCGGCGCACCGTGTCGAGCGCCGCCCGGTCGAGGATCGGCGAGCCGGAACTGCGCAAGACGCGGATGCTGCTCACCGCGCCGCCGCTGGTGACGGTGAAGCTGATACGCACCTGACCGCGCAGCCGCTCTCGCTTGGCTTCACTCGGATAGCGCCGTGCACGGCGCAGTTTGGCGATGATCTTGCCCGGATAGTTCGAAACCCGGGCATTGCCGCTTTGCGAGGCACGCGCGGTCTGCCGTCCGCGCGCCGTTTCTCCCGCGTCCCGGCTGCTTGTCGCGCTGCCGCGCCGGGCGTCCTGCTCGTCCCGGCCGCGCGATCCCGAACTGGGCGGCTTGCGGGTGTTCCTGGTCGCCTTGCGCGTCTCGCGCGGCGCGGTCTGCTTCGCGGTCTTGGGTTTCTTAGGTGGCGTGTAGGCCGGCCGGGGCGTGGGCAACGGCGCATCGAGTGCGGCGACGACCATTTCCGATTGTTCAACAGGCATGACCGTTTCCGCCTGTTCGACGGGCTGCTCCGGCGTGTCCGCAGGCTGCGGGATCGCCGTTTCCTGCGCGGTCACGGTCGGAGCGACCTCCGCCACGTCGCTCCGCACCAGCGTTGCGGGGGCTTCGGGCGCGATCTCGGCGGTGGTGTCCGGTTGCACCGTTTCCGGTGCGTCTTGCGAGACGGGGGCCACCGTCTCCAGCGTTTCGCCCGACGCCACCTGGTCGGCGAATGCATCGCCGGCGATGGCGAACTCGGTCGTGCTGCCTCCGGCGACTTCGGCCTCCGGAAAACGCGAAACGGCGAAGCCGCCTGCTGCGGTGTGCAGACCGAGCGAAACGACGATCGCCGCCGTCCACTTCAATGCCCTGGCGTTCATTGTCCGGCGCGTTCCGTGATGATGCTGATCTTGCTGGCGCCGGCCGCCTTCAGTGCGCCGACGATGTCGACCAGACGTGAGGCCGGCAGGTCGCGATCGGCCGCCACCGTGATTTCCAGCGTTTCGCTGTCCGGCGCTTCGCTTTGGGCCCGGCGCTGCGCGACGAAGCCGGCGGCATCGACCTCGGCGCCCTTGACGCGCAACGCGCCGTCACGGGTGACGAAGAGTGCGCCGGGCGGCTCGGACCGCTCGGCGTCCGTGGTGGAGATCAGCGTCACCTCGCCGTCGAGCGGCGGGGTCAGCGTGCCGGCGACGAGGAAGAAGATCAGCATCAGGAAGACGATGTTGATCAGGGTGACGGTGCTTTCACGCTCGCGCGCGGCGCGAGGGCGGGCAAGGCGCATCATGGTCTACCTCGCGATCGAAAGGGTTAGCGTTGTGTTCTTGCGGATCTGCTCGACGGCGCTCACCAGCGCCTGCGACGTCAGCGCGCCGCGCACCAGGAGAACCGCGGTGTCGGCGCCGGACGCATCGAGCCGCGTCAGCTCCGCTAGCGCCGCGGCTTCCTGCAGCGCCATGCCGTTGACGCGCCAGTCGTTCGCCGCATCGACTCGGATGAGAATGTCGGGCGTCTTTCCGCCCGCGGCGGCCGAAGCCGGCCCGCCGGAGACCTCCACCCTCGCGAAGCGCGTGAAGGTCGACGACAGCATGAAGAACAGGAGCAGCAGGAAGATGACGTCGATGAGCGAGGTCATGGACAAGGGTTTGCGCCTGCGTATCGCATTCACCTCAATGCGCATGGCGGGCTCCGTGCAGAACGGCGGGGGCGTCGCGGGCCGTGCCGGTCGTTGCCTCCGTCCTTTCCGCATCGCGGGGCAGCGCCTGCGACAGGGCGGCGCTGGTCATCGTCTCTATGGCCACCCGCTCATTCTCCAGACGGGTTTCGAACCAGGTGAGCATCAGCGAAACGGGCATCGCCACCGCAAGCCCGCAGGCCGTCGTCAGCAGGGCCACCCAGATGCCGCCGGCCAGCAGCGACGGATCGACCGCGTTGCCGGCCGCCTGCAGTTCCCGGAAGGCCTCGATCATGCCAAGCACCGTGCCGAACAGGCCGAGCAGCGGGGCCACCTGGACGATGGCGTCGAGGGCGCGGAAACCGCGTTGCAGTTCGTGCAGCCGGGCAAGCGCGATGCGGCCCACCTCGTTCTCGACCGCGTCCCTCGGCGCACCGGCGCTGCCGAGCCGCATGGCGGCTGCCAGAGCCTCCTCGAGCGGCGAGCGCGCCGTCGCCAGAGCAGCGCGTGCCTCGCCCTGATTGCGATGGAACCACGCATGCAGCGCGCGCCTGGCCTTCCCGTGCCGGCCGATGCGCTCGCGCTGGAACTGCACGAGTTTCAGGAGAACCAGCGCCAGGGCGAACACGGAGAGCACCAGCAGGATCGCCACGACCGGGCCGCCGAGCTTGAGAAAGGAGCCGATTGAGGCGGCGAGACCGTCGATCATGATGAGCATTCCCGTTGCGTTGGTCGGCGTGCTACTTGCCGAAGATGATCTTTGTGCGGGTGGTGGGCGCCAGGGCGGCGATGCAGGTCCCCGCCTCGACGCCCTGGCCCTCGCAGGCGGTGGCGTCGTTGACCAGCACGCGGCTGATCTGCGCGCAGTCCGCTTCGGCAAGATCGAAGCGGCGCACCTTGGTCTTCTCTGCAGGCAGGTCCTGGAAATCCAGAACCAGCAGCCGGTCGACCAAGCCCTGGCCATCGAACAGGGCGATCTCGAACGCCGCCTTGTCGATGTCCTGTGCCAGGCCGTTCTGGACCACGAAGGCGATGCGGCAGCCCTTGTCGCTCGGTTCCAGCGCGTTGAGTTCCAGGTTGATCGCCTTCGCCGGCGCGGTTTCCTGCGCCAGCGTGTCCGAGGGTGTCGTCACGGTCAGTCCCGCCGCCAGCCCGAGGGCGGCGGCGGAGACGAACGAGCGGAACGGGATATTCGATAACACGGCTGATCAGCCTCCCAGTCTCATGGTCGCGCCGACCTTCACGGTGAGGCCCGGCTGGTTGTAACTCCCTGCGCTGACATCAGCCATGGGAAGCATGTATTTCTCGTCGAGCAGGTTATCGACGCGGAAATCGAAGCGCAAATTGTCGGTCGCCTGGTAGTTGGCGTAGAGATTGACCAGCGTGTAGTCGTCGGCGAAGCTCGACCCCTTGGGCGCCTTGTTGAACTGCACTTCGCCGCCAACGGTCAGGCGCCTCTCCAGGAACCGCATTCCGCCGTCGAGCGTGACGCTGGTTGCGGGAATGCGGGTCAGGTCGCTGCGCACGCCGTTGAGGTCGATCTCCTCGCCGTCGACGATCGATACGCTGATGCCGCCGAAATAACGGCCGGCGTCATAGTAGCTTTCCAGCTCGAAGCCGTGGATCTCCGCCGACTGGATGTTCTGGTTCTGCATGCAGAACCCCATAGGGGAGAAGGAACACGACGTTCCCGGCACCACGTTGACGCGGGCGAAGGTGATGTAGTCCTTCACATCGTTGTGGAAATACGCCGCCTTGATGCGCAGCGTGTCGTCCGCCGACATCAATCCTTCCGCCGCGTAGTTCACGCCGGCTTCCCAGGTCTTGCCCGTTTCCGGTTTCAGGTCCGGATTGGGCAGGAAAGGGAAGGGCGCTCCGCCCGCGTGCATGCCGCTGATGAACGCTTCCGAGGTGGTCGGCGCCCGATACCCTTCCGCATAGGAACCGTAGACCTGCAGCCCCGCAAGGGTCCCCTCGCTGAACGGGGAGATGCCGACCGAAACACGCGGCGAGAGGCGGCTGCCGGAGCTTTCCGAGGATCCTTCGAGATCATAGGCGTCGTAGCGCAGCCCGGCGACGACTTCGAGCCAGTCGTAGCGCAGCTTGTCCTGTACGTAGCCGCCCCAGACCGTTCTCTTGCCGTTGGGATTGAAGAAGTTCGCTCCGCCGGATGCGGTCTGCGAGGTGAAGTCGTCATAAACCCAGTCACCGCCGAAGGTCAGTTGATGCTGGACCGGACCGGTGTCGAAATGGGAGGTGTTCCACACGTCGAGGCTGGAGGTGCGCAGATCGTAGTCGGTGGTGGTGCCGGACCGTACTTCCTCGAGGCCCATGGAGTTCACGGCGCCCTTGATGCTGAGATTCAGCCATTTCTCTTCCGCATCCGAGATTTCGAATGCGCCGGTAAAGGTGTTGCTTTTCAGGCTGTTGTCCTGGATCGCCGAACTGGACCACTCGTTGCTGGCGCCGGTCCAGCCGAGCGTCAGCTTGCTGAACTCGGTCGGCCTGACGGTTCCCTTCAGGTGTCCGCTCAGCACATCGAAGCCGGAATGGTCCACCCGGGTGCCGCCGCCGTCCT
The DNA here is from genome assembly GCF_000300335.1 of Nitratireductor pacificus pht-3B. Classification (GTDB taxonomy): domain Bacteria; phylum Pseudomonadota; class Alphaproteobacteria; order Rhizobiales; family Rhizobiaceae; genus Nitratireductor; species Nitratireductor pacificus. Next base: position 128,275 of record NZ_AMRM01000006.1, on the reverse strand, counting down.
TGTAGTCGCCGAAATCCCGCCAGACGATGTTGCCCAGGACCGACGCGCTCTCGTTGAAGCGGAACGCCCCCGTGGTGCTGACGGTCCAGCCGGAACCGTTCGAATCGTAGCGTCCGGTCGTGGAAAGCGCATAGGTCTCGTCGTCGCGGAGGAAATCCTCGGCATCCTTCGTCTCGAAATAGACGACACCGCCGATCGCTCCCGATCCAAACGTGTTCGCGCTCGGTCCGCGCATGACGTCCACCTGCTTCACCAGTTCGGGGTCGAGCCAGAACATGCGGGACACCTCATGCCCCGTCTTGTGGAAATTCTGCCGCGCGCCGTCCACGATGACCGAAACGCGTCCGGCGTCCTGCAGGCCGCGAATATTGACATTGGCCACCGACGGGCGGCCCTGGGAGTAGATGTTGACGCCCGGCACGCCGAACAGAATCTCGCCCGGCGTTGCGGCCATCCGGCGGGCCAGCTGCTCGCCGCTGACTTGGCTCACCGAGGCCATCGTCTCGATCGGCGTTTCTCCCGTCCTGCTCACGATCGTGATCCGGTCGAGTGTCGTCGTGTCTCCGGGAGCTGCAATGCGCTCCGGCGAGGTCTGCGCTTCCTGAGCGCTTGAAAAATCGGACATCAGCAATGGAACCAGCGCAGTTCCGCAAAGGAGCAAGGTGTTCCTGCGCGCAATATACCTCAACATTACAACGTTCCCCGAAATGAGAAGAAACCTGATCGGCTGGCGCTGGCTTGCCGATTGTGAACCGGCTAAGAATTTTTTCTTGAGAATTCCACTCCGGTATTGCGGTGGCTATAAAATATGATAATGAAAGTCAAGAAAGCGGAATACGAAAATGCACCGTTGTGCCAGCCGATGCGAGCCGAACTGAAAGAGGAGGGTTTCTCCATGAAGACGTATATGTCCATCGACCCTACGGGGCAGGCCGACATGCAGCAGTGGACGGGTGCTCACGCCGGGATAACGCCTGACCGCACCATTTCCAGCGTCGACCTTTTCTGCGGGCGTCGGGAGATCGGAATAGAGCATCACGGTGCCTATTACCGCTTGAAGATCACGCGCCAGGGAAAGCTGATCTTGAACAAGTAGGACAGGGATGAGGAATGAACATTCAAGCGAGACGCGCGCCTGAGGGGATCAGGCGCGCCAGGAGCGAGAACCCGAAGATGCGCGAGCGCGACCTCGCTGCGCAGCTCGGTATTTCCGAGGCTGAATTGCTGGCGGCGCATGTCGGCCACGGCGTCACGCGGATCGAGCCGCGCGTCAGCGATCTGCTGCCGTCCCTGGAGGCTGTCGGCGAAGTCATGGCGCTGACGCGCAACGAGAGCGCCGTGCACGAGAAGGTCGGCATCTACGAGAAGACGATGACGGGCTCCGAACATGCCCTCGTGCTCGGCGCCGATATCGACCTGCGCATTTTCCCGTCGCGCTGGGCCTTCGGCTTCGCCGTCGAGAAACGTGACGAGGAGTCCGGCGCGGTGCGTCACAGCCTCCAGTTCTTCGATCATGCGGGGGAGGCGGTTCACAAGATTCACCTGCGCCCGCAGTCGGATCAGGCGGCCTACCGGGCGCTCATCGATGAGCTTGTCTCGCCGGATCAGGGCGCAGCGATCACCGTGGGACGTGCCGAACCGCCGGTACAGGAAGCGCCCGAGGCGCTGCCTTCGGCGGAGATCCTGCGCGAGCGCTGGGCCGCGATGACGGACGTGCACCAGCTGTTCAACATCCTGCGCAAGCTGAAGCTCACCCGCCACCAGGCCGTTCACCTGATCGGCGAGGATTACGCCTGGCGTCTCGAGAACGAGGCGCTGACGGCGATGCTCTATCAGGCGGTGCGCGACGAAGTGCCGATCATGTGCTTTGTCGGAAGCCCCGGTTGCGTCCAGATTCACACCGGCACCATTCACACGGTCAAGCCGATGGGGCCATGGATCAACATTCTCGATCCGGGTTTCAACCTGCATCTGCGGACAGACCACGTCAGCGAATTGTGGGCCGTGCGCAAGCCGACCAAGGAAGGTCATGTCACGTCGATCGAGGCCTATGGCGCCGACGGCGAGCTGATCGCGCAGTTCTTCGGCGAACGGCACGAAGGACACGACGAGCGGCCCGACTGGCGGCTGATGGTCGAACGGCTGCAGTCCCTGCCCAGAGCCGGCTGAGAAGAAGTGCGGGCGGAAAGCGCCCGCACTTCTTCTTGTTCCGGACTTTGATCTTTCGCGCCGCATAAGGAGCCTTGTTGTGCCCATACCCCGTTTTCGCACGCCCGTCCGCCGTGCGCGTGCCTGGCTGATTGCCTGCGCCATCGCCGTTTCCGCCGGCGCGGCTGCGCAGGTCGCCATTGCCTCCGAGACCCCTGAGCGCTTTCCCGATGCTTCGCGCCTCGTCAGCATTGGCGGGGCAATCACGGAGATCATCTATGCGCTGGGCGAGGAGCACCGGCTCATCGCGCGCGACACGACCAGCACCTATCCCGAGGTGGCGAAAGCCCTGCCGGACGTGGGCTATATGCGCGCGCTGTCGCCGGAAGGCGTGCTGTCGGTCGCTCCGAGCGCCGTGCTCGCCATGGAGGGCAGCGGCCCGCCCGCCACGATGGATGTCCTGGAAAAGGCCACCGTGCCGTTGATCCTGGTGCCGGAGGGGTATGACCGCGACGCCATCCTGCGCAAGATCCGCATCACCGGCGCGGCGCTGGGCGTGAGCGAGAAGGCCGAGGAGCTTGCCCGCAAGGTGGAGGCCGACCTGCAGGCTGCCGAAGATGCGGCCCGATCCGCTTCCGGCGGCAAACGAGTGCTGTTCGTGCTCAGCATGCAGGGCGGACGTATCATGGCCGCAGGCAGCGACACCGGGGCCGATGGCGTGATCGGAATGGCCGGCGGCGTCAATGCCATGGGTGCTTTCAAGGGCTATCGGCAGGTTTCGGAAGAAGCGGTGCTGGAAGCCCGTCCGGATGTGGTGTTGATGATGGAGCGGGGCGGCAGTCCGGGACTTGCCGACGAGAAGCTCTTCGCCCACCCGGCTATAGCCGGCACGCCGGCCGGGCGAAACAGGGCGATCATGCGCATGGACGGCTCCTATCTTCTGGGCTTCGGGCCCCGCACGGCGGATGCCGTGCGCGACCTGTCGGCCCGGCTGGCGGAGATCAAGACGGCAGCTGAATGAGATGGCGTTAGGCGAGCAGACGGCTCCGGCATCCGCCGGACTTTCGATCCACCTGCCAGGGGATCGCACGGCGCGCGCACGGGTGGCGATCCTGCTTCTGATCGGACTTTACGGCGTCATCTGCACCGCGAGCCTTGCCTCCGGCGCGTCGGACGCCTCCCTCCGGGATCTGGTTGTCGGCTGGCTCGGCATCGGCGGCGCCGAAACCGGCGTGCTGTCCGAGCGCGACCGCATCATCGTCATGGACATCCGCCTGCCGCGCATCCTGCTCGGCAGCCTCGTGGGCGCGGCCCTGGCCGTTTCCGGCGCGGTGATGCAGGGCCTGTTTCGCAACCCGCTCGCCGATCCGGGCATCGTCGGTGTCGCCTCCGGCGCCGGACTGGGCGCGATCACGGTGATCGTGCTCGGAGGCACGGTCCTTGGACCCGCGGTCCCTCTGGCCGGCATCTATGCGCTGCCGCTCGCCGCCTTCTTCGGCGGCCTGGCGTCGACGCTCCTTCTCTATCGGGTCGCCACGCGGCGCGGCCAGACCTCCATTGCGACCATGCTGCTCGCCGGGATCGCGCTTGCGGCGATGGCGGGCGCCTTCTCCGGCGTGCTGGTCTACTTGGCGGACGACCAGCAATTGCGCGACCTGACCTTCTGGGGGCTGGGGTCGCTTGCCGGCTCCACGTGGAGCAAGATCTGGGCGGCAGGGCCGATCATCGTTCTGGCGCTGCTCGCGACGCCCTTTCTGGCGCGCGGGCTGGACGGCATGGTTTTGGGGGAGGCCTCGGCCAACCATCTGGGCATCCCGGTGCAGCGCGTGAAGAACGCGGCGATCGTTGCCGTCGCCGCGGCCACCGGCGCGTCCGTGGCGGTGGCCGGCGGCATCGGCTTCATCGGCATCGTCGTTCCGCATCTCCTGCGCCTGACCATCGGGCCGGAGCATCGCTATCTTCTGCCGGCCTCGGCGCTGCTCGGGGCATGCCTGCTGCTCGTCGCCGACGCCATCAGCCGGATGATCGTGGCCCCGGCCGAGCTTCCCATAGGCATCGTCACGGCCGCCATCGGCGCACCGTTCTTCCTCTGGATATTGCTGCGGCAGCGCGGCTTGCTGGATTTGTGATGTCGATCGAGATCAGCAACCTTTCCGTCAGCTTCGGCAGCCGGCCCATCCTGTCCGATGTCGGTCTGACGGCGCGGCCGGGTCAGCTCACGGCGATCGTCGGGCCGAACGGCTCGGGCAAGACCACTCTGCTCAAGGCCCTGGCCGGGGATCTGGCGTTCAGCGGGGATATCCGCATCAACGGTGTCGCGCTGAGCGCGATGAAGCCCTGGCAGGCGGCGGTTCATCGGGCGGTCCTGCCGCAGTCGACGACCCTGTCCTTTCCCTATACCGTTCGCGAGATCGTCCGGCTCGGCCTGATGAGCGGCCGATCGGGCGTTCGCGACGACGAGGCCGTGCACCTGCCGGACAAGGCGTTGGCCAGGGTGGATCTGGCGGGCTTTGCCGGCCGCTACTATCAGGAGCTTTCAGGCGGCGAACAGCAGCGCGTTCAGCTTGCCCGCGTCCTCTGTCAGGTCTGGAGGCCGGTGCTCGACGGCATGCCGCGCTATCTGCTGCTCGACGAGCCGGTCTCCAGCCTCGACATCAAGCATCAGCTGATCATCATGAACATCGCTGCCGCCTTCGCCGCCGCGGGCGGGGGGGTGATCGCGGTCCTGCACGATCTCAACCTGACGGCGCAGTTCGCCGATCACGTCGCCATGATGCACCGCGGCCGCCTTGCAGCGGCCGGGTCGGTTTCCGACGTCCTCACCGACGCGCTCGTGTCGGACGTCTTCGAATGCAGGATCAGGATCGGCGCGACGCCCGCGAACGGCGGTCCGTTCGTCCTGCCGCAGGCGGCGCAGGCCTGAACGCCGCGCTCCGGCGTCTCAGCCGGCGGCGACGCGTTCGGGCAGGTTGTCGATGCCGAGCAGGTCGCGCATGTTCGGCTTCGCATCCACCAGATCGCGGATCGTGTAGCGCGCGAGCACGTCGAAGAATGCGTTCAACGCCTCGCGCAGGGCCGCGTTCAGCCCGCAGCTTTCCACCAGCGGGCAGTCGGCGGCGTCGTTCTCGAAGCACTCCGCCATGGCGAAATTGTCCTCGGTGATCCGCACCACATCGAAAAGCGAGATCGCTTCCGCCGGCTTGGCCAGGCGCACGCCGCCGTGACGGCCGCGCACTGTTTCCACAAAACCGTGCTCCACGAGGGGTTGCAGGATCTTGAACAGGAAAAGGTCGGAGAGCGTGTAGGCTTCGGCGATATCCGAGATGCGGCTCAGGCGGCCTTCATTGGCCGTGCAGTACATCAGGATTCTGATGGCATAGTTGGTCTGTCTGGTTAACCGCATAACGATCCTCTTGCATGACTGTCATGTATTATGGCCTATCATTTAGAACAATTCCAGAGTGTCGCGCAAAAAATCTGAGAAAAAAAATCAACTTTTTGTGGTTTGCCGTCTGCTCGATTCGGCAACCCATGATTGCTCCGATCACGCTTCTTTCTTGCCAAGTCTGCTGCAATGCACAATATTCGCCGCGCCATGGGAGCGGCCGCTGCGCTGCGAAAACGGCATGTGAGTGAGTTCGACGCTATTCGCCTGCGTTCAGTCCCGGCCATCCAGGGATCGCGATCCGGACGGTGCGGGAGCGGAACTCGGTAGGCAACGGCCGCGCCGTGCGGCGTCATCCGTCCGTCGAAACGGCAGAAAGGCAATCCCATGAACGCGCATGTCCTGGAACAGCATATCGGCGCCACGGAAACGGTTTCGCAATGGGTCGAGGTCGATCAGTCGATGATCGACGGTTTCGCCGACTGCACGAACGACCGCCAGTGGATTCATGTCGACCGCGAGCGCGCGCGGTGCGAAAGCCCTTACGGCGTACCGGTCGCCCACGGTTTCCTGACCCTGTCGCTCCTGTCCAGCCTGTCTTACGACAGCGGTGCATGGCCGGTTCGCCTGGGCACGGTGATCAACTATGGTCTCGACAGGCTGCGCTTTCTGGCACCCGTCAAGGCCGGCGCCCGCGTGCGCCTGCGTGCCCGTCTGAGCGGGGTCGAGGAGAAGGCGCCGGGACGCCTTCTGATCCGCCATCACAGCGAAGTCGAGATCGAAGGCGGGGAGACGCCGGCGCTCGCCGCCGAGACCATCGTTCTCCTCATCGTAGACGATCAGTAGGGATGAACCCGCTCAGCCCGCCAGGCGCGCGCCGATGATGGTGATGGAGATCGTGCCGACGCCGTCGATCCCGCCTGAAAGTCGATCGCCCGCCTTGACGGCGCCGACTCCAGCCGGCGTCCCGGTGTAGATGAGGTCGCCGGCCTTCAACTCCATGGCGCGGCTGCAGATGGCGATGACGTCGGCCACCGGCCAGATCAGTTCCGCCAGATCGCCCTGCTGGCGAATCTCATCATTGACCTTCAGCCAGACGCCGCCGCTTGCCGGGTGCCCGGTGACGCCGACGGGGGCGACGGCTCCGCAGGGGGCGGAGTTGTCGAAAGCCTTGCCCCAGTCCCACGGGCGTCCGGTCTTCTTCGCCTCGCCCTGCAGGTCGCGGCGCGTCAGGTCTATGCCGGCCGCGTAGCCGAAGACGTGGCCGAGCGCATCAGCGTTCGCGATGTTGCGCCCGCCCGTGCCAATGGCGACCACCAGTTCGATCTCGTGATGCAGATCCTCCGTCAGCGCCGGATAGGGGACCGTCGCGCCGTCGCCGACGACTGAATCGGCCGGCTTGGTGAAGAAGAAGGGCGGCTCGCGGTTCGGATCCGCGCCCATCTCGCGCGCATGCGCCGCATAATTGCGCCCGACGCAGAAGATGCGTCGCACCGGAAAGCGGTCCGGGCTGCCGGCGATGGCCACGCTGGGCTGGGGGGCGGGGGGAAACGCAAATTCGGCCATGATGCTCTCCGACAAGACGATGCGGAGAGACATGGCCGAATTGATGGTTCAGGGCAAGGTCCAGCCCGCCCGATGCGGCAGGTCAGTCTCCGAACACAGCCTTCGCGGCCTTCACGGTCGCATCGACCACGATGTCGGCTTCCTCCCGCGTCAGGCACAGGGGCGGCGCAAAGCCCAGTATGTCGCCCTGCGGCATGGCGCGGCCGATGACGCCGCGTTCGAGCAGAGCCGCCGCCATCTGCGGGCCGATCTTGCGCGAGGCATCGAAGAAGCGGCGCGCATCCCGGTCCTCGACGAACTCGATAGCGCACAGCATGCCTTCGCCGCGCACTTCGCCGACATGCGCATGGTTGCCCAGGGCGTCGCGCATCGCGTCGAGCAGATAACCGCCGGTCTCCGTCGCGTTCTTCACGAGGCCGAGCTTGTCCACCAGCTCCAGATTGGCGATGCCGGCGGCCGCACCGATGGGATGCGCGGAATAGGTCCAGCCGTGACCGATGGGACCGTTCTCGTCCGTGCCGCGCTCCAGCACGTCCCACATCTTCTTGCCGACGATGGAACCGGACAGCGGCGCATAGGCCGAAGTCAGGCCCTTGGCGATCGTGATCAGGTCCGGCTCGATGTCGTAGTGCAGCGACCCGAACATGGAGCCGAGACGGCCGAAGCCCGTCACCACCTCGTCGGCGACAAGCAGGATGTCGTGCTTCTTGAGCACCCTCTGGATCGCCTGCCAGTAGCCGGCGGGCGGCGGAACGATGCCGCCGGTGCCCAGCACCGGCTCGCCGATGAAGGCGGCGATCGTGTCGGCGCCCTCGCGCTCGATCAGCGCCTCGAGTTCGGCGGCGCAATGGGCGGTGAAGTCCGCTTCGCTCATGGCGAGGTCGGGGCGCCGGTAGTAATAGGGCGCTTCCGTGTGCAGAACCTGCGCCAGCGGCAGGTCGAACTTCTTGTGGAACAGTTCGAGGCCGGTCAGCGAGCCGGTCATCAGCCCGGAGCCGTGATAGCCGCGCCAGCGCGAGATGATCTTCTTCTTCTCGGGTCGCCCGAGAATGTTGTTGTAGTACCAGATCAGCTTGACGTTCGTTTCGTTGGCGTCCGAGCCGCCGAGGCCGAAATAGACCTTGGACATGGTCTCGGGCGCCCGGTCGAGGATCATCTTGGCCAGGCGGATGGAGGCCTCCGTGCCGTGCCCGACATAGGCGTGGTAATAGGCCAGCTCCTTCGCCTGCTCGGCGATCGCGTCGGCGATCTCGGTGCGGCCGTAGCCGACATTGACGCAATAGAGGCCCGCGAAGGCATCGAGCAGCCGGTTGCCGTCGCGGTCCTCGATATGGACGCCGCTGCCGCCGGTCACGATGCGCGTCGGGCTCTCGCCGCGCGCATGCTGGGCGAGGTGGGTCGAGGGATGGAAGAAGTTCTCCCGGTCCCACTGGTCGAGCTGGTCGTTCTTCAACAGCATGTCTGCCTCCTATCGAATGGTTGGGCCGTTGGGGGTCCGGGTCAGCACTTCCGCGCCGTCGGCACTAAGCAGCACCGCATTGGAGAGGAAGAAGTCACCTTTACCCGTTCCCATCAGCCAGGAAAGAATGTGAAAACTCATGCCCTCGCGGATCTCGAGGTCGCTGTCGTGGCGCAGTCCGGTCACCCGGTTGCCGCCGGTCCAGGAGGGCGGGAATCCGATGCCGACGCAGTAGCCGCAATGGTGGCGGCGATACTCGGCAAGCCCCGCATCGTCGGCGACGGCCTGCCAGGCGGCATAGACGTCGCGCGCCCTGACACCCGGCTTCAGGGCGCGAAGCACCGCATCGAAGGCCTTCAGAACCGTTTCCGCCATGCGCGCATCCTCGTCGCGGATCGAGCCCACATGAACGAGCCTCCCGAGGGGGGCGTGATAACGGCTAACGCAGCCGGACAGCTCGATGAACACGGGCTCGCCGTCGCGATAGGCGCCGTTGCCCCAGGTGGCGTGTTCCTCGCCGAGCCGCCCGCCCGGCCGGATGAAGGGACCGAAACCCGGAGCCTCTCCGCCGGCCCGGATCATCGCAGCATGGCATTCGGCCACCACGTCGCGTTCGGCCGCCCCATCGGCGATCATCGCGATGGCGGCTTCCGCCGCCGCGTCGGACACCGCCGCAGCCTTGCGCATCAGTGCCTGCTCGGCCGGCGACTTGACGAGCCGCAGATGGTCGACCAGTTCCGTGATGTCGACCCACTCCACCGTATCCAGACTGTCGCGAAGCGCCTTGCCGAATCCGTAGGAATGGCCCGACGACCAGGTCTCAACGCCGATGCGGACCGTGCCAGCGGTCTGCTTCTCGATCTGCGACACCACGGTTTCAAGGACGGCGCGCGAGCGCTCCTTCGCCGCGAAGGAATCCTTCAGCACGCGCACCGCCAGGTCGGCAGCGGTCTCGTGGTCGCCATGCCCCTGGAACAGCGCGTTGCGCACCTGCTTCTCGATCGACACGCGCTCCATCTGCCGCGTCACGAGGATCATCTCGCCCTCCATGGGCACGATAAGCAGATGCGGCGCGAAATAGCCCCAATGGTCGAGGCCGGTCAGATAGAAGATGTTTTCCGGCGTCGACAGCAGGGCCATGTCGAGCCGGCGCGCGGCCATCGCGCCGCGCACCGCCGAGAGCCTGCCGCTCAATTCCGCGTCGCTGAAGGGATTGTCGAACATGCGCGCCCCGGTTCAGTTCGTATCGCGGCAGACATATTTGATGTCGGTGAAGGCTTCGAGCCCATGCCTGGACCCTTCTCGGCCGAGACCCGCCTGCTTGACCCCGCCGAAGGGGATCGGCGCGCCGGTGATCTTGGTGCGATTGACCGCCACCATGCCGAAGGTCAGCCCGCGCGAGAAGCGGGCGATGCGGCCGGGATCGCGCGTGTGGAGATAGGCGGCAAGCCCGGTTTCCGTTGCGTTGGCTTTCTGCAGAACCTCGTCCTCGCCATCGAACGGCGCGAAACCGGCGACGGGACCGAAGGTCTCCTCGCGGAACAGCAGGGCCGTCTCGGGGACATCCGCCAGGACGGTGGGCAGGAAGAAGTTCGGCCCGTGCGGCGCCTTCCCGCCACCTGCAACCAGCCGCGCGCCCTTCTTCAGCGCATCGGCCACATGTTCTTCCTGCTTCGCGACGGCCCGTTCGTGGATCAGCGGGCCGATATCGGGATCGGCGAGCCCGGCCCCCACGCTCAGCGCCTCGACGCGGCGCGCGAAGGCTGCAACGAAGGCATCGTAGATCGGGCGTTCGACATAGAACCGGTTCACCGCCAGGCAATCCTGTCCCGATGTCGCGAACTTCGCCGACATGGCGCTGTCCACGGCCCGTTCCAGATCGCAGTCGGCAAAGACGATGAAGGGCGCATGGCCGCCCAGTTCCATCACCAGCCGCTTCACCGTCGGCGCGGATTGTGCGTAGAGCAGACGGCCGATTTCGGTGGAGCCGGTGAAGGAGAGGGCGCGCACATGCGGCGAGGCCGTCATAGCGCCGACCACTTCGGCCGCCTTGCCCGTCAGCACGTTGAAGACCCCCGCGGGAAGTCCCGCCCGCTCGCCGAGTTCCGCCAGCGCCAGGGCGGAGAACGGCGTCTCGGATGAGGGGTGGGCGACGACCGTGCAGCCGGCGGCGAGCGCAGCCGCCGCCTTGCGCGTCAGCATCGCGCTCGGGAAATTCCAGGGTGTGATGAGGGCGGCCACGCCCACCGGCTCCCGCGAAACCTGCATGTCGGCGTCGGGCAGGTGCGAGGTCACGCTTTCGATGGCGACGCGTTTTGCTTCCTCGGCATAGAAGGACACGAAGGAGGCGGCGTAGTCGATTTCGCCGCGCGCCTCGGAAAGGGGCTTGCCCTGTTCAAGGACCATCAGTTGCGCCAGGTCCTCGCGGGCCTCGAGGATCAAGCCGTGCCACGCCGTCAGCAGGCGCGCGCGCTCCTGCGGCAGCAGGGCCGACCACGCGGGGAAGGCCGCCTGCGCCGCCGCGATGGTCTCGTCGACCTGTGCCGAGGACAGCGCCGGCACGCAGCCGATGCGCGCGCCGTCGGCGGGATTGAGAACGTCGATCACCGGGTCGCCCGGCGCGGCGATCCACTGGCCGTCCGCATAGGCGTATTCACGGAACAGGCGCGGGTCAGCCAGATCTGTAAGCGAGGTTTTCTGCAGCGCTGCGAATGCGGACATCGGCTCACTCCCGAAGCAGGTCTCGTCAAGGAAACTGCTCCGATCATGCCCGGCGCGGCGGAGAATTTTCCGCAGAAGCGTCGCCCCGCCGCCAATGAATCGTTCGAACTTTCGTCCCTTCGCCTGCTATTCCTTCGGCGCGGCGCCGAGAAGGCCCGGTGGCAGGGCGCCGGGCTGCTTGACCGGCTTGGTCACGATATAGGTGAAATAGCGCGCCAGCCCGACGCGCGCCTCCAGAAGCTGATCGATCAGCCGCTGGTAGGCGTCGATGTCGCGGGCGATAATCTGCACGATGTAGTCGAAGCCGCCGCCGACAGCCCAGCAGCCGACGATTGCATCGATGGTCTGGACGCTGCGTTCGAAAAGCTGGAAATCCTCGGCGCGATGTCCTTCCAGCTCCGCCGCCATGAACACGGTGATGGACGGCATGACCTTCGACAGGGCGATCTCGGCCCGGTAGCCGGTGATGATCCCGGCCTTCTCCAGCCGCTTCAGCCTTTCCCAGCAGGGCGCGGGCGTCAGGTTCACCCGCTCGGCGAGCGCCGCCTTTGAGATGCGGCCCTCCTTCTGCAGGATCGAGAGAATCTTGATGTCGCGGTGGTCGAGCTTGAGCATGGTCAGCTCTGGATCGTCGTGCCGGCTCCCGCTGTCAAGGCCTGCTGCCGCGCAAACGTCGCGATGGCCGTGTCCTGCGCACCGGTCCCGGTCAGATCGCAGATGGTGACCTGGCTGTCGTCCGTGCGTCCCGTCTTCGCGCCGGCAACGATCTCACCGAGCTCCGCAGGGGTTTTTCCGTTCCAGACACCCGCTCCGATCGCCGCGGCGAGTTCCCCCAGCTTCTCGCACTGGCTGACTCTGTCGGCGACATAGAGGTCGGCGCGGGCAAGCGCCGCGGGGTCGATCTCGTTCTTGCCTTCCTGGTCGGACCCCATTGCGGTGACATGCAGGCCCGGATGCAGCCAGTCGGCCTTCAGGATAGGCGCGCGCGCCGGCGTGGTCGTGACCACGAGCTGGCTTTCCGCGACGAGCCGCGCCGGATCGGTTTCCGCCCGCGCGTCGATGCCGAGATGGCCGGCGATGTCGGAAGCGCAGGCGGCGGCCTTGGTGGCGTCGCGCCCCCACACGAGGACCCGTTCGAACGGCCGGACCTGATGAGCGGCAAACATCTGCAGGCGCGCCTGCACACCGGTTCCCATCACGCCGGCCGTCGTGACGACAGACGGTGCAAGATGCCGCGCGGCGACGGCGCCGGCTGCCGCCGTGCGCACATCGGTCAGGAAACCGTTGTCGAGAAGCAGGGCCTCCACCAGTCCGGTTTTCGCCGAGAACAGGATCATCAGCCCGTTGAGGCTCGGTAGGCCGATCCTGGGATTGTCGAAGAAGCCGGGGCTGACCTTGATCGCAAACCCGTCGAAGCCCGGAATATAGGCGGTCTTCACGTCCACTTCGGCATTGGCGCCCGGGATCTCCATCGACAGGATGGGTGGCATGACCACCTTTCCCGAAGCAAGGGCGGCAAAGGCGCTTTCCACCACGTCGATGGCGTCGAGATCGAGCGCGACGGCCCGTTTCAGTTCCGGCTCGGTGAGGACGAGAATGTCATGCGGCATGGGGTTTTCCTCTGAGGGTCCAGTCGCCGAGCGTCACGTCGCGGCCGGACACGATGTCGGTGAACACGGCCATGTCGACATTGCGCCCGGTGATGATGCTGGCCACGGGGCCGAGCGTAGGCCCGATCTTGCCGGCGATCAGGGCGGCGGCTCCGACCGCGCTCGCTCCCTCGCAGACGATCCGGTCCTCGAAGTAATGCGCCTGCATGGCCCGGTAGATCTCTTCCTCGGTGACGAGGACGATCTCGTCCAGGTATTTTTGGCAAAGCCCGAACGAGTGGCGGTTGTCCTCGCCGATCCCGCCGCCCAGCGAATCCGCCAGGCTGGCCACTTCGGTGACCGGCACGGGATGTCCCGCCCTGACCGACTGGTACATGGCCGCGCCCCGCTCCATGGTGATGCCGATCACGCGGATCGACGGCTTGATCTGCTTGACGGTGGCGGCGATGCCGCCAGCGAGGCCGCCGCCTGACAGGGGAACGAGAACGGTCGCGAGGTCCGGACACTGTTCCAGAAGCTCGAGGCCGATCGTGCCCTGTCCGGCGATCACGTGAGGATCGTCGAAGGGGGAGACCTCGCAGAACCCTTCCTCTTCCGCCAGCCGCCGGCTTTCGAGCTGGGCCTCGTCCTGGCTGCCGCCGATGATGCGGGCTTCCGCTCCCAGCGCGCGAATGCCGTCGACCTTGGCCTGCGGCACCAGCCTCGACATGCAGACGACCGCGCCGAGGCCGCGCGCCCGCGCGGCATAGGCGACGGCCCGGCCATGATTGCCCGTCGAACAGCATGTGACCCCCGTGGCGTCGTCGGAAAGGCTGAACACCGCGTTGGCCGCGCCGCGCAGCTTGAAAGCGCCCGTCGCCTGGCCGATCTCCAGCTTGAGCAGGAAAGGGCCGCCGGCAAGCGCTTCCAGATGGGGCGAGGGGACCAGCGGCGTCCCGAGCGTCGCCACGCCGGAAATCCTCCGGCGCGCCGCCAGGACGTCGGCGAGCGTCAGATCCGCCATGGTTCAGCCGGCTTCCAGAACGGCGCTCAGAAACTGCTGCGTGCGCTCTTCCCGTGGATTGTTGAAAAGGTCTTCCGGCGCGCCCTGTTCGGCGATCTTGCCGGAATGGAAGAAGCAGACCCGGTCGGCGAATTCCTTGGCGAAGCCCATCTGGTGCGTCACCATCAGCATGGTCAGGCTGTGTTCCTTCGCGAGCCTGCGGATCACCTGCAGGACCTCGCCCACCAGTTCGGGGTCGAGCGCCGAGGTCACCTCGTCGAACAGCATGACCTTGGGGCGCATCGCCAGGGCGCGGGCGATCGCCACGCGCTGCTGCTGGCCGCCGGAGAGCTGGCTGGGATAGTGGCCCTTCTTGTCTCCGAGGCCGACCATATCGAGCAGTTCGGCCGCCCGCTCCTCCGCCTCGACGCGCGGCAGGCCGAGCACATGGATCGGCGCCTCCATGCAGTTCTTGAGCGCCGACATGTGCGGGAACAGGTTGAAGTGCTGGAACACCATGCCGATATTGCCGCGCACCCGGCGCAGGTGGCGCTCGCTCGCCGGCACCAGCGCGCCGTTCTTCTCCATGTGGGTCATCGGCTCGCCATCGACGTAGATGACACCGTCATTGATGCGCTCCAGCGTCATCAGCATGCGCAGCACCGTCGTCTTGCCGGAGCCGGACGGGCCGATGATCGCCACCTTCTCGTTGGGTGCGATCTCCAGATTGAGGGAATCGAGCACCGTCAGCGAGCCATAGCGCTTGGTTACGTTGTCGAACTTGACCATCGGGGTCGTCATTTGTCGCCTCCGGGGTTGCGCAGGCTGCGATTGAGGGAGCTTTCCACCTGGCGGATGAACATCGACGCGACCAGGCTCATGATGAGAAAGAAGCCGCCGACCAGGGTAATCGGCTCGACATAGCGGAAGCTCTCGGAGCCGAGGATCTTCGCCGTCTGCATCAGCTCCAGGACGGCGATGGCCGAGAGGAGCGGCGTTTCCTTGAACAGCGCGACCAGATAGTTGCCGAGCGCCGGGATCACGGGCGGTATGGCCTGTGGAATGATGATGTCCCGGAAGGTGATGTAGGGGCTGAGATTGAGCGCTGTGGAGGCTTCCCATTGCCCGCGCGGCACGTTCTCCAGGCCCGCGCGGTAGACTTCCGAGCAATAGGCGCCGTAGTGCAGGCCGAGCGCGATGACGCCGGCCGTCATCGCCGGCAGGACCAGGCCGAACTCCGGAAACACGAAGAAGATGAAGAAGATCTGGATCAGCAGCGGCGTCGAGCGGATGAACTCGATCACGGCGGCCGTCGGGACGCTGATCCATTGGGATTTCGACATGCGCAGGATGGCCATGACGAGGCCCAGCACGGCGGCGAGGGCGAAGCCGAGGAGCGTTGCCTCGATCGTCACCACGGAGGCGCGAAGCAGCGTCGGCATGATCTCCCAGACGTAGTTCCAGTCCCAGAACATCGCCTATCTCCCGCGTGCCATGCCGCGCGCGGCGACGGTTTCGAGGGCGCGCATGCCGACCGTGATCAGGATCGATATGGCGAGATACATGACCAGCACGATGGAGAAGATCTCGACCGTGCGGAAGGTCGTCTGGTTCATCTGCTGCGCCTTGAAGGCGAGGTCCGAGATGGTGATCAGCGACACCAGCGCCGTCGCCTTCAGGAGTTCGATGAAGAGATTGCCCCAGGGCGGGATCATCGCCGCGAAGGCCTGCGGCAGGATGATGCGGCGCAGGGCGAGCTTGCGCGGCATGTTGAGCGCGACGGAGGCTTCCCACTGGCCACGCGGCACCGCGGTGATCGCCCCGCGCACCACTTCCGCCCCATAGGCGCCGACATTCAGCCCGAGCGCCGCGATGGCGACGCTCATCGGTTCGAGCACGATGCCGAAATGCGGCAGCACGAAGAAGAGCCAGAACAGTTGCACCAGCGCGGACGTGCCGCGGAACAGCTCGATATAGCTGACCGCCAGCCAGCGGAGCGGTGCGGGGCCGTACATTCTGGCGATGGCCGCGAGGAGGGCGGCAACGACGGCGACGATGCAGCCGCCGATGGTGATCTGGACGGTGATCCAGGCACCCTGCAGCAAGCCGGGGATGAACTCCCTGAAATTCGCGAAACTGGCTACGGCAAGGCCCGCCGTAAAGAACACGATGGCACAGATCGCAAGCGGGCGAAGCTGCATGCCGTCCCCTCCGGTTTGTCAGTTGCCGGCCGGAGGAACCGGCCGGCCATCGGCTGCGCCTACTCGCCGGCGCAGAGTTCTTCGGTCGACTTGTTGGGCAGATATCCCTTGCCGAAGCCGAACGGCGTCACGAGCGCGACATGCTCGTCCGAACCGATGAACTCCTTGAGGTTCTTGTTGAATTCCTCGTAAAGCGCCTTGTCCTCGGGGCGGAAGGCGAAGCCGCCATGGCCCTTCACGGATTCGCCGGCCACCTCGCCGAAGGGTTCTGTCGATTCGACGCCTTCATTGTTGTCGGCCATCCGGGCGATGGAAAGGGCCGTAAGCGCCGCAGCGTCGGCGCGGCCGGCCTTGACGGCGCTGACAAGGCTCGACTGGTCGGGCAGGATCACCAGCTGGCCTTCGGCGACGCCGGCCTTCTCGGCATAGCCCTTCTCGACGGCGCCGGCCATCACGGCGAGCTTCAGGTCGCCATTGCCGGCCACCGTGCCGTAGTCCGTGATGCCCTTCGGGTTGCCCTCGGCGACCAGGAACGCCTGGCCGATGCCGTAGGACGGTTCGGAGAACTGCACCTGCTCGCAGCGCTTCGGATTGATGAACATGCCGGCGGCGATGATGTCGAAACGGCCGGCTTTCAGGCCGGGGATGAGCGAGCCGAACTCGGTCAGCACGCCGTCCACTTCCTCAATGCCCATCTTCGCGAGGATGGCCTTGGCGACTTCCGGCGCTTCGCCGGTCAGCTTGCCATCGGGGGTTGCGAACCCATAGGGGGCTTCGTTGGCGAAGCCGACGCGGATGTAGCCGGACTCTTTCGCGCGTTCGAGCGCGTCCTGCGCCTGGGCGGTGGTTGCGGCAGTGCCCAGAGAAAGCGCCAGCGCTCCGAGCGCGAGCATACCTTTCAGAACCGTGCGTCTCATGACGTCTCCCATTGTCGTTGGTTTGATCGAGATTGTTGACCGACGGGTCATTTGTACACAACATCATGCGGCCAGAGATAAAGTCAACGACTTTTCATGTCGCTTTCTTGCTGTTGTCGCCAGTTGAATTGTGTTGATGGAGTAGTTGTACACAAGGCGGAAATGCCGATGAGTGGTTCTGTTTCCGGGCGGCTGGACCGCCCGGTCTTTCCGGTCCGGAGGATATATGCCAGCAGTCCAAATGCCCTTCAGCGCGCAGGAATATGCCGCGCGCCTCGAAAAGACCCGCGCCGCCATGGAGGCGAAGGGGATCGACATCCTGTTTGTCGAGGATCCTTCCAACATGGCCTGGCTGACGGGGTATGACGGGTGGTCCTTCTACGTGCACCAGGGCGTCATCGTCCTGAAGGACGAGGAACCGCTCTGGTGGGGGCGGTCGATGGACGGGAACGGCGCGGTGCGCACCGTCTACATGGATGACGCGCGGGTGCTGCGCTATCCCGATCACTACGTGCAGGCCAATACCCTGCATCCCATGCAGCATCTGGCGGAGATCCTGCGCGCCTACGGCTACGGCAACAAGCGCATCGGGGTGGAGCTGGAGAACTACTATTTCTCCGCCAAGGCCTATCTGGTCCTGAAGGAGGAGCTCCCCGACGCGACCTTCGTCGACGCCACGGCGCTGGTGAACTGGCAGCGCGCCGTCAAGTCGGAGGAGGAGATCGTCTTCATGCGCCGCGCCGCGCGCATTTCCGAGAAGATGATCGACGGCATCGTCGAGCGCATCGAGCCGGGCATGAAGAAGAACGATCTGGTGGCCGAGATCTATGCCGACGCCATTCGCGGCGTCGATGACGACTGGGGCGAGTATCCGGCGATCGTGCCGCTGCTGCCGTCGGGGTCCGACGCGGCCGCGCCGCATCTGACCTGGGACGGCCGCCGCTTCGAGCAGGGACACGCGACCTTCTTCGAGATCGCCGGCTGCTACCGGCGCTATCACGCGCCGCTCTGCCGCACGGTCTTCCTAGGCAAGCCGCCGCAGCACATGCTGGACGCGGAGAAGGCGCTGCAGGAAGGCATCGAGGCCGGACTTGAAATCGCCCGCCCGGGCAACCGGGCCGGCCAGATCGCCGATGCGCTCTATGCGGCGCTGGAGAAGGCCGGCATCTCGCGCGACGGTCGCTGCGGCTATCCGATCGGCATTTCCTATCCGCCGGACTGGGGCGAGCGCACCATCTCGCTGCGCCGCGAGGACGAGACCGTGCTGGAAGCCGGCATGACCTTCCATTTCATGCCCGGCCTGTGGATGGCCGATTGGGGGCTGGAGATCACCGAGAGCATTCTCATCAAGCCGGAAGGTCCCGCCGAGGCGCTCTGCCGCCGGCCGCGCGAACTGATCGTCAAGGATTGAGCCGTGGCCGTTCATTCACGCCTTGATGAAACCCGGCGCATTCTGGCCGATCTGGTGGGGTTTCCCACCATTTCGGCCGACAGCAACCTGGAGCTGATCGCCTATGCCGGCGACGCGCTGAGCGGTTTTGGCGCGCGGCTCTCGGTGACGCTGGACGAGACCGGCACCAAGTCGAACCTGTTCGCCACGTTGGGACCGGAGGGCGATGGCGGCATCGTCCTCTCCGGCCATTCCGACGTGGTTCCCGTCGCTGGCCAGGACTGGACCGGCGATCCCTTCATCCTGCGCGAGGCGGACGGCCGGCTCTACGGACGCGGGACATGCGACATGAAGGGCTTCATCGCCTGCTGCCTGGCCATGGCGCCCGATTTCGCCGCGGCCACGCTGAAGCGGCCATTGCACTTCGCCTTCACCTACGACGAGGAGGTCGGCTGCCTCGGCGGGCGGGCTCTGGTGAAGGAACTGGAGCGGCAGGAGATACGCCCCTCCGTCGCCATCATCGGCGAGCCGACGATGATGCGCATCATCGAGGGCCACAAGGGCTGCTTCGAATACACGACCGAGTTCCGCGGGCTGGAAGGGCACGGGTCCGATCCTGCGCGCGGCGTCAACGCCGTCGAATACGCCGTTCGCTACATCACGCGGCTGATGAGGCTCGCCGAGGAGCTGAAGGGCAGGGCGCCGGACAACAGCCGGTTCCAGCCCCCCTGGACCACGCTGCAGATCGGCCGCATCGCCGGTGGCGTGGCGCACAACGTCATCGCCGGCCAATGCGCGGTCGACTGGGAGATGCGGCCCGTGCAGGAGGCGGACGCGGACTTCGTCAAGGAGGGGATCGGGGCCTATGTGGCCCGCGAGCTGCTGCCCGCGATGCGGGCCGTATACGCCGAGGCGGATATCGTCACCCATGTCATCGGCGAGGTGGACGGGCTGGAGCCCGTGAGCGAATCGGAGGCGCGGCGCATCGTTTCCGAGCTGACCGGGCTCAGCGAGGCGGAAGTGGTGGCGTTCGGCACCGAGGCGGGACTGTTCCAGAAGGCCGGCATCTCCTCGGTGATCTGCGGGCCGGGCTCCATCGAGCAGGCGCACAAGGCCGACGAGTTCGTCGGCCTTGACCAGTTGTCCGAATGTCTCTCTATGCTGGAGCGGCTGTTGGGGAAACTGGGCTGAGCATGGCGGGCGGAGCAAGACGCGAGAGACGATCGCGGTTCGAACGGATCTACGCGTTGCTGCGCGAACGCATCTGCATGCTCGACTATCCGCCGGGCATGCGGCTGCGCGAGGAGGACCTGGCGGAGGAGTTCGAGACCAGCCGGACGCCGATCCGCCGCGTCCTCGCCCGCCTGGAGGACGAGGGTCTGCTGCGCTCCATGCACGGCGTCGGCACCATCGTCACGGACATCGACATCGATTCCCTGCAGCAGGTCTACCAGTTGCGCGTCGAGCTTGCCGAACTGATCGGAAAGCTCTCGCCGGTGCGGCCGGACGCGGCGCGGCGGGCGGAGTTCCGCACGCTGCTCGCGCGCTGCGACCGCCTGCGCGGCGAGCCGGATGCGCGTGAGTTCGCCCGCATCAACATGGACTTCTTCCATCTCCTGATGACGCTGACGGGCAACGAGCCGCTGCGCGAGTTCTCGGAGCGTCTCTACTACCAGACGACGCGCATCTGGCTGAAGAATGCCGCGCGGCTGACCCGCTACGAGGCGATGCTGGAGGACGAGATCCGCTTCTTCCGCCACGAGGTTGCCGACATCGTGGCGGCGATCGAGAGCGGCGAACTGGAGGCGGTCGGACACATCAGGCGCTCGCATGTGGCGATGAGCTTCGCCCGGCTCTACGCCGCCGCCCACCCTCAGTCGCCGTAGGGCACCCAGACGTTCTTCACCTCGACTGCGCGGCGGAGGAAATCGTCCGCAAGCCGCGCCGCGTCGCTCCAGTCGACCGCATGGCCGGCATTGGTCCAAACGCGCTTCAGATTGCCGGCCGATTCCCGCTCGACCGTGGTGCACAGCGCCCGATCGCCGACGCACCACAGCCCGTCCAGATCGTCGTGTTTGGCGAGCACTTCCGCAAGCTCGGCGCTGCCGCCGGTGACGATGTTGACGCTGCCGGCCGGCAGGTCTGAGGTCTCGATCACCTGATAGAGGTCCGTGGCGATCAGCGGATAGCGCTCCGACGGCACGAGAACCACCGAATTGCCCATGGCGAGCGCCGGGCCGAGCATGGAAAGCAGCGCCAGAAGCGGCGCCTCGTCCGGCGCGACGATCCCGACCACGCCCGCCGGTTCGTGCAGCGCCAGCGTCACGGCGCGCATGGGCGGCTGGTGGACGCGGCCTTCATACTTGTCGGCAAGTCCGCCGGCGGCGAACAGGCATTCGATGCCGGCCTCGACCTCGGCCCGCGCCTTCTTGGCGCTCTCGCCCGTCAGGGCCGCCAGCCGCGCGGCGAATTCGTCGGCGCGCGCGGCGAGGTTTTCCGCCATGAAATACAGCACCTGCATGCGGTTGTAGCCGGTCGCCGAACCCCATTTGCTGGCGCGCGCGGCGGCGACCGCGTTGCGGATGTCCTTGCGGTTGCCGGCCCCGACCTCGCCGAGGAGGCGGCCTTTCGGCGTGGTGACGGGGAGGGCGTAATTGCCGTCCGGCCGCACCTGCTTGCCGCCGATAAAGAGTTTCGGCGTGCGATCGATCAGCCCGTCCTCGCTTTCGCCGGCTTTCGCCGCCGGTATCTCGATGCGCCTGTATTCCCCCTTCGTCTTGGCGCGCGCCAGATACTCGATCAGCCCCTCGCGACCGCCCTCGCGGCCGAAGCCGCTCTCGCGGTAGCCGCCGAAGCCGCAGGCGGCGTCGAACATGTTGGTCCCGTTGATCCAGACAACGCCGGCCTTCAGCTTCGGCGCGGTTTCCAGCGCGCGGTTGATGGTCTCGCTCCAGATGGAGGCGGCTAGCCCGTAGCGGGTGTTGTTGGCCAGCGCCACGGCCTCGTCGGCCGTCCGGAAGCTCATCGCCGCCAGCACCGGACCGAACACCTCCTCCTGCGCCAGGATGTTGGACGGGGCGACGCCGGTGGCGAGCGTCGGCAGGTGGTAATAGCCGCCCTGCGGCAGGTCGGAGGCCGGCTGCCAGCATTCCGCGCCCTGCCGCGCGCCTTCGGCAACGAGGCCGGTCACCCGCGCGAGCTGCGAGGGAGCGATCAGCGGGCCGATGTCGGTGTTCTTGTCGAGCGGGTCGCCGAGCCGCAGATGGCTCATCCGCGCCTTCACCTTGCCGATGAAGCGCTCGGCGACGCTCTCCTGGACGAGAAGGCGGGAGCCGGCGCAGCAGACCTGGCCCTGGTTGAACCAGATGCCGTCCACAAGTCCCTCGACGGCGCTGTCTAGATCGGCGTCCTCGAAGACGATGAAAGCGGACTTGCCGCCGAGTTCCAGAGAAATCTTCTTGCCCGTGCCGGCGGTGGCGCGGCGGATGATCTTGCCCACTTCCGAGGAGCCGGTGAAGGCGATCTTGTCGATGTCGGGGTGGTTGACGATGGCTTCGCCCGCTTCCGGGCCGCCCTGCACGATGTTGACGACGCCCTTCGGCACGCCGGCCCGTGCGCAGATTTCCGCGAACAGGACCGCCGTCAGCGGCGTGAACTCGGCCGGTTTCAGCACCACGGTGCAGCCCGTGGCGAGCGCCGGCGCGATCTTCCAGGCGAGCATCAGCAGCGGAAAGTTCCACGGAATGATCTGGCCGACGACGCCGGCGGGCTCGAAGCCCGGAAAATCGCGGTCGAGCGTCTGCGCCCAGCCCGCATGGTGGATGAAATGGCGGATCGCCAGCGGGACGTCGATGTCGCGGCTCTCGCGGATCGGCTTGCCGTTGTCGAGCGATTCCAGCACGGCGAACAGGCGCGCGTGGCGCTGCATGCCGCGGCCGATGGCGTAGAGCACGCGGGCACGCTCATAGCCGGACTTCTTCCGCCATGCCGAAAGCGCCTTGCGCGCCGCCTTGACCGCATCGTCTACATCGCCGCTGCTGGCCTCCGAGATTTCGGCCAGCGCTGCCCCGGTGGCCGGCTCGACGGTGGTGAAGCGGGCGCCGGACTTCGCCGCCCGCCATTCGCCGTCGATGAACAAGGTCTTCGCCAGGTCGCGGGCGGCCAGCCACTGGTCCGCCTCGCCGCGCGATTCGGGCGCAGGGCCGTAATCCATGGCCTTGAAACGATCGAGTATGGTCATGGATGGGCTCCTGGAAATGCGTTGGCGCGCGTCACACCCCCCTCTGGCCTGCCGGCCATCTCCCCCACAAGGGGGGAGATCATCGCTTCATGGGCGTTGTGCAGACCTTGCCTTTTGGCGAAACCTACGCGGCCATCCAATCTCCCCCCTTGTGGGGGAGATGGCCGGTAGGCCAGAGGGGGGCGTGCAGGTGCGCGGCTTGAAGAATGAAGCATGGTCAGGCCATGGCGTGGCGGTGGGCGGCAGAATAGCGCCCGGTCAGGTGATGTTCGAGCTGCCGCTCGATGTCGGTCAGGAGGCTCGACGCGCCGAAGCGGAACAGGTCTGGTTCCAGCCAGCGCCGTCCGAGCTCCTCGTTCATCAGCACCAGCCAGTCGAGCGAGGCCTTGGCCGTCGAGATGCCGCCGGCCGGCTTGAAGCCGATATGGATGCCCGTGTGTTCGTGATAGGCGCGGATGCACCGTACCATGGCGAGGCCGACGGGCAGGGTGGCATTGACGCTTTCCTTGCCGGTCGAGGTCTTGATGAAGTCCGCCCCGGCCATCATCGCCACCATCGAGGCGAGCGTGACGTTGCGCAGGGTCGCGAGATCGCCCGTGCCCAAAATGACCTTCAGATGCGCCTGCCCGCAGGCCGCCCTGAACTGGGCGATCTCGTCGTAAAGCTCCTCCCAGTGCGCGCCGAGCACAAGGCCGCGCGGGATCACCACGTCGATCTCGTCGGCGCCGTCCTCGACCGAGGCGCGGATTTCGGCGATCCGCGTCGGGAGCGGCGCCAGCCCGTGCGGAAAGGCGGTGGAGACCGCCGCCACATGGATGCCGGTGCCGGCAAGCGCTTCCGCCGCGATCGAGACGAAGGGATGATAGACGCAGACGGCGGCCGGCGTGATCTCCTCGTCCTCGATGCCGAGCCCGGCCATGAGGTCGGGCCGCAGCGGGTTGCGCGCCTTGGCGCAGAGCCGCAGCACGCGGTCGGGCGTGTCGTCGGAGGACAGCGTGGTCAGGTCCATCACCGCCAGGGCGCGCAGGAGCCAGGCGGCCTGATGCTCCTTCTTGATCGAGCGGCGCTTGCCGAGCGTGTCCACCCGGCGCTCCAGCGCGCTGCGGTTGATGTGGCGCATCGCCTCGAGCCAGCCGAGGTCGAGCGGCATACCGGGGTTGCGGCTCAGCCCGCCTGCATGCGGCGCGGGCGGTTTCGCGGTGTTGTCGGCCGAGCGTGGCAATGGATGAACGCTGGCGCCGCCGATCATGGTCTGCTCGGTCTTTCCACTCATGGTCAACTCACGCAACAGGATTGAAGCCGGCATCTTTCATGAGATGGGCAGGCCTGACAAGGCTTATCCTGTCTCCCGGTCTGGTCCTGTCCCAATGGCGGATCGTTATCCGTGCCGCGCCCGCACGCGCGCCACCGGCTCACGCGCCGCCACGGCATGGTGGAGCGACGCCAGTCTGGCGCGGCCGTCGAATGCCTGCCGGTTGTCCCCCAGAAACTCGATCAGCATGTAGAGATAGAAGTCCAGCGCGCTGACCCCGCTTTCCAGGAAGAAGGGTGATCCCGATATGGCGCGGTCGAGTGCAGTGAACTGGCCGAGGAGCCGTCGCCTGGCGTTCTCAACCAGCGCCGGATGCGCAGCTTCATCCTCGATGAAACGCTCGGGATGATTGAACTGAACGAAGGTCATGTAGGGGCTGGCGGCCATGTAGACGAGCCAGCGCAGGAAGCGCGCGCGCAGCGGCGACCCGGCGCCCGGCACCAGTGGCGACCCGGGATGCCGTTCGCCGAGCGCGATGACGATCGCCGCGCTTTCGCCGATCACTTCGCCGGTGGGCAGTGCCAGCGCGGGGACCTGTCCGGTGGGGTTCAGGGCGAGATAGCCGGCGGATTTGTGCTCGCCCGCAGCCATGTCGACCGGCACAGGGACATAGGCGATCCCCATTTCCTCCAGCAGAATCTCCAGCGCCATCGCGCCGGACATGGCTTCCCAGAAGAGCCTGTAGGGGGGCAATCGCCTCCTCCTCGGTCTTGCAGCGACTTCATGAGCCTGCGGATCGATCCTAGATGCGCCGGGGTCGGAGCACAAGCCGGCGGCATGGCTGTCCCTGCCGGCTCGACTGCCTACGCGCGCTTCGCCAGCAGTGCCGCGAGATCGGGCAGCTCCGTCGCCCCGCCGATGCGGGTGACGGCTTCCGCGCCGCAGCGGTTTCCGGCGCGCAGGCAGCGCTCGACGGGCAGGCCGGAAAGCCAGGCGTCGATGAAGCCGGCATTGAAGGCGTCGCCCGCGCCGGTGGAATCGATCACCTCGACAGGACGCGCCTTGACGAAGACGGCGCCCTCGGCGCTGAGCGCCACCGAGCCATGCGCGCCGCGCTTGACGACGGTCAGAGGGGCGGGCGGCGGCGCGGAGGAAGAGATGCCGAGCCGGTCGGCCTCCGTCTCGTTGGGCAGAAAAATGTCCACCGAGGCGATCAGCGCGGCCAAGTCGTCGCGCGCCAGCACCGCATCGTCCCACGAACAGTCGAGCGACACGGTCATGCCCGCGGCGCGCGCCAGCGGCACGAGCGACGGCTCCTCCACCAGCGTCGCCAGCTCGCCGATATGGAGATGCGCGAAGCGGCCCGTGGCGAGCGCGGCGGCGAAGCCGGGCGGCACTGCGGGACCGGAACGGCGCGTCAGGAAGGCGCGCTCGACACCGGACGCCATCGCGACCGTGATCTGCGGGTCGAGCGCGGCAGACGTGGGCTGCGAGGCGGAAAGGTCGACGCCGCTTGCCGTCAGCTCCGGCATCAGCGCCTCGGCGAACAGACCGGAGGGGAGGGCCGAGGCGAGGGATACGGGACGGCCGAGCGCGGCCACATAGGCAGCCGTGATGAAGGCGCCGCCGCCGGGCGTCAGCGACAGGCCGCCGGCGAACACTTCCTCGCCGAGCGTCGGCATTTTCGGCAGGCCGGTGAAGATGAGGTCGCAATAGAGCCGGCCAACCGAGATGACGCGGCCGGCATGTCCTGAGCGCGGAGCCTGCGTCACGGCAGGGCCTCCCCGTTGCCGGCATCGAACAGGTGCATCTCGCCGGCATCGGCGGTGAGCGCCACGGTCGCGCCGGTCTTCGGCGGCTCGCGGCCCGACGCCTTGGCGATGACCTCGTGGCCGTTGACGGCGACATGGACGAGCGTGTCGGCGCCGAGCGGCTCGACGATGTTGACGGTACCGGAGAAGAGGCCCTTGTCCTGCGTCACGAGAAGATCGTCCGGCCGCAGGCCGAGCACCACCTCGGCGCCCTCGGTTGCCTTGCGATGGGGCAGGGCGATCCGCGCGCCGTCGGCGAGCGTCACGCCACCCTTGCTCCAGATGCCCGGCAGCATGTTCATCGAGGGCGCGCCGATGAACTGCGCGACGAAAATATTCGCCGGCTTGTGATAGACCTCGAGCGGCGTGCCGACCTGCTGGATATGGCCATCCTTCATGATGACGATGCGGTCGGCCATGGTCATCGCCTCCACCTGGTCGTGGGTGACGAAGATGATCGTGTTGCCGACCCGTTGGTGCAGCTTCTTGATCTCCAGGCGCATCTGCGTGCGCAATTGCGCGTCGAGATTGGACAGCGGCTCGTCGAACAGGAAGACGGCCGGGTTGCGCACCATGGCGCGGCCGATGGCGACGCGCTGGCGCTGGCCGCCGGAAAGCTGGTTGGGGCGGCGTTCGAGAAGATCGGTCATGCCGAGGATGGCGGCCACTTCCTCGATGCGCTTCTCCTTGTCAGCCTTCGGCATTCTTGCCGTCCTGAGGCCGAAGCCGATGTTCCTGCGCACCGACATGTGCGGGTAGATGGCGTAGTTCTGGAACACCATGGCGATGTCGCGGTCCTTCGGCTCCAGATCGTTGACGAGCCGGTCGCCGATGTGGATCTCGCCGCCGGAAACCTCTTCCAGGCCGGCGATCATGCGCAGCGTGGTGGACTTGCCGCAGCCGGACGGGCCGACCAGCACGACGAACTCGCCATCCGCGACGTCAAGGCCGATGCCGTGCAGCACCTCCACCTTGCCGTAGGTCTTGACGAGATTGCGAAGGGAGAGCGTGGCCAAAAGTCTACTCCTGAAGAAGGGCGTCGAAGGCGGCGTCGAGCGCGGCCCGGGCCTCGGCGGTGCGGGCGGCGTCCGCCGCCTGGCGGTCGGAAAGGGCGGTGAGCGCGGCGCGGTAGGCGGCGAGCGCCTCGTCCATCGCTTTCGGGCCGGGGCCACCGAAGCGCTCGCGCAGCGCGACGAAATGGCGGGCGCTGACGGCTTCGGCGAAGGCGGGTTCGTCGAGCGCGCTGTCGCGGCCCGTCCGCTCGCGGAAGGCCCGTGCGAAGGCGGCATGACCGGCGCCGAGCGGCGTGCCGGCGGCGATCACGGCGCGCGCCGTGTCGGCGGCGATCTCGTGCGCCTGGCGGAAGGACAGGCCCTCGCGGCGCACCAGCGTGTCGGCAAGCTCGGTGACGGTGATGCAGGCGGCGTCGATGTTTTTTGCAACCCGCGCCCCGTCGATGGAAACGGCGGCGATGAGGGCCGCCAGCAGGTCGAGCACGCGCGCGCCGCTCTCGAAGGCCGCGTAGCCCGCGCTCTGCACCTCGCCCTCGCTGTCGTTCATGTCGGTGAAGGGCGTGTTGTGCATGGTGTTGACGATGGCGTCGGCGCGGCCCGCGGTCATCGAGGCGAGATGGCGCAGATGCTCGATCGGCACCGGGTTGCGCTTCTGCGGCATGATTGACGAGATCTGCACGAGGCTGCCCGGCACATGGAGCTGGCCCACCTCGAAGGCGGACCAGAACTGCAGGTCCTGGATGAAGCGGCCGAGATGCAGGAAGACCAGCTTGATCGCGGCGTAGAAGCCGGTCGTGTAGTCGACCGAGGCGATGCAGCCATAGGAATTGCGCAACGGGCCGGCGAAGCCGAGCAGGTCGGACATGCGCTGTCGGTCGATGGGGAAGCCGCTGGTGGTGATGGCCGCCGCCCCCATGGGGCAATGGTCGATATTGGCGCGCGCCGCCTGTAGGCGCTCGATGTCGCGCAGGAGCACCTCGACCGCCGCCGAGAGATAATGACCGAAGGTGGAGGGTTGCGCCGGCTGGCCGTGCGTATAGGCGACGATCAGCGTATCGCGCTCGGCCGCAGCCTTGTCGATCATGGCGGCGGCGAGCGCCTGTGCCTTGTCGATCATGGCGTCCGCATGGCGCTTCAGGGTCAGCTTGAAGACCGTGTGGTCCATGTCGTTGCGCGAGCGGGCCGTGTGCAGCATGCCGGCGAGATCCGGCCCGAGCCGCTTCTTCAGCTCAGCCTCGACAAGGAAGAAATAGTCCTCGACCTCGCCGGTATAGGTGAGGGCGGCGACATCGACGGTCCTGTCGATGTCGACGAGGGCGGCGGCGATGCGGCGGCTGTCATCCGCGCCCAGGATGCCGGTTTCCGCGAGCATCACGAGATGGGCGCGGTTGATGGCGCGGAAGGCGGGAACGTAATGCGCCTTGACGCCTTCGAACAGCGGCGCGAGCACCGTCTCCTTGTAGACGGGATGGGGGAACTTCTCCATCGGTCCTAACCTTTCAGCCCGGCCATCACGACGCCGCGGATGATGAAGCGCTGGAACACCAGGAAGACGACCAGCGTCGGCAGGGTCGAGATGGCGGCGCCCGTCATGATCAGCTCCCAGGCGACGTCCACCTCGTCGCCGAAGCTCGAGAGGCCGACGGGCAGCGTGTACATGTCGACCGAATTGGTGACGATCAGCGGCCAGATGAAGGCGGTCCAGTTGCCGAGGAAGACGAAGATGGCGAGGGCGGCGAGCGCCGGGCGCACCAGCGGCATCGCCACCTGCCACCAGATCTGGAACTCGTTCAGCCCGTCGATGCGCGCCGCTTCGAGGAAGTCGTCTGGAACGGTCTCGAAGAACTGCTTCATCAGGAAGGTGCCGAAGGCGGTCATGATGCCGGGGAACATGATGCCCCAATAGGTGTCGAGCCAGCCGAAGCTCTTGCTCATCAGGTACCAGGGGATGACCAACATCTCGGTCGGGATCATCAGCGTCGAGAGGATGGCGATGAAGATCAGGTAGCGGCCGGGAAACTTGAACTTGCACAGCGCGTAGCCGACCAGCGCGTCGAAGAAGACGGCCGAGACGGTGGTCAGCGTGGCGATGATCAGCGAGTTCCAGAACCAGCCGAAGAACCGGCCGTCGGCGAGCACATAGGTGTAGTTCTCGATGGTCGGCTCTTCGGGGATCAGGTTCAGATTGTAGACCTCGAAGGGGAATTTGAGCGAGGTCGACAGCATGAAGACGATCGGCATGATCATCAGGATGCCGCCGCCAAAAAGCAGCGCCCAGCGGATGAACTGGCCCATGTTGCGGCGCGAGCCGCGCGACGAGCCGGAAAAGAGCGTGTCGCTCGAAGCCTTGATCGCGGCGTCCTGTGCGGCCATGTCAGCGGTCCCTCAGGATGCGGAGCTGGATCAGGCTGACGATCAGCAGGATGGTGAAGAGCACCACCGTCTGCGCCGCAGCGTATCCCATGTTGAAGCCGTTGAAGGCCGTGTCGTAGATCAGGAGCACCAGCGGCTTGGTGGAATTGAGCGGCCCGCCGGGATTGTTCGTGGTCATGTTGTAGACCTGATCGAAGATCCTGAGAAAGCCGATCGAGGAGAACACGACGAGGAAGACGACGGTCGGCTTCAGGAGCGGGATGGTGATCTCCCAAAGCACCGTCCAGCTCGACACGCCGTCGATGCGCGCCGCCTCATAATAGCTCTGCGGGATGGCGCGGAGACCCGCCATGAAGATGATCACCTGGAAGCCGAGCCCGGCCCAGATGGCGGGCGCCAGCACGGAGGGGAGCGCGTTGGTGGTCGAGCTCAGGAACGGGATCTGCCCGAAGCCGAGCGTCGCCAGGAAATTGTTGAACACGCCGATCGGCACCGGCTGATAGAACCAGCGCCACACCCAGGCCATGGCCACCGCGCTGGTCATGAAGGGGATGAAGTAGAGCGCCCGGATCGTGCCGTGCATGAAGCGCACCTTGTCGAGATGGTAGGCGATGACGAAGGAGAGCACGAGGCTGACCGGCGTGCCGAGGATCAGGTACATGAAGGTGTTGCGGAACACCTTCCAGAAGACCGGGTCGTTGTAGAGCCGGACGTAATTGTCGAAGCCGGTGAAGGAGCGCGCGCCCAAGAGGTTCCATTCCTGGAACGATAGGACGAAGGCGTTCGCCGTCGGATAGAAGCGGATGACGACATAGAACAGGACCGGGAGGGCCAGGAAGGCCCATGCCCAGGCGATCTGCTTCTGCGAGATGGTGAGATTTTGATAGAAGCGCATCGCCCCGTTCCGCTGCCAGACCCCGATGAGGCAGGGCGCCCGGCGCGGTGCCGGACGCCCAGGGCCCTTACTTGTTGTAGTATTCGTCGAGGATTTTCTGCTCGGCGGCGGCCGCCTCAGAGACGCTGTCTTCCATCGACTGACCCTGCAGCTCGACGCGCTGCATCATGTCGACCATCACCTGGCGCTGGGCGCTCTCGTCGGCGAAGACGGTCGTCTTGGCGTATTCCAGGCCCTTGATGAAGGGGCCGTAGACCGGGTCGTTGACGTTCTTGTCGGTCATGGCCGCGGATGGCTTGGCCGGCAGCTCGCCGACCGTCTCCAGCCAGATCTGCATCGCCTCGTCGGAGGTCAGGTACTGCATGAACTTGACGGCGGCGTCACGCTTCTCGCCCTCGGCCTTCGAGGTGATGGCGTTGACCCAGTAGGAGGCGTAGTTGGAGCGGGTGCCGTCCGGGCCGGCGGGCAGCTCCGCCACGCCCCATTTCAGGCCGCGCACGCTTTCCAGCGCGCCGATGCGGAACGAACCGTCGATGTGCATGCCGGCTCGTCCGGCCTTGAAGGCGGCCTGCGGCTCATCCATGAAGGCGGCCTTGGTGACGCCGTGCTTGGCCTGCAGGTCGTTGTAGAAGTTGAACGCCTTGAGGCCCGCCTCGTTGTTGTAGTTCACCGTCTTGTAGTCGTTCAGATAGGGCTCGCCGCCATACTGGCGCACCAGCACTTCGCGGATCCAGTGATGGTCCTGCGCGGTCATGCCGGTGGTGAGGCCGACGGCAGTCAGGTTTCCGGCGCCGTCCTTCTGGGTGAGCTTCTTCGCCATCTCGACCAGTTCGTCGAGATTGGCCGGCGGGTTCTCGATGCCGGCGTCCTCGAACATGCGCTGGTTGTAGAACAGCGCCAGCGAGCGCACGGCGGTCGGAAGCGCCCAGTAATTGTCGCCCATCCGCATCGCCTTCACCATCGGGAAGAATTCCGCCTCGATCTTCTCGGGCGGGAAGGCGTCGGCCGGCAGCGGCTGGATCAGCTTTGCTTCCACATAGTCGTTCAGCCAGCCGTAGAAGAGCTGCACCACGTCGGGACCCTGGCCGGCGGGAATGGCGGCTGCCACCTTGGTGCGGTAGGCGTCGTAGGGGAAGTGGGTCATCTTGACGGTGATGTCGGGATTGGCCGTCTGGAAATTCTCGATCAGCTTGTCCATCGCGGTGACGCGCGCTTCGAAGAAGTACTGCCAGTACTCGATCTCGACGGCGGAGGCAGTCGTGGCGGAGGCAGCCGTCAGCGCGGCGGTCGCCGCGCCCAGCATGAACGTGCGAAATCTGTTCATCAGCTTCATTGCATTCGCTCCCTGATAAGCCGCAACGCGTTTTCGTCGCTCTGGCGCGCATCCGGCGCGCCTCTATCGACCCGCTTGCGGCGAATTTCACCCTCTGTCCGGTTTCCTGTTTCGTGCTTCCGACAGAATTTTCCGGGTTTAACTCAATCAAGTTGAATATTCAAGTTAGTTGAATTAATAGGCTGATATGAAAATCACGAGCCCGCGCCGCATCGTCGGTTCCAATGCCGAACGGACGCGCCTGCACAACCGGCAGGTCGTGCTCGGCCACGTATCCGAGCAGCAGCCCGTCGGCCGCGCCGAGCTGGCGCGCATTTCGGGTCTTTCGACGCAGGCCGTCAGCAACATCATCGCCGAACTGGTCGAGGACGGGTTCCTCGCCGAGGCGGGGCGGCAGGTGGCGGGGCGCGGCCTTCCGGCGCTGCAATACCGGCTGAACGGTCATGGCGCGGCGGCGCTCGGCATCGAGGTGCGCCCGGACGCCATGTTCGGCGCGCTGGTCGACCTGGAAGGCGAGACGCTGTTCACCACGCGCATCGCCTTGACCGACAGCGCCCCGGCCTCGGTCGCGGCGGCGGCGCGCGAGATCCGCGCCGGCGCGCTTGTGGCTCGGCCGATGAAGAACCAGCGGCTGCTCGGCGCGGGCGTGGTGATGCCGGGTCCGTTCGGCAATGTCGGCATTTCCGGCGCGGGCCAGTCGGCGCTGCAGGGCTGGGGCGAAACGGACGCGACGGCGCTGTTCGAGGAAGCGCTGGAGACGGCGGTGATCGTCGAGAACGACGCGACGGCGGCGGCGGTCGCCGAGCGCGTGCGCGGCGTCGCCTCCGGCCTCAGGACCTATTGCTTCATCTATTTCGGCGCCGGTCTCGGCCTCGGCATGGTGGCCGATGGCGAGGTGCAGCGCGGCGCCTTCGGCAATGCGGGCGAGATCGGCCATGTGGTGGTGACGCCCGGCGGGCGGCAATGCGCCTGCGGCAACCGGGGCTGTCTCGAAACCTATGCGAGCCGCATCGCGGCGCGGACCGAACTCGCCGCCGCCGGCATCGAACTGGCGAGCGCCAGCGACATCGAACGCCTCTACCACGAGAACAATCCCGCGCTGATGGCCTGGCTCGACGCGGCGGCTGCGCCGCTGTCGCAGGCGATCGGCATGATCGAGAACCTGTTCGACCCAGAAACGGTGATCCTTGGCGGAGCGATGCCCAATGCCGTGCTCGATCATCTGATCGGCGGGCTCTCCCTTGCGGGCGGCTCCGTCGCCGTCCGGCCCGGCCGGAAGACGCCGCGCGTGATGCGTGGCGCGTGCGGCCGCCTGACGGCCGCGCTGGGCGGGGCCGCCCTCGTCATCCACGACACGATCACGCCGCGCATCGCCGCGAAGACTTGAACAACCCTGGAGGTCTGGAATGCCCGTTTCCGATCAGGAACGCATCGCCGCGCAGATGCGCAGCCCGCGCATCGTTCGGCTTTGGCGGGCGCTGGCGCCGCTCAGGTCCTGCGTGTCGTTCATGAACACGGGCGCCCACCCGGACGACGAGACCTCCGAGATGCTGGCCGCGCTCGCCTTTCGCGACGGGCTGTCGCTCTCCTATGCCTGTTCGACGCGCGGCGAGGGCGGGCAGAACGACATCGGCACCGAGGTCACGCATGATCTCGGCGTGGTGCGCACGGCGGAGATGGAGCGGGCGGCGGACGTGCTCAACCTCAATCTTTACTGGCTCTCCGAAACGCCCGACGATGCGATCTTCGACTTCGGCTTTTCGAAGAGCGGCACGGAAACCCTGGAGAAATGGGGGCGCGAGCGGACGCTGAAGCGCTTCGTCGAGATTGTCCGCACGGAACGGCCCGACATCATCTGCCCGACCTTCCTGAACATTCCCGGCCAGCATGGCCACCACCGGGCCATGACGGAGATGGCGCATGATGTGGTAAGCGCCGCCGCCGACCCGACCTTCTCAGGCGTGGACCTACCGGTCTGGCAGGTGAAGAAGCTCTATCTGCCGGCCTGGTCGGGCGCGGGCGACGCCTATGACGACGACCTGCCGCCGCCCAACGCCACGCTGACGGTGGAAGCGAGCGGCGAGGATCCCGTGACCGGCTGGAGCTGGGCGCAGATCGGCGAACAGTCGCGCGCCTTCCATCGGACGCAGGGCATGGGCCGCTGGGTGCCGCACGGCACAAGGAAGGACTGGCCGCTGCATCTGGTGCGCTCCACGGTGGACGGCCCGGACAAGGCGCTGACGGCCGGCCTGCCGGCCGACCTGTCGCAGCTGGCCGCCTTTGCCGGCGCGCCGGAGGTCGAGGCCGGGCTTGCGGGCGCGCAGGCCGATTGCAATGCGGCGATCGGCGCCTTTCCGGACATGCAGGCGGTTGCCCGCCACGCGGCGGCGGCGCTGACCAAGGTGCGCGCCGCGCGCGATGCCTGTCCGGAGCGCGCGCGGGCCGAGGTGCAGCATCGCCTGGCGGCAAAGGAGCAGCAGCTTTCGCACGTGATGCGCGTCGCCAGCGGCGTCGAGCTGCGCGCAGCGCTTGCCGCCGACCTGCTGAGGCCGGGCGAAAGCGCCGCCCTCCATGTCGAGGCCGTTGGCGCGGCGGCCGAGATTACGCCGGTGGTGCCGAGGGGATGGCGGTTCGTGAACGGAACGATCCAGGTGGCGGCGGACGCGGCGCCCTCCGATCCCTATCCGGCGAGCTACACGCCGGGCCGCGCGCGCCTGCCGGCGATGCGCGTCGGCGTCACCGTCGACAGTGTTTCCGCCGAGACGCTGCTGCCGCTGGAGACGCCGCCCGTCGTGCTGCCGGCACGCTCGGCGACACTGGCGCCGGACCGGGCGCTGATCAACCTGGCGGCCGGCGGCCGCAGCATTGCCGTGCGCATCGCCGATGCCTTTCCGGCGGAGGCGAAGGCCTCGCTCGACCTGCCGGACGGCTGGCGGGCCGAACCCGCCGGCGGCATGTTGCAGGTGACGGCCGCGCAGGGCGTCGCGCCGGGGCTGTACAGCCTGCCGCTGCGGCTCGACGATGAGCCGGTGATGACGGTGAACCGCATCGCCTATCCGCATATCGGCGTGCATGCGCGGGCTTTTCCGGCAGCGCTTTCGGTGCGCGTCCTCGACGTGACGCTACCGGAGGCGCGCATCGGCTATGTGGGCGGCGGCAACGACCGGGTTTGCCGCTGGCTGCGGGCGCTCGGCCTCGACGTGACCGAGCTGGACGACGGCGCGCTGACCACGGAGGGGCTCAAGGCATTCGACACGCTGCTGGTCGGCATCTTCGCCATGCGGACGCGGCCGGCGCTGAAGGCGGCGATGCCGCTCGTGCATGACTGGGTTGCGGCGGGTGGCAATCTGGTGACGCTCTATCACCGGCCCTGGGACGCCTGGGACCCGCAGCGCGTGCCGCCGCGGATGCTGGAGATCGGCAAGCCCTCGCTGCGCTGGCGCGTGACCGATGAGAACGCCGAGGTGACGCATCTCCAGCCCGACCACCCGCTGTTCAACACGCCGAACCGCATCACGGCCGACGACTGGGCCGGCTGGCACAAGGAGCGCGGGCTGTACTTCGCCAAGAGCTGGGACCCGGACTACGAGCCGCTCCTGGAAATGGCCGACCCGGACGAGGCGCCGCACCGGGGCGCGCTTCTGTCGGCAAGGATCGGCAAGGGACGGCACAGCCATGTGGCGCTGATCCTGCATCACCAGATGGAGAAGCTTGTGCCGGGCGCCTTCCGCCTCATGGCCAATCTCCTGGCGCGGCCGTGAGCGGCGGCGCCTCGGCAAAGGACAATCTGCGCGCCGGCCTTTGGCTGATGGCGGATATGGGCCTCAACATCTGGGCCATCTCCATCGTCAAGGCGCTGGGCGCCGGCTATCCCGCATGGCAGCTCGTCTTCCTGCGGGCGCTGACGGGCTTCGTGCTGATCCTGCCGTGGCTGGCGCGCCAGCGCCATGTGCTCGCCCGCATCGACCGGCCGGGGCTGCATCTTTTCCGCGTGGCGCTGTCGGCGGTTGCGCTGACGGGCGGTTTCTACGCCGTGGCGCATCTGCCGCTCGCCTTCTACATGACCATGAATTTCACGCGGCCCGTGGTGCTGGTGGCGCTGTCGGCGCTGATCCTGCGCGAGGCGGTGTCCGGCTCGCGCTGGCTGGCGGCGGCGCTGGGGCTGGTCGGCGCCTTCATTGCGGCAAGTCCCGGCAACGTACCATGGACGCCGGCGCTGCTCGCGGCACTTGCCGCCGTCCTCGCCGGTACGGGGGCGATCATCGTCACGCGGCAACTGAAGGGCACGCCGCCGGTGGTGATGATGCTGTTCTATACGGGCGGACTGGCGTTGATCACCGCCTGGCCGGCGCTGACGGGCTGGCAGATGGTCGACGCGGCGCACTGGCCGTTCCTGCTGGCGGTGGGCGTCTTTTCGCAGGCCGCGCAATTCTGCTTCCTGCGCGCCCACTGGCTGGGCGATGCCGGCTTTCTCGGGCCGCTTGGCTATGCGAGCCTGATCCTGTCCGGCGCGGTCGGCTATCTCTTCTTCGGCGAGGTGCCGAGCCTGAACACGGTGGTGGGGGCGGCGATCATCGTTGCCGCCACCGGTTTCCTGACTTACCGGACAGCCCGGACGGCCCGGACGGCAGGGGTGCGAAACCACGC
Source organism: Nitratireductor pacificus pht-3B (assembly GCF_000300335.1). Taxonomy (GTDB): domain Bacteria; phylum Pseudomonadota; class Alphaproteobacteria; order Rhizobiales; family Rhizobiaceae; genus Nitratireductor; species Nitratireductor pacificus. Next base: position 92,332 of record NZ_AMRM01000006.1, on the reverse strand, counting down.
CGCCTCGGGAGGTTGAAGGCTCAGAGCCGGCGCGCCGGCGTGTTGCGCCAGACGAGCGGCAGGGCGATCAGCGCAAGGACGAGATAGGCGACGCCTGCCGTGCCATAGGCCAGAGCATAGCCGGCCACCGGGTCGCTGCGCAGCGCCGCGACCGCCATCAGCGCCGCCAGGCCGACCGTCGGGCCAAGCTCCATCGCCGTGTTCATCACGCCGCCGGCAAGGCCGGCCCGGTTTTGCGGGACATCGGCGGTGGACAGCACCGCCGAGCCGGCGAAGACGAGCGCCATGCCGATCGGCAGAACGACGGTGCCGGGCACGATGCCGAGGCCGAAACTGCTGGAACGGTCGATGCCGAGCAGCAGGGCGAAGCCGGCCGCGCCGATAACCAGCCCGGCGACGACGATGCGGCCGGCGCCGAACGCTTCCACGAGGCGTCCCGCGACGTGATTGGCGCCGACCAGCGCGATCATCAGCGGCACATAGGCGCCGGCGGTCGCCAGCGTGCTCCAGCCCCATTGCTGCTGGAGAAACAGCGACAGGAGGAACATGACGAGACCGGAGGCTGCGGCGGCGAACAGCATGCCGGCGAGGCCGACCAGCCGGCGCGGTGCGGCCAGAAAGCCGGGCGGCAGCAGCGGATCGGCGACGCGGCGCTCGACGATGGCGAAGAGCACAAGCAGCGCCAGTCCGGCGAGGACGGGCGCGAAGACCGCGCCCGACGTCCAGCCATGGTCGCCGCTGGCGACGAGGCCGTAGCTGCCGATCGAGATGCCGAGGGTCGCGAGCGCTGCGCCGAGCGGATCGAGGCCCGGACGCGAGGTCGCCGAAGCCCGCGCCGGCGGCAGGATGCGGCCGGCCGCCGCCAGGCCGATCAGCGAAACGACGATCGGCACGGCGAACATCCAGCGCCAGGAGAACCAGTTGGTCAGGATGCCGGACATCACTGGGGCGAGCGTCGCGCCCAGCACCGAGACGCCGCCCCAGACGGCCATCGCGCGGCCGAACCGCTCGGGCGAGGGAAACAGCGCCTGCAGGATCGCCATCGCCGCGGGCGCGACCATGGCGGCAGCAATGCCCTGCAGGAATCGGGCCGCGACCAGGGTCTCGAAGTCCGCCGCCAGCACCGCCAGCGCCGATGCGAGCGCGAACAGCGTCAGTCCCGCGACGAAGACGCGCCTGCCGCCGTAGCGGTCGGCCAGGCGCCCGCCGAACAGCAGGAGCCCGCCATAGGGCAGGCCGTAGCCGACGCTGACCAGCAGCATCTCGGCGCTGGTCAGGCCCATTTGCCGGCCGATCTCCGGCAGGGGCACGAGGATAAGGGCGATGGTAAAGATCAATGTGCCCTGGACCAGGGCAAGAATGCGAAAGGCAAGTCGCGGCGCGCGCCCGGTGGCGCCGGCGAGCGCTTCCGGATCGGGCAGGGGTTCCGCGCCCGGATAGGGCCGGGCCGCGATGCTGTCTGTCGGCGAGGTCGACATGAGGAAGGAACTCCGTTCTTGGAGCGCTTCGGCACGAGGCTAGTGGCAGGCCACGGCCGGTGCGGATGCGCAGGTTGAGTCTGCGCATCTTCTATCATTCAATGAATTAATTGATCAATTGAAATATACTGAGGATGAAAGCTGATCCGGACGAACGAAAACGCCCGCCGGAAGCCGGCGGGCGCATTGTCGAGCGGTGCTCTGTCAGTTGGAACCGGCTGGCATCCGAGGCGCGCCGAAACGAGGGGAAATGGCGGGCTCAGCGTTTCATGGAGCGCCGAGCCGAGCCGGTCCGGTCGCAGCCCCTCAGTCCGGATCGGCGCCCTCGGCGATCGGCTCGTCGGCGATCTTCGGGCGGAAGTAGCGCCCGACGATCAGCGGCAGCACGAAGCCGACGATGGCGAAGGCCCATAGGCCGATGGCCAGCCACGAGTTGAACAGCATCGTCCAGTCGCCGTCATGGATGGTCATGGCGCGGCGCAGGTTCTTCTCCATCTGGTCGCCGAGCAGCACGCCGAGGATGATCGGCACCAGCGGCACGTCGAGCTTGCGCAGCACCCAGCCGAGAACGCCGAAGGCGATCATCACCATCAGGTCGAAGGTCGAGCCGGAGATGCCGTAGATGCCGACGAAGGAGATCATCGCCACGGCGGGCATCAGGTAGCGTGTCGGGATCAGCAGCACCCGCACGAACAGCGACACCATCGGCAGGTTCATGGCGAGCAGCATCAGATTGCCGATGAACAGGGCGGCGATCAGGCCCCACACCACGTCGGGGTTCTGCTGGAAGAGCAGGGGCCCGGGCGTGATGTTGAGGGCGAGCAGCATGGCGAGCAGCACGGCAGTGGTGCCGGAGCCCGGCACGCCGAGCGCCAGCATCGGCACGAGCGCCCCGCCGGCAGCGGCGTTGTTGCCGGCTTCGGGAGCCGCGATGCCGCGCGGATCGCCCTTGCCGAACGTGCCGTTGCGGTCGGAGATGCGCTTCTCGAACGTGTAGGAGATGAAGGAGCCGAGCGAGGCGCCGGCGCCCGGCAGCACGCCGGCGATGAAGCCGAGGATCGTCGAGCGGCCCATGGCCGGCACCGTCTCGCGCACCATCTTCCACCGGGGAATGACGCGGCCGACCTTCATCGCCCCGTCGGCGCCGCTGCCGCCGGCGCGGTGCTCGAGGAAGATGAACACCTCCGAGAGCGCGAACAGGCCGACGATGGCGACGAGGAAGTCGATACCGTCATAGAGATGCACCTCGCCGAAGGCGAAGCGAGGCACGCCGGTCTGGCCGTCGACGCCGATGGTGGCGATGCCGAGACCGAGGGCGGCGGCGAAGGCGGCCTTGGCCTGGTTGCGGCTGGCGACGCCGCCGAGCGTGGCGAAGGCCAGCACGAACAGCGCGAAATACTCCGCCGGGCCGAACAGCAGCGCCACCTTGACGAGCTGCGGGGCGAGGAAGACCAGACCCCAGGTGGCGAAGAAGGCGCCGACGAAGGAGGCGATGCCGGAAATGGCCAGCGCCTCGCCGGCCTTGCCGGCGCGCGCCATCGGATAGCCGTCGAGCGTCGTCATCAGGGCCGGCTCGTCGCCGGGGATGTTGAGCAGGATCGACGAGATGCGCCCGCCATACATGGCGCCGTAATAGACGCTGGTCAGAAGGATCAGCGCCGGCGTGGCCGGCAGGCCGAGCGTGAAGGCGAGCGGAATGAGGATCGCCACGCCGTTGGACGGGCCGAGGCCCGGCAGTGCGCCGATGATGGTGCCGAGAAAGCAGCCGATCAGCGCCAGGAACAGGTTCTGCCAGGTGAGCGCGACGGCGAAGCCGTCGGCCAGTGAAGCGAGTGTGTCCATTGGTCTGCCTCCCGGCTCAGAAGCCCCACGGTCCGCGCGCCAGCGACAGACCGAGGACGAGGTGGAAGATGACATAGATGCCGATGGCGATGGCTATGCCGGCAATGACGGCCGAAAGCGGCGCGGCGCCGAGGCGCCATGACAGATAGGCCGCCGCGACCGCGGTGCAGGCGACGAAGCCGTATTCCTTGAGAAACATCGCGTAGGCGATCATCACGGCGGTGGCCATGCCGATCTCGAACAGCCGCGGAAAGCTCGGCCATTCGGGCTCCGTGTCCGGCTTCAGCACGACGATGGCGCTGGCGACGGCCAGCACGATGCCGATCATGTATGGAAAGGCCTTGGGTCCGAATGGATCGGAGATGAAGCTGAGTTCGATCTGCGTCGCCTGCCAGAGATAGAAGGCAGCGAGCAGCAGGCCGAAAACGCCGAAGATGCGATCGCTCATGACGGCACCGTTCCCTCTTGAGTCCTGATGCAATTCGGGCCTGCAGGACGATCCGGCAGGCCCGATGACGTGCGTGAGATTACTTCACGATGCCGATCTGCTTGGACAGATTGGTGATGGAATCGATGGATTCCTTGACGAAGGCCTGGAATTCGTCGCCCTGCAGGTCGAGGGGCGCGAGGCCGTTGGCGGCCATGATGCCCTTCCACTCATCCGACGCATAGACCTTGCCGATCGCATCGACCCAGTAGGCATAGGCGTCGTCCGACATGCTGCCGGGCGCGTAGAAGCCGCGCCAGTTGGCGCCGATCACGTCGATGCCCTGTTCCTTGGCGGTCGGGAAGGATGCGAAATCGCCCTCGAGCCGCTCGGGCGCCAGCACGGCGATCACCTTGATGTCGCCGGAATCGACGAAGCCCTTGGCTTCCGAGGCGTCGCCCGTGAAAGCCTGGACCGAGCCGGCCAGGAGCTGCGTGACGGCCTCGCCGCCGCCGTCGAAGGCGACGTACTTGACCTGGCGGACATCCTCGACGCCGGCCTTGTTTGCGGCAATCAGCACCTTGAGGTGATCCCATCCGCCGACGGCCGAACCGCCTGCGACCGATACCGCCGAGGGATCCTTCTTGATCATGTCCATCAGCTCGGGGAGCGTGTTGACCGGCGAATCCTTGGCGACGGCGATGATGCCGTAATCCGCGCCGACCGAGCCGATCCAGCGAACCTGGTCCATCGTGTTGCCGGGGAAGGCGCCCTGCGCGAGGCGGGTCGCGGTGGCCGAGGACGCGGCGACGATCAGTTCATTGTCCGCATCGCGCTTGCTGACGACTTCCGCATAGGCAACGCCGCCGCCGCCGCCGGCGACGTTGGTGACCTGCATCGAACCGGGCACGAGCTTGAGGTCCTGCAGCGTCTTGCCGACCTGACGGCAGGTGAAGTCCCAGCCGCCGCCGGGCGCCGCCGGTGCGATGCACTCTGTCTTGGCCGGCTCGAAAGCAAAGGCGGAAAGGCTGGACGCAAGGGTAAGCACGGCCGCAAGGCCGACAAGTTTCTTCATCGGATTTCCTCCACTCGAGCGAACCCGTCCCCCAAGGCGGCCGGCTTCGCCTCCAATATCCATCCTACCGCATTCCTCCTGAAGGCCCGTTCCGGAATTCCGGTAGGGCGCGGTAGCGCCAATGACTTGTTCTCTTGGCGCGGTCGAGCCTATAGGGTGAGCCTGTCAACAAGCTGTCATAGTGCGAAAAAATGCATTTTCTGATCGTCGAGGACACGCGCGATGTCGCCGAAGCCATCGAAAGAAGGCTGGAGCGGGCAGGGCACGTCAGCGACCGTGCCGAGACGCTGGAGGATGCGCGGCACTTCGCGGCGATGGCCAGCCACGACCTGATCATCCTTGACATCAACCTGCCGGACGGCTCGGGGATCGCTTTCCTGAAAAGCCTGCGCGCCGAGGGAAACCGCGTGCCGGTTCTGGTGCTGACGGCGCGGCTCGCCGTCAACGACAAGATCGACGCGCTCGATCTCGGCGCCGACGACTACATGATCAAGCCGTTCGATCTGGGCGAGCTGGAGGCGCGCATCCGCGCGATCATCCGCAGGCGCAGCGGCGAGGCGGACCGGACGCTGAGCGTCGGTCTCCTGACCTTCGACATGGCGGCGCGCAGCGTGCTGATCGACGGGCGGCCCTGCGAACTGACGCGCCGCGAGCAGACGCTTCTGGAGATCTTCCTCACCAATCGCGGCCGCGTGCTCGACAAGGACGACCTGCTCGTCCGCCTGTTCGGCCATGACGACGAGAAGAACCCGAACGCGGTCGAACTCTATGTCGGGCGGCTGCGCCGCAAGATCGAGGGATCCGGGCTGGAGATCAGGACCCTGCGCGGGCTCGGCTATCAGGCGGTCATCGCCGAGACGGAGGCCTGATGGGCAGCCCCATCGGGGAGGCGGATGCCCGCCGCAGCCTGTCCATCGCGTCGCGGCTGGCGATGGCGCTGACGCTGATCCTGGCGCTGGCGGTGGCCGCGACCATCTATGCCGCCTACGGCTACGGCCGGCGCGCGGCCAACGAAGCCTTCGACCGGCTGCTGCAGGGGGCGGCGCTGCAGATCGCCGAGCGCATCTTCGTCATCGAGGGCGAGATCCGTGTCGATATTCCCGTGTCCGCCTTCGAGCTTCTGTCGCTGGCCAAGGACGAGCGGGTGTTTTACCGCGTGGCGACGCCGGACGGCACGACGCTGACCGGCTACGACGCCTTCCCGCTGCCCGAGGCCACGGCAATTCCCGAACAGGGTCTGACCTACGAGACGACCTATGGCGGTGAGGAGGTGAGGGCGCTCGTCATGCTGCGCCGGCTGGCCGAGCGCGCCGTCAGTGGCGACATCTACGTGGTCGTGGCGCACACCATGGTCAGCCGCGGCCAGCTCGCCCGCAGCGTGGCGACCCAGGCTGTGGCGGTGATCGCGGGGGCGGGTTTGGCGATCCTGGTCCTCGTCCTGCTCGCCATGCGCTATGCGCTTCGCCCGCTGGAGCGCGTCCAGACGGCGATCCTCGAGCGCGACCCGCTCGACCTGTCGCCCTTTTCGATGCAGGCGCCGCATGAGGTCTCGGCGCTGGTGGCGGCGATCAACCGCTTCATGGGACGCCTCGACCGGCGTGTTCGCGCCATGCAGGACTACGTGGCCGATTCGGCGCATCAGATACGCACCTCCATCACGGCGCTGCGCGCACACAGCGAGCTGGCGCTGGAAGAGGAGGATCCGCAGCGACTGAAGACGTTGCACAAGCGCATCCGCAGCCGCGCCATCGGCCTCAACCGCCTGACCGACCAGCTCCTGAGCCATGCGCTGGTCACCCACCGCGCCGACACGGCACCGCTGGAGCCGCTCGACCTGCGCCGGGTCGCCGTCGATGCCGAGCGGGAGTTCGGCCAGCTTTCCGGCAACAGCAAGGCGCGCATCCGCCTCGACCTGCCCGAGGAGCCGGTGATGGTGGCGGGCGATGCCTTCAGCCTACGCGAGGCGGTGAAGAACCTTCTGAACAACGCCCAGGCGCACGGCAAGGGACCGGTCGGTCTGTCCGTCCGCGACGCGGCCGGCCGACGCGCCGTGATCGCAGTGACGGACAGGGGCGCGGGCCTGGAGGTCGCCGACGCGTCGGCCATCGGCCAGCGCTTCTCGATCGACCCCAACAAGCCCGAAAGCGCCGGACTGGGGCTGGCCATCGTCCGCGAGGTTGCCGAGTTTCACAACGGGCGGATCAGGGTCGCGCGCGGCGAGGGCGACTTCACCATCGGCCTCGAATTGCCGCTGGGAGCGCCGGCGGCGCGGGAAAGAGGCCAGCACGAAGGGCACACGCCATGAGATTTCCCGTCCGATTCCTGATCGCCGCCCTGCTGTTGGGTCTCGGGGCAACCGCGCGGGCCGAAGACACGGTGTTTCCGGCGCCCGGCAGCCGGGTCGACAGCCTGGTGATCGGCAGCGTCACGGACCTCGTCTACATCGAACCGCTGATCGCGGCCTTCCAGCGCGCCAACCCGACAACCGAGGTCACCTATCGGCAGCTGACGAGCCTCGAACTCTACGCCGCCGCCGCCAGAGCCTGCGAAGCGGGCGAGTTCTTCGCCGACACGCTGATCTCGTCGGCCATTCCCGAGCAGGTGCGCCTCGTCAACGACGGCTGCTCCGAGCCGTTCCGCTTCGCGCTACCGGGCAACCTCCCCGACTGGGCGATCTGGCGGAACGAGCTGGTCGGCCTGACCTACGAGCCGGCGGTGATCGTCTACGACCGCGAGGGGCTGAAACCGGAGGAAGTGCCCGGCAACCGCTTCGAGCTGGTCGATCTGCTGCGCCAGACCGAGCGGTTTCGCGGTCGCATCGGCACCTACGATATCGAGAATTCGGGCGTCGGCTACATCTTCGCCTTCGAGGATGCGGCGCAGGCCTCCACATGGGGACGTCTTCTGGAAAGCCTCGGCCAGAACCAGGCGCGGCTTTACTGCTGCAGCTCCGATGTTATCGACGGCGTGCGCTCCGGCCGGCTGCTGCTCGGCTACAACGTGCTGGGATCCTATGCCCTCGCACGGCAGGCGGAAGACCCGCGCGTCGGCATCATCTTCCCGTCAGACTATACGCTCGCCCTGTCGCGCGCGGCGTTGGTTTCCCGCCATGCCCGCAACAAGCAGGCTGCCAACGCGCTTCTGGCGCTCGCCCTGTCGGAGACCGGCCAGCGCATCCTGTCGGGGCCGTCCATGCTGTATTCGTCGCTCAATGGCCCGGCGATGCTGGAGCGGGCGGGCGACGGAATCGGACGGCTGGCCGGCGAGGCGGCGTTCCGGCCCATCGCGCTTTCCCCGGCCTTGCTGGTCGGGCTGGATCAGGCCAAGCGCAAGGCGTTTCTCGACCAGTGGCGGAAATCCTTCCAGGCCGGCGGCGGCGAATAGAAGCTCAGCCTTCCTCGCCGGGCACGCAGATGATGTGCGCCTCCGCCGAGCGCCAGCGGACATCCCGCAGCGCGCGGTATTCGTCCGAATGGTACCAGGCGAGCGCCTTGTCCCTGTCGGGGAATTTCACCACCACGACCCGCTCATAGGCCGCGTCGCCCTCAAGCGCGGTGATGTCGCCCGTGCGCACCAGATACTCGCCGCCATAGGCGTGCACGCTCTCAGGCGCGTCGGCCATGTAGCCGGTCATGGCCTGGCGGTCGCTGATCGAGACACGCGAGATGATGTAGGCAGTCATGCTTGTTCCTCCTCCCGGTCAATCGTCTTGTCTCACCAAAGATTCGCGGGCGCCGGGTCATGCCACCCGACTGCAAACGCGGTCTGCCGGCGCGTCAGGTCTCGACGATCTTTCCCGGATTCATCCGGCCTTCCGGGTCGAGCGCCCGCTTGATGCGCCGCATCATGTCGATCTCCGCCGGCGGCTTGGTCGCCGCCGCCGCGTCGCGCTTGCCCTGTCCGAGGCCGTGCTCGGCGGCGATCGAGCCGCCGAAGGAAAGCGTGGCCTCGCGGATCGCCTCGGCGAGCGTTGGCGCGACTGCCCCGAACGCCGCCGCATCCATGCCGGGTGGCGCGACGACGTTGAAGTGGATGTTCCCGTCGCCCACATGGCCGAATGGCACGGGGATCGCGCCGGGCAGGACAGCCTCGACCGCTTCGCCCGCCCTGCGGACGAAATCCGCCGAAGCGGCAAGCGGCACTGAGGTATCGCTTTTCAGGGCCCGCGGGTTGGACGCCTGCGCCTCCGCCAGACCCTCGCGCAGCGCCCAGAGTTCGGCGCGCTGGGCCTGCGACTGGGTGACGATCGCGTCCTGCACCAGCCCCTCCTCGAACCCGCCGGCGAGCGCCTGTTCGAGAAGATCGGCGAGATCGAGCTGACCGATGACCGTTTCCAGTTCGATCAGCACCATCCAGTCATGGGCGCCGGCGAAGGGGTCGCGCCCGCTGCCCGAGCGCGCCAGATGCATGTCGATGCCCACCTTGGGCATCAGTTCGAAGGCGCTGATCAGCTCCCCGGCGTGGCCGCGCATGTGGACGAACAGGTCGAGCGCCGCCTGCGGGCCGGCGACGGCGGCAAGCGCCGTGCCGCGCGCCAGCGGCTTCGGCCGCAGCGCAAGTGCGGCTGCCGTGACGATGCCCAGCGTGCCCTCGCTGCCGATGAAGAGCTGCTTCAGATCGTAGCCGGCATTGTCCTTGCGCAGGGCGCGCAGCCCGTCCCAGACCGTGCCGTCGGCGAGCACCACTTCGAGGCCCAACACATGGGCGCGTGTCATGCCGTAGCGCAGGACGTTGTTGCCGCCCGCATTGGTGGCGATCATGCCGCCGATCTGGCTCGTGCCTTCGCCGCCATGGCTGACCGGGAACAGGCGGTCCGCCGCATCCGCCGCCTGGCGCACCTCTGCCAGCGTGCAGCCGGCGTCGGCAATCAGCACGTCGTTGACTGGATCGACGCTGCGGATGCTCCGCATGCGCTCCAGCGACAGGATCACATGCGGGCGGCGCGCGTCGGGAATGGCGCCGCCGCAGAAGCCGGTGCGGCCGCCCGCGGGCGTCACGGCAAGGCCGTGCCTGGCTGCGAGGCGCAGGATCTCCGCAACCTCGCCTGTGTCGCGGGGTCGCACGACGCACAGCGCCTCGCTCCGGTAGAGCTGCAGCAGATCGGTCAGATAGGGCGCGGTGTCGTGCTGCGCCGTAAGCACGCCGCCCTGGCCGAGCAGGGTGGCGAAGGCTTCAAGGGCCCCGCCGGCGCTCATCTCTCGCTGCCGCGGCAGGCGGCGAGGGCTTCGAAGACCGCGTCGGTGTCCTCGCGCGTGCCAACCGTGATGCGGACCGCCGCGACTTGGCCCCCGAGCTGGCCGGGGATCTGGAAGGCGGTCGTCAGGATGCCCTGCGCGGTCAGGCGCGCCGCCAGGTCGCCGTCGCCCTCCGGCACCGGGAAGGCGACGAAGTTCGCCGCGGAGGGGAATGGCGCAAGACCGGCTGCCCGCAGGCCGTCGCTCAGCCGCTCACGTTCGGCGGCAACCTGCGCGACCGTCGCACGCATGTGCTCCGGCGCCGCAAGCGCCGCGACCCCGGCGGCCACGGCGAGTGCGTTGACGCTGAAGTTCGGCCGCAGGCCGCGCGCGCGTCTGGCCAGATCGGCGCTGCTCGCGATGGTGTAGCCGAGACGCAGGCCCGCGAGGCCGAAAGCCTTCGAGAAGGAGCGGGAAGTCATCCACGGACCCTTGCGCTTCTCGAGGATCGGCAGGGCCTCGACCCCGCCGGCCTGGCGGCCGAACTCGTAGTAGGCCTCGTCGAAATGCAGCAGCATGGTTTCGGGAACGCCCGCCACCAGCCGCTCGATCTCGTCCGCCGAAAGCAGCCCGCCCGTCGGATTGTTGGGCGAGGGCACGCAGACCATGCGGCAGCCCGGCGTGACCGCAGCCAGTAGGGCGTCCACATCGGGTCGACCGTCCGCCATGACGGGCACGCCGTGCACCGTGATGTCGAAGAAGCCGGCAACCTTGCGGTAGGTGGGAAAGCTGGGATCAGGCACGACCATTTCCGCGCCGTGGGCATCGCTGATGAGCGGCAGGAGATGGAGAAGTTCGTTCGAGCCGCTGGTGACCACGATCCGGTCGGCCGAAACGCCCGTGTAGTCCGAAAGCGCGCCGAGCAGCAGCGGGCAATCGGGTTCCGGATAACGGTTGACCCGGGCCGCGGCGGCGGCGATTGCCGCGACGACGCCCGGTGCCGGCGGCAGCGGGCTTTCGTTGAGGTGCAGACGCCGGACGGCCGGCGTCGTCGTCTTGCTAGCGATGGGACCAGTCATTGGGATCATCCGAGTTGTTCGGGGAAAGGCCGAGAATGTCGCCGTCCGTGCTGACGCCGAGGCCGAGAACGGTGCGGTTGGCATAGGCGAAATAAGCCGCCACCTGGTTGATCTCCAGGATCTGGCCGTCATCGAAGCCGGCGTGGCGCATGGCGGCGATGTCTGCTTCGCCCACCGAGGCTGCGGCCCGCGTCAGCTTGGCCGCATAGGCGAGCGCGGCCTGCTCGCGCGCGTCGAAGGCTTCGCCGAAGGTCTCGGCCTCGAGCGCTGCGCGCAGCGCATTGGCGCGCCCCGCATCGCCCAGAAGCCGGGTCATGCCGGCGAAATGATGCTCGACGCAATAGGCGCAGCGGTTGAGATGGCTGACGAGCACGCCGATGGCCTCGAGAAACCACTTTGGCACCGTGTTGGCCGAATGGTGCAGCGCGTATTTATACAGCGCCATGTGGCCGTCCATCGTGTGCGGCCGCAGGCTGTGCGCCATCATGATGTTATCGACATTGTTGTCGGGGCCTTTGACGCGGTCGTAGAGCTGCTTGAGGCGGCCGGAGGCGTCGTCATAGGCGATGGTGTTGATCCAGGTCACGCAATATTCTCCAGAAAATCTGCCGCTCAGCCGAGCAGCAGGCTGTCGTCGCTCAGTTCTTCGCCCTGCGTCTTCTTGAACAGATGCAGGAGGTCTTCCACCGCCATGCCGGCGCGTTCCTCGCCCGAGGCGTCAAAAATGATCTTGCCGCGGTGGAACATGACGGTGCGCTCGCCGGTGGACAGGGCCTGCGCCATGGAATGGGTGACCATCACGGCGGTGAGCTTCAGCCTGTCGACGATGGTGCGAGTGGTCTCGAGGACGAAATCGGCCGTCTTCGGATCGAGTGCTGCCGTGTGCTCGTCGAGAAGGAGCACGCTCGACGGCCCTGTCGCCGCCATCAGCAGGCTGACCGCCTGCCGCTGGCCGCCGGAGAGCAGGCCGACCTTGTCGTCGAGCCGGTTCTCCAGCCCGAGGCCCAGCACCTTCACCCGCTCGGCCGTCTTCTCGCGCATGTCCTTCTCGATGGCGAAGCGGAAGCCGCGCGGCTTGGTGCGTCCATGTGCCAGCGCGAAATTCTCCATGATCGTCAGGTCCTCGCAGGTGCCCATCTTGGGATCCTGGAAGACGCGCGAGATTATGCGCGCGCGCCGGTGCACGGGCCAGTTGGTGATGTCCTGCCCGTCGAGCCGCACGCTGCCGCTCTCGACCGGCGCAAGGCCGGCCAGAACGTTGAGCGCGGTCGATTTGCCGGCGCCGTTGGAACCGATGACGGTCAGGAACTGGCCTTCCGGGACCGTGAGGTTGATGCCGCGCAGCGCCTTCGTCTCGAGCGGCGTTCCCTTGTTGAAGGTGACGTGTACGTCCTTGATTTCAATCATTTCTTATCGGCCCCCTTGAAGAAGCGCTTGAAGCCGGAGCCCGAATATTGCGCGATCAGCGCGAGCGCGACGAGAACCGCCGTGACGAGCTGGACGTCGGAGGCCCTGAGGCCGAGGAAGTCGGCATTGAGCGCCAGCGCCACCGCGAAGCGGTAGAGCACCGCGCCGACGATGCAGGCGAGCGTCGCCTGCAGGATGGTGCGCGAGGACAGCAGGCTGGTGCCGACGATGACCGAGGCGAGGCCGACGATGATGACGCCGATGCCCATATAGGCGTCCGCCGCACCAAAGATCTGCGCGAAGAGCGCGCCGGCGAGCGCCGTCATGGCGTTGGCGAGGCCGACGCCGTAGAGCTTCATGCGTCCCACATTGATGCCGTTGGCCTCGGCCATGGCGGGATTGGCGCCGGCGGCGCGCATCGCCATGCCCCAGCCGGTGTGCAGGAACAGGTTGACCAGCGCCAGCACCACCAGCGTCACCGCGCCGAGAAAGATCGGGCTGACGATGTAGGTGGGGACCCCGAAGCCGCCGAAGGCATCGAACACGGTCTCGACGCCAAGCAGCGGCTTGTTCGGACCGCTCATGATGCGCAGGTTGATCGAATACAGCGAGATGGCGAGCAGGATGCCCGCCAGGATGTGCAGGATCCTGAAGCGCACGTTGAGATAGGCGGTCGCCCAGCCGGCGGCGAAGCCGGCCACCCCGCCGGCGGCGGTCGCGAGCCAGGGGTTCCAGCCCAGCGTCACGATCAGCGCCGCGCAGACGGCCGCGCCGAGCGGAAAGCTGCCCTCGACGGTGAGGTCTGGGAAATCGAGGATGCGGAAGGTGAGATAGGCACCGAGAGCCACGAGGCCGAAGACGAAGCCGGTCTCGAGTGTGCCGAGGATTTCATAAAGGGACATGGACGCTCTGCTCGCAAGGGGAGACGGCGCGCCGGTGCTGGGACCGGAGCGGCGAAAAGCGCCGGCTGGCCCGCTGGCCGGCCGGCGCCTGCGGTTCTACTCGATGATCTCGGTCGCCCGCGCGAGCACCGCCTCGGGAAGCTCGACGCCCATGGCGGCGGCGGCCTTCTTGTTGATCGCCACCTTGAACTCGGTCAGCACCTGGTAGGCGATGACCGCGTCGATGTCGCCGGCCTTCTCGCCGTTGAGGACGCGGGCCGCAATATGGCCGGTGATGCGGCCGAGCTCCACATAGTCGAGGCCGACGGAGCCGATCACGCCGCGCGCCACCGCACCGGTCTCGCCGGCGAAGATCGGCAGATCAACATCTTCGCCGATCTTCACGATGGCCTCCAGCGCCGCGACGACGGTCGTGTCGTTGGGAATGTAGACGGCTTCGACCTTGCCGATCAGCTTCTTGGTGGCGAGCGCCACCTCATTGGTGGTCGGCGAGGCGGATTCCACCACGGAGATGCCGAGCGGCTCGGCCTGCTTCTTCAGCTCTTCCAGCGTGGCGATCGCATTGTCGAGGCCGGGATTGTAGACGAAGCCGATGGTCTTCAGGTCCGGAACAAGCTCGCGCATGAGTTCGAGCTGCTGCTTGATCGGTGCCGCGTCGGACACGCCGGTGACATTGCCGCCGGGCTTCTCGTATTGCGGGATCAGCTTGGCCTTGAGCGGATCGGTGACCGTGGTGAAGACGACCGGGATCGTGTCCGTCGTGGCGATCATCGCCTGCGAGGTCGGCGTGGTGATGGGGACGATCACGTCCGGATTGTCGCCGACGAATTTCTTGGCGATCTGCTGCTGGGTCGGCATGTTGCCATTGGCGTTCTGGTAGTCGATCTCGAGGTTCTTGCCCTCGACGAAACCCTTGTCGGCAAGGCCCTTGAGCACGCCTTCCTTGGTCTCGACCAGGGCGGGCACCTCGACGATGGTGGAGATCGCCACCTTCTTCATGTCCTGGGCTAAGACGCTGCCGGAAAGGGCGGCGGTCGCGAGCAGTGCGAGCGCGGTGCGAGAAATCATCTTCATTGCAGTTCCCTCTTGAGTGGTTGGCGGGCTTCTGCGTCAGGCTTCTTCCTCTTGCGGGAAAACGATCTTGACGAAGACGACCGCAGGCCGGATAGTTGATCCTATATTGTAGGACTTCTGTTTCACATTATGAGAGCATCAAGTTGGGAATTGTCAAGAGCGAGCCAGAGCACAACATTCGCGGAGTCGGACTGCTGCACAAGGCATTCCAGATCCTCGAGCTGTTCTCTCCCGAACAGTCCAGCTGGACGCAGGTGGAGATCGGCCGCGCCGCCGACCTGCCGCGCTCGACCGTCAGCCGGCTGGTGCGCTATCTGTGCGCCCGTGGCTATCTGAGCTTTCATGAACGCAGCGGGCGCTACACGCTGGGCTTCAGTGCCATCGAGCTCGGTCGCCGCGCTCAGGCGCAGCTGGATCTCGCCGCCTTCGCCGAGGACGTGCTCGAGGATCTGGCGCGCAGGACGCGCGAGACGGTCATGCTGACCGGTTTCAACCCCGCGGCGCTGCATGTCGTCTGCCTCGCCCAGATACCGAGCCAGCACGGCGTGCTGCGTGTCTACGAGACCGTCGGCGCGACTTTCCCGCTCTATGCCGGAGCCTCGACCAAGCCGGTGCTGGCGCATCTGCCGGAAGCCGTCATCGAGCGGGTGCTCGCCGGTCCGATGCCACCGATCAACCCCGAATGGACAACGAAGCCCGACCATCTGCGCGCCGACATCGAGCGCACGCGCCAACGCGGTTTCGCAGTCTCCTTCGAGGAAACCTATCCGGGCGTCGCGGGCGTCGGTGCCGCGATCCTCGGCCCGGACGGGCGGCCGCTCGGCAGTCTGGCTGTCGCGGCGCCGCTCCAGCGCATGTCCGAGGCGAGCATGGAGGAACTCGGCCGCGCGGTGGCCGAAGCGGCCGCCGCCGTCAGCGCCAGGCTCGCCGGCGATGTTCCGAAACCAGAGCAAACGGGAGCGTAGACGTGACGGCAGGGGCAAGGAAATGGGTTTCGGGGCAGCAGGGCCTCGGCAATCTGGCGATCGAGGGTTTTGCGCCGCCGGAGCCGGGACCGGGCGAGTTGTGCGTCGCGGTCGCCGCCGCGGCGCTCAACTTTTCCGATCTCTTGATGATCGACGACAAGTATCAGGTGAAGCCGCCGCGGCCCTTCACGCCCGGGCAGGAAGTCGCCGGCATCGTCCGCGCAGCCGGGGCCGGCACGCGCCACAAGCCCGGCGACCGCGTCACCGGCAAGGTGGACTGGGGCGGTTTCGCGACCCACGCCATCATGCGCGACACGATGGCGATCCCGATGCCATCCAACGTTTCATTTGCCGAAGGCGCCGCCCTGCCGGTGGTCTACACGACCGCTTATGTGGCGCTGACGGAAAGCACGGATACACGGGCCGGCGAAACGGTCCTCGTCCATGCGGCTGCCGGCGGGGTGGGGCTCGCCGCCGTGCAGATCGCCGCTGCCCGTGGCGCGCGCGTGATCGCCGCCGCGGGCAGCGAAGCCAAGCGCGCCCTTGCCGTGGCGAACGGCGCGTTCGGCGCCATTGACCCGGGTGAACCCGGCTGGTCGAAAACCTGCAAGGTGCTCACTGAAGGGCGCAGCGTCGACGTGGTGGTCGATCCGGTCGGCGGCGACGCCACGCTCGAAAGCCTGCGCGCGCTCGCCGAGGGCGGACGGCTTCTGATCGTCGGCTTCGCGTCCGGAACCATTCCGCAGATCCCGGCCAACAGGCTCCTGTTGAAGCGCGCCTCGGCGATCGGCGTCTACTGGAACCACGAGACCGACGCCGAGATGTTGGCCCGCGTCACGCAACGCATGAGCGACGATCTCGCCAGCGGCGCGATCCGCCCCGTGATCGACCGGCGCGAGGGGCTCGAAAGCCTGCCGCAGGCGCTGGCGGACCTGGGGGCGAGGCGCACCAGCGGCAAGGTCGTGATAAACATTGAGGATATGTGACAAGGTATGGAAAATAAGGGGAAAAACATTCTCGAAGGCGTCCGGATACTGGATCTGACGCGGGTCATGTCCGGGCCGTTCTGCACCGCCATGCTGGCCGATCTGGGTGCCGAGGTGATCAAGATCGAGATGCCGGGCTTCGGCGAGGAGGGTCGGCATTTCGCACCCTTCAAGGAGGAGCTGAGCACCTATTTCATGCTGCTCAACCGCGGCAAGAAGAGCGTGGCGCTGAACCTGAAGGATGCCGATGGGGTCCGGCTGGCGCGCGAGCTGGCGGCCACCTGCGACGTGGTGGTGGAGAATTTCCGGCCGGGCGTCGCTGCAAGGCTCGGCCTCGACCACGAGACGCTGCGCGGCGATAATCCAAATCTGGTCTATGCCTCGATCTCCGGCTTCGGCCAGGACGGGCCACTCGCCAACTGGCCGGCCTTCGACCTGGTGATTCAGGCGATGAGCGGCCTGATGAGCATCACCGGCGAGCGCGACGGCCGCGCCATGGCGGTGGGCGAGAGTTTTGCGGATGTGGCGACCGGCATGTTCGCCTCCTGGGGCATCCTGGCCGCCCTGTTCGACCGCGAGCGGACGGGCGAGGGGCGCTATCTGGACGTCGCGATGCTCGATTCGGTGTTCTCCATGCTGCTGACCGGCCTGAGCCGCCAGCTCTACACGGGCGCTGATGCGCGCCGTGTCGGCAACCGCCACCCTGAGACCTATCCGGTCGACAGCTTTTCCGCGACAGACGGCGATTTCGTGCTGGTCGGCTTCTCCGACGGCGCGTTCCGCTCCATCGTGACGGCCATCGGCCGGCCGGAACTCGCCGACGATCTGCGCTTCACCGACAACCGGGCGCGCAACGCCCATGAGGGCGAGCTGCGCGCGGCGATCGCCGAGTGGGCGGCCGGCCGCACCCGCGCCGAGGCCGTCGAGGCGCTGCAGAAGGCCGGCGTGCCGAGCGGCCCGGTCTGGTCGCTGGGCGATGTGGTGGCAAGCCCGCACGCCTCCGTGCGCGGCCTGGTGAGCCAGGGCACGAATGCCGTTCTGGGTGACATCCCGCTGGTGCGCCAGCCCGTCCATTTCCACGGTGCGCCGGCGCCCGAAACGCAGCGCGCGCCGCTGATCGGCGAAGACACCGACGCCGTCCTCACCTCTCTGCTCGGCCTCGACGCCGGGCGCATCGCAGACCTGCGCAACAAGAAAGCCATCGCATGAGCCGTCACGACAACATCCGCATCGTCAGGAGCCCGACCGGCCCGGAGCTGAACGCCAGGTCCTGGGCGACGGAAGCGCCGATGCGGCTCCTGATGAACAATCTCGATCCCGATGTCGCCGAGCGGCCGGGCGAACTGGTCGTTTATGGCGGCATCGGCCGGGCGGCGCGCAACTGGGCGTCGTTCGACCGCATCGTCGACGTACTGAAGGAACTGCGCGACGACCAGACTCTGCTCGTGCAGTCGGGCAAGCCGGTCGGCGTGTTCCCGACCCACAAGGGCGCGCCGCGCGTCATCATCGCCAACGGCAATCTGGTGCCGAAATGGGCCAATTGGGAGCATTTCAACGAACTCGACCGCAAGGGGCTGATGATGTACGGCCAGATGACGGCCGGTTCCTGGCTCTATATCGGCTCGCAGGGCATCGTGCAGGGCACCTATGAGACCTTCGGCGAGATCGGCCGGACGCATTTCGGCGGCTCGCTGGCCGGCCGCTGGTTCCTGACCGCGGGTCTGGGCGGCATGGGTGGCGCCCAGCCGCTCGCCGCGACCATGGCCGGCGCTTCGATGATCGCCGTCGAATGCCAGCCCTCGCGCATCGAGTTCCGCCAGCGCACCGGTTATCTGGACAAGTCCGCCGCGACGCTCGACGAGGCGCTGGCGATGATCGAGACGGCGAAGAACACCGGAACGCCGGTCTCCGTCGGCCTGCTCGGCAACGCCGCGGAAGTCTTCGCCGAGATCGCCGCGCGCGGCATCGTTCCCGACATGGTCACCGACCAGACCTCGGCGCACGACCCGGTCAACGGCTATCTGCCGATGGGCTGGACGCTCGCCGAATGGGAAGAGCGGCGCGAGCGCGATCCGCAGGCGGTCGCCGAGGCGGCGAAGGAGAGCATGGCGGCCCAGGTGCGCGCCATCCTCGACTTCAAGGCCAAGGGATCGGTGGTGCTCGACTACGGCAACAACATCCGCGCCATGGCCAAGGAGAAGGGCGTCGAGGAGGCGTTCTCCTATCCGGGCTTCGTCGAGGCCTATGTGCGGCCGCTGTTCTGCCGCGGCAAGGGGCCGTTCCGCTGGGTGGCGCTGTCGGGCGACCCCGAGGACATCTACAAGACCGACGCCAAGATCCGCGAGCTGCTGCCCGACGACGCCTTCCTGCACAACTGGATCGACAAGGCGCAGAAGAACATTAAGTTTCAGGGTCTTCCGGCCAGAATCTGCTGGATCGGTTTGGGCGACCGCCACCGCGTCGGACTGGCTTTCAACGAGATGGTGGCGCGCGGCGAGCTTTCCGCGCCGCTGGTGATCGGCCGCGACCATATGGATTCAGGCTCCGTCTCCAGCCCCAACCGCGAGACCGAGGGCATGCTCGACGGGTCCGACGCCGTGTCGGACTGGCCGATCCTCAACGCGCTCCTGAATTCGGCCTGCGGCGCCGACTGGGTGTCGTTCCACCATGGCGGCGGCGTCGGCATGGGCTATTCGCAGCATTCCGGCATCGCGCTGGTGGCGGACGGCACGGCGAAGGCGGCCGAGCGGATCGGCCGCGTGCTGTGGAACGATCCGGCGACCGGCGTCATGCGCCATGCGGACGCCGGCTACGACATCGCCATCGACTGCGCGCGCGAGAACGGTCTCTGGCTGCCGATGCAGGAGGGCTGACCACGGCGGACGCCGATATTTGCTTTCCCCGCATCCTTGGCTAATCATGCGCCGAGCATGGGAGGATGCGGGAGACGATGGCGACCGGACAGGCAGCTTTAAGACGGCCGCGCGACATGGCGGCCGATCCGGAATTCGGCCCCTGGCTGGCGCAGGCGTCGATCCTCGTCATCGACGACGAGCCGGGCATGCGCAACTTCCTGATGCGCACGCTCGGGCCGCGCTGCAAGCGGCTCGACGAGGCCGCCGACACGGAGGAGGCCTCCCGCCTGCTCGACAGGAACCACTATGACGTGGTCATCCTCGACAACATCATGCCGGGCAAGAACGGCGTCGACTGGCTGGCCGAGCAGCGCGCCATCGGCTTCTTCTCGACCGCCATCCTGATGACGGCTTATGCGGATCTGGAAACGGCGATCCAGGCGCTGCGCGCCGGCGCGGTGGATTTCGTGCTGAAACCGTTCCGCTCCAACCAGCTCCTCAACGCGGTGGCGCGCTGCCTCGACCAGATGCGCCTGCAGCGCGAGAACACCGTGCTGCGCTACGAGCTGAAATCCACATCGGACCACGTGCTGCTGCGCGACAAGCTGATCGGCGGCTCGAAAGCGATCAGCGACGTGCGCGAGGCGCTCGCCCGCGTCGCACCGCTGCCGACCACCGTCCTGCTGACGGGCCGCTCGGGAACCGGAAAGGAAGTGGCGGCGCGCTCGCTGCACACGCTGTCGGACCGTGCCGAAAAGCCCTTCGTGCCGGTGAACTGCGCGGCGATCCCGCCCGACATGATCGAGACGGAACTGTTCGGCCACCTGAAGGGCGCCTTCACCGGCGCCGAGGCCGCCCGCGAGGGCCTGTTCCTGCATGCACAGAACGGCACGCTGTTTCTCGACGAGATCGGCGAGCTGCCGCTCGCCACGCAAAGCAAGCTTTTGCGCGTGCTGGAGGACCGGCGCATCCGCCCGGTCGGCTCCGAGCGCGAGATCCCGGTCGATCTGCGCTTCGTCTTCGCCACCAATGCCGAGCTGGAGAAGCAGGTCGAGGCCGGCCGTTTCCGCGCCGATCTTTTCTTCCGCATCAATGTGATGCAGATCCATCTGCCGCCCTTGAAGGATCGCGACGGCGATATCCAGGAACTGGCCGACCTGTTCATGCGCAAGCTGTCGCAGCAGCTCGGCATGCCGCCGGTACCGCTCGGAGCTGCCGCGCGCGCAGCACTCGCAGCCTATGACTGGCCGGGCAATGTGCGCGAACTGCGCAACCTCGTCGAGCGCTCCCTGATCCTCGGCCGCTTCCCCGATGATTTCGGCGGCGGCCCGGTGGCTGTTGCCGCGGCTGGCGCAGAGAGCCTGGCCGATGTCGAGCGCCGGCATATCCTTGCCGTGCTGAAAAGCCTCGGCGGCGATCGCGACGCCGCTGCCCGCCAGCTCGGCATCTCGCGCAAAACCATCGACCGCAAATGCACGGCCTGGAATGCCTGACGCGCCGGCGAGACCCGCGCCGCGCGGGCGTGAGGGGTCGGTCCGCTTCCGGCTGCTGGCCATCGCGCTCCTGCCGACGCTGGTCATCCTGCCGCTGCTGCTCGGCATGGCGGTCTATCGCTGGAACGCCAAGTTCGATGCGGCGCTGATCTCCAAGGTCAATGGCGACCTGACCATCGCGCATCAGTATTTCGCGCGCATTCTGGAAAACACCGGGGAGCACATCGCCGCGCTCGGCCAATCCGTGCGCTTTCGCGAGACGGTCGATGGCGCGCCGGGCGCGCTGCCGGCGCTGCTCGAAGAAAACCGCAGGCGGCTCGATCTCGACTTTCTCTATCTGCTGCGCGCCGATGGCGAAGCGCTGGCCGCCGCGCCCGCTTTCGCCGGGGCGCCGCGCGGCGACTGGCCGATCATCGCAAAGGCGATGCAGGGCGAAGCCGCGACCGGCGTCGACATCTTCTCCGCCGGCGAGCTCGCGTCGATCGCCCCGGCGCTGGTCGAACGCGCAGAGCTGGAGCTGGTGCCGACGCCCAACGCGATACCGACCGAGCGCGACGCCGAGACGCGCGGCATGGTGGTGCATTCGGCAAGCCCGGTGCGGCTTGCCGACGGCGGCACGGGCGTGCTCGTCGGTGGCATCCTGCTCAACCGCAACCTGGTGTTCATCGACACGATCAACGATCTGGTCTACCGCGAGGCGAGCCTGCCGGAAGGCAGCCAGGGTACGGCGACGCTGTTCCTCGACGATGTCCGCATCAGCACCAATGTCCGCCTGTTCGAGGGCCGGCGCGCGCTCGGCACGCGGGTCTCGAGCATCGTCCGCTCGGCGGTTCTGGGCGAGGGGCGTGTCTGGCTCGACAGCGCCTTCGTCGTCAACGACTGGTACATCTCCGCCTATGAGCCGATCACCGACAGCTTTGGCAAGCGCGTCGGCATGCTCTATGTCGGCTTCCTCGAAACGCCCTTCACCGAGGCCAAGTACACGACGCTGATCACCATCGCGCTCGCCTTCCTGGCCATCACGGCGCTGAGCGTGCCCATCTTCCTGCGCTGGGCGCGCTCCATCTTCAAGCCGCTGGAGCGGATGGCCGGCACGATCTCCGATGTGGAGGGCGGCGATCTGGGCGCGCGCACCGGCATTTCCGGCGTCAATGACGAGATCGGCCGCGTGGCGCAGCATCTCGATCATCTGCTGGAGCAGCTGCAGGAGCGCGACCGGCAGCTGCGTGCCTGGAATGAGGAGCTGAACGCCCGCGTCGAGGAACGCACCCGCGAATTGCGGCTCGCCAACCGGCAGCTAGAGGCGACGACCAAGCAGCTCATCATGTCCGAGAAGCTGGCGGCCATCGGCGAGATCACCGCCGGCGTCGCGCATGAGATCAACAATCCCATCGCCGTCATGCAGGGCAATCTCGAGGTGGTGCGCCAGGTGATGGGCGAGCGCGCCGACGAGGCGAGGACCGAGTTCCGCCTGCTCGACGAGCAGATCCACCGCATCAGCCAGATCGTTACCAAGCTCCTGCAGTTCGCCAAGCCGGAGGAATATGCCGGCTTTGTCGAGCGGCACGCGCCGGCGAGCGTCGTCTCCGATTCCCTGCCGCTGGTGCAGCATCTGCTGAACAAGGCGGAGATCCGCGTCGAGCGCGACGATGCCGCCACCCGGCTCGTACTGATGAACCGCACGGAGCTGCAGCAGGTTCTGGTCAATCTCATCGTCAACGCGATCCACGCCATGCCGGACGGCGGCGTGCTCCGGCTGGCGACCGCCGACCGCGATCTTGACGGCCGGCCGGGGCTGGTGGTCGAGGTGGCCGACACCGGCGTCGGCATGAGCGCCGAGCTTCTGCGCAAGGTGTTCGACCCGTTCTTCACGACCAAGCGCAAGGATGGAACCGGGCTTGGCCTGTCGATCAGCCAGACGCTGATCAGCCGCCAGGGCGGAAAGATCTCGGCAGCCAGTACGCCGGGCGAGGGCACCACCTTCACCGTCTGGCTGCCGGAAGCGGCCTGAGCGCGGACATTCTGTCCGTCAGAACCGGACAGAATGTCCATAGACGAAACCTCTTGGCCGATAAGTATCTGAAATGACGGAGTCCTCCGTCTGGCATGCGCCTTGCTTCACCTGGGGTGTGAACGGGGAGGTTCGGGCGACTGGCGCGCGGGAGGGTGCCGCAAGACCTGATCCGGACGACCCAGCCAGCAATCAGCAGGACAGCCGCCGAAGGGGATTTTTCCGGCGGTATGGAGGAGGGTTTCATGTCCGCAGCAAGCGACACTCTGGCCGGCGTGCCCGCCGGTGGAATACTGGACCGCGAGAGGATCATCGCCCAGCCGGGCTTCAACCGCTGGCTGGTGCCGCCGGCGGCGCTGGCCATTCATCTGTGCATCGGCATGGCCTATGGCTTCAGCGTCTTCTGGCTGCCGCTGACCCAGTCCATCGGCATTACCGAACGCGTCGTTTGCAGCGACATGACGCTGCTTTCGGCCTTGTTCACGACGACCTGCGACTGGCGCGTCTCGGATCTCGGCTGGATCTACACGCTGTTCTTCGTTCTGCTCGGCTCGGCCGCCGCCATCTGGGGCGGCTGGCTGGAAACCGCCGGACCGCGCAAGGCCGGCGTCGTCGCCGCCGTCTGCTGGTGCGGCGGCATTGCCGTCGCCGCGCTCGGCGTGATGTTCCACCAGTTGTGGCTGATGTGGCTGGGCGCCGGCGTGATCGGCGGCATCGGGCTCGGCCTCGGCTACATCTCGCCCGTGTCGACGCTGATCAAATGGTTCCCCGACCGGCGCGGCATGGCGACGGGCATGGCGATCATGGGTTTCGGCGGTGGCGCGATGATCGGCGCGCCGCTGGCCGACATGCTGATGAACATGTTCAAGACGGCCGATTCGGTCGGCGTCTGGCAGACCTTCCTGGTGATGGCGGCGATCTACTTCGTGTTCATGATGGGCGGCGCCTTCGGCTACCGCATCCCGCCCGCCGGCTGGCGCCCACAAGGCTGGACGCCGCCGGCAAAGAGCGCCAAGTCGATGATCACCGCGCGCCACGTGCATCTGCGCGACGCGCACAAGACGAAGCAGTTCTGGCTGATCTGGGCCGTGCTGACCCTCAACGTGTCGGCCGGCATCGGCGTCATCGGCATGGCCTCGCCGATGCTGCAGGAGATTTTCGGCGGCCGTCTGATCGGCCTGCCGGAACTGACCTTCGGCCAGCTCGACGCCTCGCAGAAGACCGCCATCGCGGCGATCGCCGCCGGCTTCGCAGGTCTCCTGTCGCTGTTCAACATCGGCGGGCGCTTCTTCTGGGCCTCGCTGTCCGACAAGATCGGCCGCAAGAACACCTACTACGCCTTCTTCCTGATCGGCATCGTGCTCTACGCGCTGGCGCCGACGGCGGCGCATATGGGCAGCCAGGTTCTGTTCGTGCTGATGTTCGGCATCATCCTGTCCATGTATGGCGGCGGCTTCTCGACCATCCCCGCCTATCTGGCGGACATCTTCGGCACGCAGTTCGTCGGCGCCATTCACGGCCGGCTCCTGACCGCATGGGCGACCGCCGGCATCATCGGCCCGGTGGTGGTGAACTACATCCGCGAGGCGCAGCTCAACGCCGGCATTCCACGCGAACAGGTCTATGACTTCACCATGTACATCCTGGCCGGCATGCTGGTGCTCGGCCTGATCTGCAACATGCTGGTGAAGCCGCTCGCCGACAAATGGTACATGTCGGACGAGGAAGTGGCGGCCCTGCAGGCGAAGTCTGCCGCCGCCGATTCCGGCCCGACCGGCTCGTTCGGCATTGGCAAGGGCGGCTTCGACGGCAAGGCGCTGGCCGCCTGGGCCGTGGTCGGCATCCCCATCCTTTGGGGCATCTGGATAACGCTGCAAAAGACCGCGGCTCTGTTCTAGCGACAGGGTTGTGCAGCGGTGCCCTCCGGCGTGAGCCCCGCCGGAGGGCATTTTTTTCCGGCACATGAAACCCCGCGTGGCCAAAGGCGTAAAGGTTGTCTCACAAGCTTCTGCTCCGAGCCGGGCGACGCTCTTTGCCGGCGGGGACTTGCCCGCGTGCCAGGCCGTGTCTATGTCGGGCGCTCGGGGTTTTGGCCCGGGAGGCAGCGGCAGGCATGGTGGAAGACCACATCATCATCATCGGTGCGGGACATGGCGGGGTGCAGGCCGCCGCCAGCCTGCGCGAGGAAGGCTATGCGGGCGCGCTGACGCTGATCTCGGCAGACCCGGAACTGCCCTACCACAAGCCGCCGCTCTCGAAGGCCTTCCTGAAATCGGTGGATGCCGAGCCGCAGATCCTCAAGGCCATGGCCTTCTACGAGGGGCAGGGGATCGACCTGCGGCTCGGGGTCACCGCCACCGGCATCGATCCGGCGGCGCGCACCGTCGCGCTCGACGGGGGCGGTTCGCTCTCCTGGACGCGGCTCCTGCTCGCAACCGGCGCCCGCCCGCGCCGGCTGGACATTCCCGGCAATGCACTGGATGGCGTGTTCTACCTGCGCGACTGCGCCGACGCGCGCGCGCTGCGGACGGGCACCGCGACGGCCGGCGACATCGTCGTGATCGGCGGCGGGTTCATCGGCCTCGAAGTGGCCGCGACGATGGCGCTGGCCGGCAAGCGGGTGACGGTGATCGAGGCGGCGGACAGGCTGCTCGGCCGGGCGGTCTCGGCAGAGGTTTCGTCCCATATGCAGGCCTATCACGAGAGCCTCGGCATCCGCCTTCTGACGCGGACCACCGTGCGCGCCATCGAGGGTGCGGACGGCCGGGCGGCGTCCGTCGTGACCGAGGCGGGCGAAACCATTCCCGCCGATGCCGTTCTGGTCGGGATCGGCGCCGAACCCGATACGAGGCTGGCCGAGGCCGCCGGCATCGACTGCGAGGATGGCATCTGCGTGGACGCCTCCTGCCGCACCAGTGCGGACGGCATCTTCGCCATCGGCGACTGCGTTTCGTTCCCGCACGGGGCGTCGGGGCGCCGGCTGCGGCTCGAATCCGTCCAGAATGCCACCGACCAGGCGCGGTGCGCCGCGAAGGCCATGCTCGGGCAGGACGCCGATTTCGACGCGGTCGCGTGGTTCTGGTCCGACCAGGGCGAGCGCAAGCTGCAGATGGCGGGGCTTGGCTTCGACATCGACCGCGAAGTGGTGTCGGGCGACCGGGACGCCGGCGCGTTTGCCGTCTTCCTGTTTTCCGGCGAGAGGCTGGTGGCGCTCGAAACGGTCAATCGGCCGGGCGAGCACATGCTGGGCCGGCGCATGCTGGCGGCGGGTTTCTCGCCGACCGACGCGCAGATCGCCGAAGGCCCTGCGGCGTTGAAGGCGGCGCTCGCGGCGTTCGGATAGCCGGGGGAAGCGCCGGACTCTCGCTCCGGCCGGACGGGGCGGCGGCATTGCCGCAGGCTTGACGCTTCCCGCGATAATGCGGCATCTGGTGTCTTTCCGAGGGGCTCCTTGCGCCGCCCGGGCATCGACGCGGCATGATGGATTGGTCGTAACCATTGGAAAATAAAGAAACATCGCCGGGAGTATCTTTTCCGCGTTTCGCAGTGGCGCCCATGATCGACTGGACTGACCGGCACTGCCGGTTCTTCCACCGGCAACTGACCGGCCGGGCCTTGCTCTACACGGAGATGATCGTTGCCGATGCCGTGATCCATGGCGACCGGGAGCGGCTTCTCGGCTTTGATCCGCTGGAGCATCGGGTTGCGCTGCAACTCGGCGGTTCGGATCCCGGAAAACTCGCCGAAGCGGCGGCCATCGGGGTGGCCGAAGGCTATGACGAGATCAACCTCAATGTCGGCTGTCCCTCCGACCGCGTCCAGTCGGGGGCGTTCGGGGCCTGCCTGATGAAGACGCCGGCGCTGGTCGGCGCCTGCGTCGCCGCCATGAAGGCCCGCGTCGCCGTGCCGGTGACCGTCAAGTGCCGGCTGGGCGTGGACGACCAGGACACGCAGGAGGCGCTCGACGCGCTTGCCGAGGCGGTGTGGCGCGCCGGCGCGGACGCGCTATGGGTCCATGCCCGCAAGGCTTGGCTCGAGGGGCTGAGCCCGAAGGAGAACCGCGATATCCCGCCGCTGGACTACGACCGCGTCTATCGGCTGAAGGCAGCCAACCCGGAGCGCTTCATCGGCCTCAATGGCGGGATCGGCTCTCTTGCGGAAGCGGAAGCCCATCTGGCGCGTGTCGATGCGGTGATGCTCGGCCGCGCCGCCTACCAGAACCCGGCGCTCCTGGCGGGCGTGGACGGGATGCTGGATGGCGAAGGGGCGCCAACGCCCGTCGATTTCGGGGCGCTGATCGACACGATGGCCGCCTATGCCGGCCGCCACATCGCGGCTGGCGGACGGCTCTCCCACGTCACAAGGCACATGATCGGCCTGTTTCACGGCTTCGCCGGTGCGCGGCGCTACCGGCAGATCCTGTCGAGCGAGGCAACCGCCCAGAATGCCGGCCCCGAGATTCTGATGAAGGCCTTCGCCGCGGTCGATCTGGCCGCGGAGCGGGACGCGGCGTAGGGCGCGTAACGCTGGATTCTTGGACTGATTGAGTGACCCGGTTGGCGTTGGAGGCGGGCGGTCAGGTTTTGGCGCTCACCGAGCAGAAGCTGATCAAGTCCTCGACGGCGGCGCGCGCCCGGTACGACGTCAAAAGCGGTGTCTCAACTTGAAGAGTGACACGCGGGCGGTCCAGTATGCGTGCTATCTGTTTCGCCTTACTGGACCTCTGCTTTATGCCTAGCACTCTCCTTCGCTTCGTACTGTCCGCTCTCGTTTCCGTTTTCGCAATAGGAGCGAGCACCGCTTCAGCCATCGCTCAGGACGAGGGCCAATCGGTCACCGCGCCCACCGTGCAGCCCCTGGCGGTCGGTGTCTATGTCCATCCACCCTTTGTCACAAAGAGTGAAGGAGAGTTTTCCGGCATGGCGATCGAGTTGTGGCAGTGGCTCGCTGCGCAGCTCGGGCTCGAAAGCGATTTTGTCGAGTTCAGCAACATAGGCGAACTTGTCGGTGCCGCGGCATCGGGTGAAATCGATGTGGCGGTCACCAACATGACCGTCATCCGCGAGCGCGCGGAGCGCATCGATTTCACCCATCCCTGGTTCGATGCGGGCCAGCGCATCATGGTGCGTGAAAACGCCGGTGGGGGTGTCTCCAAGCTGATCGCCGGGTTGAACGAATCCGGCCATCTCCGCGCCTATGCCTGGATCGGCATCGTCATCATCATGGCGACCGTCCTGGTCACGCTGTTCGATCGACGGTTTGACAAGGATTTCCCGCGCCGCTGGCGCGATGGGCTGGCTGAAGGCTTTTACACGGTCATGTCGGTCGCCACCTCCGGGAAGCCGCCGGCACGCAAGAATCTGTTCGGCTGGATGGGGCGCTTCTGGCAGGGGTTATGGCTGGTATGCGGCATTGCGGTTCTGGCCTATGTGACCTCTTCGGTGACCAGCGTGATGACGACCCTCTCACTGACCAACCAGATCAACAGCGTTGCCGATCTGCCGGGCCGCGTGATCGGGGTTCAGCCCGGCAGCGTATCGGAAGATTACGCACGACAGGCCGGATTCAATATTCGCCGTTTCGATCATATCGCCGAGGCCGCCGAAGCCCTGATCGATGGCCGGATTGACGCGATCATAGGCGATGCACCCGTCCTCGAATATTATGCCCACACCACGCCTCAGCATCCCCTCATCGTAGTCGGACCGATCTTTGCTCCAGACAAGTACGCCTTCGCCCTGCCGCGCCAGAGCGAACTGACGCGGCAGCTCTCTGTCGAACTGATCGGCGCTCACGAAAGCGGGGTAATCGAGGAGTTCAGAACACGTTACTTTGGTGACAGTCCGTGACGTTGAGGGTCGTGAAATCCATTGTTCAGGGAAGAGAACCCTTAATTGGTGAAGCGGGCAGAAATCCGGGTGCGCCGGCCGACTTGGCTCCCTGCTTGGCAGAGTTCGCGGCAGCCGGATGAGACTTCAGTGAAGCCTGACGGAAACGCTTCAGGCACAATCTCGATACGAGCTTGCTTTCCCCGCTGATGGCAGCTTTTGCAGCCTGGTACTTTGAGCTTGGATGACCGATATGAGGTCGCACTCCACCGTCCGCGGGAAGCGTGTATCGACGGCTTGAGCCGTTGCGGAAGATTGCTTGGCGAGATTGCCTCAAACGCAAGAGAATGATCAGAACCAGCAAAGCGCGTGGCAATCGACGCATGGGTCCTGTACCAGCCGGCAAATGACCGTGGCTGTTTCCCGTCCGCCGCATCGTCTGTAGCAGATCATCATCTCGGGGCGCGCGCCCCGGCAGCGGGGCAGGGGGACGCGATGGACATTCCGATGGGCGAGATAGCGGCCTTCGCGGTCGGCCTTGCCGCGTCCGGCGTGGTGGCCGGCCTGCTTGCCGGCCTGTTCGGCATCGGCGGCGGCGCGATCTTCGTGCCGGTCTTCTATCCGGTGCTGGGTCTGCTCGGCGTGGACGAGGCGGTGCGCATGCATGTGGCCGTCGGCTCCTCGCTGGCGATCATCGTGCCGACCTCGCTGCGCTCCTTCCGCGCCCATTACGAGCGCGGCGCCGTCGACATCGCACTTCTCCGGAGCTTCGTGGTGGCGGTGCCGGCAGGCGTCGTGCTGGCCTCCCTGGTCGCGGCGCATGTGTCGAGCGGCGGCCTCAGGGCGATTTTTGCAGGCATCGCCACGCTGGTGGCCCTGCGGCTGGTCTTCGGGCGCGAGCACTGGCGGTTGGGCGACACGATCCCAGGAAATCCGGTCCGTTCGCTGGTCGGCGCTGCGATCGGCTTCCTGTCTGCGCTGATGGGCGTCGGCGGTGGCGTGATGAACAACACCTTCATGACCCTTTTCGGACGCCCCATCCACCAGGCGGTGGCGACCTCGTCCGGCGTCGGCGTGCTGATCTCCATACCGGGCCTGATCGGCTATGTCTGGGCCGGCTGGGGCGCGCCGGGCCTGCCCGTTGCCTCGACGGGCTATGTCAACTGGATCGCCGTGATCCTGATGATCCCGATCACCCTGCTGGTGGCGCCGTTCGGCGTGCGAATCGCCCATGCGCTCGACAAGCGCACGCTGGAGAAGGCGTTCGGCGTTTTCATGCTGATGGTGGCCGCGCGCTTCGTCTGGACCCTGCTCTGAAGCCGTAGCGAGGATCGTGCCGGCCTCGTTCAACGTTCTCAGAGAATCTGCCGCCGGAAGGTCTTGCCGCGCATCGCGTAGAACGGCACATCGCCGCCCGGCGAAAGCTCCGGGTCGGCTTTCAGGCGCTGTTCCAGATCCTGCAGAACGGTGCAGGTGATCAGCGGGATCTCCGCTTCCATCGCTTCGCGGATCGGCAGCCAGACCAGTTCTTCCAGCTCGTTTGTGGGTCCGCCATCGGGCAGCTCGACGGCGACGTTGTCGCGCCAGGCGGCCAGGAACCGCGCGTCGAAACGGCGCACGCGGCCGGGTGGCGTGATGGCGCGCGCCACGAAGCGCAGGCACGAGAGCGAGGGTTTTACGCCATGCTCGGCAAAACCCTGCCAGTCCTTCGCATTGGTCGAGAAGGGGCCTTTCTCGCCGATCAGCAGGCCCGCTTCCTCATAGGTTTCGCGAATGGCCGAAAGGGCCACCGCACGGGCACGGGCGGCGCTGGCGCGCGCGCCGGACCCGATCAGCTTGCGCTCCTCGTCTGGATGCAGGCCGTCGGCCACCGGGATGCGGCTGTCGGCGGGGTCGGTGCGCCCGCCCGGAAAGACGAAACGGCCCGGCATGAAGGCGTGGTTGCGGTGCCTGCGGCCCATCAGGACACGCACGTCGCCATCCACCCGGTCGAGCAGGATCAAAGTCGCCGAATCGCGCGGCCGCATCGGTTTGCCGCCGAGGGCGAAATCCTTCGATTCCGCCTTGTCGATCTGCTCCCGGTTGAGGCCGTCCATGCGATTGGGCGCGTCTGTCATCGGGTCTGCCTAAAGTTCCGGATGGGTTTCGAGCGTGTCGCGTTCGCCGCCGAACCCATGCATGTAATAGGCCCATTGCAGCCCGACGACGGCGCCCTTGACCGGCCCGACCATGGCCAGGCACATGATCAGCGTGATCGGAACCCACATGGCGAGATGCAGCCAGGCCGGCCAGTCGGTCATCGCTTCCATGCCCATGAAGCCGCCGACGACGATGTGGCCGACGACGACCACGACCAGATAGGCCGGCAGGTCGTCGGCACGATGATGGTGGAACGCTTCGCCGCATTCCGAACAATTGTCCGCCGTCTTCAGGTAGGCACGGAACAGCTTGCCCTTGCCGCAATGGGGGCAGCGCCCGAGGAAGCCGCGCTTCATCGCCTCGAATGCGGGGCGGGCGGTCTTCGAGCCCGAGGACGTTCCGCCAAATACCTGCTGTTCCATTACCGTCTCCTGCGCGCCGCGCCGCCCGTGCGGCTCTTGCCGCGGCCACGCTGGCCCTTTGCCTTGTGAAACGACTTCATCGATCCGGGAAGCCGTTCGGGTTCGCTCAACATCTCGAAGCGCATCGCGCCGGCCAGCGGCGCGACCTCAACCAGGCGAACCGAAACGCTGTCGCCGAGCTGAAATCCCTTGCCGCTCTGATCGCCGACAAGCGCGTGCCGCGCCTCGTCATAGATATAGTACTCTTCTCCGACTGTGGAGACCGGGATAAAGCCATCGGCGCCGTAATCTGGCAATTGGACAAAAAGACCCGCCTTGGCGACGCCGGAAATGCGCGCCTCGAACTCCTCGCCGATGCGGCCGGAGAGATGCTCGGCCACCAGCCGGTCGACCGTGTCGCGCTCGGCGGCCATGGCGCGCCGTTCCGTCGCCGAGATCAGCGCGGCCACTTCCTCCAGCTGCTCTTCCTCGCCCGGGGTCAGCCCGTCCTTGCCGAAACCCAGCGCGCCGATCAGCGCCCGGTGGACGATCAGGTCGGCATAGCGGCGGATCGGCGAGGTGAAGTGCGCGTAGCGGCGCAGATTGAGGCCGAAATGACCGAGATTGTCGGGCGCATAGACGGCCTGGCTCTGCGAGCGCAGGACGACTTCGTTGACGAGCTGCTCGTGCTCGGTGTCCTTGACGCGGGCGAGGATGGCGTTGAACTGCGCCGGCTTGAGCTGGGCGCCGCGCGCCAGCGAGATCTCGAAGGAGCGCAGGAATTCGCGCAGCGCCTCCTGCTTGGCGAGCGACGGCGCGTCATGAACCCGGTAGACCAGCTTCTGGCGCTTCGCCTCGAGCGTCTCGGCGGCGGCCACATTGGCCTGCACCATGAACTCCTCGATCAGCTTGTGCGCGTCGAGGCGCGGCGGCACCACGACGCGGTCGACGGTCCCATCCGGTTTCAGAAGGATCTTGCGCTCCGGCAGGTCGAGTTCCAGCGGCTGACGCGACTGGCGTCCACGCCGCAGCACCGCATAGGCGTCCCACAGCGGGCGCAGGATCGGGTCGAGCAGCGGCTCGGTCTTGTCGTCCGGCCTGCCGTCGATGGCCGCCTGCGCCTGACTGTAGGAGAGCTTTGCGGCCGAGCGCATCATCACGCGGTGGAAGGAATGGCCGATCTTGCGGCCTTCCGCGGAGAAGCGCATGCGCACGGCGAGCGCCGGCCGCGCCTCGCCCTCGCGCAGCGAGCACAGATCGTTGGAGATGCGTTCCGGCAGCATCGGCACGACACGGTCGGGGAAATAGACCGAATTGCCGCGCTTGAGCGCCTCCCGGTCGAGCGCCATCCCGTGGCGGACATAGTGGGCGACGTCGGCGATGGCCACCGTGGCGATGAAGCCGCCGGGATTGTTCTCGTCGGAGTCCGGCTCGGCCATGACGGCGTCGTCATGGTCCTTGGCGTCGGCCGGGTCGATGGTGATCAGCGGCCAGTCGCGCCAGTCCTCGCGGCCCGACAGCGTTGCGGCTTGCGCGGCTTCCGCCTCCTGCAGAACCGGTGCCGGGAAGATGTGCGGGATCTCGTGGGCGTGGATGGCGATCATGGACACCGCCTTCTCGCTCGACAGCGAGCCGATGACGGAAATGACCCTGCCGCGCGGCGCGCCGAAGCGGCCGGCGGAAACCGGCTCGACCTCGACCAGGTCGCCCTCCCGCGCATCGCCGCTGAAATCGGCGTCGAGCGTCAGTTCGCGCTGCCGGCGCTCCACGGGCTCGATGCGCAACGTGCCGTCCTGCGCCTTGCGCAAGACGCCGAGCACGCTTTGCCGACGCTTGTCGAAGATCTTCATGATCCGGCCCGTATAGGCGGGCCCGGCCTCGTTCTCCATCGGGAAGACGCGCGCCAGAACGCGGTCGCCGATGCCGGCCGCGGTGCCGTGCTTCTGGGTGCGGATCTCGACCAGGGGCAGGGGGCCATCGCCCTCGTCGCGGTCATCCCGCTCGGCGGGCCGGGCGATCAGCGCGCCGGCGGCATCGCGCGAGAAGATGTCGAGCACGACCACATGCGGCAGCGCGCCCGGCTTCAGAAGCCGCTTGCGGCTTTTCTTGAGAAGCCCCTCATCCTGGAGTTCGCGAAGGAGGTCCTTCAGCCAGATGCGGTCGCCGCCCCTAAGGCCGAACGCCTTGGCGATGTCGCGCTTGGCGGTGCGGTCCGGATTGTCCGTGATGAAACGCAGCACCTCGTCGCGCGTCGGCAGGCGTGCCTCTGATGCGGATTTCGCGCCGGATGCTTTGGCGGAGCGGGACGGTTTGCTGCCGGGAATCCTGCGCGCCAAGGCGTCATTCCTTCTTCTTCGAGGCCGCTGCCTTCTTGGCTGCCGGCTTCTTGGCGGCTGCCTTCTTCGCTGCCGGCTTCTTCGCCTTTGCAGCGGGCTTCTTGCCGCTCTTGCCGGCCTTGGCCGCCACCAGCTCCAGCGCTTCCTCGATCGTCACCGCCATCGGGTCCTTGCCCTTCGGCAGGGTTGCGTTGACCTTGCCGTGATTGACATAGGGGCCGTAGCGGCCGTCGCGGACGGTGACCTTGCCGCCATCGGGATGGTCGCCCAGCTCCTTCAGCGCGGCCGGCGTGCCGCGCCCGCGGCCGTTTGCCCCCTTGGCCTTCTTCTCGGCGATCACCGTGACGGCGCGGTTGAGGCCGATGGAGAAGACATCCTCGATCGTCTCCAGATTGGCGTAGCCGCCGTCATGCAGCAGGAACGGGCCGTAGCGGCCGAGACCGGCCGAGATCATCTTGCCGCTTTCGGGGTGCTTGCCGATGTCGCGCGGCAGGGACAGCAGCGCCAGCGCCTTCTCGATGTCGATGGAATCGGGCGTCCAGCCCTTCGGCAGGCTGGAGCGCTTGGCTTCCTTGCCTTCGCCGCGCTGCACATAGGGGCCGAAACGCCCCGAGCGCAGGGTGATCTCCTCGCTGGTGTGCGGGTCCTTGCCGAGCACCTTGTCGCCGTTCAGGCCGTTGTCGCCATCCTCGCCGTTGCCCGCCTCGCCGAACTGCCGCGTAAAGCCGCATTCAGGATAGTTGGAGCAGCCGACGAAGGCGCCGTGCCGGCCGAGCTTGAGCGACAATTGCCCGGTGCCGCAGCGCGGGCAGACGCGGGGATCCGAACCGTCTTCCCGTGACGGGAAGGCGAGCGGTGCCAGCTCCTCGTTCAGCGCGTCCAGCACATTGGTGACGCGCAGCTCCTTGATCTCGTCCACATGACCGGAAAAATCCGCCCAGAAGTCGCGCAGCACGTCCTTCCAGGAAAGCTGGCCGTCGGAGATCTTGTCGAGCTTTTCCTCGAGCCCGGCCGTGAAGTCGTACTCCACATAGCGCTCGAAGAAGTTTTCGAGGAAGGCGGTGACGAGCCGGCCCTTGGCCTGCGGCATCAGCCGGCGCTTGTCGATGGTGACGTAGTCGCGATCCTCGAGCGTCTTCAACGTTGCCGCATAGGTGGACGGACGGCCGATGCCGAGCTCCTCCATCTTCTTGATCAGGGACGCTTCGGAATAGCGCGGCGGCGGCTCGGTCGAGTGCTGGGTCGCCTCGATCCCCTGGCAGGTCTGCGTCTCGCCTTCCAGGATCTGCGGCAGGCGGCGGCTCTCCTCGTCGTCGGGCGTCTCTTCCTTGTCGACGCCGTACGCGGCGAGAAAGCCCTCGAAGCGGATGACGGAGCCGACGGCGCGCAGATTGGCGTTGCGCGCGCCGTTGACCGCCTCCAGCTCGACCGTGGTGCGCTCGATCTCGGCGGCCTGCATCTGGCTGGCGATGGCCCGCTTCCAGATGATCTCGTAGAGCCGCGCCTGGTCGGCGTCGAGATATTTCCGCACCTGGTCGGGTGTGCGGGAGAAGTCGGTCGGGCGGATGGCCTCGTGCGCCTCCTGGGCGTTCTTTGCCTTGACCGAATAGAAACGCGGCTTCTCCGGCAGGAACTTTTCGCCGAACTCCTTGCCGATTGCCGCGCGGGCCTGGTCGAGCGCCTCGGGCGCCATCTGCACACCGTCGGTACGCATATAGGTGATGAGGCCGGCGGTCTCGCCGCCGATGTCGATGCCCTCGTAGAGCCTCTGCGCCACCTGCATGGTGCGCGATGCGCCGAAGCCGAGGCGCGACGAGGCGGCCTGCTGCAGGGTCGAGGTGGTGAAGGGCGGCGCCGGGTTGCGGCGGGTCGGCTTGGCCTCGACCGACAGGGCCTTGAAGCTTGCACCTTCGAGCATCGCCTTGATGCCGTCGGCCTGCTCCTTGTTCTTGATGTCGAGCTTCTGCAGCTTGTTGCCGTCCACGGCGGTCAGGCGCGCCTCGAAGGTCTCGGCGCGCGGCGTGGCGAGCTGCGCCGCGATCTGCCAGTATTCCTCGCGCACGAAGCGCTCGATCTCCGCCTCGCGGTCGCAGACGAGCCTGAGCGCGACGGACTGCACGCGGCCGGCCGAACGCGCGCCCGGCAGCTTGCGCCACAGCACGGGCGACAGGGTGAACCCGACCAGATAGTCGAGCGCCCGGCGCGCCAGATAGGCATCGACCAGCGGCGCGTCGACCTCGCGGGGTGCGGCCATCGCGTCGAGCACTGCCTTCTTGGTGATGGCGTTGAAGACGACGCGCCGGATGGGCTTGTCCTTCAGAACGCGCTTCTGCTTCAACACCTCCAGCACATGCCAGGAAATCGCTTCCCCCTCGCGGTCGGGGTCGGTGGCGAGAATGAGCGTGTCGGCATCCTTCATCGCCTTGGCAATGTCGGAGAGCCGCTTGGAGGAGGGGCCGTCGACGGCCCAGGACATGGCGAAATCCTCGTCGGGACGAACGGAACCATCCTTGGCCGGCAGGTCGCGCACATGGCCGAACGAGGCGAGAACCTTGTAGTTCGCGCCCAGATACTTGTTGATGGTTTTCGCCTTGGCAGGCGACTCGACGATGACGAGATCCATTGGCTTAAAAATATCCCCGTGGGCGCCCGGTGCGTCCGGCGCCACGCATTATTGACGAATCCAGCCCCGTCACATGGCTGCGCTTTACCGCGCGGTCAAGGCCCAAGGGCAATTTCATCGGTCGCGCATGGGGGCATGGCCGGCTCGGCGTTTATGCTAAATTTCTGGTTTATTTGTTTATAATGTTATGTATACTTCCAATGGGTCCATAAAGGAGATTGCTGGGGAGCAGGCGAAAGCCGGGGTGCCGTGCGCTGAAGGGAGTGCGGGCGAATGGGCGAACGTTACGGAAGGAGGCGGACCGACACGCTTGACTATGTGCAGGCGATGCTCGGCCAGTTGCGCATCATGGCGCTGGCGGAGCGGTCGGACATGCTCGCCTATCTGATCGAGATGGCCTATGTCGAGGCGAGCGACATCATCCGCGGCGATCGCCCGTACCGGCTGCAGGACGAACGGCTTGGTCTAGCTGCTGATCTCAAGCAGGGAAACCGCGCCTCCTGAGTGCCGCTCGATCCGGCCGGCCAGGTCGAGTTCCAGAAGCACGGACAGTACCTGTGCGGGATGCAGGCCGGTGTGCCGGATGATCTCGTCGATGGCGACGGGCGTCGGCCCAAGCGCCTCGATGATCCGGTCGCGGTCGCTCTCGCTCGGCGGAGGCGCCGCTCCATAATCCGCGGGTTCTTCGAAATGCTCCGTCGGCGGCGGAGGCGTGCCGATCAGCGGCGCGACCGCCTCGAGAACGTCGCCGGCCCCGGTGACGAGGATCGCGCCGTCCTTGAGCAGGGCGTTGGCGCCTGCCGCGCGCGGGTCGAGGGGCGAGCCGGGCACCGCGAACACCAGCCGCCCCATCTCTCCCGCCAGCCGCGCGCTGATCAGCGATCCCGACCGCTGCGCCGCCTCGACGACCACCAGACCGTAGCAAAGACCTGCCACAAGCCGGTTGCGGCGCGGGAAGTCCCGCGCGCGCGGCGCCCAGCCGAACGGCATCTCGCTGAGGACGACGCCGCGCTCGGCGATCGCGCCGCACAGGTCCAGGTTCTCCGGCGGGTAGGGGACATCCAGTCCGCCGGCCAGTGCCGCGATGGTTCCCGTATCGAGACTGCCCGTGTGGGCGGCGGTGTCGATGCCGCGCGCCAGACCCGAGGCGATCGCGTAGCCCGCCCTGCCCAGCGCACCCGCCAGCTGCCGCGCCAGCTTGATCCCGGACAGGGAGGCGTTGCGCGCCCCGACGATGGCGATCGTCGGCTGCTGCGCGACCGCTGCGTCGCCCTTCATGGCGATCAGCGGGGGCGGCTGGTCCATGCGCCGCATCAGGGGCGGATAGTCCGGCTCGCCGACGGCGACAAACCGCGCGCCGAAGCGCTGCGCGGTCTCCAGTTCGCGTTCGGCGTCGCCGATAGAGGCGATGACGAACCGGCGCGTCGCGCCGCCGCGCTCGGCCAGTTCCGGCAGTTCGGCGAGCGCGGCCTCGGCGGAGCCGAAACGGTTGATGAGCTGGCGAAAGGTGACGGGGCCGACATTCTCGCTGCGCAGCAGGCGCAGCCAGGCAAGGCGCTGACGGTCGCTGAGCAGCGGGCCGCCGGCCTGGGGCGTGTTCACCCCTTGCCTCCGATGCGGGTCTCGGTGCCGGCGAGAAGACGGCTGATATTGGCCCGGTGCTTGATGAAGACGATGACGCTCATCAGCACGAACAGTTGCGCCGCCTGCACATGGCCGAGCCAGAACAGGCCGGCGGGCACGGCAATGGCCGCCACCAGCGCCGAGAGCGACGAGTAGCGCGTGGCGAAGGCCACGGCCAGCCAGACGACCGCGAAGATCAGGGCGCCCGGCCAGGCAAGACCGAGCAGCACGCCGAGATAGGTCGCGACGCCCTTGCCGCCGCGAAAGCCGAGCCAGACGGGAAACAGGTGGCCGAGAAAGGCGCCGAGACCGGCGGCGATGGCCTGGTCGGGTCCATACATGCCCGCCAGCAGCACCGCCGCCGTGCCTTTCAGCGCGTCGAGGAGCAGGGTCAGCGCCGCGAGCTTCTTGTTGCCGGTGCGCAGCACGTTCGTCGCGCCGATATTGCCCGAGCCGATCTTGCGCACGTCGCCGAGGCCGGCGGCGCGCGTGATGATCAGGCCGAAGGGGATCGAGCCGAGAAGATAGCCGAAAATCAGCGCGGCAACGAGAAAGGGCAGGGCAAGCTGCCAACTGATCGGATCCGGCATCCCGCACTCTCCCCCAAACCTTCGGCGCGGCCCATCGCGTGCGACACGGCCCCACCGCTTCCCCCGCAGTCATGCGGCGATCTGATTTACGCGCCGCAGACGCGGCAATCCCGTCAGGCGCTGAACACTGTGCGGCCTGCAACCATGGTTTGCAAGACCCGCCCCTGCATGCGCGCGCCTTCGAAGCAGGTGTTCTTCGACAGCGAACGGATATCCGCCTCGCGAACCAGCCACGGCGCGTCGAGATCGACTAGGACGAGGTCCGCCGGCGCGCCGGGCCTGAGCGTGCCGCCGGGCAGGCCGAACTGGCGGGCCGGCGCGGCCGACAGGCATTCGACCAGGCGCATCAGGGGCACGTCGCCATTGTGGTGCAGGCGCAGGGCCGCCGACAGGAGCGTCTCCAGGCCGATCGCGCCGGATTCGGCCTCGGCGAAGGGCAGGCGCTTGGTGTCGACGTCCTGCGGATCGTGCGAGGACACGACGATGTCGATGACGCCGTTCTTCAGCGCCTCGACCATCGCCAGGCGGTCGTCCTCGGTGCGCAGGGGCGGCGACAGCCGGAAGAAGGTGCGATAGTCGCCGATGTCGTTCTCGTTGAGCGCCAGATGGTTGATCGAGACGCCGGCGCTGACCTCAGCGCCCTCGTCCTTGGCGCGCGCGATGGCAGCGGCGGACATGGCGGTCGAGATCTTCGCCGCGTGATAGCGCCCGCCGGTCAGGCGGGCGAGCATCAGGTCACGCACCAGCGGAATGGTCTCCGCCTCGCGCGGAATGCCCGAAAGGCCGAGCCAGCTGGCGAACAGGCCCTCGTTCATGACGCCCGAGGCGCCGAGGTCGCGGTCCTGCGTCTCATGGGCGATGGTGATGCCCAGATCGCGTGCATAGGTCAGCGCGCGGCGCATGGTCAGCGCATTGGCGATGGTGGCCCGGCCCTCGGTCAGCATCACCGCGCCGGCTTCCTGCAGGAGGCCGAACTCGCTGAGTTCGCGACCGACGAATCCCTTGGTGATGGCGGCGGACGGGAAGATGTTGACGATGGCGGTATCGCGCGCCGTGCGCAGGACGAATTCGACCAGCGCCACATCGTCGATGACCGGGGTGGTGTCGGGCATCATCACCAGCGATGTCACGCCGCCGGCGGCGGCGGCGCGGCTCGCCGAGGCGATGGTTTCGCGGTGCTCGGCGCCTGGCTCGCCGATGAAGACGCGCGCGTCGATCAGGCCCGGCAGGATCGCATGGCCGCCGCAATCGACGGTTTCGGCATTGTCAGGCGCGCCCTGGTTCATCGCGTCGCTGCCGGCGGCGAGGATCCTGCCGTCGGCGACGATGACCGCGCCGCGCTCGTCCAGCGCCCGCGACGGATCGATAATGCGGGCGTTGGTGAAGACCGTCGCGCTCATGCCGCGCCTCCTTCGGCGTTGCGGCGCGGATCGAGCAGCGCTTCCATCACCGCCATGCGGACCGCGACGCCCATCTCCACCTGTTCCTGGATCAGGCTCTGCGGGCCGTCGGCGATCTCCGAGGCGATCTCGACCCCGCGGTTCATCGGGCCGGGATGCATCACGAGCACATCCTCCTTCGCGGCCTTCAGCTTGCGGGCGTCGAGCCCGTAGAGACGGAAATACTCGCGCACCGAGGGGACGAGGGAACCGGCCATGCGCTCGCGCTGCAGGCGCAGCATCATGACGATGTCGGCGTCCTTCAGGCCCTCGTCCATGCGGGTGAAGGGCTCGACGCCCATCTGGCCGATGCCCGAAGGCAGCAACGTCGACGGCGCGACGACCCGCACGCGCGCGCCAAGGGCGTTGAGCAGGACGATGTTCGAGCGCGCCACGCGCGAATGCAGGATATCGCCGCAAATCGCCACGGTCAGCCCGCCGATCCGCCCCTTGGCCCGGCGAATGGTCAGCGCGTCGAGCAGGGCCTGGGTCGGATGCTCATGCGCGCCGTCGCCAGCATTCACCACCGAGCAGGACACTTTCTGCGCCAGGAGGGCGGCCGCGCCGGCCGCCGAATGGCGGATGACGAGGATGTCGGGCCGCATGGCGTTCAACGTCATCGCCGTGTCGAGCAGCGTCTCGCCCTTCTTGGTCGAGGAACTGGCCACCGACATGTTCATCACGTCGGCGCCGAGCCGCTTGCCGGCCAGCTCGAACGACGACTGGGTGCGTGTCGAGGCCTCGTAGAACAGGTTGATCTGGGTCCGTCCGCGCAGGGCGGCGGTCTTCTTTTCCTGCTGGCGGGAGATGGCCACGGCGGCGTCGGCCCGGTCGAGCAGGGTCTCGATGTCCAAGGGCGACAGGCCCTTGATGCCGAGCAGGTGGCGGTGCGGGTAAAGCGGAAAGGGCGCGTCTGTCATCTTAAGGGGGTGCTATAGGCCGAGCGCGGAGCCGCCGCAAGCGGGCTTCGCTGATCTTCTCGCTCATCCCCTGCAAAAGCGCGACATCCGATTTTAATGGATTGGCAAAGCCGGCCTTGCCACTATGCACGGAGGGGCGCTTCGATTCCTGATGCGTTTCCGATCGAGTGACATCGAGTGATAGAGTAATATCGTGACGCACGACGTAATCAATCAGCCGCCGCCGATTGCTGGCACCAATGCCTGGCGCAGCGACCCCCTGATGATGCAGGCCGGGGAGCGGTTCTCCGAGCCTGTGCGCAAGGAACTCGATGCCATCGGCCGCTTCGTGCGCAATCCCGAGGCGCTGGACCTGGCCCGGCTGGCGAATGCCGAGCTGCCGCAGCTCCGGACCCATGACCGCTACGGCAACCGCATCGATCTCGTCGAGTACCATCCGGCCTATCACGCCCTGATGCGCCGCTCGGCGACCAACGGGCTGCACGCCTCGATCTGGGAAAACGGCCAGGCGGAGGCGGGCCAGCGCCATCAGGTGCGCGCGGCGCGCTTCTATCTGACGGCGCAGCTCGAATGCGGGCATCTGTGCCCGCTGACCATGACCAGCGCGGCGCTGGCCGCGCTGATGGCCGACACGGCGCTGTTCCGCCGCTGGGCGCCGCGCGTGGCGACACGCAAATACGATCATGCCAACAAGCCGGTGGCGCAGAAGGCCGGCATTACCATCGGCATGGGCATGACGGAGAAGCAGGGCGGCACCGACGTCCGCGCCAACACGACGCGCGCCGAACCTGTCGAGGGCAGGGTCTATCGCCTCAGCGGCCACAAATGGTTTCTCTCCGCGCCCATGTCCGACGCCTTCCTGGTGCTGGCGCAGGCGCAGGAGGGGCTGTCGTGCTTCCTCGTGCCGCGCCTACTCGATGACGACCGAGGCAACGGCCTGCGCTTCCAGCGCCTGAAGGACAAGCTCGGCAACCGCTCCAATGCCTCCTCCGAGGTGGAGTTCGACGGGACGGTCGGCGAACTGGTGGGCGAACCGGGTTCGGGGCTGCGCACGATCATGGACATGGTCACGCTGACGCGGCTCGACTGCGCCCTGGGGTCGGCGGGAATCATGCGCGCCAGCCTGGCCGAGGCCGTGCATCACGCCCGTCACCGCCATGTTTTCGGCAAGCCGCTGTTCGAGCAGCCCCTGATGCTGCGCGTGCTCGCCGACATGGCGCTCGACGTCGCGGCCGCGACGGCGCTGACGATGCGGCTCGCCCGCGCCTTCGACGAGGCGGCCGACAATCGCGGCGAAGCGGCGTTCGCACGGGTCATGACGCCGGTGGTCAAGTACTGGGTGTGCAAGCTGGCGCCGGCGATCACCTACGAGGCGATGGAGTGCCTGGGCGGCAATGGTTATGTCGAGGAGGCTCCGTTGGGCCGCCTTTACCGCGAGGCGCCCGTCAACGCCATCTGGGAAGGCTCCGGCAATGTGATGGCGCTCGACGTGCTGCGCGTGCTGGGACGCAATGCGAGCCTGTTCGACGATGTGCTGGCGATGATCGGCGCGGATCTGGGCGACAAGGGCGCTACGACGCTGGAAGTGCTCGCCGCCGCTGCGCGCGTCTGCGAGACCGACGAGGGATCGGCCCGCATCCTGACCGAGCAGCTCGCGCTTGCCGCCGCCGCCGCCGAACTGCGGCGGATGGGCGCGGGACGGGTGGCCGACGCCTTCATGGAGACGCGGCTGGCCGGCCAGTGGCGCGCCACCTACGGCATGCTGGACGCCCGCCACGACGCGGCCGCGATCCTCGACGTGCTTTACCCCGAGGCGAGCTGACCGGCGATCATCAGGACGACCGGGATTGTGAAGAAGGCGAGGATGGTCTGCATGGTTGTGACGGTTGCATAGAGCGGCGCGTCCCCGCCCATCTGGCGGGCCAGCAGATATCCGTTCATCGCCGTCGGCACGGCCGCGCACAGCGCCAGATAGTTCAGCGCCGGTCCCGTGATGCCGAACGCCAGGGCGATCGAGATCAGCAGCAGCGGGAAGAAGGCGAGTTTCAGAGCGACGGCGACCCACAGGGCCGCGTTGCGCGCGAACAGGTCGCCTGGCTTGAGACCCGCGCCGATGGTCAGGAGGCCCATGCCAAGGGCTGCGCGGCCGACGAGGTCGAGTGTCTCCGTCAGGGGCGCGTAGAGCCCGAACGGGGTGAGGCGCAGCAGCACCGCCGCGCC
Source organism: Nitratireductor pacificus pht-3B (assembly GCF_000300335.1). Lineage (GTDB taxonomy): Bacteria > Pseudomonadota > Alphaproteobacteria > Rhizobiales > Rhizobiaceae > Nitratireductor > Nitratireductor pacificus. The sequence goes on along the minus strand of NZ_AMRM01000006.1, from coordinate 49,445 downwards.
GGACGCGAGCACCAGCGGGTTGCGCAGCACGTCGCGGACGACCTTCGACCACGAGGCCGTGCTGTCGGCGAAGCGGGCGACGACCGATACCGAGGCGATATTGATGGGGATGATGATCACCGCCATCACAAGCGCCACAACGGCGCTTCCCGCCGCCGGAAAGAGTTTTTCCGCGATCGCCAGCGCCATGAAGCCGTTCCATCGGATCGACGTCTGGAAGACGGAGGAATACTGGCCATGCGCGACCAGCCCGCTGCGCCGGAGCGGCGGCCACAGGGCTAGCACCACGGCGATCATCACGGAGACGGCGACGATCAGCACGCCGAGCATGGCGTTCAGTTCCAGACCCGAGAAATCGGCATTGGCGATCGTGATGAACAAGAGGGCCGGGTAAAGGAACCAGTAGCACAGCTGTTCGAGCCCCGGCCATGTGGCGTCGCCGATCAGCGGCAGCCGGCGCAGGACGTTGCCCGCGACGATGAGCAGGAAGATCGGCAGGATGCTTTCGAAAATGGCGAACATCGGATTCCCAGGAACGGACGGGACGGGCGCGCCCTGCAACCGGCGTGGAAACGCCGCCGTCGCGGAACGCGATGATACGGGAGACACCAGCGGGGATATCTCCGGCAGAACGGCCCGCTCTACCGCATCGGCCGGACAAGCGGAATGGAATTTTCGCGCAGGAAGCCGTCGCGGGGGCGACGAGGCTGTGAAAATTAACCTTAACGAATGGTAAGCGTTGCGGCGCGATTTGTTGAGGGCCAGTGTGGCAGGCGATCGAGAAAGGATCCCATGAGCCGCACCTTCACCATCCTCCTGTCCATCTACTGGACGGCCTGCTTCGCCTTTACCGCATGGGCGGCGGCGCTGGCCGACGATGCGCTGAGCGCCGCGCTCGCGCCGGTGCCGGAGACGGGGGAAGCCTGGGGACTTGTGGCGGGCATCGCGCTCGTTCTCGCCCACAGCCTGGTATCCGTTCTCTTTCTCTGGACGCTCGTCGTCTGCGTGCTCGAGCGGGACGGCGAGGCGAGCGAGACCGAACAGGTCGCGCGTCTCGCCTGCACGGCGGCGCTGGCGGTTCTCCTGACCACCGCGCTCTACGGGGCGGCGGTCCGGGGAGGCGGCGGGCCGGGATCGACCGAATCGATCCCGCTCCTGGCGATCCTCGCCACCTATCTCGCCATACGGTTCGAGAAGCACGACGTCGGCTCGATCCGCCTCGCCGATGCGGTACGACCGCAGAAGATCGCGCGCCTCAATGCGCTCAACGCCGTGCACGGGACCCTGCTGGAACGCCTGGCGACGCCGCGCGATCTGGTTCGCATGCCGCCCGCCAATGACGACAGGATAAGCTGATGCGCTACCTTCTTTTGTTCTGGGCGCTGCCCATGGGACTGTTCTGGGGTTGGTACGGGCTGTCTTATCACGACATCAATTTCGGGCTCGGCTTTTTCAGCCGCGAGATGAACGACCTGCTGTTCCGGCTCTACGGCGACATTCTGGGCATCGAACCCGAAACGATCCCGCCTCTGGTGGCGCGGGCCTGCGTGGTCGATTCCTTCCTGCTTCTGGGCATTGTTGCCTTCCGCCGCCGCAAGGCGATCCGTGCCTGGTTGAAGGAGAAGCGCGCCGCCTATGCAGGTGAAAAGGCGGTTCAGCCGAGCGCACCCAACCTGTCCAGCGCGCCCTGAAGGATAAAGGCCGCCGCCGCCGAATCGATCCGTTCGGCGCGCTTCCTGCGCGACACATCCATCTCGATCAGCGCCCGTTCGGCGGCGATTGTCGACATTCGCTCATCCCAGAAGGCGACCGGCAGGGGCGTCAGCCGTTCCAGATTGCGCACGAAGGCGCGCGTCGATTGGGCGCGGGGCCCCTCGCTGCCGTCCATGTTGACGGGCAGGCCGATGACGATGCCCCCGGCATTGTCGGCGGCGAGCTGCTCGAGAAGGGCTTCGACGTCCTTGGTGAACTTGCGACGCAGGATCACCGGCCGCGGATTGGCAAGCGAAAGGCTCCGGTCGGAGACCGCGACGCCGATGGTTTTGGTCCCGAGGTCGAGGCCGACGAGCGTTTGCCCCGCGGCAAGCCGCGCGGGGAGTTCTTCAAGCTGGACCACTGACAAGGCGCGCTGTTCCTCCCGGATCACGACGATCTTCATAAATCAGAGCGGGAGAGTGTTCTATCTGCGAAGCGGTCACAGTAAAAGCGAAGACATTCGCTAGGCGCAGAAGAGCCGTGCCGGGCTGCAAGAGTAAGGAGACGTTCTGATGAAGCTGACATGGTATGGCCACTCGACCTTTCGCGTCGATGCCGGCGACGCGCATATTCTGATCGACCCGTTCCTGAGCGGCAATCCGTCCTGGGGCAAGGGCTGGGAGGGGCCTGCCGAGGGCGTGACCCATGTTCTCCTGACGCATGGCCACAACGACCATATCGGTGATGCCGCCGCGATCCTGAAGAAGACCGGCGCGATGCTGGTCGCCAATTTCGAGATCTGCCGCTTCCTGGTCGGCCAGGGCGTGGCGGAGAGCGCCATCAATCCCGGCAATCACGGCGGTACGGTCGATTGCGGCGGCTTCACCACTACCTTCGTCAACGCCGTGCATTCCTCGTCCATGCCGGGAACCGGCGGCGCCAACACCTATCTGGGCAATCCCGCCGGCCTTGTCCTGCACTTCCCCGAGGAAAAGACCCTCTACCACATGGGCGACACCGACATTTTCGGCGACATGGCGCTGATCCAGGAACTGCACCAGCCGGCCATCGGCCTCGTGCCGGTCGGCGACCGCTTCACCATGGGCGGCGCGGTGGCGGCACTCGCCTGCCAGCGCTATTTCCGCTTCGAGACCGTGGTGCCTTGTCACTATGGCACGTTCCCGATCATCGATCCTTCGGCCGAGAAATTCATTGAGGGACTGGAGGGATCCGACACGCGGGCGGTGGTACCGGCCATCGGTGAGGCGATCGACCTTTAGATCGTCCGAAAGGATGCACGGCGATCCAGGGTCAGCACCCCGGGTTTCCGCACGGCGCGCAAGCCTTGGCAGTTGCGCGCCGTGCGCGCGGCGATTATAGCCGAGGCGCAACCGTTGAGCTTTTTGCCGAACAGGAAGAATGGAGCGCCGACTGCGTCCCGGGACGCGCCCGCGCCCAGTGCCGGAGAATTCTGAATGTCCGTGGACATCGATACCGTGAAGCGCGTCGCGCATCTTGCCCGCATCGCCGTTGACGACGCGGACGCCCAGCGCATGACCGGAGAACTGAACGCCATTCTCGGCTTCGTCGAGCAGCTCGATGAGGTCGATGTGGCCGGCGTCGAGCCGATGACCTCGGTCATCCCGATGGAGATGAAGAAGCGCGCCGACGCCGTCACCGACGGCGACAAGGCAGCCGACGTCGTCGCCAATGCACCGGCCTCCGAGGACAATTTCTTCGTCGTGCCGAAAGTGGTCGAATAGCGCCGCACCGCTACGCCGCCTGCCGGACCGCCACGCTGGACTGAATGGATATTCCATGAGCGAACTCACCCGACTGACCATTGCCGAAGCGCGCGAGAAGCTCGCCGCCAGGGCATTTTCCGCCCTCGAATTGACCGACGCCTATCTGGCGGCCATCGACGCGGCCAACGGCAAGCTCAACGCCTATGTCGCGGTCACCCACGACAAGGCGCGTTCCATGGCGAAGGCCAGCGACGCGCGGCTGGCGAAGGGCGACGGCGGCGCGCTGGAGGGCATTCCGCTCGGCATCAAGGATCTGTTCGCCACGCAGGACGTCCACACCCAGGCGGCGAGCCATATCCTCGACGGCTTCAGGCCGCGCTATGAATCGACCGTCACCGCCAATCTGTGGGCAGACGGGGCGGTGATGCTCGGCAAGCTCAACATGGACGAGTTCGCCATGGGCTCGTCGAACGAGACCTCCTACTACGGCCCCGTGATCAACCCCTGGCGCGCGGCAGGGTCGAATGCCGATCTCGTGCCGGGCGGCTCCTCCGGCGGCTCGGCCGCCGCCGTCTCGGCATTCCTGTGCGCCGGCGCGACGGCGACCGACACGGGCGGCTCGATCCGCCAGCCGGCCGCCTTCACCGGCACGGTGGGCATCAAGCCGACCTATGGCCGCTGCTCGCGCTGGGGCACGGTCGCCTTCGCCTCGTCGCTCGACCAGGCAGGACCGATCGCCCGCGACGTCCGCGACGCGGCGATCCTGCTCAAATCCATGGCCTCCGTGGATGCCAGGGACACCACTTCCGTGGACCTGCCCGTGCCCGACTACGAGGCCGCGATCGGCCAGTCGATCAAGGGCATGCGGATCGGCATCCCGAAGGAATACCGGATGGACGGCATGCCGGACGAGATCGAGGCGCTGTGGCAGAAGGGCATCGAATGGATGCGCGACGCCGGCGCGGAGATCGTCGACATCTCCCTGCCGCACACGAAATACGCTCTGCCGGCCTACTACATCGTCGCCCCGGCGGAAGCCTCGTCGAATCTCGCCCGCTACGATGGCGTGCGCTACGGCCTGCGCGTGCCGGGCAAGGACATCGCCGACATGTACGAGCAGACCCGCGCCGCCGGTTTCGGCCGCGAGGTCAAGCGCCGCATCATGATCGGCACCTATGTCCTGTCGGCGGGCTATTACGACGCCTATTACCTGAAGGCGCAGAAGGTCCGCACGCTCATCAAGCGCGATTTCGAGCAGGTCTTCGACCAGGGGGTCGATGCCATCCTGACGCCGGCCACGCCGTCGGCCGCCTTCGGCATCGCAGACCAGGACATGGCGTCCGATCCGGTCAAGATGTATCTGAACGACATCTTCACGGTGACGGTGAACATGGCGGGCCTGCCGGGCATTGCCGTGCCGGCCGGTCTCGACGCCAAGGGCCTGCCGCTCGGCCTGCAGCTCATCGGCAAGCCGTTCGAAGAGGAAACGCTGTTCCGCACGGCGCATGTGATCGAGCAGGCGGCGGGCCGTTTCGAACCAGCGAAATGGTGGTAGGGCGCATGGCGCGGCCTTCCTCTCCACAAGGGAGCTAGCCGCGCGATGTTCCATCTGGTTTCCGCCATCGGCTGGCTGTTCCTGCAACCGCTCGGCCTGGCGATGCTGCTTGTCGCCCTGTCGCTTCTGCTTGCTATCCTTGGATGGCGCCGCCTGTCCATGACCGCGGGCTGCCTGTCCTTCCTCGTCCTTTTCCTGTCGGGCTGGACGACGCTCGGCGCGCTGCTGCTGGCGCCGCTGGAGGACCGGTTCCGCAAACCGGATCCAGCGCCCGCGACCGTGGCGGGCATCGTCGTCCTGGGCGGCGGGCTGGAAGGGTCGATCAATCTGGCGCGCGGCGGCCACGAACTGAACGCCAGCGGCGACCGGTTCGTTGAGGCGGCGATCCTGGCGCGGCGCTATCCCGGGGCGCGCATCCTCATCTCCGGCGGGCAGGGGGCGGTCTTCCTGAATGGCGAGGGCGACGCCGACACCGCGCCGCGTCTTCTTTTGGCCCTTGGCGTCGATCCGGCGCGGCTGATCATCGAGAACCGTTCACGCGACACGTTCGAGAACGCGGTCTTTTCCGCGCGCATGGTCACGCCGCAATCGGGCGAGACCTGGCTGCTCGTCACCTCCGCCTTCCACATGCCGCGCGCCATGGGCGCTTTCCGCAAGGCGGGCTTCCCCGTCACCGCATGGCCGGTGGACTACAAGACGGCGGGCACCGAGCGGCCCGGCCTTGCCGAGGACAACGCGCTCGATTCGCTGCGCAACGTCTCCGTCGGCATTCGCGAATGGATCGGTCTCGCCGCCTATTATTACGCCGGCCGCACCGGCGTCTTCCTGCCGTCACCGGCGCCGGATGGCGGGTGAGTCGCGCTGATGGCAACCGGCGATGGTGCAATGCAGCATCCAGCGCTCAATTTCGCCACATCTGTTGACAAATCCTTCCCGTCGGCAAGTGCTTGATAAAGCGATGAAACCCCCGATTTATACGGTTTTGATACCGTTATCCTGTCGCCATTTTGCCGTTTTTCACTTGCGAAAGAACCGCCGAAGGCGTATCTCCCGCCGTCACGGGCTGAGCGCTCGGGATCATCCCGAATCGCACGAGGCCTGATAAAAAAACGGGATATGCATGGACGATAGCGTTGAGAGATCCTGCTGGGGTGTTGCCGCCAAAGCAGCGATCGGGCTTGCGGGATTGATCTTTCTGGCATGGCTTTTCATTGGCGCCGAGACGGCAGCGGTCGTCGCGGCAGCGGGTTAACCGGCCAAGACCGCGAGACATCGGTTTCATCTATTGAGAAAGGGCGTGGCATCAGTGCCGCGCCCTTTTGCTTTGGGCGTGGCCCTTTGCTTCTGGCATGAAATGAAATAAGTCACTGCCTGTCGCGATTGCGCGGTGAGCAGATGCCGGGAGCACCGCCCGGAAACCGTTTGGCGATCGGACGACTTCTCCACGCTATTCTGGGGCGTCGCTGATGTTTCTGTCCGTATTCGACCTGTTCAAGATCGGCATCGGGCCGTCCAGCTCCCACACGATGGGGCCGATGACGGCAGCCGAGCGGTTTCTGGCGGAGATCGCCGGTGACGACTGGCCGCGTCCGGCGGGCGTCGGCGTCGCGCGGCTCGCCGTCAGCCTGCACGGATCGCTGGCTTTCACCGGCGTCGGCCACGGCACGGATCGCGCGGTGATCCTCGGACTGGCGGGGTTCAACCCGCTGACTGTCGACCCCGACAGGATGGATAGCCTTCTCGAGACCATCAGAAGCGAACGGAAGGTGCGGCCGGAGGGCCATCCGGCCTATGCGTTCGATCCGGAGAGGGATCTTGTTCTCGACAAGAAGGTGCCCCTGCAGGGCCATGCCAACGGCATGGCCTTCTCGGCCTTCGATGCCGACGATCGCCTGCTGCTGCGGCGCATCTACTACTCGATCGGCGGCGGTTTCGTCGTGTCCGAGGAGGAGTTGCAGAGCCTGAAGGCGAAAGGCAAGCAGCAGGCGCCGAGCGACGTTCCCTATCCCTTCAACAATGCGGCCACCATGCTCTCCATGGCGGCAAGGAGTGGCCTCTCCATCGCTGAGATGAAGCGCGCCAACGAAGAGGCGCATATGAGCGCTGCCGAGCTGGATGCAGGCCTCGACCGCATCTGGCAGGCGATGAACAGCTGCATCGAACGCGGCCTGTCGCAGGACGGCATCATGCCGGGCGGCCTGAAGGTGCGCCGCCGCGCCCGCAATCTGCACGAACGGCTCGACGAGGACTGGCGGCAGAACCGTCCCAATCCGCTGGCGGCGAATGACTGGCTCGCCGTCTACGCTATGGCGGTCAACGAGGAGAATGCCGGGGGAGGACGCGTCGTCACCGCGCCGACCAACGGGGCGGCCGGCGTCGTGCCGGCGGTGCTGAAATACTGGCAGAAGTTCCATGTCGATGCCGATCCGCGCGGCATCCGCGACTTCCTCCTGACGGCGGCGGCCATCGGCGGCATCGTCAAGCACAACGCTTCGATCTCCGGCGCCGAGGTGGGCTGCCAGGGCGAGGTCGGTTCGGCCTCGGCGATGGCCGCCGCCGGTCTGGCCGCCGTGATGGGGGGCAACCCGGAACAGGTGGAGAATGCCGCCGAGATCGCGCTCGAACATCATCTGGGCATGACCTGCGACCCCGTCGCCGGGCTGGTGCAGGTGCCGTGCATCGAGCGCAATGCGCTGGGATCCGTCAAGGCGGTCACCGCCGCCTCACTGGCCGTCAAGGGCGACGGCAAGCACTTCGTCTCGCTCGACGCAGCGATCGAGACGATGCGCCAGACGGGCGCCGACATGAACGAGCGCTACAAGGAGACCAGCCTTGGCGGGCTGGCGGTCAACGTGGTGGAATGCTAGCGGCGTTGTCATGCATGACGATGGGGACAGACCGGACCTGACGCGCACCGCCTCCTGCGCCTGCGACCGCCTCTCTGCCGTCTGCAGCGGCGAACCGCGTAAGGTGTCGCTTTGCCATTGCCAGGCCTGCCAGAAGCGAACCGGCAGCACCTACGGCATCGCCGCCTTCTTCCGGCAGGACGACGTGCGTACGCTGGGAGAAAGCCGCATCTACACGCGCCCCTCCGAAAGCGGCTTCCCGGTCGCGTTTCACTTCTGTCCGGAATGCGGATCGACGGTTTTCTGGTATCCGCAACGCCTGCCCGAACTGATTGCGGTCGCGGTCGGCGCCTTCGCCGATCCGTCCTTTCCGAAACCGGTTCAGGCGGTCCATGCGGAGCATCGCCACACCTGGGTGCCCGACATTCCGTGAAGGCGTGGCTGTGGACGGTGGCGGCCCCTGTCTTCCTTCCGCCGCTTCCGAGCCTTGGATCGCTGTGCGTCCTTCTGGACGCACAAGGGACGATCTAAATCATTGACTGAGCATTGGAATAACCGAAAACCGAATTCCACTTTTCGGTCCGATGCCCTAGGATCGGCCTATGGCCCTGAACCTGATCAAACTCTGCGTCGGCTGCGAGAGCGTCGAGGAACTCGAGGAATGGATTGGTCGCCGCTTGCGCGAGAAGGAAGCGCGTGGCGAACCGTTGGAGCATTTCCACACCACCCGCATGGTGCCGAAGCGCGTTCAAGACCTGACCGAAGGTGGCTCCCTCTACTGGGTGATCAAGGGCATCGTGCAGTGTCGGCAGCGGCTCGTGGACATCCGGCCGTTCCGTGACGGCGAGGGCATATCGCGCTGCCATCTGGTGCTGGAGCCGAAACTGATGCGCACCGAGTTTCAGCCGCGCCGGCCCTTTCAGGGCTGGCGCTATCTAGAGCCGAAGGATGCGCCCGCCGACATGGCTGCCGGCTCCGACAGCGCGCAAATGCCGGCGGAACTGCGTCGGGAGCTGACCGAACTCGGACTGCTGTGACTGCGGATGCGCGTCGCGGACGTTCCGGACTTGCAAGCGGGGCGCATGCGCCACATCTTCTTGCCATGAGCGACAGCAAGACCCCGGTCCCCAAGCCCCAACAGAAGGACGTCGCGCGGCCGAAATCGACGTCCGGCGCGATCGACGCGTTCGTCAGCCAGGTGCGGGCGATGGGGGCTGTGAAATCCGGCGCGGGCGAGGGCCGGCTGGTCCTGGCCCTCGACGCGACGATGAGCCGCCAGCCCACCTGGGATCTGGCGTGCAGGCTGCAGGCGGAGATGTTCGATGCGGTCGGCAAGGCCGGCGGCCTGAACGTGCAGCTCGTCTATTTCCGCGGCTTCGGCGAATGCCGCGCGTCGCGTTTCGTGAAGGACACCGGTGCGCTGAAAACGCTGATGACGAAGATCGATTGCCGGGGCGGACAGACGCAGATCGGCAAGGTGCTCGCCCACGCCGTCAAGGAAACCGCGCGCCAGAAGGTCAACGCGCTGGTCTATATCGGCGACGCGATGGAAGAGGATGTCGATAGCCTGGCCGACAAGGCGGGACGTCTGGGCCTGGCGGGAACGCCGGTCTTCGTTTTTCAGGAGGGACGCGATCCCCTTGCCGAACAGGCGTTGCGCGAGATCGCCCGCCTGTCCAGGGGCGCCTGGTTCCGCTTCGACGCGCGTTCCGCCGCCGAGCTCGGGAAGCTGCTCTCGGCCGTTGCCGTCTATGCGACGGGCGGCCTGAAGGCGCTGACGGCGCGCGACCGGCCGGAGGATCGCCTGATGCTGCAAAATCTCGGCCGCGGCAAGTAACGATGGCCTTCCCGTTTTTCTTCTTCGGTCTCCTGCTGTTCGCCGCTCTGATGGCCTACGGCTTCCTCAGTGCCGATGCGAAACGCCTGGCGCGCCTGCTGCGGCTGGTCGGCCCCCTGCTGCTCGGCGTGGCCGGGGCGGCCATGCTGCTTTTGGGCCGCGCCGCGCTGGGCGGCATGCTCCTCTCCATAGCCGCGGCCTGGTATGGGGCCGGGCGAATGAGGGGGCTCGGCACGCCGACGCCCGGACGCACCTCAAACGTCCGTTCCGCCGCTCTGGAGATGGAACTGGACCATGACAGCGGCCGCCTGTCCGGTGTGGTGCTTGTGGGAAGCCACGAAGGAAAACAGCTCGGTGAGATGAAACTCACCGAGCTGCTCGAACTTCATGCGGAACTCGCCAGCGACGAGGAAAGCCTGCGCCTACTTGAAGCCTATCTTGACGGCGAGTTTCCCGTCTGGCGCGAGAGCATGCAGGCGAATGGAACAGACGGGCAGGGAACAGCGGCGGGCTCTGGCCCCATGACCGAGCAGGAGGCCTATGAGATCCTTGGTCTTGAACGTGGAGCGACCGTGGCGCAGATCCGCCAGGCTCACCGCCGCCTGATGCAGCGCCTGCACCCCGATCGGGGCGGCACGTCTTTTCTCGCTGCGCGGATCAACGAGGCGCGCGACGTTCTGCTCTCCACTCACCACTGAACTCCCCAAGCCTTGAACTGAACGCTGCATGCGCGGCGTGCTCCGCTTACTGCTGCACGGCGTAGCACGACACGCTCTTCTTCTTCAGCGTCGCGCACGCCCCCCAGGCAGCCGACTTGCTGTCGAACCCGACGAAGCGGGCGCGGTGATACGTGACGCCGCCCTTCTCGAAGGTCTCGGTGATCGGCACGACACTGGCCAGAACGGTCGGTGCCTTCTTCTCTGTCTCGGCGAGGAAGAGCAGGGCTTCGTCCTCGCTCGGCATGGACGCGACCTGGATGACCCAGCCGCCGACGGCGCCGCCGCCTGTCGATGCGGTCGGCATCGGATCCACCGCGGCAGCGGCCTGGCGCACGGGTTCCTGCGGACGTGGGGCGGCAGCGGGAACATTGACGGCGGCAGCGACGGCCCGCACGGGTTCTTCGGGTGCATAGGCGGTCAGCGTCTCGACTTCCGGCCGGTCGGTGGGCAGCGGGACGCGGCTTCCCGGAATCATCGATGCAAAAGCCGTGCGAGCGCCGCCGGGCGCCTTGGCGATCAGCATCCGGTCGCGGCCGGTCGATGCGCCGCCCATATATTCCTTGATCAGCTTGGCCATCTGCGCGTCACGGCTGCGCGACGTGCGCCCGCCCATGACGACCGCGACGATGCTGCGGCCATTGGCCTCGACCGAGCTGACGAGGTTGAAGCCGGAAGCGCGCGTGTAGCCGGTCTTGATGCCGTCGACGCCCTGGATGCGGCCGAGCAGATTGTTGTGATTGCCGTAGCGGCGCTTGTTGTAGGTGAACGAGCGCGTCGAAAAATACTTGTAGTAGCGCGCGTGATGCTCGCGCAGGGCAATGCCCAGGCGTGCCATGTCGCGCGCCGTGCTGACCTGCTGGCTGTTGGGCAGGCCGTGCGCGTTCTTGAACGTGGTGCGGGACATGCCGAGCTGGCGCGCCTTGGCGGTCATCATTTCGGCGAACCTCGCTTCCGAACCGCCGAGAAACTCGGCGATCGCCGTGGCGGCGTCGTTGGCGGAACGGGTGACCAGCCCGTAAATCGCCTGCTCGACCGTGATGCTCTGCCCCGGCTTCAGGGCGAGATTGGTCGGCGGCTCGGCGGCTGCGTTGCGCGAGACCGGGATGCGGGTGCTGGTGGAGATGCGGCCTGCGGAAAGCGCGTCGAAGACGAGATACAGGGTCATCATCTTCGTCAGGGAGGCCGGATAGCGCCGTGCATCGGCGCTCGATTCGTAGAGCACCTTGCCCGTCTTGGCGTCCATCACGAGACCGGCATATTTGGAATTGGCCGAGGCCTGGACAATGCCGCCGCCCATCAGGAGAATCGAAAGAAACAGTGTCGCGATGATCTTGCCCGAGAGAAGCACAAGATTCGCTCTACCCATCAACGCTTGACGCACAGCCGCACCCATCAGAACCGAATTTCGAACAGCCGGCTTCCGCACCGACAAACTCATTTCCGATCAGCGTAGACGTCGCGGTGTTACCAATCCGTTTATGGTGAGTGCGGAATTGACGAAAATCCTTAACGTTGAGTCAAATTGCAGCTATCGGCGGGGCGAACGGGCGCTGTGGCGGCGCGGCGCGTCGATGGCGGGAATTTGAACGCAAAAGCGGGCGCATCATATTGTCAGAAACCGAGAAGGTCTTAAAATTGGCGGACGGGTACCTACATGTCCCAGGCACGGGCTTGGTGAGGCGAATGGAATTCTTGAACATCGGCGGTGAAGCCATGCGGCGCTACGAGTTGCGGATGCAGGATGGCGAGGATGGCGACGGCGGCAACGGCAATGCCGGTCGCGGCACGTCGGTCATCACCCGCACGAAGATCAAGACCAAGAAGCCGAGTCTCTACCGTGTGCTGTTGTTGAACGACGACTACACGCCCATGGAGTTCGTGATTCACGTGCTGGAACGGTTTTTCAGGAAAGACCGCGAAGCCGCCACAAGAATCATGCTGCATGTGCATAATCACGGTGTTGGCGAGTGCGGCGTGTTCACGTTCGAAGTGGCCGAAACCAAGGTGACCCAGGTGATGGATTTTGCCCGTCAGCATCAACATCCGCTACAATGCGTGATGGAAAAGAAGTGAGGTATTGAATGCCGGCTTTCTCGCAAGGCTTAGAGCGGGCACTGCACCAGGCGCTCACATTCGCCAATGAGCGTCACCACGAATACGCAACGCTCGAACATCTTCTTCTGGCGCTGATCGACGACACGGATGCGGCCGCTGTCATGCGGGCCTGCAATGTCGATCTGGAGGCCCTGAAGAGCACCGTCGTCAAGTATATCGACGGCGAACTCGACAATCTCGTCACCGGCTATGACGAGGATTCCAAACCGACCGCCGGTTTCCAGCGCGTCATCCAGCGCGCCGTGATCCACGTGCAGTCGTCCGGCCGGGAGGAAGTCTCCGGCGCCAACGTGCTGGTGGCGATCTTCGCCGAGCGCGAGAGTCACGCCGCCTACTTCCTGCAGGAACAGCAGATGACCCGCTACGACGCGGTCAACTACATCAGCCACGGCATCGCCAAGCGCCCCGGCGGCTCGGAAGCCCGCCCGGTGCGCGGCGCCGACGACGACGAATCGGGCGCGCCCGGTGGCGAGGCCGAGGAGGGCGGCAAGAAGAAGCAGGCGCAGGACGCGCTGACCGCCTATTGCGTCAACCTCAACGAAAAGGCGCGTGCCGGCAAGATCGACCCGCTGATCGGCCGCGAGCCGGAGATCAACCGGACGATCCAGGTGCTGTGCCGCCGCTCCAAGAACAACCCGCTCTATGTCGGCGATCCCGGCGTCGGCAAGACAGCCATCGCCGAAGGCCTTGCCAAGCGCATCGTCGAGGGCGAGGTGCCGGATGTGCTGGCCGACGCGACGATCTTCGCGCTCGACATGGGCACGCTTCTGGCCGGCACCCGCTACCGCGGCGATTTCGAGGAACGCCTGAAGCAGGTGGTCAAGGAGCTGGAGGACTATCCGGGCGCCGTCCTGTTCATCGACGAGATCCACACGGTGATCGGCGCCGGCGCCACGTCCGGCGGCGCGATGGACGCGTCGAACCTCCTGAAGCCTGCCCTCTCGTCGGGCGCGATCCGCTGCATCGGATCGACCACCTACAAGGAGTTCCGTCAGTTCTTCGAGAAGGACCGCGCTCTCGTGCGGCGCTTCCAGAAGATCGACGTCAACGAGCCGACGGTCGATGATGCCATCGAGATCATGAAGGGGCTGAAACCCTATTTCGAGGAGTTCCACAAGGTCCGCTACACGGATGAAGCCGTGCGTGCGGCAGTCGAGCTTTCGGCGCGCTACATCAGCGACCGCAAGCTGCCCGACAAGGCCATCGACGTCATAGACGAGACCGGCGCTTCGCAGAAGCTTCTGCCGGAAGCCAAGCGGCGCAAGACGATCAGCGTCAAGGAGATCGAGAACACCATCGCTACCATGGCCCGCATCCCGCCGAAGACGGTGTCGGCCGATGACGAAAAGGTTCTGGCCGGTCTCGAGCAGGAGCTGAAGCGGGTGGTCTACGGCCAGGAAACGGCCATCACCGCCCTGTCTTCCGCGATCAAGCTGGCGCGTGCCGGCCTGCGTGAGCCGGAGAAGCCGATCGGCTCCTACCTGTTCTCCGGCCCGACCGGCGTCGGCAAGACGGAGGTGGCCAAGCAGCTTGCGGCCTCGCTCGGCGTCGAGCTGCTGCGCTTCGACATGTCGGAGTACATGGAGCGGCACACCGTGTCGCGCCTGATCGGTGCGCCTCCGGGCTATGTCGGGTTCGACCAGGGCGGTCTTTTGACCGACGGCGTTGACCAGCATCCGCATTGCGTGCTGCTGCTTGACGAGATCGAGAAGGCGCATCCGGACCTGTTCAACATCCTGTTGCAGGTGATGGACCACGGCAAGCTGACGGACCACAACGGCAAGAGCATCGACTTCCGCAACGTGATCCTGATCATGACCACCAATGCGGGAGCAGCCGACCTTGCCAAGCCGGCCATCGGCTTCGGCTCCTCGAAGCGCGACAGCGACGACACGGAAGCGATCAACCGACTGTTCACGCCGGAGTTCCGCAACCGCCTCGATGCCATCATCCCGTTCGGCGCGCTGCCCGTTCCGGTCATCCACCAGGTGGTGCAGAAATTCGTCATGCAGCTCGAGGCGCAGCTCGCAGAGCGCCGCGTCACCTTCGAACTGTCCGACGAGGCGATCGCCTGGCTGGCCGACAAGGGCTATGACGAGCGCATGGGCGCGCGTCCGCTCGGCCGCGTGATCCAGGAGCACATCAAGAAGCCGCTCGCCGACGAGGTCCTGTTCGGCAGGTTGAAGAAGGGCGGCACGGTGCGCGTGACGGTGGTGAAGGGCGAGACGGGCGAGGATGCCCTGAAGCTCGACGCCATTCCCGACGATGCGCCGGTGGTGCCGCGCGACGAGGTGCCGGAGAAGAAACCGAGAGCCAAGGCCAAGCCCGCCGCCAAGAAGGCGGCAAAGCCGAAGGCGGCGACCAAGCCGAAGCCGAAACCCAAGGAGCCGCCGAAGCGGAGCCTGGTGCCGCAGCTGCCCCGCAAGGGCTGACGGCCGGCGTCACTGCATCACGCCATTTGGTCCAATTCGAAGGCGCGGAGTGTCCCAACACCCGCGCCTTCGTCGTATCGCGCCGGCGGCATGGTTGTGATAGAGCGCCAGATATCTGTCTGCGAACAACGGGATGAACGGAGAGACGCTTCGCTGAAGCGCTGATCCGTTCGGGAAGCATGAGCGAGAAACAATCAGCCGAGCCGGACCGGGAGGAGCAGGTCCCCGATGAGCGGCACCTGACCTGGTATCTGCGCGGCGTCCGGCGCTGTTTCTCCATTCCGGGCCTGGTCCTCGTCAGCGCGTTCGTCGGTTTCGCCGGCCTTGCCCGCGAGGCGGGGCTGACGCTGGAGCAGACGGTCTTCATGACCGGGATCGTCTGGGCGCTGCCGGGGCAGGTGGTGTTGATCGGGGCGATTCTGGCGGGCAACAGCCTTTTCGCGGCAGCCTTCGCCGTTGCGCTTTCATCCGTGCGCCTCGCGCCGATGGTTGTCGCGCTGACACCGGAGATGCGAACGCCCAAGACCCGGAAATGGGTTCTGTACGCACTTTCGCATTTCGTGGCCATCACCTCATGGGTGCTGGCCATGGAGAGCTTTCACAAGGTGCCGCGAGACATGCGGACAGCCTTTTATACGGGCATAGGCACCACGCTCGTGCTCGTGAACATGGGCGTCGTCGCAACCGTGTTTCTCGTGGCGGGCCGCCTGCCGGTGCAACTGACGGCGGCGCTTCTCTTCCTGACGCCGGTTTATTTCCTCACATCGCTCTGGGGTTCCGCGCGGGAGCGGGCAGGGCATGTGGCGATGATTCTGGGCTTGGCGCTGGGTCCCGTCTTTCACGTGCTTCTTCCCGGTTTCGACCTGCTTGCCGCCGGCGGGGTGGCGGGAGGAGCGGCATATTTCTGGCATCGGGTGCGGTTGAAGAGGGAAACCGCCGGATGACCTTCGATGCCCTGGACGCCTGGTGGTGGCCCTATCTCTTCATTCTGGTTGCCGGCTGGCTGGCAACAGACTCATGGCGATATCTGGGGGTCTATCTCGGCGGCAAGATGTCCGAAGAATCGGACATTCTGGTCTTCGTGCGCTGCGTGGCGACGGCGCTCGTGGCCGCCGTT
Source organism: Nitratireductor pacificus pht-3B (assembly GCF_000300335.1). GTDB lineage: Bacteria > Pseudomonadota > Alphaproteobacteria > Rhizobiales > Rhizobiaceae > Nitratireductor > Nitratireductor pacificus. Next base: position 33,384 of record NZ_AMRM01000006.1, on the reverse strand, counting down.
ATTGCCAATCTCATCGTTTTCCCCAGCGGCACGCTCGCCGATTCCCCCCTCGCGCTGCGATTGGGAGCGGCCATTGCGGGGTTTGCCGCCTATCTCCTTGCCCGCAAGCAGATACTGGCCGGCATCATCGTTGCCGAAGCCTTTCTTCTCGTGGGGCTCTATCTGATCGGTTAGAGCTTTCTTAGAACAATCCGGGATAAGCACGCCTCCAAGGGGTGAGCGATGCTTTTACCGGCAGAACGTTTGGTGGCGCTGATCATCGCCACTTTCCTGATCGTGGACATTGGCCTCGTCGCGGGCGGCGGGGTGTCCGTGGACTGGTCGGGCTATGCCATGGTCGTGCTGTGCGGCTCTGGCGTGCTGGGCGTCGGCCTCGCCTACAGGCTGAGCGGCCGCGACGAGAAGATTGCCCTGGCGGCAATCTCCGCCGGCCTCTTCGTCCTCTTTACGATCGTCGGTTCGGCGCTGAACTATCTCGTGATTCCGGCGGGCACGGAACGCATCGATCCTCTCTTGATAAGGCTCGATGCGGTGCTGGGCTATTCATGGCCGGCGCTTGTGGTCTGGGTTGCGGAATTTCCCGCCCTGGGCAGCCTCCTGCGCTGGACCTATCTCAGTTCGCTTCCTCAGTTCGTGATCGTGATTCTGGTGCTCGGGATGACGGGCCGCCGGGACCTGCTGCACGGCTTCCTCCTCACGGGCATTCTGGCCGCCATCGTGACCATCGCCTTCTGGCTGGTCTTCCCGAGTTCAGGTCCTTCCGCGTTCTTCCCGATACCCGCGGAGGCGGTCGCGAAGCTGGGAATGGTGGTCAGCCCGGATTATGGCGCAGAACTCAACCGCCTCATGGGCGAGGGAGTGACGCACCTGTCGCCGACCGACACGCTTGGGCTGATTGCTTTTCCATCGTTCCACACCGTCATGGCCCTCATGTCCATATGGTTCATGCGCACCATCCGGCCGCTCTTCCCGCTGTTCGTGATCGTCAACATGCTGATGCTGCCGGCGATCCTCGTTCATGGCGGTCATCATTTCGTTGACCTGTTCGGCGGCCTGGCGGCTTTCGCCATCGGTCACGCCCTGGCGCAGTCCCTCCTTTCAGGCGCGACTGCTTCCGGCAAGCCGGATCTGGCAGGCGTCGGCGAAGAAGCGCGATCAGAGAGCGGTTTTCAGTCAGGTGGAATCACCTGACGCTACAGCGCGGCGCGGATCCTCTCCGCCTGTTCCGCCAGCATCGTCTGATCGGCCATCTCGCCCGTGTGAGGTCGCAGCGCGACGCCGTCAAAACGGGGGATGATGTGGACGTGGAGATGAAAGACCACCTGTCCGCCGGCCTTTTCGTTGAACTGCTGTATGGTCACGCCATCGGCTCCGAAAGCGGTCTTTGCCGCGCGGGCAAGTTTCTGGACCGTTCGCATCACGGCTGCCAGGCTGCCGGCATCCACGTCGAGGATGTTGCGCGACGGCTTTTTCGGGATCACAAGGCAGTGGCCGTCGCCGCGCGGCATGATGTCCATGAACGCAAAGGTGTCGGCGTCCTCATAGAGCTTGTGAGAGGGCAGTTCGCCGCGCAGGATTCTGGCGAAGATATTGTCGTTGTCATAGGCGGCGCTGGTCATGGAACCCTCTCGTTCAGGCGATTGCGGCGGCATCTTTCCGCGCTAATGTCGCAAGCGTCAACTCCCGGGGACAGGCGATTCGCCGCGTTTCCTTGCCGAAGGTGAAGGTCGTGAACCATCTTTATCTGATCGTCGCCATTCTGTTCGAAGTCGTGGCGACGACCGCCCTCAAACAATCGGACGGATTCACGCGGCTCGTGCCCTCGCTCGTCACCGTGATCGGCTACGCGGTTGCCTTCTTCTTCCTGTCGCTGACCCTGCGCATCATGTCTGTCGGCATCGTCTATGCCTTGTGGTCGGGCGCCGGCATCGTGCTGATCACCGCCATCGGCTGGCTCTGGTTCCGGCAGGCCCTGGATGCTCCGGCGCTGCTGGGCGTTGCGCTCATCATCGCCGGCGTGCTGATAATCAATCTCTTCTCGAGATCCGTGATGCACTGAGCCGCGCTCACCCCTTGCGGAACGGGGTGTGGGCCGAGAGCACGCCGGCGATCTCCGCCACGTCCTGCCGCTCCATGTCGAGATACTGCGCCACCGCGCGCCGCAGCCCCGGATGCGGGATGTGGTGGGCCGAGCGGGTGATGACGGGTTCGTAGCCGCGCGCCAGCTTGTGCTCGCCCTGCGCGCCGGCCTCGACGGTCGAGAGGCCGTGCCGGATGGCGAACTCGATCGCCTGGTGATAGCAGATCTCGAAATGCAGGAAGGGGTGGTGCTCGATGCAGCCCCAGTTGCGCCCGTAAAGCGTGTCCGAGCCGATGAAATTGATCGCCCCCGCCACGTAGCGTCCGTTGCGCCGCGCCATCACGAGCAGGACGTCGTCGGCCATGCGCTCGCCGATCAGCGAGAAGAAGCGGCGGTTGAGATAGGGGCGGCCCCATTTGCGGCTGCCGGTATCGGTGTAGAAGGCGAAGAAATCGTCCCAGACCGCCTCTGTCAGGTCGCGGCCGGTCAGCCAGTCGACGGTAATGCCGTTCTCCAGCGCGGCGCGGCGCTCCTTCTTGAGCGCCTTGCGCTTGCGCGAGGCGAGCGTGGCGAGGAAATCGTCATAGGAGCCGTAACCCCGGTTGAAGAAGTGGAACTGCTGGTCGATCCGCATCAGGAAGCCGGCTTCCTTCAGCGCCTCGATGTCCTGGTCCATGGCGAAGGTGACATGGGCGGAGGAAACGTCGAGCCGCTCGGTCAGCGTCTTCAGCCCTTCCGCCAGCACCTGCCTGACTGCCGTGCTGTCTACGCCGGAGCGGGCAAGCAGGCGCGGTCCGCGCGCCGGGGTGAAGGGAACCGATGCCTGCAGCTTGGGATAATAGCGTCCGCCGGCGCGCTGGAAGGCATCCGCCCAGCCGTGGTCGAACACATACTCGCCCTGGCTGTGCGATTTCAGGTAGCAGGGCACGGCGCCGAGCAGCGTGCCATCCGCCGCGCGCAGCCAAAGATGCTGGCCGAGCCAGCCGCTGTCGCGGGTCGCGCAGCCGCTCTCCTCGACCGACGACAGAAAGGCGTGTGAAAGGAAAGGGTTGTAGGCGACGGCGGGATCGGCCCGTGAAGCGCCGGCGAGGGTAGCCCAGTCGGCCTCGGGCATGTCCGAAAAATGCGGCGAGACCGTCAGGGTTGCCTCACCGGTCGCTGGGTCGGGCGTGTTGGCCGTGGTCATCATCGGAACCTAAGCTGCGACGCTGGCAATTCAAGATCGGGCATGCGGCCACGGACGGGCATTGAGTGGATCAGGGCAGGAAGCCCTCGAAGGTCATCTGGTCGGCATGGCGCGCCGTCGCCTCGATGGCCGCCGCGTCGCGCACGGTCCAGGTGATCACCGGCATGGACAGGCGCCGTCGCACGAAGGAGACGAAGGGGTTCGGCAGTTGCGTCACCGCATAGGAGACGAACGAGATGTCATGCGCCAGCATGGAGAAATGCGCTTCGATCTCTTCGGGCGAAATGCCCTCCGCCGTAAGGCCGCGCGGCCGTTCCGGCGCGCGGGCGGCGAGATTGCGGATCAGGCGGTGCTCGAACGACATCAGCGCCACTGCGCCGTCATAGCCGTCGACGGTGCCGATGACACGCTCGACGAGACGGGCGTCGTGCCCGTCCGATCCCTTCAGCTCGATGACGATCGGCACGCGGCCGGCGACGAGCGCCAGCATGTCGCCGAGCGACGGCACGCGGTCGCCGGTGCCGCCGACTGCCAGACGGCCGAGTTCGGCGGCACTCCTGTCGCGGATATTGCCGTCAGCGCCGGTCAGGCGCCGGAGCGCCGCGTCGTGGAACACCATCGGCACATCGTCGGCCGACAGATGCACGTCGCATTCGATCGCATAGCCGGCCTGCGCCGCGGCCTCGAAGGCGGACAGCGTGTTCTCCCAGCGGGCGCTGTTCATGTCGTGCAGGCCGCGATGGGCGATCGGCCGCGCCGTCAGCCACGACAGGTCGCTCACGGTCAGGCGACCTCGATGACCGCGTCGATCTCGACGGGCGCGTTCATGGGCAGGGACGCCATGCCGACGGCGGCGCGCGCGTGACGACCACGCTCGCCGAGCGCGGCGACGAGGAAGTCCGATGCGCCGTTGGCCACCAGATGCTGATCGGTGAAATCGGGCGTCGAGGCGACATAGACCGTGATCTTGACGATCCGCTTGATGCGTTCGAGGTCGCCGAGTGCCGTGCGCGCCTGCGCAAGAATGTTCACGGAACACCATTTCGCCGCCAGCTTGCCGGCTTCCGTACCCAGCTCACGGCCGAGCAGGCCCATCGCCATCAGCTTGCCGTCCTTGAGGGGAAGCTGGCCGGAGGTCATCAGCAGGGAACCCGACTGGACGAATGGCACGTAGTTGGCGACAGGTGTCGCCGCATCCGGCAGCTCCACGCCCAGTTCCAGCAGTTTCTTCTCGATTGCGTTGGCCATTCTCTTCTCCTGCCTTTGGACTGCGGACGACACGCACACGCTTGCTATCGGTCGGTTTTGGAGGGCAGCCCGTTCGTCGATTCTTGGCACGGCCGGCGGCGAAAATCGAATCTCAATTGATGCCGGATCGGCGTGCCGGGCGAAGAGGTTGCATATTTGCCTCGCTTCCGCCACGACTCTCGGCCAATTGATGAGGCATTCTTGCGGCCGAAGCGAATCCCCGGCCACGACAAAGCCGAAGCCTAGGAGGTTGTTCATGCGCTCTTTGCGCCCCGTCCTGTTGAGCCTGCTCGCCTGTTCCGGTCTCGGCGCGACCAGCGTCCTGGCCGCGGAGGAGCAGCTCCTGGCGCATCGTGCGATCTACGAGCTGTCGTTAGGCACGGCGAGCGACCGCTCGGGCATCAATGCGATCACCGGACGGATGGCGTACGAGTTCGCCGGCTCGCAATGCGAAGGCTACACGACCACGTTCCGCTTCGTCATGCGCATCGAGACCGACGAGACGAACAGGCTGTCCGACCAGCAGACGACCACTTTCGAGGACAGCAAGGGCGAGACCTTCCAGTTCGTCAACAAAACCTATCTGGACAATGCGCTCGACCGCGAGGTGAAGGGCGTGGCGCGGGCGGACGGCGATGGGACCCGCGTGGATCTGAGCAAGCCGCAGAAGGAAACGCATACGCTCGAGCAGACAAAATTCCCCGTCGCCCACTTGAAGGAAGCGCTGGCCAAGGCCAAGTCGGGCGGCGGCTTCTATCAGACGACGCTGTTCGACGGTTCCGACGATGCCGACACGGTGGTGCTGACCGCGGTGACCATCGGCAAGCCGCGCGCCATCGCCGAGGGCGACCCGGAGCGGAAGGCGGCGGCGCTGCTGGAAGACGGGAGTTTCTGGCCGGTCACCATCGCCTATTTCGAGCGTTCGGAGGAGCGGGGCGAGGAAACCCCGGACTACGACATCAGCTTCCTGCTTCACGAGAGCGGTGTCACGCGCTCCCTCAGGATGAATTACGGCGAGTTCTCCATAGAGGGCAGGCTGATCGACCTGACGCTGTTCGAACCGACCGCCGGCGAGGCCTGCAAGCCGTAAGCGCGTGACCGTCGGGCGGCAACACTTGCATTCATCGGCATTACCCTCTATATGCGCGCCCATTCCACACACGGGCCAATAGGTCTCGGCCGGGAGAAATCCGGCTGGCGCCTCCGGTGGCGGTTCTCCGCCTGCAGGTTCGTGGAGGTTCAACCGGAAAGGAACTTTTGAATGGCTCTGCCTGATATCAGCATGCGCCAGCTGCTTGAAGCTGGTGTTCACTTCGGCCACCAGACTCACCGCTGGAACCCGAAGATGGCGAACTACATCTTCGGCGCGCGCAACAACGTTCACATCATCGACCTGAGCCAGACGGTGCCCCTGATGCACCAGGCGCTGAAGATGGTTTCGGACACCGTCGCCAAGGGCGGCCGCATCCTGTTCGTGGGCACCAAGCGCCAGGCGTCGGACATCGTTGCCGATGCGGCGAAGCGTTCGGCCCAGTACTATGTCAACGCCCGCTGGCTCGGCGGCATGCTGACCAACTGGAAGACGATCTCCAACTCGATCCAGCGCCTGCGCAAGCTCGACGAGCTGCTCGCTTCGGACGCCCAGGGCTTCACCAAGAAGGAGCGCCTGAACCTCGAGCGCGAGCGCGAGAAGCTGGACCGCGCGCTGGGCGGTATCCGCGACATGGGCTCGACGCCGGACCTGATGTTCGTCATCGACACCAACAAGGAAGCCATCGCCGTGCAGGAGGCCAAGCGCCTCGGCATCCCGGTGGTCGCCATCGTCGATTCGAACTGCGATCCCGATACGATCGACTTCCCGATCCCCGGCAATGACGACGCCGCGCGCGCCCTGGCGCTGTACTGCGACCTGATCGCTCGCGCCGCCATCGACGGCATCGAGCGCCAGCAGGGCGCGATGGGCATGGACATCGGCGCGTCGGTCGAGACGCCGAGCGAGCCGGTCCTCGAGGAAGCTCCGGCTGAAACCCCCGCAGCCGAAGAGAACAAGGACGCCTGAGGGCGCCGTTCGTAGCGAAATTGTGGGGCGACGAGCCCCGCGGCGGCCGCGCGGCAGGACAAAGGCTTCGCGGCCGTTTTGTTTAGAGATTGATTGAAGAGGCGACGATGAGCATTTCAGCAGCACAGGTCAAGGAACTGCGCGAGAAGAGCGGCGCGGGCATGATGGACTGTAAGACGGCCCTGACCGAAACCGACGGCGACATGGAAGCGGCCATGGACTGGCTGCGCAAGAAGGGCATCGCCAAGGCCGACAAGAAGGCCGGCCGCACGGCCGCCGAGGGCCTAATCGGCGTGGCGTCCGACGCCAACAGCGCGGTCGTGGTCGAGATCAACTCGGAAACCGACTTCGTGGCCCGCAACGATGCGTTCCAGGAACTGGTCAGCAACGTCGCCGGCGTCGCGCTCGGCACCGACGGCACGCTCGACGCGGTCGCGGCTTCCGCCTATCCGGGAACCGGCAAGTCCGTCGCCGACACGATCAAGGACGCGATCGGCACGATCGGCGAGAACATGACGCTGCGCCGCTCGGCCAAGCTGTCGGTCGCCAACGGCGCCGTCGCCAGCTATGTCCACAACGCCGTCACCGACGGTCTCGGCAAGCTCGGCGTCCTGGTGGCCATCGAGACCACCGGCAATGCCGACGCCGCGCGCGCCTTCGGCCGCCAGGTGGCAATGCACGTTGCCGCGACCAACCCGCTGGCGCTGTCGGAAGCGGAAGTCGATCCGGCCGCCGTGGCCCGCGAGAAGGACATCTTCTCCGACCAGGCGCGCCAGTCCGGCAAGCCGGAGAACATCATCGAGAAGATGGTGGAAGGCCGGCTGCGCAAGTTCTTCGAGGAGGTCGTCCTCCTGAAGCAGAACTTCGTCATCAATCCGGACCTGACGGTCGAGAAGGCGCTTGCCGAGGCCGAGAAGGAAATCGGCGCGCCGGCCAAGATCGTCGCCTTCGTTCGCTTCGCCCTGGGTGAGGGCGTCGAGCGCGAGGAGACGGACTTCGCCGCCGAAGTGGCGGCAGCGGTCAAGAAGTAACTCTTTCGATTGCCGTTTGATAAGGAAGGGCGTCGCGTGACAACGCGGCGCCCTTCGTGTAACGCAGGACGCATATTGGAGACTTCGAAATGACCGAAAAACCCCGTTACCGGCGCGTTGTGCTGAAGGCATCCGGTGAGGCCCTGATGGGCGAGCAGGGGTTCGGTATCGACGTTTCTGTGGTCGACCGCATCGCGGCGGACATCTCCGCCGCCCGCAAGCTGGGCGTCGAGGTCGGCGTCGTGATCGGCGGCGGCAACATCTTCCGCGGCGTGGCCGTGGCGTCGAAGGGCGGCGACCGGGTGACGGGCGACCACATGGGCATGCTTGCCACGGTGATCAACTCGCTGGCGCTGCGCACCTCGCTGGTCAAGATCGGCGTCGATGCGGTCGTCATGTCCGCCATCGCCATGCCGGAGCTCTGCGAGAGTTTCTCCCAGCGCCAGGCGATGAGCTACATGAACGCCGGCAAGGTGGTCATTTTCGCGGGCGGCACGGGCAACCCGTTCTTCACGACCGATTCCGCCGCTGCGCTGCGCGCCGCCGAGATCGGCGCCGACGCGCTGTTCAAGGGAACGCTGGTCGACGGCGTCTACACGGCGGACCCGCGCCGCGATCCGAGCGCCGTGCGCTACGAACGGATCACGCACGCTCAGGTGATGCGCGACGGGCTGGCGATTATGGATACTGCGGCAATTGCCCTTGCGCGCGAGAACCACATTCCGATAATCGTCTTTTCGATTCATGAAGAGGGCGGTTTCAGCGCCATCTTGAGGGGCGGCGGCCACTGCACCATCGTGGCCGATGACGCCGACGCAGAACAGCGTGTGGGTGCGTAAGGAGACCTGATATGGCCGATGGCGTTGATTTCAAGGATTTGAACCGTCGTATGGAAGGAGCGGTGACGGCGTTCCAGCACGACCTCGCCTCGCTGCGGACCGGCCGGGCGTCGGGCAATCTTCTCGACCCGATCCAGGTCGATGCCTACGGCGCCATGATGCCGATCAACCAGGTGGCGACCATTTCGGTTCCCGAGCCGCGCATGATCTCGGTCTCGGTCTGGGACAAGGGCATGGTCTCGGCGGTGGACAAGGCGATCCGGGAGGCGAATCTGGGCTTCAACCCGATCGTCGACGGCACCACGCTGCGCATTCCGCTGCCGGAGCTCAACGAGGAGCGCCGCAAGGAACTGGTTAAGATCGCGCATCAATATGCCGAGAGCGCCCGCGTCGCCGCGCGCCACGTGCGCCGCGATGGCATGGAGCACCTGAAGAAGGCCGAGAAGGACAGCGTGATCAGCCAGGACGACATGCATGTCCAGTCCGACCGCGTCCAGAAGATGACCGACGAGACCATCGCCGCCATCGACAAGATGCTGGTCGCCAAGGAAGCAGAGATCATGCAGGTCTAGTCCTGTGACTGTCGCGCAGGAGGAACGCGATTTGGCGAAACCCACGCATGTGGCGATCATCATGGACGGCAACGGTCGCTGGGCCGCGGCGCGCGGCCTGCCGCGCCGGGCCGGCCATCGCGCCGGCGTCGAGGCGCTGCGCCGCACGGTGCGCAACGCCGGCGAACTCGGCGTCTCCTGGCTGACGGTCTACGCCTTCTCATCGGAAAACTGGTCGCGGCCGCGCTCCGAGGTCAACGACCTGATGGGGCTCCTGCGCCTGTTCATTCGCCGCGACCTGGCCGAACTGCACCAGAACGGCGTGCGGGTGCGGATCATCGGCGACCGGGAAAACCTCGAACCGGACATCAAGGCGCTGCTGGCGGAGGCGGAGAACCTGACGGCCTGCAACACCGCGATGAACCTCGTCATCGCCTTCAATTACGGCGCGCGCGACGAGATCGTCCGCGCCGCCACGGCGCTCCTGCGCGACATTCAGGCCGGCACTGCCGGACCCGAAGCGCTGACCATCGAACGGTTCGGCGGCTATCTCGACACCGCCGGCATTCCCGATCCGGACCTGATCATCCGGACCAGCGGCGAACAGCGCCTGTCGAACTTCCTCCTGTGGCAGGCGGCTTATACCGAGTTCGTCTTCGTCGACGGCCATTGGCCCGATTTCAGCCGCGAGGATCTGGTGGCGGCCATCGCGACCTTTTCCGAGCGCGACCGCCGCTTCGGCGGCGTGACGGCGCGAGAAGCCGCTCTATGAGCACAGTCCCCGACACCGGCGGGGGAAAGCCGCAGCGTAGCAATCTGCAGCTGCGCGTGATGTCGGCGCTGGTGCTGGGCGCAGCGGTGCTGGCGGTCACTTGGTTCGGCGGGCTGCCGTTTCGCGTGATGGTCGCGATGATCGCTGCGGCGATCTTCCACGAATGGACCGCAATGCAGCGTGCCGCACAGGCACGCTGGCTGGTCGCGCTCGGCGCGGTGCTCCTGGCGGTGGTCCTGCTGCCGATGATTACCGGGCAGGCGGCGGTGACGGTTTTCATGATCCTGGCCGTGGTGCTGGCTTCAAGCGCGGCAGCGGGGCTGGCCGCCGGGCAGGGGCTGGGCGCCACCGCCGGCCTCGCCTATGCCGCGGCGCCCGCGCTGGCGCTTGCCTATCTGCGTGGCGACGACCAGTCCGGCCTGCTGGCGATCCTGTTCCTGTTCGCCGTCGTCTGGACGACCGACATCATGGCCTATTTCACAGGGCGGACACTCGGCGGCCCGAAGCTCGCGCCATCGATCTCGCCGGGCAAGACCTGGAGCGGCGCCATCGGCGGGGCGGGTTTCGCCGTGCTGGCGGGCGGCGCATTCGCGTTTCACGGCAACGCCGTGCACGGCGTTCTGCTCGTCGCCGGCGTTGCCCTTCTCCTGGCTGTGGTCTCCGAACTCGGCGACCTGTTCGAATCGGCCCTCAAGCGACGCCATGGCATCAAGGATTCGGGCAATCTCATTCCCGGTCATGGCGGCGTGATGGATCGCGTCGATGGATTGATGGCGGCCGCCCTGGTGTTTTACGCGCTGGCGGCGCTCCTTGCCGGGCCGGAGACGCCTGCCCACGCATTCTTCACCTTCTGACCGGTCTGGATTTGCCATGCATTTGCCGCGATGGCATTGAGGGTATGAGAGCGGGAAGATTCGGCGCCCGGCGCCGGCTTCTCCCGGTGCGCGGGTGCGCGCGACAGAAGATCGAATCATCGGTCGAGGCCCCGGGAGCGGTTCCGGTCCTGGACCGCGAGCCGGACTGCAAGCGAGCGAGACGTCGGTGATGGAATTTTTCACGTCCTTTTTCAGCACTGACAGCCTGCTGGTCGGAACCATCATTCCGTTCCTGTTCGTGCTCACCGTCGTCGTCTTCGTCCACGAGATGGGCCATTATCTGGTCGGTCGCTGGTGCGGCATCGGCGTCAAGGCTTTCTCCATCGGCTTCGGACCCGAGCTGTTCGGCTTCACCGACCGGCGGGGAACGCGCTGGAAACTCTCCGCGATCCCGCTCGGCGGCTACGTCAAGTTCACCGGCGACATGTCGGCCTCGAGCCAGCCCGACCCGGAGGCGACGGAACATCTGACCGCCGAGGAACTGAAGGTGGCTTTCCACACCCAGCCGGTGTGGAAGCGGGCGGCGACTGTTTTCGCCGGCCCCCTGTTCAACTTTTTCCTGACCATCGCCGTCTTCGCGGTGATGTTCGGCTTCTACGGCCGCTATGTCCTGGAGCCGAGCGTCGCCGACGTTCAGCCGGACAGCCCGGCCGCCATGGCCGGTTTCGAGCCGGGCGACCGCTTCGTCTCCGTCGACGGAACGACCGTGCGGACCTTTGGCGATGTGCAGCGGCTCGTTTCGGGCCGGGCCGGCGACGAACTGACCTTCGTGGTGCGCCGTGGCGAGCAGGAGGTCGAACTCGTCGCGCGGCCCCGTGTGAGCGAGCAGAAGGACGCGCTCGGCAATACGGTCAAGCTGGGCGTGATCGGCGTGGTCACTGACGAGACCGTTGGGCAGCCCCGCCTGATCGAGTACGGCCCGCTGGAATCGGTCGGCGAGGCGGTTCGCGAGACGGGCTATGCCATCTACCGGACCGGACAGTTTCTCAAGCGATTCGTCGCGGGGCGTGAGGATCGGTGCCAGCTCGGCGGCCCGGTCAGGATTGCCGACATGGCCGGCAAGGCCGCGCAGCTCGGCTTCGAATGGCTGGTTCAATTGGTGGCATTGTTGTCGGTCGGTATAGGCATTCTCAATCTTTTACCCATTCCCCCCCTTGATGGCGGACATCTGGTGTTCTACGCCATAGAGGCGGTGATGCGGCGTCCGGTCTCCGAACGGGTGATGGACGCTGTGTACCGTGTTGGCCTTTTTGCGGTTCTGGCCTTCATGGGGTTCGTTTTCTGGAACGACCTGTTCGGCTGCTAGATCACCGCGTGTCCATTCGGATGCAGAAGGGACGATCTGGATCATTGATGGAGCATCGGAACAACCGAAACCCGGGATTCCACCGTTCGGTCCGCCGCTCCCGGGGAGAAGCACGAAAAGGTACTTGGGTAAAAATTGAGACGATATTTACCATGGCACCGAAATTGGCGTGACGATAAAGCCACGGTGCGAGGGTTCGTAAACGCAAATTAACCAGAAGGCTTGCGTGTAGGGAAAATACGGCTATTACGATAGCTGATTTTGTAGGATGTTCCGATTTCCGCCGCGGGGACAAAGAGAATAGAAGGTTTTCAAGCCCAATGAAGGCAACTTCCAGGTTCATGAACGCCGTTTCGGCAGTCGCTCTTTCGGCGGGCGTGGCGATGACGGGGACAATCGCCATCCAGCTCGCGGCCATCCAGGTGGCCGAAGCCGCGACCGTCAGCCGTATCGAGGTGCGGGGCAATCGCCGCGTCGATGCCGAGACTGTTCGCAATTACATCGGCATCCGTCCGGGCCGTTCCTTCTCCAACGACGACGTCAACGACGCGGTGAAACGCCTGTTCTCCACCGGTCTTTTCGCCGACGTGTCCATCACCCAGTCGGGCGGGGCGCTGATCGTCACGGTCGATGAGTATGCGGTGGTCAACCAGGTCCTGTTCCAGGGCAACAAGAAGATCAAGGACCGCAACCTCACGGAAGCCGTGCAGTTGCAGCCGCGCAAGTCCTTCTCCAATCAGGCGCTCGAAGCCGACGCGGAAACGATCCGCGAGGCGTACCGCCGGATCGGTCGCGACGACGCTACCGTCAGCGGTCGCATTCAGGAGCTCGAGGACGGCCGCGTCAACGTCATCTTCGACATTCAGGAAGGCGGGCGCACCAAGATCGCGGCGATCAATTTCGTCGGGAACAGCGCTTTCGGCAACAGCCGTCTGAAGGACGTGATCTCGACGAAGCAGTCGAACTTCCTGTCCTTCCTGATGCGCAACGACATCTATGACGACAACCGTCTGCGCGCCGACGAAGAGACGCTGCGCCGCTTCTACTACAATCGCGGCTATGCCGATTTCCGCGTCATTTCGGCAGCCGCCGATCTGGACGAGGCGGAGAACGCCTATACGCTGACCTTCACCGTGGAGGAGGGCGAGCGCTACCGCTTCGGCAATGTCGAGATCGAAAGCACGATCACCGGCGTCGATCCGCAGACGCTTCAGTCGCGCCTCGAAACGCGCCAGGGCAGCGTCTACAGCGCCAAGGACGTCGAGGACACGATCATCGCGCTGACCGAGGAAATGGCCGGCAGCGGCTATGCCTTTGCCCAGGTCACGCCGCGCGGCAACCGCAATTTCGAGACCCGTGAGATCGATGTCGTCTACTCGGTCGACGAGGGTCCGCGCGCCTATATCCAGCGCATCGAAATCCGCGGCAACCAGCGCACCCGCGACTACGTCGTTCGCCGTGAATTCGACTTGAGCGAGGGCGACGCCTTCAACCAGGTGCTGGTGCAGCGCGCCAAGCGTCGCCTGGAGGCGCTCGGCTTCTTCCAGACGGTCAACATCTCGACCGTTCCCGGTTCGCAGCCCGATCAGGTGGTTCTCGTCGTCGATGTGGTGGAAAAATCCACCGGCGAATTCTCGATCGGCGCGGGCTATTCGACCGGCGCTTCGGATGCGAGCGGCGGCGGCTTCTCCGTCGAAGGTTCGGTCACCGAGCGCAACTTCCTCGGTCGCGGCCAGTTCATCCGCGTTTCGGCTGGCGGCGGCAAGGATTCGCGCGACTATTCGCTCTCCTTCACCGAGCCCTATTTCCTCGGACGGCGCATCGCCGCGGGCTTCGACATCTACCGCCGCACGCGCAAGTTCGACGATTACGAGCGCGATGTGACCGGTGCGACCATCCGTTTCGGCCTGCCGATCACCGAGGCGCTGTCGACCCAGTTCGCCTACAACTATTCGCAGGAAAACTATGCGGGTACGGGGAATTGCTCGACACTGGGCGATGGAAACCCTGCCAATGACGCAAGCTGTACGCTGGCGCCCGCTCTGGTCCAGGCGATCGAGTCCGGCACCTGGAAGAAGTCGTCGGTCAGCGGTTCGCTGATCTACAACACGATCGACAACATGCAGAGTCCGCGCGAAGGCATCTACGCCAACCTGACCCTGGAAGTCGCCGGTCTCGGCGGTGACGCCAAGTTCATCAAGGCGACGGCGCGCGGCAGCTACTACCAGACCCTGTCGGAAGAGCTGGACCTGGTCGGCATCCTCAATGTCGGCGCCGGCCACATCCAGGCGCTGTCGGGCGATCTGCGCGTGTTCGATCACTTCTCGAGCAGCGACCGCATCATCCGTGGCTTCAAGTACAACGGCATCGGCCCCTATCAGACGACTGCTGGCCGAATCGACCACCTGGGCGGCAAGACCTACTTCAACGCCTCGGCGGAAGCGCAGTTCCCGTTCCCGATCCTGCCGGAGAGCTTCGGCCTCCGCGGAGCCGTGTTCGCCGACGCCGCGACGCTCTACGCCAGCGATATCGCGGGTACCAGCGGCACCGGGATGGAATGGCGCGCGTCGGTCGGTGCCGGCCTGATCTGGGCATCGCCCTTCGGCCCGCTGCGTGTTGACTACGCTGTTCCGGTCGTGAAGGAAGATTCTGACACGGTTCAGAACTTCAACTTCGGCATCTCGACACGGTTCTAGCAGCCCTGCCTTTTCCGGGCACAATCCCGTTTGGTCCGGGCCCTCGTGGCCCGGGCGGAAGGTTTCCATGAAGGATCCTGACTTCTTCGCTCCCGCACGCCGCTTTCAGGCAGGCGAGATCGCCTCGCTGACGGGCGCGAGCCTGGTCGATCCTGCGCATTCCGATATCGTGATCGATAACGTTGCAGCGGCCTCGGAAGGACGTGCGGGGACGCTGGTCTTTATCGACGGCAAGCGTCATTCGAGCGTCCTGCGATCCACCAAGGCGTCGGCTGTCCTGTGTCCACCGGAGCTTGCCGACCAGGCGCCCGCAGGTGTCGCGACCCTTGTTACAGCGAAGCCGCAGGCGGCGTTTGCCGTCATCGCCCGGCTTCTGTTTCCCACCGCCATGCGCCCCGGCGTGCTGACGGGCGAGACGGGGCGATCGGCGCAGGCGAGCATCGCCGCCGACGCCGTGATCGAGGATGGCGTGATCGTCGAGCCGGGCGCCGTGATCGGCGCCGGCGCCATGATTGGCCGCAACACCGTGATCGCGCCGAATGCGGTGATCGGCGCGCTGACGCGGATCGGCCGCGACAGCTATGTCGGACCGGGCGCATCGCTCCAGTGTGCGATGATCGGCGACCGGGTCATCATCCATGCCGGGGTTTCCATCGGCCAGGACGGGTTCGGCTATCTGCCGGGGCCGAAGGGGCTGGAGAAGATCCCGCAGATCGGCCGCGTCGTCATCCAGGACGATGTGGAAATCGGCGCGAACACGACGGTAGACCGCGGCGCGCTGACGGACACGGTGATCGGCGAGGGCGCCAAGATCGATAATCTGGTGCAGATCGCCCATAATGTGCGGATCGGCCGTGGCTGCGTCATCGCCGGCCATTGCGGCCTGTCGGGGTCCGTGACGCTGGGGGATTTCGTGATGCTCGGCGGCCGGGTCGGCATCGCCGATCACATCACCATCGGCACCGGAGCCCAGCTCGCCGCCTCCAGCGGCGTCATGAACGACGTGCCGGCGGGCGAACGCTGGGCGGGGTCTCCGGCACAGCCGATGCGCGACGCATTTCGTGAACTGGCCACGCTGCGCAGCCTGGCGGACAGGAAAAGAAGGAAGAGGGACGGGGATGAGTGAAACGCCCGCGAGCACGCTTGAAAGCCTCGATATTCTCGATCTGATGCGGCTCCTGCCGCATCGCTATCCGTTTCTGCTGGTCGACAGGATCGTCGAGATCGACGGCGACAGGTCGGCTATCGGCATCAAGAACGTGACGGCCAACGAGCCGCATTTCACCGGCCATTTTCCGACCCAGCCCGTCATGCCGGGCGTGCTGATCATCGAGGCGATGGCGCAGACGGCTGGCGCGATATGCATCAATAATGCCGGCGCCGAAGGCCCGTCTCTCGTCTATTTCATGACGATCGACGGCGCAAAATTCCGCAAGCCCGTGGTGCCCGGCGATCGGCTGGAGATGCATGTCACCAAGGTTAAGCAGCGCGGCAGTATCTGGAAGTTTGAATGCGAAGCCAAGGTCGACGGCGGCAAGGTCGCCGAGGCGACGATCTCCGCCATGATGTCGGTCGAAGAACAGGGCTGACGGGATAAAGAATGGCGCGTCCGACCACCATCCATCCATCGGCCATCGTCGAGGCCGGAGCCGAGCTCGGCGCCGGCGTCAGGATCGGCCCCTTCTGCCATGTCTCCGCTGCGGCCAAGCTGCATGATGGCGTGGAGCTGATCGGCCATGTCACCATCATGGGCGATACCACGCTGGGTGCCGGCTGCCAGGTCTATCCGCAGGCGGTCCTCGGCGCTCCGCCGCAGAACTTCAAGCACAAGGGTGGTCCCAGCACGCTGGAGGTCGGCCCGCATTGCGTCATTCGCGAGGGCGTGACCTTTCATGCCGGTACGGACACGAGCCGCGGCCGCACCACGGTCGGCTCGAACGGTTTGTTCATGGCCTATTCGCACGTGGCGCATGACTGCGCCATCGGGAACCATGTGACCATGGCGAACTATGCCGGCCTCGGCGGCCATGCCGATATCGGCGACTACGTGATTCTCTCCGGCTATGCCGCCGTGCATCAGTTCGTCCGCGTCGGGCACCACGCCTTCCTGGGTGGCTGCGCCGCCGTGGTGGGCGACGTCATTCCCTACGGCATGGCGGTCGGCGACCGGGCGCGCTTGCGCGGCCTGAACATCGTCGGGCTGAAGCGGTCCGGCATGTCCCGCGAGGAGATGACCGTGCTGCGCAGGGCCTACCGGCAGATTTTCGCCGAGGGTTCCTCGCTGGCGGACAACGCGGCCGCGGTGTCCCGAGCTTTCCCGGATTCGGCCCCGGTGGCCGACATGGTCGCCTTCATCGGCGGCCGGGACAAACGCCATTTTACGATACCCGCGCGCGGTGGAAGCGCCGCCGAGGAAGATGACGAGGGCTGAGCGCCCGGACCGAGTGCTTTCCCCCGGCGCACGCGTTGCGGTGGTTGCCGGCAGCGGCGGGTTGCCCCGTGACGTGGTCGCGGCGCTGATCCGCCAGGGACACAGGCCGCTGGTCGTTGCCATAGAGGGCGATGCCGACTGGATCGGCGAGGGCGCGCAATCCTTCGATCTGATGCCGACCCCGCCGGAACGGTTCGCGCTGGTCCTGCCGAAGCTGAAGCGGGCCGGCGTTACCCATCTGGTTCTCGCGGGCGGCGTGAGCGGCCGGCCGCCCCTGCACAGGATCCGCTTCGGCCTCGATGTCTTCAAGATGCTGCCGCGCCTGATCCGCGCCTACGCCAAGGGCGACGACGGCCTGCTGAGGGCCGTCATCGCGTATATCGAGGACAACGGCATCGCGGTTCTCGGCGCGCACGAGATCGCGCCGGACCTGCTGGCTCCGGCCGGCGTGCTGTCGCGCGTCAGGCCGAGTGCCGCCGACCGCCGGGATATCGCGGCGGCGCATGAGGCGGCCCATGCGATCGGTGTACTCGACATTGGTCAGGCGGCAATCGCCGTCGGCGGCCGTGCGGTGGCGCTCGAGGGGATCGAGGGAACGGCGGGGCTGCTCGAACGCATGCGGGACATGCGCGGCCACGGCCGGCTTGCCGGCCGCAAGCGCGGCGTTCTGGTGAAATGCGCCAAGCCGCAGCAGGAATTGCGCGCCGACCTGCCGACCATCGGCCTACAGACCATCGAGGCCGCCCATGCCGCCGGGCTGGCCGGCGTGGCGGTCGAGGCGGGCAGGGCGCTGATCATCGACTATGCGGCAACGGTCGCGCGGGCCGACGAACTCGGCCTCTATCTGGTCGGACTGGAGGACGTCGCATGAGCGCCGTTTCGCGCCCGCTGCAACTGGCGATCATCGCCGGCGAGGAATCCGGCGACCTGCTGGGTGCCGACCTGGTCGCGGCCCTGTCGGCGTCCGCCGGCACGCCGGTCGCGCTGACCGGCGTCGGTGGGCGGGGCCTCCAGGCGCTGGGCCTCGAGCCGCTGTTCGACGCCGATGACATCGCCCTGATGGGCATCTCGGCGATCCTGCGCGACCTGCCGCGGCTGGTGGCGCGCATCGGCCAGACAGCTCGCGCAATCGTCGCCGCGAAGCCGGACTGCCTCGTCACCATAGACAGCCCGGAATTCAGCCTGCGCGTCGCCAAGAAGGTGCGCGCCATGGCGCCGGACATCCCGATCATCCATTATGTGTGCCCGAGCGTATGGGCCTGGCGGCCGGGACGCGCCCCCGCCATGCGTCCCCATGTGGACGAGATTCTCTGCCTGCTGCCCTTCGAGCCGGACGAGCTGCGACGGCTGGACGGCCCTCCCGGAACCTTTGTCGGCCATCGTCTGGCCACCGATCCCGACATCCGCGCCGCGGCGCAGGCCCATCTCAAAAACGGCAAGCCCGCGAAGACGCTGACCCGGAACCTGCTCATGCTGCCCGGCTCGCGAAAGGGCGAGGTCAGCCGGCTGATGGAACCGTTCGGCAAGACCGCGCGGCATCTGGCCGAAGCGGGGCACGATTTCCGCATCCTGATCCCCACTGTGCCGCATGTGGCCGGAATGGTGGAGGAAGCCAGCCGGCAATGGCAGGTGCGGCCCGAGATCATCCTCGATGCGGAGCGCAAATGGCAGGCCTTCGCTGCGGCCGACGCGGCACTTGCCTGCTCGGGCACCGTGTCGCTCGAACTCGCGCTGGCGCGCGTTCCCTCGGTCATCTGCTACAAGACGGACTTCGTCGCGCGGGCGCTGATCCCGCTGATCTCCGTCTGGTCCGCGGCGCTCCCCAATCTGATCGCCGGCTGGCCGGTCGTTCCGGAACATTTCAACCAGTTCGTCCGGCCGAACTATCTGGCGCGGCAGATCGCGCAACTCTGGGATGACACGCCCTTGCGCGCCGCGCAGATGGCCGGTTTCGCCGCCGTGGCCCAAGCCCTCGAGACGCCGCGCCCGTCCGGCGCGCTTGCCGCCGAGGTGGTTCTGCGCCACATCGCGCAGAGACGCTGAACCTTCCTGCATCGCGAAAAAAAAGAAACCCCGGAGGCCCTGCGGCTTCCGGGGGTTCCTGAATGGGCGATGCCTGCGATCAGCGTTTGGCGATCGGCACGTAGTCACGCTGCTCGGCGCCGGTATAGAGCTGGCGCGGGCGGCCGATCTTCTGCTTCGGATCCTCGATCATTTCCTTCCACTGGGCGATCCAGCCGACGGTGCGCGCGACGGCGAACAGCACGGTGAACATGGTGGTCGGGAAGCCCAGCGCCTTCAGCGTGATGCCGGAGTAGAAATCGATGTTCGGATAAAGCTTCTTCTCGATGAAATACTCGTCCGTCAGCGCGATGCGCTCCAGCTCCATGGCGATGTCGAGCTGCGGGTCGTCCTTGATGCCCAGCTCGCTTAACACCTCATGGCAGGTCTTTTCCATGATCTTGGCGCGCGGGTCGTAGTTCTTGTAGACGCGGTGGCCAAAACCCATCAGGCGGAACGGGTCGTTCTTGTCCTTGGCGCGGTCGATGAACTCGGGGATGCGGTCGACGGAACCGATTTCGTCGAGCATGTTGAGCGCCGCCTCGTTGGCGCCGCCATGCGCCGGGCCCCAGAGGCAGGCGATGCCGGCCGCGATGCAGGCGAACGGGTTGGCGCCCGACGAGCCGGCGAGGCGCACGGTCGAGGTCGAGGCGTTCTGCTCGTGATCGGCATGCAGGATGAAGATCCGCTCCATGGCGCGCGCCAGGACCGGGTTGACCTTGTACTCCTCGCAGGGAACCGCGAAGCACATGTGCAGGAAGTTTGCCGCATAGCCGAGCTCGTTCTTCGGATAAACGAAGGGTTGGCCGACGTGATACTTGTAGGCCATCGCGGCGATGGTCGGCATCTTGGCGATCATGCGCAGGCTCGCCACCATGCGCTGGTGCGGGTCGGAAATGTCGGTGGAGTCGTGATAGAAGGCGGACATCGCGCCGACCACGCCACACATCACCGCCATCGGATGGGCGTCGCGGCGGAAACCGGTGAAGAACCGCGTCATCTGCTCATGCACCATGGTGTGGTGCGTCACGCGATAGTCGAAATCCTGCTTCTGCGCCTTGGTCGGCAGTTCGCCATAGAGCAGGAGATAGCAGGTCTCCAGGAAGTCGCCATGTTCGGCCAGCTGCTCGATGGGATAGCCGCGATGCAGCAGGATGCCTTCGTCACCGTCGATATAGGTGATCTTCGATTCACAGCTTGCCGTCGAGGTGAAGCCCGGATCGTAGGTGAAGATGCCGGCGTCCTTGTAGAGCGAGGCGATGTTGACCACGTCCGGCCCGATGCTGCCCTTGAGGACGTCGAAGTCATGGGCCTGTCCGCCAACTTCCAGTTTCGCAGTCGATTTGGTCATCGCAATCACCTCTCACTTTTTAAAGAACCTGGCGCCGGTCGTCTGTCGCCACAAATTGTCCTCGGGCGTCGCGCGTGCGAATTAGCTAGCGCATTTGCCGTTCGGTGCCAAGCACGTGCAGCACGCAATAGTGCAGTGCAACAACGTACCGGCGCTTGTGGACCCATGCCCGCACTCGCCGACTGCGCAGGACTCAATCCTCCAGGATGGATCCTGTCAGGAACGTTGCGAGGAAGCCTGATCGCGGATGCGCGCCACGCTTTCCTCGCGCCCAAGTACGGAAAGAACGTCGAAGATGCCTGGCGACGTGGTGCGCCCGGTGAGCGCTGCCCGCAACGGTTGGGCGACTTTGCCAAGCTTGCGATCCGTCTGTTGCGCAAAAGCGCGGACGGCGTCCTCGATGTTCGCAAGGGTCCAATCGCCGACATTCTGCAATATGGCGGCGAGTTCCGCAAGAAGCTGGCGCGCATCCGCATCGAGCAGGGCGGCCGCTTTATCATCGGGAACGAGCGGACGAGCATCGAAAAGAAAGTGAGCGTTATCAGCGAGTTCAACAAGGGTCTTCGCACGCTCTTTCAACCCCGGAAGAGCCGCGCGAAGTTGTTTTTTCCGCTGGTCGTCGAGTTTTTCGAGCAATGCCGACCCGCCATCCAGAAACGGCAGGGTCTGCAGCAATGCGTCGAACAGCGCCTGGTCGTCCATCTGGCGCATGTGAACGCCGTTCAGGGCCTCCAGCTTCTGGAAATCGAAGCGCGCCGCGCCCTTGTTGACGTCGGCGATGTCGAACCAGCGAATCATGTCCGCGTCCGACATGATCTCGTCGTCGCCATGGCTCCAGCCGAGCCGCGCCAGATAGTTGCGCAGCGCCGAAGGCAGATAGCCCAGCGCGCGGTAGGCATCGACGCCGAGCGCGCCGTGCCGCTTTGACAGCTTGGCTCCGTCCGCGCCGTGAATGAGCGGGATATGCGCCATGACGGGGACGTCCCATCCCATCGCCTTGTAGATGATGGTCTGGCGCGCGGCGTTCGTCAGGTGATCGTCGCCGCGGATGATGTGCGTGATCCCCATGTCGTGGTCGTCCACCACGACCGCGTGCATGTAGGTGGGCGACCCGTCGGAACGCAGGATGATGAAATCGTCGAGATCCTTGTTGGGAAAGCGCACCGTGCCCTGAACGCGATCCTCCACCACGGTCTCGCCGTCCAGCGGCGCCTTGATGCGGATCACCGGCTTGATGCCGGCTGGAGCTTCCGCCGGGTCGCGGTCGCGCCAGGTGCCGTCATAGCGCGGCGGCAGGCCCTCGGCGCGCGCCTTCTCGCGCATCGCGGTGAGTTCCTCGGGCGAGCAGTAGCAATGATAGGCTTCGCCGCGTGCGACCAGCTCCTCGGCGATCTCGCGATGGCGCGCCGCGCGTGCGAACTGCGATACCGGCTCGCCGTCGCAGGCAAGGCCGAGCCAGGAAAGCCCCTCGAGAATGGCCGCCGTCGCCTCGTCCGTCGAGCGCTGCCGATCGGTATCCTCGATGCGCAGCAGCATCTGGCCGCCCGTGTGGCGGGCATAAAGCCAATTGAACAGCGCGGTGCGCGCGCCGCCGATATGCAGATATCCGGTTGGCGAGGGCGCAAAGCGGGTGACGACGGGTTTGGACATGGATTTGTTCCAGGACTTGGCGCGGTCGTCAGCCGGAAGGCGCGAAACCGCGGGTGGCAATCGGTCGGCTGTCATGTAGCATAGAACAATCGAGGTGCAAGCATTCCGGGGACTGCGTTCCGGGATCACGTATCGGGGGACAGCGCGTCATGGGGGGCCGGACCGCAACAGCGGAACAGGACGAGCGCATTCAGTTCGACGCCGGCAACCCGGCGGGCTCGATGCTGGAGGGCATGCCCGCGCGGACGAGCCCGGCAACACGCGGAGCGACCCGCGCCCGGGTGTTTCCCGTTGCCGGCAATCTGGCACGGCTGACAACCCGGGAGGAGGCGCGGGGCACCGGTTTCCTGTGGCTTCCGGTGCTGCTCGGTTGCGGCGCGCTGGTCTATTTCACGCTGCCTATGGAGCCGCCGGCCCACGCGGTCCTGTCGGCCGTTCTGGCCTGCACGGCGGCGCTGTTTCTGGTTTCCGGCAACGTCCTCCAGAAACGCCTCCTGCTCGCTCTCCTGACGGTCCTGCTCGGGTTTGCCGCCGGCAAGCTGGAGACATGGCGCGCGTCGACGCCGATGCTGGGCTCGGAGATCACCACCCGCGTGACCGGCCGCGTCCTGGGCATCGAGCACCGCGCAGACGGACGCCACCGGCTGACACTGGCCGTGACGGAGACCGAACGTCCCCGTCTGCGCTACGCCCCCGACCAGGTGCGCGTGACGGCGCGCGCGATACCGGCAGGCTTGAGGCCGGGCGATGGCGTGAAGGGGCTGGCGCGCCTCGTGCCGCCGTCCGGGCCGGTACGGCCGAACGCCTATGACTTCTCCTTTGAAAGCTATTTCGACGGCGTCGGCGCCATCGGCTTCTTCCTGCGCGATCCTGAACGCGCGCCCTTGTCCACAGCTGCGCCGATCGGGACCCGTCTGTCGATCGGCGTTCAGGTGCTCCGGGAAGCCTTCGCCGACCGTCTGCGGGAGCGGCTGCCCGGTCCCGAGGGCGAGATCGCAGCGGCCCTGATCGCCGGCGTTCGCGCCGGCATTCCGGAGGAGGCCAACGAAGTACTCAGGCGGACCGGCCTCGCACACATCCTGTCGATCTCAGGGCTGCACATGGCACTGGTTGCCTTCACCGTCATCGGCGCGGTGCGGCTGGGCTTTGCCTTCTTTCCGGGTGTCTGCGCCCGCTACCCGGTGAAGAAATACGCCGCCGCCGCGGCCCTGCTCGTCTGCCTGCTCTATCTGTTCATCTCGGGTGCGGCGGTGGCCGCGCAGCGCAGTTTCATCATGCTGGCCGTGATGCTGGTCGCCCAGTTGCTCGACCGCGCGGCGCTCACCATGCGCAACCTCGCCATCGCCGCCCTGATCGTGATCGCCCTGTCGCCGCACGAAGTGATCGGCCCCGGCTTCCAGATGTCCTTCGCGGCGACAGCGGCGCTCATTGCCGGCTACGCTGCATGGAACCGCTGGCGCGAGCGCCGGATGCGAGGGCGCCATGTGCAGCAGGAACGCACGCGCCTGCAACGGGTGGCGCGCAGCCTCCTTCTCTATGCCGGCGGGCTGGCGCTGACATCGCTGATCGCAGGGACCGCCACTGCGCTCTACGGCGCCTGGCACTTTCAGCGCGCTTCGCCCCTGGCGCTCGGGGCAAATCTCGCGGCCATGCCGCTGGTGTCCGTGATCGTGATGCCCTCCGCCGTCCTGTCGGTTCTCGCCATGCCATTAAACCTGGATGGCTGGCCCCTGGCGGCGATGGGGTGGGGGATCGCCCGCGTCGTGGAGGTCGCGACCTGGTTTTCGGAGCGCACGCCTTTCGACGCCACGGGGCTGGTGCCGGTCCCGGCCGTCATCCTTCTGACGGGAGCGCTCGCGCTGATGACGCTGACGACCACCCGCCTGTGGCTCGCGGCCTTCCCCCTGATCATCGCCGGTGGCGTGCTGCTCCTCGCGCGCGACCTGCCGGACGTCCTGATCTCCGAGGATGCGAGACTGGTCGCCACGCGCACGGCGGATGGCCGGCTGGCGGTGAACCGCAGCAGGCCGAACGGTTTCACCATGAAGAACTGGCTGCATGCGATGTGGTCGCAGGAGCGGACAGGGCCGCGCGCCGGCGATGGTTCCGCGACCGCCGATCCCGAGACATTCGGTTGCGAGGCCGATGTCTGCATTGCCCGCCATACAACGGGCGCGCTGGTCGCACATGTGAAGACGCCCAGGGCCGAGGGCACGGACCATGTGCGTCTGAGAACGCTTTGCCCATCCGTGCAGCTTCTGGTGATCGAGGATCCGACAGTCGGCGCGCCTTGCCGTGCCGGGGAGGCGACGGTTGTCACCGGCCGCGATCTGGCGCTGCGCGGCAGCGCGCAGGTTCATTTCAAGCCGGCGGGCGGAGGCCGGCATGAAGCATCGGTCGCATTCGCCATCCGCGAACCGTTCCGCCCCTGGCACGCGCATCGACAATTCGCACGCGCGGCGAGGGGGCTCGGTCCCCGATCCGGCCGGGCGCCGCGCTGAACGGGCCGTTGCACCAGGCCGCCTTCTTTGCTAACCGGTCGGCGTCCAACAAGGAATCTTATGCGCGGAAACCTCCATTATTGATCGTCCGAGCGGCAGCGCCGCGATCCGTTCGCCGGGCGCGAACGGGCGCAGCCGCGTTTTTCGGACACCCGCGCACAATAGACTGACAGCCATCCGAGCGTTTCCCGGAGCCGCAACGGTATCCGGCGCGCCATGGCATTCCTTGAAGAATTGGATACTTCAATGACCGACACACAAGAAGCAGAAATGACTGAACGCGCAATCCGCGCCTACCAGTCTTCCGACTCCGAGCGGCTTCTCGACATCTGGCTTGCGGCATCGCGCATCGGGCATCCCTTCCTAGGCGACGCCGTCCTGCTGCAGCAGCGCGACATGGTGCGAGACCTCTATTTCGGCAATGCGGAGATCTGGGTGGCGACGGAGAACGGATATCCGGTCGCCTTCATCGGCCTGCTGGAAACCTTCATTGGCGGGCTGTTCGCCGATCCTGCCGTTCATGGCGGCGGGCACGCCAGGGCGCTGGTCGAGCATGCGGCCGGCCTGAAGCCGTTCCTCGAACTCGACGTCTATGCGCTCAATCCGGTGGCGCCCGGCTTCTACCGGCACCTGGGTTTCGCCGAGACGGGCCGCCGGCCGCGGGATGACGAGGAGAGACCGTTTGAACTGATCCGCATGCGGCGCGGATGACCCTGCCTTCGACTGTTCGGCGCCGAAGCAACTGATCCTCCCTGACGCGGAGGTCGGAGCTTCCGGATGGCGGCAACCCCCGGGACGGCACGATCCGGAAAGCCGGCGATCGAACCCCGGACGCAGATGCCAAAAAACCGCCAGCCGGATGGCTGGCGGTTTCACGGGCAATGAGCGGGCAGCGTCAAGAAAGGTATGAAGCGTTCAGTACCGGCGCATGAGGCCGACCAGCCGTCCCTGAACCTTGACCCTGTCGGGGCCGAAGATGCGTGTCTCATAGGCCGGGTTGGCGGCTTCGAGGGCGATCGAGGCGCCCTTGCGGCGGAAGCGCTTGAGCGTCGCCTCTTCCTCGTCCACCAGGGCCACGACGATCTCGCCGGGGCTTGCGGTCTGGGTCTCGCGGATGATGACCGTATCGCCGTCGAAAATGCCGGCATCGATCATCGAATCGCCCTTCACCTCGAGCGCGAAGTGCTCGCCGCCCGAAAGCATGTCCGGCGGCACGGCGATGGAATGGGTCTGGTGCTGGATCGCGTCGATCGGCACGCCGGCGGCGATGCGTCCCATGACGGGGATCGAAACGACACCGGCCAGGTCGTCATTGCTGGCGACCGGGCTCGGCGCGGGTTTTGGCGCCGGCGACCGTCCCAGACTGCCCTCGATGACGCTCGGCGAGAACTTCCGCGGCGCGCTGAGGCCGGGAGCGATCGAGTCCGGCAGGCGCAGAACCTCCAGCGCGCGCGCCCGGTTCGGCAGGCGCCGGATGAAGCCGCGTTCCTCCAGCGCGGTGATCAGGCGATGGATGCCCGATTTGGAAGCGAGGTCCAGCGCTTCCTTCATCTCGTCGAAGGACGGAGGAATGCCGCTCTCCTTCAGACGTTCATGGATGAACAGGAGGAGTTCGTGCTGCTTGCGCGTCAGCATTGGGCTTCACCGAGAATCAGTTAAAAACAAAACCAGAACATACTGTATATGTTCCGGTAGTGTTCCGCAACCGCCTCGCAAACGGCCCCCAAACCTGCCTGTCAGAAGGATTGCCGCGCGCCTCGCTGCGGCGGAGAATCGGCGGCTACGTCAGGAAGATGACCCGGCGCGGAACCGCACGGGCACGGTTATGGTCCTGTTCACTCCCGGCGGCGGTGCGGGAACCGGCGAGGCGCGGCGCACGAGCGACAGAACGGCTTCGTCGAGGGCCGGATGGCCGGATGAACGGGCAAGTGAAACCGCCTGCACGGTGCCGGCATCGTCGATGCGAAAGCGCACATAGACCGTGCCCTGCTCGCGACGCGCACGGGCAGCGGCGGGATAGCGCTTGCGCCGTTCGAGATGCGCCATCAGGCGCGACCGCCAGCGGGCGGGGGATATGCTGGGAGCCGAGCGTCCGGAGGCGTTCTGGCGCGCTGCCGTGCGGTTGGATTTGCGCACATCGGCCTGCGCCCTGGTCGCCTGGGCGGAGGCGGCACTTCTGGTCTTGCGGCGCTTGGTGACCTTCTTGGGGGGCTCCTTCTTCTCCGCCCTGGCAGGCATGGGCGGCTGCGGCCGCGGGGTCGGCAGGGGGACGGCCACGTTTTCAAGCAGCCGCGCGATCTCGCTGGGCTCCGGCTGCTCCTCTGCGGGCGGCGTCTCGCTGGGCACCTCCTGTTCTTCAGGCGGTTCCTCCTCCGGCAGATCCTCGCCCGCGCTCGCCGTGCTCTCGGCCGCATCTTCCTGTTCGGCGGAGACGACCGCCTCCTCCGTCGCAGCCGCTTCCGGCGCTTCGGCGAACTCGATCATGATGGCGGCCGGAGGTTCGGCCGCGGCGGGCGTGACGGGATCCTCGCGGGTCATGAGAACCACCGCGCCCACATGGGCCGCCAGAACCGCAAGACCGGCTCCCGTCCAGAGGACGAGTTCAGTCAGTCTGGCAAGGCGTCCTGCGGGACCGTTCCAGGTGCTCATGGCCGCTGCACCGCTTCCGGTTCGGAGGCCGGCGGCGCCGATGACAGGCCTTCGAGCCCCACTAGCGCAATCTTGAGGTAGCCTGCATCGCGCAGGAGATTCATGACCTCCATGAGGTGCTCATAGACCACGGTCTTGTCGGCCCGCAGGAACACCCTGGTCTCGAGATCTCCACCGGAGGCTGCCTGCAGGGCGGCCGCAAGGTCTTCGCGCGTCACCGGATCGTTGCCCAGCGAAAGCGCGCCTTCGGATGTCAGCGTCAGATAGAGAGGCTTGTCCGGGCGCTCCTCCTTCTTGGCGCTGGACGCCGGAAGATCGACCTTCACATCGACGGTGGCCAGCGGCGCGGCCACCATGAAGATGATCAAGAGCACGAGCATCACGTCGATGAAGGGCGTAACGTTGATCTCGTGATTGTCCTCGAGATCGTCCGCCGGCCGTTCCCTGATTCTTCCCGCCATGGCCTCTACTCCGCCGCGATCTTCCGACCGTCTTCCTGCGCCGAAGCGGCGACGAGACGGAAATCCAGGTCGCGGCTTGCCAGCCGCTCCACTCCGGCCGCCGCATCGCCGAGCAACTGCCGGTATCCCGTTATGCTGCGTGCGAAGACGTTGTAGATGACGACGGCCGGAATGGCCGCGACGAGGCCGATGGCGGTGGCGAGAAGGGCCTCCGCGATGCCGGGCGCGACGATGGCGAGATTGGTGGTCTGCGCTTCCGAAATGCCGATGAAGGAGTTCATGATGCCCCAGACCGTCCCGAAAAGACCGACGAAGGGTGCCGTCGAGCCGATCGTCGCCAGCAGGCCGGTCCCCCGCGACAGGCGCCGTCCGGCCTGCGCTTCGGTCCGGCCGAGCGAAGAGGCGATGCGTTCCTTCACGCCGTCATTGCCGGCATGGTCGAGTGCGCCGGCGGACTGCCGCATTTCCTCATCCGCAAGCCGCACCATGTAGGCGGCAGGCCCGCCGCGCCGGGCAAGCGCGCCTCCCGCCTCCTTCAGGCTCGAAGACCGCGCGATGATGGCCAGAACACGTCTGGCGCGTGCCCGGGCACAGGCGATCTCGATGCTTTTTGCGAGCCAGACGGTCCATGTCAGAAGGGAAGCGAGGGCGAGACCGATCATCACCGCCTTCACCACCCAGTCGGCCGCCATGAACATGCCCCAGGGGGAAAGGTCATGCGGCAGGTCGGAGCGCTTTTCGGGCGGCGCGAGCATCTGCGAGAGAGCCGCCGCCGGATCTTCCAGAAGCGAGGGTGCCGGTTCGGCGTTCTCTTCCGCGCCGGCAGCGGGCGCCGCCTCCACCGGGGCTGGAGTTTCAGGCCGCGCCTCGGTTTCAGCAACCGGCGCCGCCATGTGCTGCGCCAGCGCGGGGTTTGCGACGAACAGGCACAGCCCGGCGAGCAGTGCCAGGGCCATGCGTCGGCCGGCATGGGAGAGGCGGGGTACTTCGGAGGAAAAAGTCATGATCGATCTTCGCTGTTGCGGGCAGGGCCGGTGCGCGGTCCTGAAAGCCCTGGCCCGGAGCACCGCATGCCCGTTCGGATGCACACGGAACGATCCGGATTGTTGATGAAATGTCGGAATGAGCCGGAAAGCGGGTTTCCGCCTTCAGGTTCGATCCCTTGGCGACCGTGCCGCTCGTCGCGAGCTCAGCTCTCGGGGCGGGTCACGATCCAGGCGGCGACCGCGCTCATCATGGCGAGAATCGCCAGGGCCATCGGAAGACCGGGTTCGTAGGCAATGATGGAGAGCACGTAACCGGCGGCGATGCCTGCGACGGCGAACAGTTTGGCGCGCCGCGGGATCGCACCATGGTCGCGCCAGTTTCGAAGCATGCCGCCGAACCGGGGGTTTTCGAGCAGTCTGCGTTCGAGTGCCGGGGAGGAACGGCCAAAGAACCAGGCGGCCAGGATGAGAAAGACGGCGGTCGGCATGACAGGCAGGAATATGCCGATCACCCCCAAAACCAGCATCACGAAGCCCATCACGAGCATGATCGCACGCTTTGCATTCTCGAACGCAGGCACGAGCTTCAACGAGCGACCTCCACTGATCGGCCAGTCTGCGGGAACTTCTTTTCGCGGCCCCGACGGTTCCGTAATAGCGGAGATCTGCACGGCTGCGATAGCGGCGCTCATTGAAACACGTCCTCGACGAGATTGCGAACGCGCAGAAAGGCCTTTTCCGCGCCGGAGACGACGGACTGTTCTTCGGAGTCCTGAAGGGACAGCGAATCGAGCGCCGCTGTGAATGTCCGCCAGTGCAGTCCACGCCCCTCGGGAGCCGCGGCGAGGTGGCGCGCGCCGAACTCCTCCGAGAGGTCGAGCTTGCGGGCTTCCTTGAGCAGAAAGGCCGCGCCCAGGTTGGAGCCTTCCGCCACATAAAGCCAGCCAAGCGCGGCGGGCATGTCGACCGGTACTCCCGGGGTGAACAGGGGGGCTTCGGAAGGCGAGGGCGCATCGATCCCCAGATCGGCGAGATCGCCGGCGATGAGCGGAAACCGCCGGCGCGCTTCGATATCCGGCAGAAGGGCGGCAAGAACAGGAGCCCGATAGAGCGCATCGATATCTCTGTGAAACAGATACTGCATGCGCAGGAACTGCCCGAAGCGTTCGCGGCTGGCGAAGGGTTCGCGGTTCATGATCGCCTTGTCGAGGCGGTCATGGGTCGTGGCGGTGCGCTCCTTCAGGCGTTTCGACCGGGTCTTGTCATTGGGGGTGTCGAGAACGACGCGTTCATTCATGGATAATGCCTTTGGATCGTGAGATGCGCGGAGCGGCTGTGCCGCCCCGCGTGGGAATGGATTCAGAACTTGGCCGTCATGGACGCATAGAAGGTGCGTCCGGGGCCGGGCCGCTGCATAGTGCCGAGCGGGTCCACGTAGAACGCGTCGGTCAGGTTCTCGACCCGGAAAGTGCCGGTCAGGTTGTCGGTGAACTTGTACTCCGCGAACACGTCGACGAGAGTGAACGGCTCCCACTTGATAAGCGAGATGAGCTGTCCGGCACCCGTGATGCCGATCTTGCTGTGCCCTGCGGCGCGCGGTCCCATATGTGTCACGCGTCCGCCGAGCGTCAGCCGCTCTTCGAGCAGCTTCTGCGAGAGCGAGAGGGAGATCATGTACTCGGGCGGCACCTGGTTGGTGGCGAGATCCTGATAGAGGGTCTTGTTGGCGCAGCCCGTGTCCTTCGGGCAGAACTCCACATTCGTGTAGTAGTTCGCGGACAGTTCCGCCGCGAACCCGGCATTCTCGTAACGGCCGGAGAGTTCGATGCCGGAGAACTTCGCCTTGTCCAGATTGACCATGAGGCTGGTCCAGTAACCCTCCGGCGTCCTGCCTTCCTGGGGGGAAACATAGTTATTGATCGTCCAGTCGAAGTAGCCGAGCTTGACCATGGCGCGGTCGTTGGCGCTGAAAACCCCCTCGCGGGTGTGATTGATGCCGAAATCCCAGTTGCTTGCGCGCTCGGATTCGATGTTCGCCACCGTGCTGACGATCAGCCCGCCGGATACGGATTCGATGATGCTCGGGCTGCGAAGCGCGTATGAATAGCGGCCGTAGATCTGGGTGTTCTCGAACGGCTCGAACGTCAGGCCGATGGACGGGCTTAGACCGCCGTCAGAGCGTGTTCCAGCGTTCTTGTAACGGGCTGACGGCGCGTCGGGGCGGTCATCCTCTGTCTTGTAGTAGCTGTATCGCAACCCACCATCCACGGTCAGCCAGTCGAGCGGTTTCCAGTCCGCTTTCACGAAGGCGGCGAACTCCTTCTTGTTTCCGTGAGGGACATAGGGACCGGTGAGTTCGGTCGTATAGGCGCTCGGCGCGGTGCGCTGGTCGGTGTAGGAAAGACCGTAGTCCAGGGTCACATCGCCATACTGCGTGGAGAGCCTGGATTTGTTCCCGACATCGATACCCCACATGAACACGTCCGAGCCGGTCCGGAAGTCCATCGGAAGACCAAACTGGGGCGGGTTCGGCACCATGCGTCCTCCACGGCTCCATGGCTGGCGGAATTCCATGTCCGAAAGCCATGCATTTGCCGTGAAGTCGATGAGGTCGCTGCCCTCGGGCTGCCAGCGATAGCGTGCGGTATAGGTATCGACGGAGGTTCCGCTGGTCTGGTCTCGCTGGATGGGGCGATCGCGGTCGGTCTGCATGCGCCAGGCGATCTGGTCGCCTGCCTCGCTCCTGAAGCCTGTATAGCCGAGCTTCATGCTCTGGCCGTCGCCGAAACGGATCGTGCCCTTGGCAATCGCCGACCTGGTTTCAAGCTCGGTGTTCAGGACCTCCTCGCCGGGGCGGAAGTTCGCAATGCCCCCGACCTCGACATACTCCGGCCAGTCTTCACACCAGTCCCAGGAATTGCAGATCCTCTTTGGACCGGCGAGATAGGGACGCGCGGCCGGGCCGTTTTCGCCGGCGTGATAATTGCCGCGCTTGCGGTAGGCGTAGCCGAGGAGGAAGTCGTAGGTTTCGTCGTGATAGGCGGCGACGGCGCTTCCGTAACCGTTTGTCGGCTCCAGAAGGGCCGGCCGGTCCATACCGTCGGGCGAGGGGATCGCGACGGGGGCGCTCCATCTGCTGCCGGGGAGCTGATAGCCGCCAACCGCGCCGGGGGTGGGCTTGGACGAGTTCGTTCCGAAGCCGCCCTTCACGCGGAAGCCGAAGCGCTTGCCCTCTTCGACGATGTCCGTCGCGTCGATGGTGCGCATCGCAACCGTGCCCGCAACGCCATTGGAGGCTGCGTCCGAACCCCTGGTGATGTCGATGCCGCCGAGGAAATCGGGATCGACGAAGGTGCGGTTGGAGTAGCCCTGATAGTCCTGCTGCACCTCGACGCCATTCATGGCGCCGTCGACTGTCGTTGCAACGCGGCCCATGCCCTGCACGCCGCGAATGTTCATGTCGATGCTGCCGGCGCCGTTGCGCGCATTGGCAGAGGTGACGCCCGGCGTCCCGCGAAAAATGTCCGCCGGATCGGAGCCGCGGTATTTCTCGATCGTGGATTCGTCGATATGGGCGGTCGCCGCCGGCGTTTCGTAGGGCGCGTAGACGGAAGTCCCGCCCAGCCCGCCGGTCACCTCGATCACGTCGAGAACCATGGACCCGTCGGCGGAGACCGGACCATCATGCGCCGACGACACGCGGTCGGCGATCGTTACCGTGCCCGACGGGCTGATGCTGAAGGAGAGGCCCGTGCCCGAAAGGAGCGCGCGGAGCGCTTCTGCATTGCCGTAGGCGCCCCGCAGGGCGGGCGCGGTCCGTCCGCTGGCAAGCGCCGCGGGATAGGCGATGCGCAGCCCGGCCTGGCTCGCGAATGCATTCAGCGACGCCCTGAGCGGTTGCGCCGGAATGTCGAAAACGGTTGCTTGCACCGCCGTTTGCGCTTTCGCGGAAACTGCGCCGTAAAGCGGCGCCATTGCCGATGAGGCGACCAACAGCGCCTTGAGAACCCTCGTCTGCCCCGTTGCAGAAAACATGTACGCTGTCTCCATCATGCTCGGTCGGTCCCGTGAGGCATCGGGCATTCAGGTACCGCCGACCTATTGCTTTGTGAAAGGCGCGGAGCGGCGGTGTCGCCCCCCGCGGTCGTTGCCGGAGCATCGGGACGGAAACTGGCCTCCAGTCCCCGACCGTTCGCATGCTTCGCCAATCGTTCGGATCGTCCGAATGGACGGATGGTTGTCTAGAATTTCGCCGTCATCGACGCATAGAAGGTTCGACCGGGGCCGGGGCGCTGCATGAGGCTGATCGGGTCCAC
The DNA here is from genome assembly GCF_000300335.1 of Nitratireductor pacificus pht-3B. Classification (GTDB taxonomy): domain Bacteria; phylum Pseudomonadota; class Alphaproteobacteria; order Rhizobiales; family Rhizobiaceae; genus Nitratireductor; species Nitratireductor pacificus. Next base: position 335 of record NZ_AMRM01000006.1, on the reverse strand, counting down.
GTAGAACGCGTCGGTCAGGTTCTCGATCCTAAACGTGCCGGTCAGATTGTCGGTGAACTTGTACTCCGCAAACACGTCGACAAGGGTGTATGGATCCCATTTGATGAGCGAGATGAACTGTCCGGCGCCCTGGCCGTCGATGTTTGTGTGTCCGGCTGCGCGCGGGCCCACATGGGTCACCCGTCCGCCGAGCGTCAGGCGGTCTTCAAGCAGTTTTTGCGAAAGCGAGAGCCCGATCGTGTATTCGGGCGGTACCTGATTGGTCGCGAAGTCCGAGTAGACGGTCTCGTTCGCGCAGCCGGTGTCCTTGGGGCAGAACTCCACATTCGTGTAGT
>NZ_AMRM01000005.1 GCF_000300335.1 Nitratireductor pacificus pht-3B | reverse complement strand
GGCTGCCGGCCGGCCTGCGCCGCCTCGTCGTCGAGCGCGTGCTTGCCCGCCGCCTGGCTTCCCTGAAGAAGACATGGCTGGCGCGGATGGCGGCGGCCGATGCGGTGGTGATCGGCGGCGGCAACCTGTTCCAGGACGACGATTTGAATTTTCCGTTGAAGGTCGGCGCGGTGCTCGAATGCGCACGGCGATCGGGTCGTCCGGTCGGCGTGTTCGCCGTCGGGGTCGGCGGCTACTGGTCGCGGCGGGCGAAGCAACTGTTCGGGCAGTTGCGGGACTGCGATGTCTTTCACCTGTCGGTGCGGGATCGCGAAGCGGCGGGCAACTGGCAGCGGCACTTCGACGGCTGGCGGGCGGCGCGCGTCGTTCCCGATCCGGGCCTGCTGGCGCGCAGCCTCGCGGCCGCAGCGGTGCCGCGCGGCGATGCGGCGTCGCCGATGATCGGCATCTGCGTCACCCACCCGGTGATCCTGCGCCGCCATGGCGGCGGCGCCATTCCGCTGCTGAAGGCGGCCGACTACACGGCGCTGGTGCGCTGGCTGTTGCAGGCGGGTTGCGGCGTCACCCTGTTCACCAACGGCGCCACGGAAGACCAGCGCTTCCTGGAGCAGGTTGCCGTGACGCTGCCGGCAGGCGCTGCCGTGGCACCGCCGCCACGTGCGCCGGAGGATCTCGTTGCCCTGATCGGCGGATTCGACGGGGTCGCCGCGCACCGGCTGCATGCCTGCATCGTGGCCTACGCGCTGGGCGTGCCGCATGTCGGCTTCGGCTGGGACGGCAAGGTGGAGAGTTTCTTTCAGGCGGTCGGCCGCCAGCGCTTCTTCATGTCCGGCGAGGATGCCGGCGCCGAACGGATCGGCGAACGCATGCTTGAAGCCGTGCGCACGGGCATCCCGGAAGAAGCGCTGGCGCGGCATTTCATCGAGGCGCGATCCGCCGTGGCGCTGCTGGCGCGCGACCTGCTGAGCGCGACGCAATCTGGTCTCGTGGAGCGGGTCTAGGGTCAGGACCTAGGGTTTTGACCCTAGCGACCTGTCGCGGGCCCGGATGGCGGAGATGGCGTGGATGTGGAACCGGTCGTTTGCCGATCCGGAGGTGGCGTCGCGCTGCTGGCCGTCGCCGCCGGCGCCATGATCTTGTCGTAGGCCGCCGCAAAGCCGTTGAGCGACAGCGGAATGGTGAAGTCGCCCTGGCCGGGACTGACCACCATGATCGAGGCATTGGTGCCCCTGCGCATGTGCCCGGTCAGTTCGTCCGGGACCAGGCTTTCAAGAAGGCAGCCCTGAAACGTGCAGCGGCTGATGGGAAAATAGTACTCGTCGCCCTGGTCGACCACGAAACGCGCGCCGCGCGAGAGATCTATGCCGAGCGGCAGCGCGATCTGCGCCCGCAGCTTGCCGGTCTCGCCGTCGGCCGCAAACGTGGTCACCATGGCGATTGCCTGTCCCTGGTTGACGATCATGCGCTGATAGAGCTGGCAGGCTTCCGTCTTGTCCGGCCGCGTAAAGCACTCGAGCAGCCAGTCCCCGTAGGGCTGGCGGCTCTGCGGCTCCGCGAACCGGGGTGTCGCCTCTTGCGCGCCTGCCGCGCTTGCCGCCAGAAGCCCCGACAGGAGCAACGGCAGGTAGGGTCGCTGGGGTGGCGAAACTGTCATTGCTGCACTGGGTTGGGTTCGGGCGCTGCCGCGGCGACATAGGTCTTCTGGAATTTCTGGACCAGTTCGCTTTGCAGGTTGGGATCGTTGAACTGCCACAGGCCGTTGCGGGCACCGCGCACGATCAGGCTGTAGACGGCCAGCTCGATGGCCTGCCGCACCGCGATGCCGACCGGCTCGTTGCGGGTGAAGCCGGCCTCCGCCTGGAGAATTTCGTCGATGGCGATGAACTTGAACACGGAGCCGCGCAGCAGCACGGAATAGACCGTCTTCGTGGTGGTGACCGATTCGGAGACCTCGCCCGTGCCGACGCTGACGGCGCGCAGCGCCACGGTGATCACGTCGCGCCGGTACTCGGCATTGCCGCCGATGCCCAGATAGCGGGCGCCGAGGCCGCCGGTGATGACGTTGCTGTCGAAATCGACGATGCCTCCCTCGAGGATCAGGCCGGCGAAACGCAGGGCGGGCAGGGTCGATCCGTTGGCGCCGAGATAGGCCTTGCGGGTCTGGTCGATGATGTTGCGCTCGTTGAGCAGGTTCTTCAGCCCGACGCGCTCGACGACGTTGAACCATGCGCCATTGCCGGTTTCCTTCAGGACATCGATCAGGATGTCGCCAGCGCCCTGCGAGACCGCCTTGGAGAACTGGGCGAAATTGTCCTCGGGCTTCTGCTGGCCCGTCTTGTCGGCGAATTCGTAGACCGCGACGTCGATCCGCTTCGCCGGCGGGGGCAGGGCGCTGAGCTTGTAGCCCACCTCGGTCCGGGGTGTCAGCGCCGCCGGCTGGATCAGGATGTCGTCCTTGGCGCCGGGGGTCTGGCATCCGGCAAGGACGGCAAGGCCAAGGGCCAGCCCAAAGCCGGCAGCCTTGCGCAGATGACGATGATGGCTTCGGCTCGACATGGCGTTCTCCCCCCGCTTGTCCTGGCGTTCCCCTTACTGCGAGGGAACGACCCCGCTATTGGCGGTATCCAGTGCTGGATTGTTGGTGGCCGCGTCCGCGCCGCCGCCCAGATCGATGGTGATGGGCGGGAAGTTGATGCTCGGGGCCCCGCCGCTGCCGCCACCTCCGCCTTCCGGCCTGTGCTTGTTCTGGATGTCGGCGAGGTTCAGCAGGAATTCATCGAGCAGCGGCGAGCCACCGAAGGAGGGGTCGCCGGATTTGTAGATGAGCTGACCCGCCTGCACGGCGGACGCGCTTACAAGGAGCGCGGCGGCAACGAGCGGCAGGGACAGTCTGGAATACGAATTTTGGGTCATGGCGTTTCCTCTGCCACAATCAGTTGATCTTTATGCGCGTGCCGGGCGGCGCGTTCTTGATGACCACGCCGCCATTGTAGTCCTGGCCTGCCTGGCCGTAGGTGACGACCGTGTCCTGGGAGTTGACCAGCCCGACCAGCGCGCCCAGTCCGTTGCCGATCTGGGCGGTGGCGAGCGTGTTCCCCGAACCGCCGACGATGGCTGCGACCGAGGTGTTGCCATTGCCGATCTGCACCTGGCCGATGACGCTGCCCGGGGAGTCCTCGATTGCTGCAATGGCGCTGTTCTGCGCGCCGAGTTGAAGGGTGGCGATGCCGGCGCCGGGGCTGTTTCGCACATGGCTCGTCGCGGCATTGTCCTCGCCGCGCTGCAGGATGACGACACTGCTGCCGGCTTCGGTCAGCGTGGATGGATCGAGAATGCCCGCCATCGGCTCGTAGCTGCGCTGCTGTTGGCCCGCGACGATCTGCTCGACGCTCGCATTGTCGACCTGAAAGGAAATCGGTTCGGCAAGGGCGGAACCGCCGCCCGCAAGGCCTGCCGCGGCGAGGAGCGTGGACCGCAGGCATCGCCTCGTTCTGGATGGTGCTCCGGTCATCATGCGCTTTGCCTCTCCTGTGCGATTGTTCCATCCGGCGGGATCATAGCGTCTCCGAGCGGCAGATAGCGTTCCGCGGGCCGATTTCGAGCGTCAGCTCGACCGCGATGCGTGTCTGCGGGGCAGCGGAAACAGCCATGCGGGAAACGACCGAGGGGCCGCCGTCCGGTTCGATGATGAAGGCGCCGCCCTGACGTGAAACGGAGCGGTTGGTGCCGTTGAGGATCTGCGCGTCGAGGCGGTATCTGCCGGAGAGCCCGGCCTGCCCGCCGGCCAGTCCCGTGATTGTCGTCATCCGGCCCGATTTCTCGAAGCGGATGTCGCAATGCACCACATTTTCGTCCGCAAGCGCCGGCCTGGCGGAAATGATGGCCAGCGTACTCAGAACAAGGACGATGCGGAGCATTGCGACCTCCCTGATCGCGGAGGGCATGGATCGCTCCTCCGCGAGCATGCTTGCTGCGGCGTCAGCGGCTGTTCTGGTAGTTGATCGCCGAATTGCCGTTTCCGGTCTGCAGAATGGCGCTGCGGTTGCCGTCGCCGAGCTGCAGGCTGGCAGCGGCATTGTTGGTCGATCCGAGCGAGGCGATGCCATTGCCGCTGATCGAAGCGCCGGCCGGCAGAGAACCGCCGAACACCATGCCGTTGATCGCCGCGAGCGAGACGGTCGTTCCGCCGCCCTGCGAGATGAAGGACTGGTTGTTGTTGTCTTCCTGCAGCGAGGCGGCGGTGTTGTTCACGCCGTCCTGGAAGATGACCGAACTGTTGTCGTCGCCGACCTGCGAGGATGCCATGTAGTTGTCCGGTCCGCCTACCTGGAGGCCGAACGAGCTGTTGCCGTCGCCGAGCTGCGCGATAGCGCCGCCATTGTCGACGCCGTCCTGCACGATGGCCGCATCGTTGTCGTCGCCGACCTGCGCGATCGCGGCCTCATTGGCCGAATCCTGCTGGCTGATGAGCGCCATGTTGTTGTCGCCGATCTGCAGCGTGCCGGACTCCTGCTCCGTGCCGATCTGCTGGTTGATCGCCATGTTGCCGTTGCCGACCTGGAACTGGACGTTGGAGTTGAAGAGCCCGCCGGAGGTGACGTCGGCCGAGCCGATATTGTTGGCGCCCACCTGGTTGCCGTCGGTGTTGACGATCACGCCGTCGCCGACATTGGCTGCCGCACGCGCTTCGCCAAGACCCGATCCGCCATTGTCGCCGACGGCCGATGCGGCTTCGCCTGCAATGGTTGTCGAGGCCGAATCATCGGAATGGATCGCGGATGAACCGACGCCCGCATTGGCGGTTTGAGCCAAAGCCCCGCCGCTCATGAGAGCGAGGGCTGACACAGTTAAAACAAGGCGTTTCATGTGGTGTCTCCCTGAGAAATGTCCTTTGAAAAGACGGGCGGCGTGACCGCATGAACCCGTCTGTGAGGAACGCTAGTGAAGGCCGAAAGGGGAGACAATTCGGTTCAATTGAATAGGATTCAGTCGAAATGCATGGGCGCCGAAGTAGGCCGTACGTCCTCGTGCCCGCGATCCTGTCGAAGGATGGATCAATACCCTCATGCATCTAATCAAACTTATTGAGAGAAGGGGGGCGCCCCCTCCATTGGCGGGAGGAAGGTACGCCGGCTCACCCAATAGGAGAATTGCCGGTCAGCCCGGCTACGCTAAACTCGGGACCTGCAACGGCGGAGACGAGGGCAATGAAGAGCATGCTCCGAAACGGATATGCGACCGGCATCCTGGTGCTGGTGTGTCAGGCGTTGCTGCTTTCCGGGAGCGCGGAAGCTCAGGAAGCGGCGCCGTCCGGCGCCAACGACCTGATGTTCGTGGAACAGGTCCGGCCGGATGCGTCGGCGGCGGGAATGGGCGTCCTCCAGGTCACGGAGGAGCCCGTGCGCACGACGCGCACCCCGGCGCCCGTGAAGAAGCGTTCGTCGGTGCGCCGGCCGGCACCTCCTGCCGGGACGCGCACCGCGGCTGCGCCAGTGCGGCAGGCGAGCCCGCCGGCCCCGACCGGCCGCAGCCTGGCGCTTGATTTCGGGCGGCGTTCACCGGACGCGTTGTCGTTGCCCTCCGTGCGGGAGGGACTGAGTTCACGCATTGGTGAACGCATTTGATGATGATGGGCCCAAGGAGTGCTCTAGGGTCTGGTGACAATGACCGGTTGTGGAAGGCATTGAATATGAAGCGCTTTCGCGGAGGCCACCGCTGATGTCACGCGCTGTCCGGGCCAGGTCCTGGGGCGGCTCCGCCGCGGTTGGAACCAACCGCTCGGCGTTAACGTTTAGAAATGCGGTCGGGGAGACGGGTTTCATGCCCGAGGCCGGAAGTGGGAGGCAAGCGGGGTTTGGGGAAACAGGAGGGGCGAAAAGGCAGAGGGCATGCTGGTCAATGGTGCGGGGAACTTCAGGGAAATTTTGCACTATCTCGAGGCTGAGACGGCGACAGGGCTGCTCGGCCTCGGAGCGCGGAATGCGGGGCGCGCCGGAATAAGGAAACGGGTTTATTCCGGCGGCGACAGGATCGCCGACAGCGACGATCCTCGCCGCGCGGTGATGCTGATCATCTCCGGATGGGTGTCATGCGGCAAGGAACTCACCGACGGATCCCGGACGGTGGTGGATTTCTCTCTCACGGGGGACGTGATCACACTGGGGTCGACCGAGTGGTCGCGCGAGGCGATGACCGCCCTGACATCGGTGACCCTTTTCGAGTTTCCCGGCGCGATCTATGAGAACCTGTCCACTTTTCCACAACATGTGCGCGAGTTCATCCTCAAGGGCATGGCGCGCCGCTATGCACGCACGGCCGAGCATTTCGTCAGCATCAGCCGGCGCGGCGCGGTGGAGCGCGTGGCGCATCTTCTTCTCGAACTCTCGCACCGCGTCGGCGTGCGCGAGAACGGCGGAACGGCCTGTTTTTCCTGTCCTTTGACGCAGGTGGACCTGGGCGACGCCCTCGGTCTTTCCGTGGTTCACGTCAATCGTGTCCTGCGGAAGCTTCGGGAGGGCGGGTATGTGTCGTTTCGCGGTGGCGTCGTGGAGTTTCCCGATCGTCAACGCCTGTCGGAGATGGTCGGCTTCGACGGATCATATCTTGCGCTGAATGCCGAGTAGGCGTTTGATTGTGTCGCGCGAGTCGCTTCAAGCGAAATATCGCTGCGCGCACCGCATATCCTAGAGTTCATTAAATATGATATGCAACCCAAGGTTTTATTGGGTGATCATATATCACTAAATGATTATTCCTCAAATGTATTGATCCATGTTAATGCAAATTATCCACAAATATGATGATAATCATTATCCAAGTGATGGCGGGCCATGGCGCATAGCGGCATGAAAAACCATTGCGCAGGCCGTGTGGTCTGCGCTCAAGATCGGCGTCGTTTAATAATAGTACTAAAATATACATGAAGCGCTTGTTCTTGTGCGTTGGGGAACTTCGAATTCCAGTGCGAGTTGGGGAGCGTAAGTCATGCAGCAAATCAAAGCATCTCAAGAGAATATCGGCTTGAAGGCGATCATGAATTCCTCCGACAGGGGGCGTTTTGCCGTCGACGACGCCGCGTGGGACGAAGAGGGCGACGAGACCGTTCGCGACATGGTTCTGTTGATCGATCCCAGGGTGCTCGACCGCGAGTGCCTGGCGCGCAGCCTGGCGACGCAGGATCCGTCCCTGGACGTCGTCGCCGTCAGCTCGGCCGATGAATGGCACAAGCGTGGGGACACGCGGCAACCCGCTGCTGTCCTTCTCATTGCCGGCAGCCGGAAGATCAGCGATCAGGGGGTTGGAGGAGAGATCCAGGAACTGGCGGAGGAGTTCTCCGAGCAGCCTGTCGTCATCATCGCCGATTCCGACGATCTGGGTCAGATACTGAAGGCGCTGGATGCGGGCGCGAAGGGGTACATTCCCAGCAATGTCGGCGTCGGCGTCGCAGCGGAAGCCATTCTGCTCGCCCGGGCGGGCGGGGTCTTCGTGCCCGCCAGCGGGGTTCTGGCCATGCGCGAGGTGATCAATTCCACCAGCAGCCGGGTTGTTGGGCTGGGCAATCTCTTCACCGCGCGGGAAGCGGAGGTGGCCGAGGCCCTGCGGCGGGGAAAGGCGAACAAGATCATCGCCTATGAGCTTCAGCTTTGCGAAAGCACGGTCAAGGTTCACATCCGCAACATCATGAAGAAGCTGAACGCCACCAACCGGACGGAAGTGGCCTACAAGATCCGTGAAATGCTGCCCTGAGAGATTTCTGAGGGAGACATGGAAAACACCTGTGCCGGAGGTCGCGAGATGCGCGACCCGTTGATCCCGGCCCGTCGTTCGTAAGTCCCGCAGGGCATTCGACGACGGGCCGTTCCTTTTTTGCGGGCGGCCGACGACAGGGCCGCGCCGTTCGCATGGGCGGGCATTTTCGCCCGGACAGGCTCATCGCTTCGGGGAAGCGCTTTCAAGATCGACATAGCTTTCCGGCAGGAAGCGCGGCGTGCAGAGGCAGTAAAACTCCAGGTCGCCGCCGCCGGTGTTCGTGATCCTCTGCGCCGCGCCCGCAGGGATGATCGCCTGGTCGCCGGGTCCGAGCCTGTGGCTTTTTCCGTCGATCTCCACGATCCCTTCGCCCTTGCGCACCACATAACGCTCGCAGACGCCCTCCAGCCGGTGCAGCTGCGTCGTGACGCCTGGCTCTACCCTGGCGATCGCCAGTGATGCATCGGGAGAGGCAGGAGTGTTCATCAGCTCGGTGATGTAGCAGCGCTCGTCGGTCCAGAACTCTTTCTGGCCGGCATTTTCGACAACCCGGTTCGGCAGCATCTCAACCCTCGTTTGCGGCAACATTCCACAATGATCAGCGATGCTGACAATTGTCAAAGTTGCGTTCCTGCTCCAGAATGGAAGGCCTGATCATAGGCTGCAACAGGGAGTGGCGTTGATGGGTGTTTGGCGGAACTGGCTGGCGGCGGCTCTTCTCGGCGCGACGGCCTTCACGATGCCGGCGGCGGCGGCGGCGGATAAATTCTTCGTCTATGTTTCTCCCGATCCGATCGGCGTGAACGCCTTCCTGAAGATGGGGCAGACGGGGATAGAGGCCGCCGGCGAGAAATACGGCGCCGACATCGAGACCTATGAGAGCCGCACGGCGGCTGATCGCCTCGAGAACGTCAACGCGGCGGTGAACGAGGGCGCCGACATCGTCGTCATGCTCGGTTTCGAGTTCAACGACATCGTCAGGCAGATCGCGCCGACCGCGCCCGACACGCAGTTCCTGATCGTCGACCAGTGCATCGACGAGCGCCCCGAGAACGTCCATTGCGCGGTGTTCCGGGAGTATGAGGCCAGTTATCTGATGGGGGTCGCCGCCGGCATGCTGACCGAGACCAACAAGGTTGGCGTCGTCGGCGCGCTCGATATCCCCTTCCTGCACCGCTACACGGACGGTTACGCCCAGGGCGTCAAATCGGTGAAGCCCGATGCCAGCGTCGACATTCGCTGGGTGGGCGGCGAAAACCCGTTTGCCGATCCGGTGCGCGCCAAGGAGCAGGCCGTGGCCATGCACGCCGCCGGCGCCGATCTGATCTTCACCGCGAATTCGGGCGGCGACTTCGGCGTCTTCGAGGCGGCGAAGGAGAAGAATTTCAAGGTGTTCTCGGTCGACGTGAACCAGTGCCCGAACGCGCCCGGCCATGTTGTCGATGTGACGCTGAAGCAGGTCGATCAGGCCATGTTGCAGGCCATCGGCTCGATCCTCGAGGGCGAGAAGAACGTGACGATGGCGCTCGGCCTGAAGGAAGGCGGCATGTCGGCCATGGCTCTGGAAGCAGACCGGATCGCCGACAGCGGCTGCTTGATCGCCGATCATCCGGACGTCGCAGCGAAGCTGCGCGAGGTGGCCGGCAGCATCAAGGACGGGTCGCTGAAGCTGGAAGACCCGATGTTCGCCAAGTAGCGGGCAACGGGCGAGGCGGGACGATGCGCATTGCTCTCAACGGCGTGACGGTCCGCTTCGGCCTGGTGACCGCCGTGGACGGGGTTTCGCTCGGCATCGAGCCGGGCGAGATCCATGCGCTGGTCGGTGAGAACGGCGCCGGCAAGTCCACGCTGATGAACATGCTCTTCGGCCTGGTGAAGCCCGCCGACGGCACCATCGTCATCGACGGCGTCGAACGCCGCTGGGCCTCGCCGCAGGACGCCATCCGCGCCGGGCTCGGCATGGTGCACCAGCATTTCATGCTTCAGGATTCCATGTCGGTGCTGGAAAACATCGTCCTGTGCGCCGAGCCGGTCGGCCGTTTCGGCTTCGTCGATTTCGCGCGGGCGCGCGCCAGGCTTGATGCGATCGCCGAGAGCCATGGCGTGTCGGTCGATCTGGACGGGCAGCTTGGCCGCCTCTCCGTCGGGGAGCGGCAGGCGGTGGAAATCCTCAAGGTGCTCTATCGCGAGGCGGATCTTCTGATCCTCGATGAACCGACCGCTGTGCTGACGCCGCAGGAGAAGGATCGCCTGTTCGACACGTTGCGCAGCTTCCGCGCCGCGGGCAAGGCCATCGTGCTCATCACGCACAAGCTGGACGAGGTGATGGAGATCGCCGACCGGGTGAGCGTCATGCGCGCCGGTCGGCTGGTGGCGTCCGCGCCACTCGCCGAGACGTCCAAGGAGGAAATCGCGCGCGGCATCGTCGGCGGCGTCCTGCCTGCGCCCCGTGCCCGCAGGGCGCAGAAGCCGGGCGAGGTGGTGCTTTCCGTCGATGCGCTCACCGTGGCGCGTCGCGGCCGCGACGTCGGGCCGGTCTCGTTCGATTTGCGCGCCGGCGAGATCGTCGGCATCGCCGGCGTCAGCGGCAACGGGCAGGCCGAGCTGGTCCGCGCGCTGACGGGGCTCGAACGGCCGCGTTCGGGCGCAGTCAGCCTGCGTGGGGAGCGCATTGAGGGGCGCAGCGTGGGCGAGCGCCGCAGCCTCGGCCTGAGCTACATCCCGGAAGACCGCCAGCGCATGGGACTGGCGCTCGGCGCCTCGGTGAGCGACAACGCCAGCGCCGGGCGTGACGACCGGCGATCCTTCGCGGCAGGCCCGTTCCTCAAACTCTCCGCGATGGCCCGCTTCGCCCGCACCCTGATCGAGAACTACCGCATCCGGGTGGCGGGACCGCGCGCCAGGGCCGCGACCATGTCCGGCGGCAACAAGCAGAAACTCGTCGTCGGCCGCGAGCTCAGCCGCGCGACGCCGCTGGTGATCGCCGAGAACCCCACCTGGGGCGTCGATATCGGGGCGATCGACTTCATTCACGGCGAGCTGATGCGCATGCGCGATGCGGGGCATGCCATTCTCCTGATCTCGACCGAGCTCGATGAGGTGATCGCTTTGTCCGACCGCATCCTGGTCATGTATGACGGCGTGGTCTCGGGCGAGGTGGCGGGCGGCGAGGCAAGCCGCGAACGGGTCGGCGCGCTGATGACGTCGCGCGCCGCCGCTCCCTCGGGACCAGAGGGAATGGGAGAGGTCGCCTGATGGCCGCCCATGGCACGATGCGGGCGGTCTTGCCCTGGGTGATCACGCTCCTGTGGATCGCAGCCATCATCCTCGCGCTGCTTCTGTTCGTCGGCGCCCCCCTGGGCGAGGCGCTCTCCGGCTTCTGGCAGGGCGCTTTCGGCGGTCGTCGCCACGCCTATCTGATGGCGACGCTCAGCCGCACGGCTCTGATCACCGGCATGGCGATCTCGGTCATGCTGAGTTTTCGCGCGGGCCTGTTCAACATCGGAGGCGAGGGGCAACTCGTTGCCGGCGGGCTGGCGGCCGCGCTGACGGCCATCCTGCTGCCGGGACCGCCGCTTCTGGTCCTCGTCGCCGCCATTCTCGCGGCCATGCTCGCGGGCGCGCTCTGGGCGCTGCTCGCCGGCGTCCTGCAGCTCTACATGGGCGTGCCGCTGCTCGTCGGATCGCTGCTCCTCAACTATCCGGTCCGCTACCTCGCGTCCTACGCGGTCGCCCATCCCTTCCGCGACGTGCCCTCGGGCATGGTCCAGTCGCATCTGGTGCCGCAGGAAACCTGGCTCGCCTATTTCCCCGGCACGCGCCTCGACATCGGCATCCTGTTCACGCTCGCGGCGACCGCTTTCGCCCTCGTCTACAGCTATTGGACGGTGCACGGTTATCACACGCGGCTGAACGGGCTTTCGGCGGACTTTGCCCGCACGGTCGGCCTGCCGGTGCGCCGGCTGACCTTGCAGACCCTGGCGATCAGCGGCGCGATTGCCGGTCTGGTGGGTGCGATCGCCGTGTTCGGCATCCATCACCGCTATATCGACGGCATGCTGGTGCAGCCGCTCTATGCCTGGACCGGCATCATCGCCGTGCTGCTGGTCGGCATGGTGCCCTGGGCCGTGCCTCTCTCTGGCTTCTTCTTCGCCGCCGTCCAGACGGGAGCCGCCGGCATGGAGCGCGCCGCCGGCGTGCCGAAGGAGATCGCCCTGGTGATCCAGGCGGTCATCATCCTGTTCGTGGCCAGCCGTGTCTCCGGCGCCCTGTCGTCGAAAGAGGGAAGGGGAGACGGCCATGCTTGACCTGCTGCTCGACCCGTCCTTCGCCGCGTCGATCCCGCGCTTCGTCACGCCGATCCTGCTCGCCGCGCTCGGCGGTGCGCTCTGCGAGCGGGCGGGGGTCTTCAATATTGCGCTCGAAGGCTTTCTGCTGACCGGCGCTTTCGCCGCCGTGCTCGGCGCCTATTATTCGGGAACCCCCTATCTGGGCGCCGCCGCGGCCATGGCCGCCGGCATGGCGATGGGGCTGGTTTTCGCGGAATTCAACTTGCGGCGGGACGGCGACGCCATCGTCGTCTCCATCGCCATCAACCTGCTTGCGGCGGGGCTGACGACATTCCTGTTACGCGCCATCTTCAACGTCACCGGTGCGTTCAGCGATCCGGCGATTGTCGGCTTCGGGGCGATCCGCCTGCCGCTCATCGAGGACATTCCCGTGCTCGGCCCCATGCTCAGCGGCCAGTCGATCCTCTTTTATGCAGCGCTTGCCTCCGTGCCGGTCCTGCATGTCTTCCTCGCCCGGCACCGGCTCGGCCTGCGCATTCGTGCCGCCGGCGAGAACGCCGAGGCACTGCGGGCGGGCGGTGTCAGCCCACGCCGCGTCCAGCTTCTGGCGCTGGTCGGCTGCGGTGCGCTGTGCGGTCTGGGCGGGGCACAGCTTTCCATCGCCAACGTCAATCTGTTCGTCGAGAACATGAGCGCCGGGCGCGGCTGGATCGCCGTCGTCGCCGTTCTCCTGACGCGCGGCAGGCCATGGCCGCTGTTCTGCATCGCGCTGTTGTTCGGCGCGGTCGACAGCCTGTCTTTCCGGGTCCAGGGCATGGGGCTTGCGCAGCAATTCACCGACATGATGCCGTATCTGGCCACGCTGACCGTCCTCATCGTCCTGTCGTGGTGGCGGGCGAGACGCGCCCGGGGAGATGTTTCATGAGCGCCGATCTTGTCATCCGGAACGCCATCGTCGTGACCTGCGACGGCGATGGCGGCGTCATCGGGGACGGCGGCGTGGTCGTTGAGAAGGGCCGCATCGTCCGGGTCGCCGGCTCTGATGATCTGGAGCAGGCGGCGCAGGAGGCGCGGACGGTCATCGACGGCAGGGGGCATATCCTGATGCCGGGGCTGATCAACGCCCATTGCCACGCTGCCGACAGCCTGTTTCGCGGCCTGGTCGAGGATCTGCCGCTGGAGCCCTGGCTGCAGAAGGTGTGGACGGCGGAAGGGGCGATCCTCAACCCGCAGACCTCTTATCTCGGCAGCGTCCTGGGCTGCGCCGAACTGCTTTTATCGGGCGTGACCAGCGTCATGGACATGTTCTGGTATCCGGAGGAGACGGTGCGCGCCGCCCGCAAGGTGGGCATGCGCGTCGCGACCGGCGGCATCTTCTTCGATGGTCCCGGCGTCACGGGCGGCGATCTCGATGCCCGCATCGCCGCGGCTGAGGACTTCTTCGCCGGGTTTGGCGATGCTGACGACGTGTTCGCGGCGACCATGCCGCACGGCGCCTATACGGTGGGGCCGGAGAATTTGAAGATCGCGCGCGCCATCGCCGACCGGCATGGCGGCCTGTTCAGCACCCATGCGGCGGAGACAAGGGCGGAGCAGGACGATATCACGGGCCGCTATGGGAGCTCCGTCATCCGCCACCTGGATCATCTCGGCCTGCTCGACGAACGGACGACGCTTGCCCATTGCGTGCATGTGGATGAGGAGGAGATCGGCATTCTGGCGCGCAGCGGCGCGACGGTCTCGCACAACCCGATGTCGAACCTGAAGCTTGCCTCCGGCATCGCCCCCGTTCCCGACATGCTGGCGGCGGGCGTCAACGTGGCGCTCGGCACGGATGGCGCCATCAGCGGTAACGATCTCGATATGTGGATGGCGCTGCGCATGGCCGCGACCCTGCACAAGGGCGCCACGCAGCGCGCCGACGCGGTGTCGACGGCGCAGGCGCTGGCCATGGCCACGACCGCCGGCGCGCGCGCCCTGGGTGCGGGCGACCGATTGGGCAGCCTGGCGGCGGGCAAGCATGCCGACATGATCCTGATCGACGTCCGGCGTCCGCATGCGGTTCCCTTGTTCGATCCGGTCACGCATCTCGTCTATTCGACGGCGAAGTCGGATGTGCGCCATGTTTTCGTCGGCGGCGAGCAGGTGGTGCGCGACGGTGCGCTGACCCGCCATTCCATCGATGAGACGCTGGACGAGGTGGCGCGCCTTGCGCCGCGCATCGCGGCGACGATCGCCTGAACCAGAATGCCGCCAGAGGCATCATTCTCAAGGAGACCCGGTCATGACCGAAAGCCAGATCGCGCGCCTCGAGCGCGCCCATGCCTCCATCAGGGAGCGGGCCGGCGCGCCGGCGCCTGTCGCCATCATGCTTGGGTCGGGCCTCGGCCAGCTCGCCGACAAGGTCGAGGATGCGCTGACGATCCCCTATGCCGAGGTCGCGGGCTTTCCGGTGTCCACGGCGCCCGGCCACAAGGGAGCATTCGTCATCGGGACGCTGCACGGCAGCCGCGTCGTGATGATGCAGGGTCGCCTGCATCTCTATGAGGGCTGGGCGCCGCGCGACATAGCGCTTGCGGTCTACCTGCTGCAGCGTCTCGGTGCAAAAACGCTGGTCGTCACCAACGCGGCGGGTTCGCTCAATCCGGATTATGCGCCCGGCGACGTGATGCTGATCGAGGATCACATGAACTTCACCGGCCTCAATCCTTTGGTCGGCCAGAACGACGACGCCATTGGCATCCGCTTTCCCGACATGTCGCGCGCTTACGATCCCGAGCTTCTGGTCGTGGCGCGTGCGGCAGCGAAGGCGGCGGGGATCGCCCTCCGCCAGGGCATCTATGCTGGTGTGCTGGGTCCCTCGCTCGAGACCTCCGCCGAGCGCCGCTTCTACCGGGCCTCCGGCTCCGACGCCGTGGGCATGTCGACCGTGACCGAGGTTATCGCCGCCGGTCATTGCGGGCTGCCGGTGATCGGCCTGTCAGCCATCACCAACGAAGCGACCGGCGGGCCCGACCAGCAGGTCGATACCATCGAACATGTCTTCGCCAATGCCGAAACGGCAGGCCGCAAGATCGAGGCGATCCTCGGGCACTTATTGCCTGCTTTGAAGGGAGCCTGACCCATGTCCGGTTCGATCCCGCCCGTCGCCGGCCTGCTGGACCTGACGGGCCGCACGATCATCGTCACCGGCGCGAGCGGGGGGATCGGCGGCGGCATTGCCGGCCGGCTGGCCGAAGCCGGGGCGAACCTGGTCTGCCACTATCACGGCAATCGCGCGGGCGCCGAGGCAGTCGCGGCGGCGCTCGGCGAGCGTGCCATCATCGCGGGCGGCGATCTGTCCGGTGAAGCGGATGTCGCCGCCGTGATGGCGACCGCGCTGGAGCGGTTCGGCACGGTGCATGGCCTCGTCAACAATGCCGGCTTTCAGCCCGTCGCCGCGCTCGCGGACATATCGCAGCAAGACTGGGCGCGCATGATGGCGATCAACACCGCCGCTCCGTTCCTGCTGACGCGGGCCTTCGCCGCGCATGTCGCGACGCGGGAGGGCGGCGGCGCGGTCCTCAACATCGCGTCCATCGAGGGGCATCAGCCGGCGTCCGGCCATGCGCATTATGCTGCCTCTAAGGCAGCGCTGCTGATGTTTACCAGGGCGGCCGCGCTGGAACTCGGTGCGCTTGGCATCCGCGTCAACGCCATCTCCCCCGGCCTCGTCCATCGCGACGGGATCGAGGAAGGCTGGCCGGAAGGCGTCGGTCGCTGGAGGGCGGCGGCGCCGCTCGGGCGCCTCGGCCAGCCGCAGGATATCGGCGACGCGGCACTGTTCCTCCTCTCCGACGCTGCGCGCTGGGTGACCGGCGCCGATCTTGTCGTCGACGGCGGCGTGAGCACCCGTCCGACCTGGTGAATTGGATTCACGATCAAGCACTTGGGGCGAACACCGGAATCACCGTCTGAAACAGTTGAATCATTCCGGGAGCAACCGACGCCCGGCCATTTGAGGGCAGGGCGGCTCGGTCGCTTTTCGGCGCTATTGTCCTGGGTTTCCTGACCGCCGGAACGGCCGGCGCCTCCTGCCCCGAGCGCCGGACCCTCGACGAAAGCGATTCAGAATCAGTGCGTTTCGCCCCGGACCTGAATCACGTTGCGAGGTTCAGGCCGCGTCTGCCTTGGCCCGGTCGGGGAAGAGCTTGGCGAGGCCATCGGCCGAGGCGGTGGCGATGCCGCGCTCGGTGATCAGGCCGGTCACGAGCCGCGCCGGGGTCACGTCGAAGGCGGGGTTTCCGGCGGGCGTCGCCTCCGGCGAGATGCGTACCTGGCGCACCGCACCCGCCTCGTCCTTGCCCCAGACCAGAGAGACCTCGTCGCCCGACCGCTCCTCGATCGGGATTTCCTTCACCCCGTCGCGCACCGTCCAGTCGATGGTCGGCGAGGGGAGCGCGACATAGAAGGGCACATCGTTATCCTTCGCCGCCAGCGCCTTCAGATAGGTGCCGATCTTGTTGCAGACGTCGCCGTCGGCGGTCGTCCGGTCGGTGCCAACGATGACCATGTCGACCATGCCGTGCTGCATCAGGTGGCCGCCCGCATTGTCGACGACGAGCGTGTGCGGCACGCCATGGCCGGCCATCTCCCAGGCGGTGAGCTGGGCGCCCTGATTGCGCGGACGTGTCTCGTCCACATAGACATGCACCGGAATGCCTTCTTCCATCGCATGATAGATCGGCGAGGTCGCGGTGCCGTAGTCCACGGTGGCGAGCCAGCCGGCATTGCAATGGGTCAGGATGTTGACCGGCTCGCCGGGTTTCTTGCGCGCAGCGATCTGGCGGATGATCTCGAGCCCGTGCCTGCCGATGCTCCGGTTGAGCTCGACGTCCTCGTCGGCGATCTCCGCCGCGCGGGCATAGGCCGCCGCCGCGCGCTCCGCCTCGGGCAGCTTGCGCAGCAGGTCGCGCATCGCGTCGAGCGCCCAGCGCAGGTTGATCGCCGTCGGGCGCGTCTCGTGCAGCGTCTCCCAGACATCGTCGAGCGCCTTGTCCGAGGGATCCTCGGCCATGCGGATCGCCACGCCATAGGCGGCGGTGACGCCGATCAGCGGCGCGCCGCGCACCCACATGTCGCGGATGGCGGTGGCGACGCCCTCGACCGTGCCGACGGTCTCGACGCGCAGTTCGTGCGGCAGCCAGCGCTGGTCGATCAGGTCGACGGAGCGGCCGTCCTTGCTCAGCCAGATGGTGCGGTAGTGCTTGTCGGCGACCTTCATGACAGTTTCCTCTGGTCCAGTGCCTGCGCCAGCGCGTCGAGCTCGGCCAGCGATTGTATCGTGTTGCGGTTGACGGTGACGTGGCGGCCGAATTTCAGCGCGGCTGCTTCGCAGGTGGCGTGCAGCGTTTCGTCGGCGATCTCCTCGAAATCGGCATTGTGGGCGAGACCGAGGATGCGCCGATGCATCTCGATGCCGGCGAAGCCCAGCATGTCCGTCCACAGATCGTGGATGACATGGTTCAGCGCCTGCTCGGCGGCAAGCCCGTCATCCTGGTCTTCATATAGGGCGGCTTGATAGAGAATCCCGTTGCGCTCCGTACGCCAAAGCCGCGCGAACTCGTCGCGGAAGACGTGCCAGGTCTCGTCGACGACGCCGAGCAGATAGGCGCGCATCGCGTTGCGGCTCTCGTCGCCCTCGTGGCCGCGCTGCGCGAAATAGGCCATCCAGTAATTGGCGAGCAGCATCCCGACATCGAACGCCATCGGCCCGTAGAAGGCGAATTCCGGATCGATCACCTTGGTCTCGTCGTCGGTCACCATGACGGAACCGGAATGCAGATCGCCGTGCACCAGCGTTTCCGCCCTCGTGGCGAAGGCATGCTTCATGCGCTGGGCGGCGACCTTGAGGTCGCGGTCGGCGCGCAGTTCCTTCACCAGACCGTCGAGGCCCGGCGTGTGCCGGTTCATCGGCGCTTCGAAATAGGGATCGGAGAAGACCAGGTTCTCCGTGATGTCGCACAGCTCCACATTGTCGGCGAACAGCGCCAGATCCGCTTTGCGCTCCGACGCCTTCATGGAGAGGTCGGAGCCACGGAACAGCGTGCGGGCCATGAACAGGCCGAGGTCCCGGCCGATCTTCGGCAGCTGCCGGCCCTCGATCAGCGCGCGCCGCAGGATGATGTGCGGCGAGAGGAACTCCATGACGATCAGCGCCTGCGTCTCGTCGAAATAGTGAAGCGCCGGAACCGTGCCCGGCGCGCGCGCCTGCTGGCGGGTCAGCGCGTGATACTCGAAGAACGACCGCTTCAGCGGCAGCGGCCAGCTGTCGCCGACGAGCCGCACATAGGGCAGCGCCTGCTTGACGATGACGGTTTCCTTGGCGCCTTCGACGATGAAGACCAGGTTGAGATTGCCGTCGCCCACCTCGCGGACCTTCCAGCCGGAAGGCGCGCCGCCGACGCGCGTGGCGATCTCGGGGATGGCGCTCAGCCGAGCCGGCAGGGTCTCTACCGTGAGGGCCTCGAAGGCGTCGTCTTTCATGCTTCCCGTCTCCTCCATGCGCGCTCGAACGCGTGACGCTCGCCCCTCACCCTTACCCTCTCCCCGCCTGCGGGGAGAGGGGGGCGTCCACGTTGCGGCCATCCTCCTTCTCCCCGCAAGCGGGGAGAAGGTCCCGGCAGGGGGATGAGGGGCGCACGCCACCATAGCCGTCACGCTACCAAGGCTCTGTCATTTGTCAATGATGTTGACAAATGCTTGCCAACTGGTAGCGTCACGATGGGAGGAGCGCATGGGCGACGACGCCGTCTTTCGCATTGCCGGCCTGACCAAGGCCTTTGGACCCAACGCCGTGCTGCGCGGCGTGGCGCTGGACCTGTGCGCAGGCGAAGTCACGGTGCTGATGGGCGCCAACGGTGCGGGCAAGTCCACCCTCGTCAAGATCATGAGTGGCGTTCATCGGGCCGACCGTGGCGCGATGATGCTCGGCGACAAGCCGTTTTCGCCGGCGTCCCCGGCGGAGGCGATGCGCGCCGGCGTGGTGACGGTGCATCAGAACATCAATGACGGCGTGGTCGGTGCGCTCGACGTCGCCAGCAATCTCGTGCTCGACCGGCTGAACGGCGCCGGCCGCGGCCTGTTCTTCAATCCGCGTCGCGTCCGGCGCGAGGCGCGCGAGGTGGCCGACCGCATGGGGCTCGGCATCGATCTCGGCGCGGAAGTAACCAATCTCCCGCTGGCCGACCGGCAGATGGTCGCCATCGCCCGCGCTATGGCGCACGAGCCGCAGGTGATGATTCTCGACGAGCCGACCTCGTCGCTCTCCAGCAATGAGGCGGAACGGCTGTTCGCCCTGATCGACCGCCTGCGGGCGCGGGGCGTCGCCATTCTCTACATATCGCACCGCATGTCCGACATCCGCCGGTTGGCGGATCGCATCGTCAGCCTGCGCGACGGGGCCATCGCCGGAAAGTTCGAGGACAAGCCGCTCGACTACGAGGGCGCGGTGAACGCCATGCTCGGCCAGAATCTCGCTCAGAATCTTGGCCGCCACAGCATCGACGCGCGCGATGCGGCAGAGCCGGTGTTCTCGGCCTCCGACATCAGGATTGCGCCAGGCGCTAGGCCCCTGTCGCTGGCGCTGGGCGCCGGCGAGGTGGTTGCGGTAACGGGTCTGGTGGGCGTCGGCAAGACGCGGCTGGCGGAAACCCTGTTCGGCATCCATCGACCCGTGGCGGGTACCATGACGCTCGATGGCCGCAGCTACGCGCCGCGCAATGCGGCTGATGCCATCGGCCGCGGCGTGTTCCTGGTCGCCAAGGACCGCGCCTCGACCGGCATCGTGCCGGAGTTCAACATATACGAGAACATGAGCCTGCCCTTCCTGCCACGTTTCTCGCGCCTCGGCGTCGCCAGCCGCCGCGTCGAGCGGCAGACCGCGCGCGATCAGATCGGCGATCTGAAGATTGTCTGCCGGTCCGAGCGCGACGATCTGGCGACCCTGTCGGGCGGCAACCAGCAGAAGGTGACGGTGGCGCGCTGGCTGACCCAGCCGTCGCGGCTGCTGATCCTCGACGAGCCGTTCCAGGGCGTCGACATCGCCGCCCGCCACGACATCGCCGCCAAGCTGCGCGAGGGTGCCGGCGGCCGGGCGACCCTTCTTTTCCTGACCGAGCTGGACGAGGCGCTGGAGACGGCTGACCGCATTCTGGTGATGTCGGAGAACACGGTTGTCGGCGAGCACCGCAACGCCGACGTGGACATGGACAGGTTGCTGGCGGACGTCGCCGGAAGGCATCACGAAACCGCAAGGAGCGTTTAGAGAATGGACAGCCGCATGGCGGAAAAATCCTCGGTCGAAGCACCCCGGCCGTCGCCGCGCCTCTCGGCGCGCGAAGTTGCGATCCGCTACGGCTTCCTGACGCTGCTCTTCGGCCTGATCGTTTTCTTCTCGCTCGCCACGCGTGGCTTCACCTCGCCGCAGGCGGCGGTGTTCATCCTGCAATCGGTGTCCATCACGGGCATTCTGGCGCTCGGCGTGACCGCCACGCTGGTGGTGGGGGGCTTCGATCTTTCCATCGGCTCCATCGCCACCAGCTCGATGATGGCGGCGGCCTATGTGATGGTAGTGCTGGAGCAGAACGCGCTGGTCGCGGTTCTGGTATGCCTTGCCATCGGTGCTCTGGTGGGACTGATCAACGGGCTGATCATCTGCTACATGCGCGTGCCCGACCTGCTCGCCACGCTCGGCATGATGTTCCTGCTGATCGGCCTGCAGCGCATTCCGACCGAGGGGCGCTCCATCGCCACCGGCATGACCATGCCGGACGGCTCGACCGCTGAAGGCACGTTCAGCCCGGCCTTCCTGGCGCTCGGGCGGCACCGCTTCGACCTCGTCATCGACAATCTCGTGCCGGCCTCGGTGGTGGTGCTGATCGTGCTCGCCATCGTCATCTGGTTCTTCCTCGAATACACGCGCTTCGGCCGCATGATGTATGCGGTCGGCTCCAATGAGCGGGCGGCGGAATTCGCCGGTGCGCCGGTCAGGGCCTACCGCATCTGGGCCTATGTGATCTCCGGCGTCTTCGCCGCCATCGGCGGCATCCTGCTCGCCGCGCGGCTCGGCCGCGGCGACATCGCCTCCGGCAACAACCTGCTGCTCGACGCCGTCGCCGCCGCGCTGATCGGCTTTGCCGTCCTGGGCGCGGCCAAGCCGAACGCCTTCGGAACCGCCATCGGGGCGCTGTTCGTCGGCGTCCTGCTGCAGGGGCTGACGATGATGAACGTGCCGTACTACACGCAGGATTTCGTCAAGGGCGCGGTGCTGGTCATCGCGCTCATCTTCACCTTCGCGCTTCTGGGGAGGAGAGCCCGGTAGGCGCCCGGCTAAGGCCGCACCACATCGACTGCAACAAACGTAACGGAGTGGAGGAAAACATGGAAATTTCACGCAGACTGCTGGGCAAGATGGCTGCTGCTCTGGCCGGCGCCACGATGCTCCTGCCGGCGGCGGCGATGACGCAGGACAAGCCGGCCCCGTTCGACAATCCGGGCGACGTCGAGATCGCGCTGGTCCGCTACCTGTCGACCGGCGATTTCTTCCAGGCCTATCTGTCGGGCGTCGAGGCGCAGGCCAAGGCGCTCGGCGTCAATCTGCGCGTGCTCGACAGCCGCCAGGACGCCGCCCTTCAGGCCGATATGGTGGACCAGGCGATCGCGCTCGGCGTGGACGGCATCATCATCCAGCACGGCCTGACCGAATCGATGAAGGAGGCGGCCCAGCGCGCGGTCGATGCCGGCATCAAGGTCGTCGCCTTCGACGTCAATGTCGAGAACGAGGCCATTCCGCAGATCGAGCAGTCCGACCGCGATCTGGCGCGCCTGGCGCTCGAGCAGGCCATCGCCGACAATGGCGAGAGCTGGAAGGCAGGCTACGTCTATGTCGCCGGCATCGCGCCGCTCGACCGCCGCGACGAGACCTGGCGCGAATTCAAGGAGAAGTATGCGGGCATCGAGGAAGTGGCGATGTTCGGCACGCTCGACAATCCCATCGCCAACTCGGTCGCCAACCAGGCCCGTTCGGTGGTGACGGCGAACCCGGACATCCAGGTGATGTTCGCGCCCTATGACGAGTTCGCCAAGGGCGTGAAGATCGCCGTGGATGAGGCGGGCCTGTCGGACAGCGTCAAGATTTATTCGGCTGACGTATCGACCGCCGACATTTCGGCCATGCGCGAGCCGGGCAGTGCCTGGGTGGCGACCGCTGCGACCAATCCGGCGGTGGTCGGCGAGGTATCCGTGCGCGCGCTCGCCATGCTTCTGGCCGGCGAGGAGCCGGGCAAGAGCGTCATCGTTCCGCCGACCCTGATCACCCAGAAGGCGCTCAACGACGGCGACATCAAGAACATGGAGGAACTGGCGCAGAAGCTGCCGCAGTTCGCCCATGCGGATGTCGCGGTGCCCGCCTGGATGCCGCTTCCACCGCGCGACTAAGGCGCGAGGGGGTTGAAATGGAAAGGGCGGCTCTCGGGCCGCCCTTTTTGTTTGTGCTGATTGTCGGGGCACGCGCCGACGCCGCTGCTCCTACCGCAACGCCGCCGCGATGTTGCCGCCATCGACGGTGGTGACGTCGGCCGTGGTGCGCTCGGCGAGCGCCTGGTGCAGGAAGGCCTGCGCCACGTCCTCGGCGCGCACTTCGAGGCCGAGCAGGTTGCCGCCCATATAGTCCTTCTCCGACAGGCCGCGCGAGGTGGAGCGGCTGGCGATCATCGCGTCGGTCAGGAGGCCGGAGCGGATGCGGTCGGCGTTGACGGCGTTCGAGCGCACGCCGATCGAGCCGTAGTCCAGCGCGTACTGCCGCGACAGGAACAGCGTCGCCGCCTTCGGCAGGCCGTAGGCGCCGAAATTCGCCCCCGGATTGACCGCCTGCTTCGAGGCATTAAACAGGAGCACACCGCCCGTGCCCTGCTGCTTGAACAGCCGGACCGCATTCTGCGCGACGCTCTGATGGGCGAAGAAGTTCAACTCGAAACTCTTGCGCAGCGTGGCGTCTTCCAGCTCGCCGATCTTGCCTTCCCAGGCGGCGCCGGCATTCGAGATGACGATGTCGACGCCGCCGAAGGTCTCGCGCGCCTTGTCGAAGGCGGCGCGGACCGCCGCCGGGTCCGTGACGTCCGCGCCAAGGCCGATCGACGCGTTGCCGGCTGCCTTGGCGACATCCTTCGCCTTGTCGCCGTCCAGGTCGACCACCACCACATGCGCGCCCTGCGCGGCGAACAGCTTCGCCGTCGCGGCGCCGATGGCGCCCGCGCCGCCGGTGACCAAGGCCACCTGGCCGGAGAGCGGCTTCGGCTTGTTGGAGGCGAGCTTGGCCTGCTCGAGCGACCAGTATTCAAGCTCGAACAGATCGGACAGCGCCAGCGGGTGGAACGAGCCGATGGCCTCGGCGCCCGTCACCGCCTCGACGAGCATCTCGCCGACATCGGCGGCGATCTTCGCTTCCTTCATGCTGCGGCCATGGCCGAACAGGCCAAGCCCGCGCACGAGCGTCAGGCGGGGCATCGTGTCGAGCATGGTCCGCTCGACATCGTCGGCGGCGTTGTTGGTCTCGAAATAGTCCTTGTAGCGGGCGGCGTATTCCGCGACCTTCTCGCGGATCATCTTGCCGTACTGATCGAGCTTTCCCGCTTCTGGTGCGGGCAGGACCATCGGCCCGGTCTTGATGCGGATCGACAGGTCCGGGGTCGAGACGCCGCGCTTGGCGAGATCGTCCGCCGTGTCGGCATTGACGTAGTCGAGGATCTTCGGCGAGGTGCGGAAGTCGCAGACCATGCGGCCGAACTTGCCGTCGCCTTGGGAAACAGCGATGGCGCCGCGCAGATAGGGTTCGATCTCGGCCGGCGAAGCGAGCTGGGCGGGCAGGGCGACCGGCTTGAACGGCGCCTTGCCGTTATGCGCGACATAGTCTTCGGCCATGGTCACGTAGTCGATCATCAGATCATAGGCCTCCTTCGCGGTCTCGGCGAAGGTGAAGATGCCGTGCTTGTCGAGGATCAGTCCGTCCACGTCCGGATTGGCGTCGTAGATGTCGGCCGCCGCCTTTGCGAGGTCGAAGCCGGGCTTGATGTAGGGAACGAAGCCCATCTTGGCGCCGAACACCTTCTTGCACAGGGCTTCGCTCTCCTCCTGGTCGACC
Organism: Nitratireductor pacificus pht-3B; assembly: GCF_000300335.1. Classification (GTDB taxonomy): domain Bacteria; phylum Pseudomonadota; class Alphaproteobacteria; order Rhizobiales; family Rhizobiaceae; genus Nitratireductor; species Nitratireductor pacificus. Next base: position 216,541 of record NZ_AMRM01000005.1, on the reverse strand, counting down.
AGTGCCAGGATTGCCGTCGAGTGCGTGTGATCGACGAATTTGTGCGGCAGGAAGGCGTGCAGCAGCGTCTCGATCGACGGGTTGGGAGAGCCAGGGTCGATCAGGCTGGCGCGCTGCATCGCCACCATGTCCTCGTCGCCGAGCGCGTCGAGCCCGCGGGCGGCCAGCAGTGCGTCCATCTTCACCGCCGGCAGGCCCGCCGGCTCGATGACGCCCATGTCCCAGCCGCTGCCCTTGACGCACAGCACGTCCCATTCGCGGCCCAGAATGTCGGTCGCCCTTGTCTTCAGCGAGGTGTTGCCGCCGCCATGCAGCACCAGCCGCGGCTCGCCGCCCAGCAGGCGCGTCGTGTAGACCCGCAGCGCCAGATCGCGGGCGACGCCCTTCTTCGCATAGTCCTCGACCAGTTTTTCGGCGTGGCTGTCGTTCCAGAGATTCTGCATGGTCTTCCCGTGTGCTGATTTGCGTTTGCTTGCCGCCCCGAGCAGATCGACGATCAGGCCGGCATCGGTTGTGTGTGATGCTCGACAAGCCGCGCGGCCATCGAGGATGTGGTCACCAGATGGGTGAAGAACCCGCCGGCGATGGCCGCCAGCAGCGGCTCGAACTTCTCGTCTTCCTGAACGACCATCAGGCGTCTGGGAATGGCCCGGATCGCGTCGAAATCGGCGGAGATCATGCGCCGGTTATAGTCGCAATCGAGCAGCTTGCCGTCGGCGCCGATGATCTGCCCGGCGATCACGCCGGTGGCGCCCATGGCTTTCAGCCTGGCCAGTTCCTCGACGCTGAGCGCGCCGCATTTGATGACGTGGCTGTCCGTGTCGAGCGCGCCGACCGTGAACAGGGCCAAATCGCAATCGCCGATGCCGTCGAGTTGTTCGCGGATCACCGGTTCTTCGCGCAGCTCGCGCGCGAGCTTTTCCGTGCTGAGCACCAGCGGCGCGTAGAAGTTCAGCCCCCTGGCATTGAGGCGCCGGGCGATCTCCATCGTGCACTGGTCGGGGCGGTAGGAATAGGGAGAGCCGAGATTGCCGCACATCTCGACGACGGTGACGCCTTCCCGGTCGGCATAGTTCATCGCATCGGCGATGGCATAGACGGTGCGGCCCCAGGCGACGCAGACCCGTCCGCCGTTCTCGACCATCTCGACGAACACATTGGCGGCGAGGGAGGGGATCTCGGCAGCGGGCGTGGCATGGAGGCCCTCATTGCCGGTCAGCCAGACCGTGTCCAGCCCGAACGCATCCTCGACGCGGCGCGCCAGACGGTCGTCGCGGAAGAGATGGGTCGATGTGGAGATGTTGACGATGCCGGCCTCGCGCGCCTTGCGCAGATACAGCGCGACGGAAGCACGCGAAATGTTCAGCCGCTGCGCCACTTCGTCCTGACGCAGGCCATGCGTGTAGTAAAGCCAGGCGGCTTTATGAATGATCTGATCCGTGGGACGATAAGCCATTCCGCTCCCAGCCGCGCCGCTTCTTGTCTCGACATTATTCATGTCGATTGACAAAAGTCAATTCGACGCAGTGCACAGCGGTTGAGGCGTGCGCATGTGATGAAGACAGGGATGCGAGAAGACAGGAATATGAAAAGGCCGGGATGCGGAACATCCCGGCCTTTTGCTTCAGGCCGTCCTGAGACGGTTTCTGATGCTGCGATCAGTAACCGCGCGGGCAGCGCGCTTCATAACGGCGGCCATACTCGTCGCGGTAGATGCAGCGGTTCCTGTTCTCGGAAGCGCGACCGACAAGGGCGCCCGCGACGGTGCCGATGGCGCCGCCGATGATTGCGCCCTCGACCTTGTTGCCGGAGGCAAGTGCGCCAATGGCCGCGCCGCTTGCGCCGCCGAATGCCGCGCCCTGTTCCGTTGGCGTGCAGGCTGCGATGCCGAGAAGCAGTGCCGGTACGAGAAGAATGCTCTTTTTCATGGGTCCTCTCCAGGTGTCCTTCAGTCGTAAGTCGCATGCGGCGATTTGGTTCCGCAAGCTGTTCAGTCTCAACACATGTCCCTATAGCGACATAGTTTAGGAATTAAATCAGGCCAAATTCCGACCCACAAGCACAGTTTGCCTCGACTTGTAGGCATTGCCGCTGCGTTAGCAGTCGGTTGAGCCGATTCTTCGGTTGGCGGAATTTTGGCAAGTTTTAGGCAGATTTTTGTCCGTCGGGGGTTCCATCCCGGCTCCATATGTCCGAGTCTGGTCTCAATCCACACCTTCGAAGTCGCATTCAGGCCATGCGCGATGGCGCTTTTCGGCCACGCTTTGATTTGTGGAGGAATGTTCCGGCGGCGGGCGGCTTTAAGAGTCGTTTGCCTCCAGCCATCGGACAGAAATGGAGTAAAAAATATGTCTGAGACAACCCTCGAGGAGGATCACGGACTAGAAGCCGGGCAGGACAATGTGCGTGTTCTCGGCCTCGATGTTCATAACCCCGTTTTCTTCGTCTCCGCCGTTCTCATCGTCGCGTTCGTGATCGTGACGCTGATCTTTCGCGACGCGGCCGGCGACGTACTGGGCGGGTTACGCACCTGGCTGACATCGACCTTCGATTGGGTCTTCATGTTGTCGGCCAATCTTTTCGTACTGTTTTGCCTGGTGGTAGCACTGTCGCCCTTCGGCAAGGTCAGGCTTGGCGGCAAGGATGCGGTTGCCGAATATTCCTATTCCGGCTGGTTTGCCATGCTGTTTGCGGCCGGTATGGGCATTGGCCTGATGTTCTTCGGCGTGCTTGAGCCGATGTATCATTTCAACAATCCGCCCCTCGGGCTGGAAGCGCCGGTCGTCGATGGTGCGCTCGTTGCCGAGGCAGTGCCCGCGGCGCGGGAGATGGGCATGGCGGCCACGATCTTCCACTGGGGACTGCATCCCTGGGCGATCTACGCCGTTCTCGCCCTGGCGCTGTCGCTGGCGACCTACAACAAGGGGCTGCCCCTCTCGATCCGCTCGGCCTTCTATCCGATCTTCGGCGAGCGCATCCGGGGCTGGGTCGGTCATGTGATCGACATCATGGCGGTCTTCGCCACGCTGTTCGGTCTGGCCACATCGCTGGGGTTCGGCGCCTCGCAGGCGCTTGCCGGCCTGAATGAGCTCTACGGTGTGCCCAACACGGACACGATGAAGGTGCTGCTGATCATGGGCATCACCGGCGTCGCCCTGATTTCGGTCGTCGCCGGTCTCGACGCGGGCGTGAAGCGCCTTTCGGAGATCAACATGGTGCTGGCCCTGCTTCTGCTGGCCTTCGTCATCATTCTGGGGCCGACGCTGGCCATCGTGACGGGCTTCTTCTCCAACACCTGGTCCTATGTGAAGGAACTGCCGGCGCTGTCCAACTGGATCGGCCGCGAGGACACCGGCTTCATGCATGGCTGGACCACCTTCTACTGGGCCTGGTGGATCTCCTGGTCGCCCTTTGTCGGCATGTTCATCGCCCGCGTCTCGAAGGGGCGCACGGTGCGCGAGTTCATCACCTGCGTGCTGATCATCCCGACCCTGGTGTCGATCCTGTGGATGACCACCTTCGGCGGCACGGCGCTCGAGCAGTACCTGACGGAGGGATACAACGGCGTGCAGCAGACGGTCGTCGATTATGTGCCGGAGCTGTCGCTGTTCGCCATGCTGGCGGACCTGCCTCTGGCCGGCGTAAGCTCGCTGATCGGCATCATCCTGGTGATCGTCTTCTTCGTGACCTCGTCGGATTCCGGCTCGCTGGTGATCGACACGATCACCGCCGGCGGCAAGATCGACGCTCCGGTCGCGCAGCGTGTGTTCTGGGCGCTGTTCGAAGGACTGGTGGCGATCGTGCTGCTGCTGGGCGGCGGGCTTGCGGCCCTCCAGGCGGGAGCGATCGCGACGGGCTTCCCCTTCGCCATCCTCCTGATGGTCATGCTCTACGCCACCTACAAGGCGCTGCTTTCCGAGCACCGGGCCTGACCCTGGCGACATTGGAAGAAACGGCCCCGGCGCTCTGCGCCGGGGCTATTCGTTTCACGGTCAGGTGCCGCCGTTCGCGGCGGTTCCGGCCTGCCGGTCGAGATAGTCGCGATAGCTCACGCAGCGCACGTCCTTCCTGATGCAGACATCGCGCGCGAAACGCTCCATCGCGTTCCAGTAGGCGCCATCGTTCATCAGGGTGAAGTGGAAGCCCAGTTGCACGGGCGTCCGTTTCCCGGCGTATTCTTTCTCGAAGCTCGTCATGAAGGCCTGGTAGGCGCGTTCCTCGAAGGCCGACGCATTCTCCGGCTTCTCCTTGCCGCCCGAATGGCGGACATAGAGATTGTAGTCCATCGCGATGACCTGCTTTTCACGCGGCCCCTCGGGAATGAGCGGCAGGGAGAAGCGCGTGACGCCGCCGCGCGTCCTGGGAAGAACGGGACCGCTTGAGACCGTGCTGGCATCGTAGTCGAAGCCGCGCGCGCCCAGCGCCGCGAACAGGGCGGGGCTGGACGAGAGATAGGGTGCCCGAAACCCGCGGATGTCCTTGCGGACAAAATCCTGCCAGCCCTTGGGTTCGCCGTCGATCCCGTTCAGCTTCCATGCATTGGCGGCGATCGCCGTGAACTGGTCGAACTCGGCCTCCCAGTCTGCGGCGCTCCAGTCCTTCCCGTCGAAATGGCCGCAGGCGTGACTGGCGATCTCGTGGCCTTCCGCGCGCGCCGTCCATATCTGCGAGAGCCGTCCTTCCACATCGGCGCGGGAATAGCCGCTGCCGACATTCGAGCGCCCGCGTGCCATGCCGGGCGCCTGATACGCGCGCCGCGTTTCCGGCGACAGCAGATAGACGCAGGACAGGAAGAAGGTGAAACGGGCGCCCGTCTCCTGTCCCAGCGCCCGGCTGCGCTGCCACTGCTCCAGATGCAGCGCGCCATCGAAGGAGATGATCACATATTGCGGGGGAGGGGCTGGCGGAGCCGAGGCGTCATTGGCAAAACAGGACCCCGTGAACGCCAGTGCCGCTGCGCCGGCGCAAAATGATCTCAACATGAAATGAACTTCCGGAAAACGCTGATTCTTCTGAACCTTGTGTATCGTGAGAATATGGCCGAGTTTGGAGCGGACGCGCCTTCGGCGAAAACCGTCCTTGCAAAGGCCGCAAATCGGCGGAATACCCATGAAATGCCCGCGCCCCCTTCCATGGCGGCGAATTTCGTCTAAAAAGCCGGGCGATGAAGTCATTGCGGGGGAGACCCTGCCAGAAGCGGTTCGCACATGTCCGACGACAGTTTCATTCGCGAAGTCAACGAAGAGCTCCGCCAGGATCAGCTCAAATCCATCTGGCGCCGTTTCGGGCCGATCGCCATCGGCGCGGCGGTTGTGCTCGTCCTGGCGACCGCGGCCTATGTCGGCTACGAGCGCTGGACCGCCTCGCGGGCCAACGCGTCGGGCGATGCCTTCTCCCAGGCGTTGGACCTGGCGCGCCAGGGCGAGAACGACGAGGCACTGGCGGCTTTCAAGGAACTGGAGGCATCCGGCCATGGCTCCTATCCGCTGCTGGCGCGCATGCGCGCCGCCACGGTGCTGGCCGCCGATGGCGACCCGCAGGCAGCCGTCGCTGCCTTCGACGCCATCGCCAACGACAGGGCGATCACCGACGTCATTGCCGATGTCGCGCGGCTGCGGGCCGGCCTTCTGCTGGTCGATCACGGCTCCTATGCCGATGTGGCGGCGCGGGTCGAGACGCTGACGGCAGACGGCAATGCGCTGCGCCACTCGGCGCGGGAGGCCCTCGGCCTGTCCGCCTGGAAGGAGGGCAAGCGCGAGGACGCCCTGCGGCTGTTCGGGCAGATCTCCGGCGATGCGGCCGCGCCCCGCAACATTCGCCAGCGCGCCGAGCTGATGTCGGAACTGATCGCCGGGTCAGGCCCCGCCGAGTGATACCCGGAGCCGGGGTGACCCCATGACATTCAAGCTCGCGATCATTGGCAGACCCAATGTCGGCAAGTCGACGCTGTTCAACCGCCTGGCCGGTCGCCGCATGGCGATCGTCGACGATACGCCGGGTGTCACGCGCGACCGCCGCTCCCATCCCGCACGCCTGCAGGATCTGCGTTTCGAGGTGATCGACACGGCGGGTCTCGAGAGCGCCGCCGCTCCGACGCTGGAGGGGCGCATGCGCGCCCAGACGGAACTGGCCATCGACGAGGCCGACATTGCGGTCTTCATGATCGATGCGCGCGCCGGCATCATGCCCGACGATTCCACCTTCGCCAATCTCCTGCGCCGCAAGGGCAAGCCGGTCATCCTTGTCGCCAACAAGATCGACGTGAACGCCGCCGCGGCCGGTGTTCTGGACGCCTGGGAGCTTGGCCTTGGCGAGCCGGTCGCCGTCTCGGCCGAGCACGGCCTCGGCATGTCCGACCTGCGCGACGCCATCGTTGCCGGGCTCGGCGAGGAGGTGGCGCTGGCGGAGGACCCGGAGCCCGTCGCCCTGCCGGGCGAGGAGATCGCCGTCGGCGAGGACATCGACCCGGATGCTGAGCAAGTCCCCTACGATTCGGGCAAGCCCCTGCGCATCGCCGTCGTCGGCCGGCCGAACGTCGGAAAATCGACTCTCATCAACGCGCTGATCGGCCAGGACCGCATGCTGACCGGCCCCGAAGCGGGCATCACGCGTGATTCGATCTCGGTCGACTGGCTGTGGCGCGAGCGCAAGATCAAGCTGTTCGACACGGCCGGCATGCGGCGCAAGGCGCGGGTGCAGGAGAAGCTGGAAAAGCTCTCCGTCGCCGATGGCCTGCGCGCGATCCGTTTCGCCGAAGTGGTGATCGTCGTCTTCGACGCCACGATGCCTTTTGAAAAACAGGACCTGCAGATCGCCGACCTCGTGATGCGGGAAGGCCGCGCGCCGGTGCTGGCCTTCAACAAATGGGACCTGATCGAGGACCGTCAGGAAACCCTGGCGGAGCTGCGCGAGAAGACCGAGCGCCTGCTGCCGCAGGTGCGCGGCCTGCAGGCCGTGCCGATCTCGGGCGAGACCGGCCGCGGGCTCGACAAGCTGATGGAGGCGGTCGAGCGCACGCACCGGACCTGGAACAGCCGCGTGTCCACCGCCCGGCTGAACCGCTGGCTGGAGGCGGCCACCGCGCAGCATCCGCCGCCCGCGGTTGCGGGCCGTCGCCTGAAGGTGAAGTACATCACGCAGATCAAGGCCCGCCCGCCGGGCTTCGTGGTCTCCTGCTCTCGGCCCGACGCGATGCCGCAATCCTATGTCCGCTATCTGGTCAACGGCCTGCGCGAGACCTTCGGCCTGTTCGGCGTGCCGATCAGAATCGCCCTGCGCACTTCCGAAAACCCCTATGCGGGACGCGCGAAGAAGCGCGGCTGACACAACTTTTCCTGCAACGTCCGCGTTTCCTGAGCCAACGGGCGGAGTGCGTTCCGCATTGCCGTTAACCAGCGGTCAAGGTTAACCAATTATCTTGACGGCAACTGGGTCGAGTTGCGTTGCGGAGAGTGCGGGTGCTTCGTCGGAGTGGAAGAACGTCGCGTGCGGCGAAGGGGGATCATCGTTCTGTTCTGGCTCCGGCGCTGGTCGCGCTTGGCTTCTGGATCGGCTTTCCCGGCATCGTCGCGCATCAGGACATGGCGAGTTTCATCTCCGGTGACGAGCGCGGCGCCGCCCGCTGGTCGAATTTCGTCGAACGTTCCGTCGCAGGTTCCGTGCACAAGGCCGAAATGCCCTTCGTGGACAGCGGCCTGAAGACCGCCGGCATCTCCGGCTCGGGCATGCGCGCGCCCGGCATCGGTGCCGTGGCGCTACGCAGCGAGAAACGAGTCGCGCCCGAGACACCGGACGAGGAGCGGATCAACCGCGCGGAGAAGAGCGGCCGTCTGGTCGAGGTGGCGCCGATGCTGCCCCCCAAGCTGTTCAATGCGGGATCGATCTTCGAACAGCACACGTCGCTGCTGCGGCAGATGCCCACGGATGGTGTCCGCATGACTTTCGTCAAGCCGGAGATCAAGGGCAAGGAAGTCAGCATCGCCTCCGCCTTCTACATGAAGCGGGAGAAAAAGAGCGCGGGCGGCCTGCCGACGGCGATCGCCGAACTGGTCAACAACGACCGCCCCGATATTCTCGCCACGGCCTATGCGCCGGTGAAGCCGGACTATGCGAAGGCCTCGCCCTTTGCCAGCATCCTGCGCGAGGAGCAGCCCGATGCCGGCCGCTTCATTCCGCCGGTCGGCGCAAAGGACCATCCCTGGGCGCGCAAGGCCCTTCCGGCCAGCGTCTTTTCGGAGAGCGAGCAGCGCTGTCTCGCCGCCGGAATCTATTTCGAGGCGCGCGGCGAGAGCGTGAAGGGCCAGGCCGCCGTTGCGCAGGTGATCCTCAACCGCGTGCGCAACCCGACCTATCCCGGCAGCATCTGCGGGGTGGTCTATCAGAACGAGAAATGGCGCAATCGCTGCCAGTTCTCCTTCGCCTGCGACGGCATTCGCGACCGCGTCCAGAGCCCGGCGCATTTCAAGATGGCGCAGGACGTCGCCATGGCCACCACGGCGGGCAAGATCTGGCTGCCGGAGGTGGGCTCCGCCACGCATTACCACGCGACCTATGTGCATCCGCGCTGGGCGAATGCGATGGAGCGCATGAAGAAGATCGGCCAGCACATCTTCTACCGCACCTATGGCGGCGGCTGGAACTGATCCGCGGGAGGAAATGCCTCCGCCGGCATCTGGAAACCGCCGAAGTTCCGTCGCGATTCCCGCCTGCTCGGCCCGCTGACGCGGCGCGCGCTTTGTCGCACTTGTGTAATATTCTGATTTTATTGATTTTTCTGCCTTTGTTGATGGCGATATCAGCGGCTTGACTGGGGCGAGGGCGCTCACTATGTTGCGCGCGACTTTTAAGCGGAGAGCTGCTGACCAGCAAACCCGGTACGGAGATTGCAGTGGCCAATCAGGATCGACCGGACGATTTGGAACGTCGGAGGCGCGATCTGGAGACAGCCCTCGCGTCGAAGATGCCGGACAAGCCAGATGGCAGCGCGGGGAAGGCACAAGGTGGCATGGCGGGCTTCGGCAATGCGCTGAGGCTGTCCAGTGAGTTCATTGCCGGCGTCGCCGTCGGCGCGGGGCTTGGCTGGTTCATCGACCGGATGGCCGGGACGTCTCCTTGGGGCCTGATCATTTTCCTGCTTCTCGGGTTTGGGGCAGGCGTTCTCAATGTCCTGCGCTCCGCGGGGCAGATTGCAGAATTCGGGGCCAAGCCGCCTGCCGGCGGCAAGGGTTCCGACAGGAAATAGTCGGCGCCAGGCGCCAGCCAGAAACGAGGGGGTCCCGGTGGCCAACGATCCGATCCATCAATTCCAGATTTCCAAATGGATTCCGATCGAGATCGGCGGGCTGGATTTCTCGTTCACCAATTCCTCAGCCTTCATGGTGGCAACTGTTGCCGCCGCGGGCGCCTTCCTGTTTTTGACCACGTCGAGCCGCGGCCTGGTGCCGGGCCGGCTTCAGTCGATCTCGGAAATGGCTTACGAGTTCGTCGCCTCCATGCTGCGCGACGCGGCGGGATCGCAGGGGATGCGCTTCTTTCCCTTCGTGTTCTCCCTGTTCATGTTCGTTCTGGTGGCCAACCTGCTTGGCCTGTTCCCCTACTTCTTCACGGTGACCAGCCACATCATCGTCACCTTCGCGCTGGCGCTGCTGGTGATCGGCACGGTTCTCGTCTACGGCTTCTGGAAACACGGGCTGGGCTTCCTGAAGCTCTTCGTGCCCGAAGGCGTTCCCGGAGTCCTGATTCCGCTGGTCGTGCTGATCGAAGTGGTTTCGTTCCTGTCGCGTCCCATCAGCCTCTCGGTGCGTCTCTTCGCCAACATGCTGGCGGGCCACATCACGCTGAAGGTCTTCGCCGGTTTTGTCACATCGCTGAGCGCGCTCGGCGCGGTCGGCATTACCGGCGCGGTGCTGCCGCTCATCATGACGGTGGCGATCACCGGCCTCGAGTTCCTCGTGGCTTTCCTGCAGGCCTATGTCTTTGCGGTGCTGACATGCATGTACCTCAATGACGCCCTGCACCCGAGCCACTGATGCATGATGTGAGAGGCGAGGGACATCCGACGCTGCCCGGCGCAGGAAAAACTGAGTTCACCGGCGGTTATCGCCAAGTCTGAAGAAAACGCATTTAATACGGATCACAAGGAGTTTCAAAATGGAAGTAGAAGCAGCAAAGGCCATTGGCGCGGGCATCGCCTGCCTCGGCATGGGCGGCGCCGGCATCGGCCTCGGCCACATCTTCGGCAACTACCTGGCGGGCGCGCTGCGCAATCCGTCGGCTGCCGACGGCCAGTTCGGCCGCCTGATCTTCGGCTTCGCCGTGACCGAGGCGCTCGGCATCTTCTCGCTGCTCGTCGCCCTGCTCCTCCTCTTCACCTAAGCGCACCTGGCGTGCGGGGCCGGTCGCACGGATGCGCGGCCGGCCGGTTTTAAAAGAGGTAGACTATGTTTGTGGCATCGGCATTCGCAGCCTCGGCGCAGGGCGCCGCGGACGCGACCCATACGGAGACCGGCGTCGCGTCGGAAGGCGCACACGCGCCGAACTTCCCGCCGTTCGATTCGTCGACGTTTCCTTCGCAGCTTCTGTGGCTGGCGATTACCTTCGGGCTGTTCTACCTGTTCCTGAAACGCGTCGTGCTGCCACGCATCGGCGGCATTCTGGAAGTGCGGCGTGACCGCATCGCCCAGGATCTCGACCAGGCGGCGCGCATGAAGGAAGAGGCCGATCAGGCGGTCGCTGCCTACGAGCAGGATCTGGCGGAGGCCCGCAAGAAGGCGAATGTCATCGGCCAGGAAGCGCGCGATGCCGCGAAAGCGGAAGCCGATGCCGAACGGCATGGCGTCGAGAAGGAACTCGAGGCCAAGCTCGCCGACGCTGAAAAGCGCATCGGCGCGATCAAGGACGCCGCCATGAAGGACGTCGGTGCGATCGCGGAGGAAACCGCGGCATCGATCGTTCAGGAACTGGTTGGCGGACGTCTCGACAAGACCGCCGCGGCAGCCGCCGTCAAGGCTGTGAAGCAGTAAGGGAGAACGCCAATGGACGCGACATTCTGGGCTTTCATCTCCCTCATTCTTTTCCTGGCCGTGCTCGCCTATTACAAGGTTCCGGCGATGATCAACGGTGCGCTCGACGCGCGCGCCGACCGGATCCGCAACGAGCTGGACGAAGCGCGCAAGCTGCGTGAAGACGCCCAGCAGCTGCTGGCCGAGTATCAGCGCAAGCGCCAGGAAGCCGAGCAGGAGGCGCAGGACATCGTCGGCGCCGCCAAGCACGAGGCCGAGCTGATCGTCAAGGAAGCCAAGGAGAAGACGGACGAGTATGTTGCTCGCCGGACCGCCCTGGCCGAACAGAAGATCGCCCGGGCCGAGCAGGAGGCTGTCAACGAGGTGCGCGCCAGCGCGGTCGATCTGGCCGTGGAGGCAGCCCGCAGTGTGCTGTCCGACAAGGTCGACGCCAAGACCGGCGGCGACCTGTTCAAGGCCTCTCTTCAGGACCTGAAGGCGAAGCTCAACTGATTTCGGGCAGACCGCAACGAATGTGAAGGCCGCTGGTTCTCCGGCGGCCTTTTCGTTTCTGCCGAAGCGTTTTGCAGCCGGGTGGAATGACCTGAGCCCGCGTAAACGCGGCAATGGGCCCGTTCATCGTTGCGCAAGACTTGAGGGCCTGCGTCAGCCGTCTGGCGGCGCATAGGCGATGTCGAGCAGGCGGCAAAGCTCCTGCAGGCATTCCTCGTAGATCGGCGTCATGTCCGCATAGGCGAAATCGATCTGCCGGAAGATCTCCATGCAGAGAAGCCCGTAGAGCCGCATCCAGCACGCGAGGTAGACGGACGCGGCCTCGGCCGGTAGGCGCCCGCCAAGCCGCTCGCTGAAGGCACGCAGCTGTTCTGCTTGTATCGCCGGCATGTCCTCGATGCTGGGAACGGGAAAACGCTTTGCCTCCCAGATGGCCAATACCTGCTCGAGGAACACCTGGCCGAAAGCATGTCCCATCTCGCTCTTGATGGGATCGCATGCGCCGGGTTCCCGGTTGGCCGTCGGACTGGCGAACAGCCAGCCGAACTCGGCGGGGTGCGCCAGCGCCCAGCCGCGCAAGGACCGGGACATTGCGAGCAGGCCGCTGCCGGGCGCATCACCGGCACCGTGTGACGAGGCCTGCCGCATGGCCGCGATCAACTCGCCGTAAAAATCCGCGCGCAGCGCGTCGATGAGCGCAGCCTGGCTCGGATAGTACCTGTAGAGGGCCGGACCGCTCAGGCCCATCCGGCGGGCGATGGCATTGATGGTGACGGCGGCCCCGCCCTCATCGACGAGCAGCCCGCGCGCCGTCGCTCGGATCTCCGCCTGCATCGTCTGCCGCTGCCTTTCCTTGCGGTCCACCGGCGCGGTTTCCTGCGAATCATCGACAGTCTGCATCTTGACTCGTTATTCCCTCTAACTTTAGTTAGAGTATATAAATTTCCACTCTGCTGCAAGCGATCCGGAGGCTCCTGGCGGGGCTTTCACGGCTCGACTGGGGGCTTTCATGTCGGTGCTCATACTCGGTCTCGTCCTGTTTCTGGGCATCCATTCGCTTCGCATCGCAGCGCCGCAGATGCGGGCGCGGGTCATCGCGCAGAGGGGTCTTCGTGCCTGGCTGCTGCCTTATGCGCTCGTCTCCTTCGCCGGCCTGGCGCTGATCGTCTGGGGCTATGGGCTGGCGCGGCTCGATCCGCTCGTCCTTTATGCGCCGCCGCCGTCGTTGCGGCACCTGGCGCTGCTCCTGCTCCTGCCGATCTTCCCCCTGCTGATCGCTGCCTATGTGCCCGGGCGGATCAGGAGGGCGATCGGCCATCCGATGCTCGCGGCGACCGTACTCTGGGGCCTGGCGCATCTGCTAGCCAACGGCACGCTGGCCGATCTGCTCCTGTTCGGCGGCTTTGCCCTCTGGGCCGTGATCGACTGGGGCTCGGCGTCGGGTCGGCCTGCCACGACGCAAGCCTCCGCCGGCGGAAGCTGGAGCGGTGATGCCATCGCCATTGGCGGAGGACTGATCCTCTATGTCCTGTTCGTGGGCTGGCTGCACCGATGGCTGATCGGCGTTGCGCCGATATAGGGCGTTTGCAGTCTGGTAAAATCACCTGACGTCTGCATGAACGCGGAAAGACGAGGGGATAGGTCCGCTGCTTTCAGGCGGAAGCCTCCGCGCCGCATGCCTGCGGGAACCTGCCCCGGTCACGCAGTCTGCTTCAGTGGAGCAAAGCTCATCCTGTGCAGGCGGACGATCGGACCGTGCTCGGTGATGGCCAGACGGTGGCGCTTGGTGGCGTAACCCATATGCGCCTCGAAGCCGTGGTGCGGGGCGACCTGGGCGGCGCGCGCCATCATTCGGTCGCGCGTCACCTTGGCGATGATCGAGGCGGCGGCAATCGACTGGCTGCGCTGATCGCCCTTGACCACCGAGCGCGCGGGGCAGGGCAGGCCGGGGGGGATGTCACGCCCGTCGGCGAGTGCGAAGCGCGGCGCGACGCACAGGCCGAGCGCCGCCCGCCGCATCGCCTCCAGGCTGGCGCGCAGGATGTCGGAACCGTCGATACTCGAGGCGGACAGCGACGCCACGGAGACGCTGAGCGCTGTATCGATGATCATCTGGAAAAGCAGCTCGCGCGCTTCCATGGACAGGCGCTTCGAATCGTCCAGCCCCTCGGGCAGGCGGTCGGCATCGAGAATGACCGCCGCGGCCACCACCGGGCCAGCGAGCGGGCCGCGACCGGCCTCGTCAAGGCCCGCCACAGGCATCTGTCCCTCACGCATCAGGCCGGCTTCCATGTGGAAGTCGGGGCGCACGGGCAGGTCGAAAAGAGCAGGAGAATCGGAACGCGTACGAGCCATGGTGCGGCGATGCTCGCATCGGTTCCGATTCTCCGCAAGGTCTTCCCGGCAACGAGGGGCGGAAGGCGCCGGGAAGCTTCCGTCAGTCTTGCGGGGACAAGAACCGGACGGGAACCCTGCGCCGCCTTGCGGCGGCGATAATTGTAGGACTACAGAAGAACGAGCTGTTTCCCCTGTGGCTGCGGCGGTGTGAACAGATCATGTCGAAGCTTGCGCTTCTCGACATTGAGGCCGAGCCGCCTTGCAGCGATCTCGAAACGGCGGCCGATCTGCCAGGCGTAAGGGCCGCTTCCCTTCATCCGTTTGCCCCATTCGGCGTCGTAATCCTTGCCGCCGCGCATGGAACGGATGAGCGACATCACATGCCGGTAACGGTCCGGCGCATGGCGCAGCAGCCAGTCCTTGAAGATCGGGCTTACCTCCAGCGGCAGCCGCAGGATGATGTAGCCAGCCTCGCGCGCGCCGGCGACCGCCGCCGATTCCAGGATGCGCTCGATTTCGCAATCGGTCAGGCCCGGAATGACGGGGCCGATCATCACAGAGGTGGGAATGCCGGCGTCCGTCAGCGCCCGCACCGTCTCCAGCCGGCGCGGCGGCGTCGCCGCGCGCGGTTCCATCGTGCGCGCCAGCTTGCGGTCGAGCGTGGTGACGGACAAGGCCACCTTGGCAAGTCCCTGTTCGGCCATGCGCGCCAGAATGTCGATGTCGCGCAGCACCAGCGCCGATTTGGTGACGATGCCGACCGGATGCTTGTGCGCTTCCAGCACCTCGAGAACCTCGCGCATGATGCGGAACTTCTTCTCGATCGGCTGGTAGGGATCCGTATTGGTGCCGATGGCGATGGTGCGCGGCTGATAGCCTTCCTTCGCCAGCTCGCGCTCCAGGAGACGCGCCGCGTCCGGCTTGGCGAACAGCCGGGATTCGAAATCCAGTCCCGCCGAAAGCCCCATATAGGCGTGGGTCGGACGCGCGAAGCAGTAGACGCAGCCATGTTCGCAGCCCCGATAGGGATTGATCGAGCGGTCGAAGGAAATGTCCGGCGACGTGTTGCGGGTGATGATGGTGCGCGGACGCTCCACCTGCACTTCCGTCTTGAAGGCCGGCAATTCCTCGATGGAACCCCAGCCATCGTCGAAAACATGCCGCGACACCGGCTCGTAGCGGCCGGACGGATTGATGCCGGCGGCCCGCCCGCGGCGGCGCTCCGCATCGATGCGAACCCCCGATTGATCGATCATTGCATTGGCCATGGCGGCACCGCCGCTCTCGAAGGCTGCAACGTCCGCGCTGACAATCTGTTCCATTGGGGGCTCCATGCTGGGCAGGGTCGAAACCGCCGGCTTTCCTCAACGCGGGACCTGAAGCGGGCGGATCGGCTCTGCCGCCGATGAATCTATTCCTATTTCAGGAATGAGAACAAAGCAAGAACTTTATGCGCGATGCGATGCCTGCCCGGCTTATCCACAGGCGGACAGGGGACGTTGAAAAGGGAAAGCGAAATGGGAGGTAGCGAACGGATCGGTCAGGCAGGCTTGCCGGCGCCGCGCTTCAGGTGCTCGGCCAGCCGCGGCATGATCTCCACGAAATTGCAGGGCATGTGCCGGTAGTCGAACTGATCCTTCAGGATCCCGTCCCATGCGTCGCGGCAGGCGCCGGGCGAACCCGGCAGGGCGAAGACGAATGTCTGATCGACCAGCCCGGCGGTGGCGCGGGACTGGATCGTCGATGTGCCGATCTTGTCGAAGGACAGGCGATGGAACACCTGCGAGAAGCCGTCCATGCGCTTATCGAACAGCGGTTCCAGCGCCTCGGGCGTCACGTCGCGTCCGGTGAAGCCCGTTCCGCCCGTCGCGATGACGGCGTCGATCTCCGGGTCGGCGCACCACAGGCTGACCGCCATGCGGATCGCTTCGATGTCGTCCGGCACGATCTTGCGGTCTGACAGCAGATGGCCCGCCGCTTCGATCCGCTCCGCCAGGGTCTGGCCGGAGCGGTCGTCCTCCAGCTGGCGCGTGTCGGAAACCGTGAGCACGGCAAAGCGGACGGCGATGAAGGGGCGTTCCGTCCTATCCTGCATGCTATGCCTCCGCCGCCTGCGTTTCCGTCGCCAGAATGAACCAGTCGGGATGCGCCTCGCCCAAGGTTTTCTCGGCACGCCTTGCCATGAACAGCGAAGGGAAGATGCCGAAACAGGTGGCGCCCGAACCGGACATGCGCGCCGTCAGCGCGCCGGCATCGGCAAGCGCCTCGAGCACCTCGCCCACCTGGGGCACCAGGCTACGCGCGGCGGGTTCCAGATCGTTCCGCGCCATGTTCAGCCACGCAGCGGCGCCGGCGATGTCGTCCAGCGCCTCCAGCGCCTCCAGCGCGGGCAGGGGGGCGTTGTCGCGCTTCTCGAGCGCGGAGAACACATCGGCGGTCGCAAGCGGAATGCCGGGATTGACCAGAACCAGCGGCAGCGGCGGAAAGCGCGGCAGTTCTTCTATGGCGTCGCCGATGCCGCGCGCCATCAGGGGCCTGGCGGCGAGGCACATGGGCAGGTCGGCACCGAGCCGCAGGCCGAGCGCTGAAAGCGTGGCTGGATTGGCCGGGATGCCCCAATGCGTGCACAGCAGGCGCAGGGCCGTCGCAGCGTCGCTCGACCCCCCGCCAACGCCGGACGCGACGGGAAGGTTTTTCTCCAGATGCAGGCGGACCGGCGCGCCCGCGCCGAACGATCCGCGCAGAAGATCGCGCGCCCGGGCGATGAGGTTGCCGCCGCCGATCGGCACATGGGCGGCGAAGGGACCCGACACGACGATCTCGTCGGTCTCCGCCGCTTCGACGTCGATCCGGTCCCCCGCATCGGTAAAGGCGACGAGGCTGTCCATCAGATGATAGCCGTCCTCGCGCTGCCCGGTGATGTGCAGCGCCAGATTGACCTTGGCCGGTGCGGTCATGCTCGCGCGTGGAGGCAAGGCGTTCACGCCGCGCTCGTCAGTCCTTGGCGAGACGGTATTCGCCCGTCTCGGGGTCTTTCACGAGCGTCCCCATGCTGCCGTTCGCCGCTTCCTGCCTGGCGCGGCGCGCCTTGGCGGTGACGCGTTCCGCCTCGCGGACGAATTTCCGGTAGCCCATAAAGGCGACCACGCCCACCAGTGCGAAGAAGATCAGTTGCGGCATCGCAGAGCCTCCGGTTTCATGCCACATAGCATTTTGCAGTCAGGTGGAACCACCTGACGTCCGCATAAATGCGGAAGCGTAAAGAAATAGGGCGGAGCAGCGTTTCCCTGAAACGATGAGCCGATCCGATACTATTCGTGCTGGCTTCGGGATCAAAGCCCGAAGCGCCGCCACAATGCCTGTTCCTCGACCGCTTCCAGAAGCCCGGCCGCCGCGCCGCTGGCCAGCGATGCGCCGAACTCCGGCGAGGCGGGGCCGCTGCCGAACACGCCGAGCTTGCGGCCGAACAGCCCGCGCGGCTGGGTGATCAGGCTGAGGCGCGTCTTCTCGCCATAGCGTTCCTTGAGGAAGGAGCGCATGTCGCCGATGCCATCGACCAGGCCGAGCGCCACGCCGCGCCCGCCGGTCCAGAACAGGCCAGTGAAGAGGTCCGGATCGTCCGCAAGCCTGGCGCCGCGGCGCGCCTTGACCATGTCGATGAATATCTCGTGGATCTCGAGTTGCAGCGCCTTCAGGCGCTCCACATCGGCTTTCTTCTCCGGCTGGAACGGGTCGAGGATCGCCTTGTTCCGGCCGGCCGTGTGCACGCGCCGCTCGACGCCGATCTTCCGGATCATTTCCTGGAAGCCGAAGCCGGCCGACACCACGCCGATCGAACCGACGATGGAGGAGGGATCGGCGATGATCTCGTCGCCGGCGAGCGCGATCATGTAGCCGCCGGAGGCGGCGACATCCTCGACGAAGACGAAGACCTTCTTGTCCTTCTCCTCCGCCATATCGCGGATGCGCTTGTAGATGAGCCGCGCCTGCACCGGCGAACCGCCCGGCGAGTTGATGGCGATGGCAACGGCCGGCGCCTCGGAGACCGCGAACGCCTTTTCGAGGACGCCCGCGACGGAAGCCAGCGACAGGTTCTGCCGCATCGGGCTGTTCGACGGCATGATCGCGCCGGCGAGCCGCACGACGGGGATGGTGACCGCATCGCCGCGCAGGCGCTTGGGAACAACTCGGCTGAGAATGCGTCGCACGGTCTGGCTGTCTCCTGCGGGTTTGCTGCTGTTTGCGTGCAAAGCATGTAGGCATTCGCGCCGGTAGCGCAATGGCGCAGCGCCGGTGGACCGGCAAAAACGCTGCTCAATCGGCAAAAAGCGTTGCGCGCCCGTTGGTCAGCGCATCGGCGCGTGCGGTAACCGCCCCGTCCGCCTCATGCAGGATCAACGGCGGCGCGAGCGCCAGGCCGGCGCGGCTTCCCTTTCGCGCCCGGAGCAGGATGCGGATGGCCGCCCGTTCGGCGTCCGGATGCACCGGCATCACCAGTGCGCCGCCGAAACGCCGCTCGAGCGCCGCCAGGATCGGCGCCAGCGAGGCGGGGCGGGCGATCAGCGCCAGCAGGCCGCCCGGCCGGACGATGGCCGCGGCGGTCCGGATCCAGCGTTCGAACAGGTCGTCCGGCATGACATGCGCGGCCCGTTTCAGCGCGTCGGGCGTCGCCCGGTCGCTCGCCTTGTTGAAGGGGGGATTCATGATGGCGGCGTCGAAGGCATTGCTGGGAAGGCCGGCTGCGCCTCGCTGCGTCCCCGACAGGGTCACGTCCGCCTCGAGCACGGTGAGGCGTTGCCCGAGATCGGCATTGTGCGGCAGGGCGATGCTCCTGCGCGCGCAGTCGGCCATTGTCGCGGCCTGCTCGACCAACGTCACGCGGACCCCAGGGCAGCGCGCGGCGACGGCGAAGCCGGCAGCGCCCGCGCCCGCGCCGAGGTCGGCGACCGTTCCCGAAAACCCGTCCGGCAATGCGGCAGCCAGAAGCATCGCGTCGATGCCCGCGCGATGGCCGTTGCGGACCGGCTGCACCAGGCGAAACGCATCACGATGAAAGGAATCGACGCTGAAACGGTCGTCGGCGTCCGGATCAGCCATCGCCGTGCGGTGGCCTTGCCTCGTCGCCGATCCCGGCATCCTTCAGCAATTGCCGGGCGCGCTCGGCGTCGTCCTTGTCGATCATGACGCGGCGCGGCAGGATCCCGAGCGAGCCTTCCATGATGCTCATGTTCTGGTCGGCGACGAAGAAGCCGATGTCGGAATCCCGCAAGAGGCTTTCCACGAAGGAAATCAGCACGGGGTCGTTGGTGCGGATGAGTTCGAACATGCGGCGACGTTGACAGTTTGCGTGCCGGCTGTAAACGGTCTCGTGACGGCGGCAGGCTGCCGCCGCGCGCATTCGCCGCTTGCCCCGAGTGGTACGCCGGCTCTAAAGTCGCGGTGAGTTCGTCGATCCTGTTCCGGTTGCGATTGGAGGTCCCTCTGTGGGTGTTGTGTTGAATCTCGATGGCAAGCGTGGAGCGGCCTCCGTCGCCAGTCTGGTGGGGCTCACCAGTGACGAGATGGGCCGCGTCAACGAGCTGATCCTGTCCAAGGCCGGCTCCGACGTGGATCTGATTCCGGAACTCGCCAAGCACCTGATCGATTCCGGCGGCAAGCGCCTGCGCCCGATGGTGACGCTCGCCGCCGCCCAGATGTTCGGCTATGCCGGCGAGGGCCATGTCAAGCTGGCGACCAGCGTCGAGTTCATGCACACGGCGACCCTGCTGCACGACGACGTGGTGGACGAGAGCGACCTGCGCCGCGGGCGCAAGACCGCGCGCATGATCTGGGGCAATCAGGCCAGCGTCCTAGTCGGCGATTTCCTGCTCGGCCAGGCCTTCCGCATGATGGTCGACGTCGGTTCGCTGGAGGCGCTGGACATTCTTTCCGCCGCCGCCGCGGTCATCGCCGAGGGCGAGGTGATGCAGCTCGGCGTCGCCAAGAATCTCGAGACGACGGAGGACGACTATCTGGCGGTCATCAAGGCCAAGACGGCGGCGCTGTTCTCGGCCGCGGCCGAGGTCGGCCCGGTGATCGCCGAGGCGTCGCGCAACGACCGCGCCGCGCTGCGCTCCTACGGCACCAATCTCGGCCTCGCCTTTCAGCTTGTCGACGATGCGCTCGACTATGGCGGCAAGAGCAGCGATCTCGGCAAGAATGTCGGCGACGATTTCCGCGAGGGCAAGGTGACCCTGCCGGTGATCCTCAGCTACCGGCGCGGCAGCGCCGAGGAGCGCGCCTTCTGGAAGGGCGCCATCGAGGAGAACCAGTCCGACGACGCGGCGCTGGAAAAGGCGATCGGGCTGATGAAGCGCAACGGCGCGATCGGCGACACGATCGCCCGGGCGCGCCATTTCGGCGAGATCGCCCGCGACGCGCTGGCGCCCCTGCCGCAGACCCCGCAGAAGGACGCTTTGCTGGACGTCATCGATTTCTGCATCAGTCGGGTGATGTAGGGCCATTCCTTAATCGGCGCGGGCGGCATTGAAGCGCCACCGCAAAAAGGCCATGCTTGTCTGCAAGTAGAGCGACAGATTCCTTTCGTCTTCGCATCTGCGGAGAGAAGAAGACACGAGGACCGCATGCGGCAGGACGGCATATGAGCAGGCGCTACAGTTCCAGATTGCTGGCGACGGTCGGCATGGCCGGTATGCTGGCCTTTTCCATGCCGGCGGGCTTTGCCAAGGAGGGAACCGGGGCCAAGGATGTCCTGGCGATTTCCTCCTTCTCCGGCGCATTCCTGGCCGCGCGCGCGGCGGAAGCCGACAACGATCTCGACAGCGCCATCAGCTATTACGAGCGCGCGCTGACCTATCAGCCGGACAACCGGGCGATCCAGCAGAGCCTTCTGCTGGCGCTCATATCGCAGGGCCGTTTCGAGGCGGCGCTGCCGCATGCGCAGGCGCTGAAATCGGTGCCGGAAGTCGAACGGTTCTCGCGCCTCGGCCTGGCGGTCGATGCCCTGCGCAAGGAGCAGTTCGCCGATGCCGAGAACTGGCTGAAGCTCGTTCTGGAATCGGATTTGGACAGGCTCATCACGGAAGTGATGACCGCGTGGGCCAAGGCCGGACAGGGCGAGACGGAAGCCGCTTTGGCCGATCTCGAAAAGCTCGAAGGTCCTGAATGGTACGGGCTTTTCCTGCGCTACCACCGGGCGCTGATGGCCGCGCAGAAGGGCCTGGACGACCGTGCGGGCGAGGAATTCGAAGCGCTGGTCAAGGCTCCGGCGGCGGGGTCCGCGGCGCCCGATACCTATATGCGGGCTGCCGAAGCCTATGCCGCCTGGCTTGCAAGCCGCGGCGAGAGGGACAAGGCCCTGGCCGCCCTCAATGAATCGGAAGAGTTCATCACCGGTCGCGCCGCCACCGAGATGCTGCGCGAGACCATTCGCTCGGGCGGGAAGGTGGAACCCCTGATCGCCGATCCGCGCGCGGGCGCGGCCGAGATCCTGCTGAACATTGCAACCGCGCTCAATCGCGGCGGCGGCGAGCCTTTCGTCAAGCTCTATCTCAACTACGCTCTGGCGCTGCAGCCGGACAGCGACGACGTGCTGATCCAGCTCGCTTCGGTGGCCGAGCAGCAGAGCGAGCCCGAACAAGCCATCGCCTATTACGAGCGCATCGAGGCGGATTCGCCCTGGCGGCGACTGGCCGAGTTGCAGACCGGGCTGAACCTCGCCGATCTCGACCGGCACGACGAGGCGGTGGCCTTCCTGGATGCGGCGGTCGCCAAGGACCCCGACGACATGCGGGCCTATCTGTCGCTCGGTCGGGTGCATGCGGTGCGCAAGGACTATCGCGCCGCAGCCGACGTGTTCGACCGGGCCGTCGCGCGGCTGAAGGACCCGCAGCGCGAGGACTACGCGATCTACTATCAGCGGGGCATCGCCTATGAGCGGCTGAAGGAGTGGGACAAGGCGGAGCCGAATTTCCACAAGGCGCTCGAGCTCTATCCCGACCAGCCGCAGGTGCTGAACTATCTGGGCTATTCCTGGGTCGACATGAACATCAAGCTTGAGGAGGGGCTGGCCCTGATCCGCCGTGCGGTCGAACTGCGCCCGAACGACGGTTACATCGTCGATTCGCTCGGCTGGGCGCATTACCGGCTTGGCAGCTACGAGGAAGCGACCCGCGAACTGGAGCGCGCGGTCTCGCTGCGGCCCGACGACCCGGTGCTGAACGATCATCTGGGCGATGCCTACTGGCGCGTCGGCCGGCGGCTGGAGGCGACGTTCCAGTGGTCGCATGCGCGCGACCTCGACCCGGAGCCGGATCTCCTGGCCGAGGTGGAGAAGAAGCTGAAGGACGGGCTGCCCAAAGCGGAAGTCAGGAAACTGGCCGAGGCGGCAACCCCCGAAACGGCGGTGACGGACGGCAGCACGCCGGCCGTGGGCGATCGGGCGGCAGCGGACGCGCCGGCGGTTCAGGAGCCTGCGCCGTCCTCCGAAGCGACCGGGGCCGGCGCCGCCTACGTCATCAAGCCCGGCGAGACATTGTGGTCGATCGCTGTCGATCAGCTCGGCAACGGCGAGCGCTTCCGGGAGATCCTGGCGATCAATCCGGCGTTGCGGCGCAATCCGGACCTGCTGCGCGCGGGCCAGGAAATCCGGCTGCCGGAATAGGTCTGGCGGCTTCAGCCGTGTCGCAAATGGCCGGGCACCGGGCTGCCCGCCTTGACGCTCGCCGGGGCGCGGAATAGGACGGGCCTGCATCCATCCGGAGAAGCGCCGTGAACGCCCCCAGCACCAGCCTGCCCAACACCCATCCGACCCGTTCCTTCCAGGGCCTGATCCTGACCCTGCACAATTACTGGGCCGCGCATGGCTGTGTCATCCTCCAGCCCTACGACATGGAGGTGGGCGCCGGCACGTTCCATCCCGCGACGACGCTGCGCTCGCTGGGGCCGAAGCCGTGGAACGCGGCCTATGTCCAGCCCTCGCGTCGACCAAGCGACGGTCGTTATGGCGAAAACCCCAACCGGCTGCAGCACTATTACCAGTATCAGGTGATCCTGAAGCCCAACCCCTCGAACCTACAGGAGCTCTATCTCGGCTCGCTGGAGGCGATCGGTCTCGACATGGCCGTGCACGACGTCCGCTTCGTGGAGGACGACTGGGAAAGCCCGACGCTCGGCGCCTGGGGGCTTGGCTGGGAATGTTGGTGCGACGGCATGGAAGTCTCGCAGTTCACCTATTTCCAGCAGGTCTGCGGCATCGAATGCGCTCCGGTCGCCGGCGAACTGACCTACGGCCTCGAGCGGCTGGCCATGTATGTCCAGGGTGTCGACAATGTCTACGACCTGAACTTCAACGGCCTCGAGGGCGATGCCAAGGTGACCTATGGCGACGTCTTCCTGCAGGCCGAGCAGGAATATTCGCGCTTCAACTTCGAATACGCCGACACCGACCTCCTGTTCCAGCATTTCAAGGACGCCGAGGGCGAATGCCGGGCGCTTCTTGCGGCCGGCGCGCCGGGCGAGAGCGACGACCGGCGCCTGCACAAATGCGTCCTGCCGGCCTACGACCAGTGCATCAAGGCCAGCCACATGTTCAACCTGCTCGACGCGCGCGGCGTCATCTCGGTGACTGAGCGGCAGAGCTACATCCTGCGGGTGCGCGAACTGGCCAAGGCCTGCGGCGAGGCGTTTTTGATGACGGACGCCGGCGGGGCGACGCGGGTCGAGGCGGCGTGAGGGACGGCGCCATTTCCCCCTCACTTGCGATTTCTAACACTTAGCCTTCGGCTAAGATGTTGAAATCACTTTCTCTCCCGCAAGGGGAGAGAGCGCGCACAACCCTTGATGCCGGCATATCTCTCCCCTTGCGGGAGAGAAAGCAAATTCCCGGGCTTAGCGAAGCTAAGTCCTTGGAATTTGCAAGAGAGGGGTAAAAGCCTCGCGCTTGGCATCCGAGGCGGAAAGCGCGTGTTGCGCACCGTCCACCTCGACAATCAGATGCGCCTGGAAGCAGATGAAATCGGCGACATATCCATCGAGTGGAACCTGACGGCGGAACTTCAGCCCCTCAAGCTGTCTGTTGCGTAGTGCTTGCCAGAGCATGTTCTCGGCTCGCGTCGCATCAGCCCGCATCGTACGGGCAAAGCCGCGGTGTGACGGTGGAACGGATTGATGCGGCATTGGTGCTTTTCGCCGGTTGATACCCCTCTCTTGCAAATTCTAGGACTTAGCTCCGCTAAATCCCAGAATTTGTTTTCTCTCCCGCAAGGGGAGAGATAGGTGCGTATTCCGTCTATGACGGCGTCTCTCTCCCCTTGCGGGAGAGAAAGCGATTTCAACATCTTAGCCGAAGGCTAAGTGTTAGAAATCGCAAGTGAGGGGGAAGCAACGACGATGACGAAGACGGTCGACTTGTCCATCGTCTGAAGGGCGCGGCGGATGCCGGACGGCTGCTCGGCGGCGCCGGGAACTGCCTGGATTGTCAGGCAGGCGCTGAGCGCGAGGGAGTGCAGAAGGTTCGTTGCGGTTGTCATTGTTCCGATCCGGTGGTGAACTGATGACCGTCAGTCGCCGCCGGAGACGAAAAGGTTCATTCGCCACCCCCCGCCGGGTGACATTGCCCGGCGGAGTTGCTATTGCCGCAGCCGACGCAGCCTTCCTGTCCGAGACCCCGATGCCCGATCTTCTTCTTGAACTTCGCTCCGAAGAAATTCCCGCCCGCATGCAGCGCAAGGCCGCCGGCGATCTGAGGAAGCTGGTCACCGACGGTCTGGTGGACGCCGGGCTGACCTACGAAGCAGCGACCGAATACTGGACGCCGCGCCGGCTGGCGCTCGACATTCGCGGCGTCACCGCCCGCTCGAAGGACGTGCGCGAGGAACGCAAGGGCCCGCGCACCGACGCGCCGGAGAAGGCCATCGAGGGATTTCTGCGCGGCGCCGGACTTTCCTCCGTCGATCAGGCCGAGATCCAGTCGGACCCCAAGAAGGGCGATTTCTACGTTGCGGTAATCCAGAAGAAGGGCCGCGCGGCGGAAGAGATCGTGGCGGACATCATGCCCGGCATCATCCGCGATTTCCCCTGGCCGAAATCCATGCGCTGGGGCGCCGCATCGGCGAAGCCCGGCAGCCTGCGCTGGGTGCGGCCGCTGCAATCGATCCTGTGCACCTTCGGCCCGGAGACCGAGGAGCCGCTGGTGGTCGATTTCGAGATCGACGGCATCCGCGCCGGCAACGTCACCTATGGTCATCGTTTCCACGCGCCCGGGGCCATCGCCGTGCGCCGCTTCGAGGACTATGTGGAGAAGCTCGAAACCGCCAAGGTGGTGCTCGATCCCGACCGCCGCAAGCGCATCATCCTCGACGACGCCAAGAACCTGGCCTTCGCCAGCGGTCTCGAACTGGTCGAGGACGAGGGGCTGCTGGAGGAGGTGTCGGGGCTGGTCGAATGGCCGGTGGTCCTGCTCGGCGCGTTCGAGGAAGACTATCTGTCGATCCCGCCCGAAGTGATCAGGCTCACGATCCGCGCCAACCAGAAATGCTTCGTCTGCCGCCCGCAGGGCGAGACGGAGAAGCTCGCCAACCGCTTCGTCATCACCGCCAACATCGAGGCGACGGACGGCGGCGCGGAAATCGCCCACGGCAACGGCAAGGTGGTGCGGGCGCGCCTGTCGGACGCGCTCCATTTCTGGAAGACCGACCAGAAGAACCTGCCGGACCTCGGCAGGCTGGAAGGCTCGGCGGAGAAATTCGGCCTCGACCTGGCAAAGCCGCTCGACCAGCGCATGGCGCGGCTCGACCATCTGGGCGTGACCTTCCATGCGAAGCTCGGCACGCAAGGGCAGCGCGTGACGCGGATTGCCGCGCTGGCAGCGGAACTGGCGCCTGCGGTGGGCGCCGATCCGGCGCTGGCGGTGCGCGCCGCGCATCTGGCCAAGGCGGACCTCCAGACCGAGGTGGTGGGCGAGTTTCCCGAACTGCAGGGCTTCATGGGCCGCAAATATGCCGGCCTCCAGGGCGAGGCGGAGGCGGTGGCGGCCGCCATCGAGGATCACTACAAGCCGCAGGGCCCGAACGACGCGGTGCCGACCGAGCCGGTGGCGGTGGCCGTCGCGCTGGCGGACAAGCTCGACATGCTGACGGGCTTCTGGGCCATCGACGAGAAGCCGACGGGCAGCAAGGACCCCTATGCGCTGCGCCGGGCGGCGCTCGGCGTGATCCGGATCGTGATCGAGAACAAGGTGACGCTGGGCCTGTCCAGATGGGCCGATGCAGACCTGCTTTCCTTCTTCCATGACCGCCTGAAGGTCTATCTGCGGGATCAGGGCATGCGCTACGACCTGATCGACGCGGTGATCTCGCAGGATACGGACGACCTCCTTCTCATCGTGCGCCGCGTCGAGGCCCTCTCGGAGTTCCTCGCCACCACCGACGGCGAGAACCTCGTCGCCGGCACCAAGCGGGCGGCCAACATCGTCGCCGATGCCGAGAAGAAGGGCACGAAGATCGCCGGGACCGTCGATGGGAAGCTGTTCGAGACCGACGAGGAGCGGGCGCTGTTGGACAGTCTTGAAGAAGCGGAGCGCTTCGCGGGGGACGCCATCGCCGCCAACGATTATGTCAAGGCGCTGTCCTTCCTGGCGCGGCTGCGTCAGCCGGTCGATGCGTTCCTCGACGGGGTGATGGTCAATGCGGAGGACGAGTCTTTGCGCGCCAACCGGCTCGGCCTGCTCTCCCGCATCCGCGGCGCCACCGCACAGGTCGCGGATTTTTCAAAAATCACCGGCTGAGGCGGCGAGCCTCAGCCAAATCCATAGAATCTGAGGCGGCGAGCCTCAGCGAAAGCCATAGAATCCGACGCGTCGCACCTCAGCCGAACACATAGACCGCCAGCGCGACCGCCAGATAGGACGCAAGGCCGGCCAGCGGCCCGAGTTTCTGCAGCAGGGCGGGCGGCGGGCTCCCCGGCTTGGCGCGCCTGATGGCCAGGAACCCGGCGACGGCGACTGCCAGGATGAAGGCGGCCGCAACGAGCTTGGCGATGAACGCGCCGCTCAGGAACGCCCCGTCATAGCCCACCAGCCACAGCCAGAGGCCGGTCAGCCAGAGCAGCAGGACGCCGGCCAGCGTGATGGTGGAGAAACGGGGCCTGAGCGCCAGAAGCGCGGGCGCCGGCGCGCCCTCGGCGCGCTTGGCCTGGATCGCCACCATCATCCCGCCCAGTCCACCGGCGGCCCCCAGCATCAGGCCGAAGAAATGCAGGATTTTCACGAAGGTCATCATGGGTCTCTCCTTGCGGCTCAAGCGCGCGGAAGGTGATGCGGAACGGCAGGAACGTCAAGCTGCCCACGGCAGGATGCTGTCAGTCTGCGTCAGGAGCCTCAAAGCGGCGCTCCCGGTTTCGTTGCCGGCCGGGTGGGTTCTTCCTTCTCCACGTCGTCCTCATCCGTCTCCGGTTCCACTGGTTCCTGTGCCTGGGCGGCCCTGCGTGGCGGGGTGATGGCGTGCAGCACCGGTTCGCTCTTGACGCCGGGGCGGATGAGCACAGGCGGCAGGACGAAGCCGCGTCTGTGCTTCGCTGCGACGGCGCCGGTCACGTCGTCGGTGGCGATGGGAGCATCCGGCAGCCCGGCGCCCGCGGCGATCATCGACCGGGTGAGGCGGAACGGGTCGGCATGCGGCGCGGCGGCGAGCGAGGGCGTAGGATAGGACAGGGGAGCGGCTTCGTTCGATGCCGGACGATCAGCGGCCTCGCTTTCGAGCGCGATCATGGAGCCGCCATGTTCGGGCGACGATTGGGCGATGGACAGGATCGACGATGCCCGCGGGCTTCCCGTGGCAAGCATGACGGCCAAAAGTGCAAGTCCAAGCAGCCGCATCCCGACCCCCCGTGAAGCGTTGATGCCGACAGCAGATCGTGAGCCGGCAAGCTTTATACTTCCGTTTCGCAGACCTTTAGCATCTCAGGAATTAACAAATGGGTGACGCCGCGGAACTTGCCGCGGCCGCGCTGGCGCTATAGGCAGCTTGCGGGATGTGACAGGAGAAAGTGTTGGCGGAGATCCTGCCTGAAAGCGAAGCGCTGCCGCGCGCCCTCGATCTGCTGGGCGCGGGCGCGGTCGTTGCGATTCCGACCGAGACGGTCTACGGCCTGTCGGCCGACGCCACCAATGGCGAGGCGGTGGCGCGCATCTACGAGGCCAAGGGCAGGCCGCGCTTCAACCCGCTGATCGCCCATGTCGCCGACATCGCGATGGCCGAGCGGCTCGCGCATTTCAGCCCGTTGGCACGAAAGCTTGCGGAGGCCTTCTGGCCGGGGCCACTGACCTTGGTCCTGCCGCATCGCGGGGGTTCCGGCATCCATCCGCTGGTGACGGCGGGCTTGGACACGATCGCGCTGCGCTGCCCGCGCGGTTTCGCGCCCCGGGCCATCGCCGCGCTCGACCGACCTCTGGCCGCCCCCAGCGCCAATTCGTCGGGCCGCATCACCGCCACCACGGCGGCGGCTGTGGCGGCCGATCTGGGCGATCGCATCCCGCTGATCGTCGATGGCGGCGCGACGTCCGTCGGACTGGAATCGACCATTCTCAAGGTCGAGGATGAGAAACTGACTTTGCTGCGCCCGGGTGGCGTCGCGGCGGAAGACATCGAGCGGGCGGCCGGAATGAGCGTGGCGCGCGGGGCGACAGGCATACAGGCTCCGGGCATGATGGTCTCGCACTACGCCCCCCGCGCGGCGATGCGGCTGAACGCCGGTGCGGTGAATCCCGGAGAGGCGTTGCTGGCCTTCGGGCCGCGCCGCGCCGAGGGCGCCGAACGGGCGGCCGCGATGCTCAATCTTTCCGAGGGCGGCGATCTGCGCGAGGCGGCCGCCAACCTGTTCTCACACCTGCTGGCGCTCGACCGGGTGGGCGCGGCGTTGATCGCCGCGGAGCCGGTGCCGCCGGAAGGGCTGGGCGAGGCGATCAACGACCGCCTCGCGCGCGCCGCCGCGCCGCGCGGTTCCTGAAGAGAGGCTTGCCAGCAGATGACCATCGACCCCGCACTGCTCGACCGGTTCGCCGCCATCGTCGGAGCTGCGCACGCGCTGCGCCAGGCGGACGACATCGCGCCCTACCAGGAAGAGCCGCGCGGCCTTTTCGGTGGGGTGACGCCGCTGGTGCTCCGGCCGGGCTCGGTGGACGAGGTGTCCCGCATCATGGCGCTGGCGAGCGAGACGGGAACGCCGATCGTGCCGCAGGGCGGCAATACCGGGCTGGTCGGCGGCCAGATGCCGGATGAGAACGGCGAGGAGATCGTCCTGTCCCTGTCGCGTCTCAACCGCATCCGCGAGATCGACACCAGTTCGAACACGGCGACGGTCGAGGCCGGCGTCGTCCTGCAGGTCCTGCAGGAGGCGGCGGCGGAAAAGGACCGGCTGTTCCCGCTGGCGCTCGGTTCGCAGGGATCGTGCCAGATCGGCGGCAATCTGTCGTCGAACGCAGGCGGGGTCGGCGCGCTGGCTTATGGCACGGCGCGCGACCTGTGCCTCGGCGTCGAGGTGGTGCTGCCGACGGGCGAGGTGTTCGACGATTTGCGCAAACTGAAGAAGGACAACACCGGCTACGATCTGAAGGATCTTTTCGTCGGCGGCGAGGGAACGCTCGGCATCATCACGGCGGCGGTGGTCCGGCTGTTTCCCATGCCCAGGGGGCGTGAGCTTGCCTGGGTGGCGCTGTCCTCGCCGGAGGATGCGCTCGCGCTGTTCGCCATGGCCAACGACCGGGCCGGCGGTGGCCTGACCGCGTTCGAACTGATCGAGCGGACGCCGCTGGCCTTCACGCTGGCGCATGTGCCGGGAACGAGCGATCCGCTGGCGGAGGCGCATCCCTGGTATGTGATGCTCGAAATCTCCTCCGGCCGCTCCGCCGAAGACGCCCGGGCATCGATGGAGGACCTTTTGACCGGCGCCTACGAGGCGGGACTGGTGGCCGACGCGGCGATCGCCCAGAACGAGACGCAGGCGGCTTCGTTCCGCCATCTGCGCGAATCCATGTCGGAAGCCCAGCGCCCGGAGGGCGGTTCGATCAAGCACGACATATCGGTTCCCGTCGCCGCCATCCCCGCATTCATTGCGCGGGCGGGCGAAGCGGTGCAGGCCGTGTCGCCCGGCTGCCGGGTCGTCTGCTTCGGCCATATGGGCGACGGCAATCTGCACTATAACATCAGCCAGCCGGTGGGCGCCGACAAGCGGGACTATTTGGCGCTGTACCGACCGATGAACGACGCTGTCCACGCCATCGTGCGCGATTTGGGTGGCTCCTTCTCCGCCGAGCACGGCATCGGCCGGATGAAGCGCGACGAGCTGATCGCCACGCAGCCCGCCATCGCCACCGACCTGATGCGCCGCGTCAAGCGTGCCTTCGATCCGGCGGGCATCATGAACCCCGGGAAAGTGATCTAGCCGCACGCCGGTTAACGCCCCGGTGACGTGTCTTGCCAGCCGGTTAAGCCCGGTGTCAAACCGCTAACCAATTGTATGATCAGCAAAATTTAACCGACTTTCTAAGCCTGACGGTAACGCCTCCGCGCTAGGGTGATCTCCATAACGAGGCCGCAAAAGGCCCGGCGAGAGAACCGGAAAACCGGCTCTCAGGAGTAACAGGAAGGCTAACGATGAACAGTGGGCTCAAGCCAGTCTGGGCGGGCCGCGCAATGCGGCTCGACCCGTTTCGCCTGCCGCAGGCCGTCAGCTACGCGGCGATGGACGATTTCGGCGAAATATCCTTCAGCATAGACAAGCGCGGCGTGCGCATGAAGCGCGTCCTGAGCCGCAGCGGCCTGCCGGTCACCTTCGCGTTGCCGCCGCGCGCCTTTCGTGGCGTCGCGGCTCGCGCCATCGAGGATGATTTCGGCGACGTCACGGTGACGCTCGAACTCCACCATGTGGACCCGATGCTGTGCGTGCCGCTGCTCGTGGCCGGTGATCTGGACGACGTGGCGGCGGACTGGCGCGCCTGGTCGGATGCCTACGGCCTGCCGATGCTTCTCATCGAGGCCGACGGCATTGCCCGGGCTCTCGAGGAGTCCATCGGCGAGGTGA
Organism: Nitratireductor pacificus pht-3B; assembly: GCF_000300335.1. Classification (GTDB taxonomy): domain Bacteria; phylum Pseudomonadota; class Alphaproteobacteria; order Rhizobiales; family Rhizobiaceae; genus Nitratireductor; species Nitratireductor pacificus. Next base: position 185,615 of record NZ_AMRM01000005.1, on the reverse strand, counting down.
AGGCCGGCCCGCCCGCCGAGCGCCGCCAGGGACGACCCGTCCGCGCCCGCCGCCCGCGCTTCCTCGCGCGGCGCAAATGCGGCACGCTTGGCGTCCGCGTTGTCGTCGGCGGCGACGAGATCATCGCCCGCGACTGACCCGGATTCGGCTGTTGCTCAGAAGTGTGGGCTGATCACGGCCCACACGCCGCCGCCGATCAGTCCCAGGAAGATCAGCCAGCCAACCACATTGTTCGACTTGAACAGCGCCAGGCACTGGTCGGGATCGTCGATGTCGAGCACCCGGACCTGCCGCGCCATGTGCGCGCCGGCGGCGACCAGCCCGGCAAGCGCCGGCATCGGTACTTCCGCCAGGGCGAAGGCGACCGCGAAGAACAGCAGCGCGCCGCCGTAAAGCGCGATCAGCCACTGCTTCGTCTTGTCGCCGAACAGGCGCGCCGTCGAGCGGACACCGACCAGCGCGTCGTCCTCCTTGTCCTGATGGGCATAGAGCGTGTCATAGCCGATCACCCAGAGGATCGACCCGCAATAAAGCAGCAGCGGCGCGAGCGTCAGGCTTTCGAAATGCGCCGCCCAGCCCATCAGCGCGCCCCAGGAAAAGGCGAAGCCGAGGAACAGTTGCGGCCAGTCGGTGAAGCGCTTGGCGAAGGGATAGATGGCGACGGTCGCCAGCGAGGCGAGGCCGAGCGCGATGGCGAAGCCGTTGAACTGCACCAGCACGAGCAGGCCGGCCAGCGCCTGCGCCATGAGAAAGGCGACGGCCTGGCCGCGCGTCACCTGGCCCGAGGGCAGGGGGCGCGAGCGCGTCCGCTCCACGGCATCGTCGATCTTCTCGTCCACCAGGTCGTTATAGGTGCAGCCCGCGCCGCGCATGGCGATGGCGCCGACGAGGAACAGGGCGAGGTGCCACAGCGAGGGCAGCACGTCGAGCAGCGCCGCGCCGGGCCTGGCGAAGGCGCTCGCGGCAAGCGCCGTCGACCACCAGCAGGGCCAGAGCAGCAGTTGCCAGCCGATCGGCCGATCCCAACGGGCGAGCTGTGCATAAGGCCACAGGCCGCGCGGCAGCATGCGGTAAACCCAATGTCCGGACGGTGCATCGGCGACGCGCCCTTGGCCCTGCCGGGACTGGATCTCTTCCATGCTGCGCCTTTCGACTTCACGCTCGTGATATCTTAGCATGGAGTGGCAAGGCGGGCGCGGTGCGTCAAGCCTTTCTCTTGAGGGAAGTTGCGTTCAATGCCTTGACCTGCGGCAGGATCGGCCATAGCCCCAAGCGACCATTCAAGGAGCGGGAATAGTAAGCATGAAGGTTCTTCTCATCGGGTCCGGCGGTCGCGAGCATGCGCTGGCATGGAAGCTTGCCTCCTCTCCGGTGCTGACCGCGCTGTATGCCGCGCCGGGCAATCCGGGCATGCAGGCGGACGCCGAATGCGTTGCGCTCGACATTACGGATCATGCGGCGATCGTCGATTTCTGCCTCGGCAAGGCCATCGACCTGGTCGTGGTCGGCCCTGAGGCTCCGCTCGTCGCAGGACTGGCCGACGCGCTTGCCGATGCGGAGATCCGCGTCTTCGGGCCGAGCGCGGCCGCCGCCCAGCTCGAAGGATCGAAGAGCTTCACCAAGGAAGTCTGCGACCGCTTCGGCATCCCGACCGCTGCCTATGGCCGGTTCGACAACGCGCTTGCCGCTCGCGAATACGTTCGCAAGCATGGCGCCCCGATCGTCATCAAGGCCGACGGGCTGGCCGCTGGCAAGGGCGTCACCGTGGCCGCGACCGTCGATGAGGCGCTGGCGGCGGTCGACGACTGCTTCGACGGCAGCTTCGGTGCGGCGGGCGCCTCGGTGGTGGTCGAGGAATGCCTGGTCGGGGAGGAGGCGAGTTTCTTCTGCCTGTGCGACGGCACGACGGCGCTGCCCTTCGGCACCGCGCAGGACCACAAGCGCGTCGGCGAGGGCGATACCGGACCGAACACCGGCGGCATGGGCGCCTATTCCCCGGCGCCGGTGTTGAGCGAGGCGCTCATCGCGCGCACGATGAAGGAAATCATCGAACCGACGATGCGGGGCATGGCGGAGATGGGGATGCCCTTCACCGGCGTTCTCTACGCCGGCCTCATGCTGACCGAGGACGGTCCGAAGCTGATCGAATACAATGTCCGTTTCGGCGACCCCGAATGCCAGGTGCTGATGCTGCGGCTGAAGGAGGACCTCCTGCTGCTGCTCAACGCCGCGGTCGACGGACAGCTGGCGCACATGTCGGCGCGCTGGCGCGACGAGGCGGCGCTGACCGTCGTCCTTGCGGCCAAAGGCTATCCGGAGAACCCGCAGAAGGGCAGCGTCATCGGCGGTGTGGCGCAGGCGGCGGAGGGCGACGACACGGCGATCTTCCATGCGGGCACGGCGTTACGCGACGGGGCGCTGGTCGCCAATGGCGGGCGCGTGCTCAATGTGACGGCGCTGGGCAAGACCGTAACCGAGGCGCAGAAACGCGCCTATACGGCGGTCGACAGGATCGACTGGCCCGAAGGCTTCTGCCGCCGCGACATCGGCTGGCGGGCGGTGCAGCGCGAGGAATAGCCCGTCACGGGAGCGTTCCGCGCCGGCACTGGCTGGCGGCGCGAAAACCCGATGCTCAGTCCCGCCGGAAGACCGGGTCCGTTTCGAAAGGATCGGGCGCGGGCTTGTCCGGCACCGTTCCCTCGGCAAGCCGCTTGCGGTGATGCGCCAGCGAGCACTGGATCGAGCACAGCACACCGCGATCCGCCCAGTAGGCCGGGCCGTTCTCGATCAAGCCTTCATGATAGGCGAAGCCGGGCGCGCCGAACGCCTTTCCGCATTCGATGCAACAATGCTTGTCCGGGCGTGTCAGCATCTGCTTGTCCTCTTTGCCGGTGCTTTACCCGGAGCGGCTGCCGCAGGCAATCATCGCAAGATTGACGTTTACGTAAAAAGGAATTAGCACTCTTGCGCGAAGGTATCATGGCGAGCCGCGTTCCCGGCGGTTGAAGCACTCTGCGGTTGGTCGGGATCACCTGACATCCGCATGGCCGCGGAACGGGAGGGTGGAGCGGGCCAGGGTTTCCGTGAGACGATGAACCGGTTCAGGTTCGCTGACGCAGCCAGGAGGAGAACAGCATGTATAGTGCGCCGGTCGATGAAATCGCCTTCACCCTCAAGCATGTGACGGGTTTCGCCTCCGATCTGGAGGCCGGCCGCTTCGGCGACCTTTCCGACGATCTCGTCGACGCCATTCTGGGCGAGGCTGGACGTTTCGCCGCCGAGGAGATCGCGCCGCTCGCCAGGATCGGCGATGAGAAGGGCGCCGTGCTCGAGGACGGCGCGGTGACCACGCCGCCCGGCTGGGCCGATCTCTACCGCCGCTGGTGCGAAGGCGGGTGGAACGGTCTCTCGGCGCCCGAGGAATTCGGCGGTCAGGGCCTGCCGACCCTCTTGGCCGTCGCCGCGATCGAGATGTGGAACTCCGGTTCGATGGCGTTCGCCATCGGCCCGACGCTGACCATCGGCGCCATCGAGGCGCTCGACAGGCACGCGACGCCCGAACTGCAGGCGGCCTATCTGGAAAAGCTCGTTTCCGGCGAGTGGATGGGGACGATGAACCTGACCGAGCCGCAGGCCGGCTCCGACCTCAACGCGCTGAAGGCGCGCGCCGAGCCGGCGGGCGACGGCACCTACCGGATTTTCGGTCAGAAGATCTTCATCACCTATGGCGAGCACGATTTCACCGACAACATCGTGCACCTGGTTCTGGCGCGCCTGCCGGATGCGCCGGCGGGAACCCGCGGACTGTCGCTGTTCCTGGTGCCCAAGTTTCTGGTCAACGAAGACGGCTCGCCGGGCGCACGCAACGACGTGTTCTGCGCCTCGCTCGAGCACAAGCTCGGCATTCACGCTTCGCCGACCTGCACCATGATCTATGGCGACGGAAAGTTCGGCGATGCGCCGGGCGCCATCGGCTGGCTGATCGGCGAGGAGAACCGGGGTCTGGCCTGCATGTTCACAATGATGAACAATGCGCGCCTGGCTGTCGGCATGCAGGGCGTCGGCATCGCCGAGGCAGCGACGCAACGCGCGCTGGCCTATGCCCATGAGCGCCGGCAGGGCCGCGCGCCGGGCGCCTCGGGGGGGGCGGGGGACAGCATGAGCCCCATCGTCGGCCATCCGGACATCCAGCGCATGCTGCTCACGATGAAGGCGAAGACGCAGATGGCGCGGGCCATCGCCTATTGCTGTGCCCATGCCATCGACATGGCGCGCATCGCGGAGGGCGATGAGGCAAAAACCTGGCAGGCGCGCGCCGACATCCTGACGCCGATGGCCAAGGCGTTCTCGACGGATATCGGCGTCGAGGTGGCCTCGCTGGGCGTTCAGGTACATGGCGGCATGGGCTATATCGAGGAGACGGGCGCGGCGGTGTTTTATCGCGATGCCCGGATCGCGCCGATCTACGAGGGCACCAACGGCATTCAGGCCATCGATCTCGTGATGCGCAAACTGCCCCTGCAGGGCGGCGAGGCGATCGCCGCATTCCTCGCCGGACTGCGCGCCGACCAGAAGGCCATCGCGGAAAGCGGCAATGAACGGCTTGGCGCCACGGCGGAACGGACCGCCGCAGCCCTCGACGATCTGGAAGCGGCGACGGCGTTCCTGATGAAAACCGCCGGTGAAGGCGGGGTTGAAACCGCGCTCGCCGGAGCGACGCCCTATCTGCGGCTGTTCGCCCTGACTATCGGCACGATCTTCAACGCGCGCGCCGTGGCCGGAAACGACGATCCGGGCCGCGCGCTGCTCGTCCGCTTCATGGCGGAAAACCTGCTGGGCGAAACCACGGTGCTGAAAGAGCGCGTCGTCGGCGGCGCGGACAGCCTGATTGCCGCTGCTGAAGCGGTTCTCGGAAACTAGGCGCGTCAGGAGGAGATGGCGGTGAACGACCATGTGACGACCGAGCGGCGCGGCGCTCTGCAGGTGATCCGGCTCAACCGGCCCGAGAAGAAGAATGCGATCACCCGCGCCATGTATGCGGCGATGGCGGCGGCGCTCAAGGCCGGCGACGCCGACGATGAGGTCCGCTGCCATGTGATCCTGGGACGCGAGGGCGTCTTCTCGGCCGGCAACGACCTGGCCGATTTTCTCGCGGTTGCGACCGGCGGAGAGGGCGGGCAGGAGGTCTATGACTTCCTTCTGGCGCTCGCCAATGCCGAAAAGCCGCTCGTCTCGGGCGTGGACGGGATCGCCGTCGGCATCGGTACGACGATCCACCTGCACTGCGACCTGACTCTGGCGACGCCCGGCACGGTCTTCTCGACGCCGTTCGTCGATCTCGGCCTCGTGCCGGAGGCCGGTTCCAGCCTGATCGCGCCGATGATCCTCGGTCACCAGCGCGCCTTTGCCCTTCTGGCGCTGGGGCAGGGTCTGCCGGCCGCGGAGGCTAAAACCGCAGGCCTGATCCACGCCGTGGTCGAGCCCGATGCGCTCGAAGGCGCCGTCTTCGCGGCAGCCGAAGCGCTGGCCGCCAAGCCGCCAGAAGCGCTGCGCATCGCCCGCGACCTCATTCGCGGTCCGCGCGAGGCGGTCGTCGCGCGCATTCAGGAGGAGGCCACGCATTTTCGCGCGCGCCTCAAGTCGGACGAGGCACGCCAGGCATTCATGGCCTTCATGAGCCGGAAATAGCTCGGGGCACCGCGCTCTACGGATAAAGCCGCTCCGTCCGCCATCCACCGTCCTCGCCGCGGCTGAACACGACGCGGTCGTGCAGGCGGAAGGGGCGGTCGTGCCAGAATTCGATGGTCTGCGGCAGGATGCGGAAGCCTGACCAGTAGGCCGGGCGCGGGATCGTCCCGACGGCATATCTCGCCGTGTATTCGGCGACCGCCTTCTCCAGCGCGAATCGGCTTTCGAGCGGGCGCGACTGTTTCGATGCCCAGGCGCCGATGCGGCTCCCGCGCGGCCGGGAGGCATAGTAGGCGTCGGCCTCTTCGTCGCTGACCTGCTCGACGGGGCCGCGCACCCGCACCTGGCGCCGCAGGCTCTTCCAGTGGAAACACATGGCCGCCTTGCCCCCCGACAGGAGTTCGCGGCCCTTGGCGCTTTCGAAATTGGTGTAGAAGACGAAGCCGCGCTCGTCGAACCCCTTCAGGAGCACCATGCGCACATTCGGCAGGCCCTCCGGATCGACGGTCGCGAGCGCCACCGCGTTGGGGTCGTTCGGCTCCGACTGTCCGGCATCCTCCAGCCACTCGGCAAACAGCCGGTAAGGCTCGTTGCGCTCCGTGAAGTCACCGGATTTTAACCTGTCGTCAATCATGATGAATGCCTGGATCATTGAATCGTACGGGGAGCATGCCGATTGCCGGGGGCAACGCAAGCGCCAGTTTGGGGCAGAGCCTTGGGTCTGCGTTTTCCGGGCAGCGTCGTGTTGCTGTCCCTGCTGCCGCTCATGGCTGGCTGCACGACGGGTGCACTGGATCTCGGGCGGCAGGATGTGGACCGCACGATGGTGACCGGCGCGATTCCCCCGGCCGTGCCGAAGACCTCTCCTTCTCCCGCCATTTCCGGAACGCCGGCCCTTATGGCGGCGCTTGCCGGGGCCAGCGCCGATGATGCGGTCCCGATGCCACTCGCATGGAACGATCCCGAGAGCGGCGCGCGCGGCGCGGTAACGCATCTCGCCGGCGGTCCGGGGGATGTCTGCCGCACCTTCGTCACCACCCGCGAGAGCTTCGACGGGGTCGGCCTTTACCGGGGAGAATTCTGTGCCGCCGGCACCGACGGTTGGCAAATCCACGGATTTGCGCCTCTATAGGGCCGAACATGCCGCTCGGTCTGGAATTTCTTCCTAGCCGACCGCATATTATGGGCGATATCCCGTTTTCACGACCTTCTTGCCGTCCGACATGCGACGGTCAGCGACAGAGCAGCAGATGCGCGATCCATACGACATACTCGGTGTGGCGAAGAATGCCCCGGCCAAGGACATCAAATCGGCTTATCGCAAGCTGGCGAAGAAGTATCATCCCGATCAGCAGCCGGACGATCCGAAGGCCAAGGAACGTTTCAACGAGATCGGCCAAGCCTACGAGATTCTCGGCGACGAGAAAAAGCGCGGGGCTTTCGACCGTGGTGAGATCGACGCCGAGGGCAAGCCGCGCTTCCAGGGATTTGAGGGCGCCGGCGGCGATCCCTTCGCCGGCTTCCGCCGTTCCGCCCGCGGCGGCCCGGGCGCGCAGCATTTCGAGTTCCGCACGGGCGGCGCCGATGGCGCGGGCTTCGGCGGCGCGGATATTTTCAGCGAGATCTTCGGCCAGGCCTTCTCGCAGGGTGGCGGCCGGTCCCGCCAGCCCGGCGGCGGGCGTCCGAGCGGCATGGGCGATCTCAACGCCACGCTCGACATCGATATCGAGGATGTGGCCCAGGCCGCGAAGGTGACCGCCGTTTTCCCCGGTGGCCGCCGCATCGCCGTCAAGCTGCCGCACTATGTCGAGGATGGCCAGACGATCCGCCTGAAGGGGCAGGGCGACGAGACACCGTTCGGCGAACGCGGCGATGCCCTGGTCAAGCTGCGCTTCAGAAAACACCCGCGCTACAGGATCGAGGGCCGGGACCTGCATGTCGATCTGCCGGTCAGCCTGCGCGACGCCGTTCTGGGCGCCAAGGTGGCGGTGGAGACCCCGACCGGCAAGCTTGCCGTGACGGTGCCGGCCTGGTCGAGTTCCGACCGCACGCTGCGGGTTAAGGGGCGTGGATTGCCGCGCAAGACGGAGGGGAATGGCGACCTCTACGCCCATGTGCAGATCATGTTGCCCGACGGCGGCGACCCCGCTCTGGAGGCTTTGTTCCGCCAATCCGCTTGATGCGGCCACTGGGCTATGCGATAGGGCTGCCGGCTTGTAGCATCGCCGGCGGGGGAATCGCCTCGCCCGCGGATGCAGGGATACGGAGTGAAGAAGCGCTGCGCTGCCGGATCGGCGCCGTGTGCTTCTGCAGGAGATTTCGGAGAACCATTCCATGGCAAACGGCAATGGCCTGATGGCCGGAAAGCGCGGCCTCGTTCTGGGGGTTGCCAACAATCGCTCGATCGCCTGGGGCATTGCCAAGGCGTGCGCGGCGGAAGGCGCGGAACTGGCCCTGACCTATCAGGGCGATGCCCTGAAGAAGCGCGTCGAACCGCTGGCCGAAGAGCTGGGCGCGATCGTCGCCGGCCATTGCGACGTGACCGACATGGACAGCGTCGATGCGGTGTTTAGGACGATCGAGGAGAAGTGGGGCAGGCTGGACTTCCTCGTCCATGCAGTCGCCTTTTCCGACAAGGACGAACTGACCGGCCGCTATGTCGAAACGACGCGCGACAATTTCCTGCGCACCATGGACGTCTCGGTCTATTCGCTGACGGCGGTGGCCAAGCGCGCCGAGCCGCTGATGACCGATGGCGGCTCGATCCTGACGTTGACCTACTACGGCGCCGAGAAGGTGATGCCGCATTACAACGTGATGGGCGTCGCCAAGGCAGCGCTCGAGGCGAGCGTGCGTTATCTGGCGGTCGATCTCGGCGGCAGCAACATCCGCGTCAATGCCATTTCGGCCGGTCCGATCAAGACGCTGGCTGCCTCCGGCATCGGCGACTTCCGCTACATCCTGCGCTGGAACGAGTACAACTCGCCGCTGAAGCGCGTCGTCACCACGGACGAGGTAGGGGATTCGGGCCTCTACATGCTGTCGCATCTGTCGCGCGGGGTCACCGGCGAGGTGCTGCATGTGGATTCGGGCTACCACGTGGTCGGCATGAAGGCCGTCGATGCACCGGACATCTCCGTCGTGACGGAATAGAAGCGGCCGCATCTTGCTTCCACTCCTGTACATCATTCGCCACGGGCAGACCGACTGGAATGCGGAGGAGCGTCTCCAGGGCCGGGCCGACAAGGACATCAATGCCGTCGGCAGGGCACAGGCCGATCGCAACGGCGAGCGGCTGGCGGAACTGCTGGGCGACGCATCGGGTTTCGACTTCGTATGCAGCCCGCTGCGGCGGACGCGTGAGACGATGGAGCGGGTGCGTGCGGGGATGGGGCTCGATCCTGCGGGCTACCGCACCGATCCCCGGCTGATGGAGCTGCATTTCGGCGACTGGCAGGGCCTGACCTACAAGGAACTGGAAGCCGCAACGCCGGGCAGCACTGCGGCGCGCTCGACGGACAAATGGCGGTTCGTGCCACCCGGCGGAGAAGCCGAGAGCTACGAGATGCTGGCCGTGCGCGTGAAGACCTGGCTTGACGAAGTGCGACAGCCGACGGTGTGCGTGACCCATGGCGGCGTGATGCGCGCGCTGCTCTACCTGAACGGTTTGGTGTCGTCGGACGAGGCGTCCGGCCACGAGATTCCGCAGGACCGGTTCCTGCGGCTTCGGGACGGCCGGGCCGAGTGGCTTTGAAGCATCTTGCAGCCGGGGATCGCTGATTCTCCGCTTGAGCGCGGAGAACGGGAAGATCGGGGCGGCGCTTCCTCGAGAGGATGAATGGCCTAGCTTCTATTCCGGAAGCAACATATCCGTGATCTGTTTCACGCCGTTCTCGACCTCGCGATAGGCGACCACCACGTCCATGCCCTGCTCGATCACCGAGACGTCCATTTCCGTCGGCAGTTTGTAGGTCTGGCCGTTCTCTAGCGTGATCGTCAGGTTCTCCTGGTCGATCTTCGTGATCTTGCCTTCCGCATCGGCGGCGAGCGCCGGAAAGGCGAAGGCACATAAGGCGAGTGCTGCTGCAAGCTTGCGCATTCGGAACCTCTTTGGATTTGGCTTCAGCGTCAAGCGCCCAAAGCGCGGAATCACTAACTCCTATAGGATAATTGAAATGTGTCAAAACTAACGCTGGGCGTGGGGATTTGCGCCCTGCCTTCCCTTCCCCGGCGATCACGTCTCGCAACGGGAAAGATCATGGTCGCGACGAAGCCGGGACGGCCTGTGCCACAGGGCGGCTGATGGCGGTCTGCGGGACGTAATCCGGTTTGACCGCGCGCGGAAAGGCCAATAGAAGCAGGGCAATCGGGCCTGGCCGGTCGGCTGGCTACCGAAAACCCCGCCTGCTGGATGCTCGTTCATGTCGCACAACACCTTTGGCCACCTGTTCCGCGTCACCACCTGGGGCGAGAGCCACGGGCCGGCGATCGGCTGCGTCATCGATGGTTGCCCGCCCGGCATCCGCTTCACGCAGGCCGAGATCCAGGCCGATCTCGACAAGCGCAGGCCCGGCCAGTCCCGCTTCGTCACCCAGCGCCGCGAGCCCGACGAGGTGCGCATCCTGTCCGGTGTCCTGCCGGACGAGGACGGCGAGACGCTGGTCACCACTGGCACGCCGATCTCGATGCTGATCGAGAATGTCGACCAGCGCTCGAAGGACTATGGCGAGATCGCCCGGCGGTTCCGGCCGGGTCATGCCGATTTCACCTACGAGACCAAATACGGGCTGCGCGACTATCGCGGCGGCGGCCGGTCCTCGGCGCGCGAGACGGCGACACGGGTTGCCGCCGGCGCGCTCGCCCGCAAGATCGTGCCCGGGATGCAGGTGCGCGGCGCGCTCGTCGCCATGGGCGACAAGGAGATCGACCGGGCCAACTGGGACTGGGATTTCATCGGCGATGCGGAAAACCCGTTCTTCACGCCCGACCCGCAATCCGTGCCGGTCTTCGCCGACTATCTGGACGGCATCCGCAAGGCCGGTTCCTCCGTCGGCGCCGTGATCGAGTTGGTGGCCGAGGGTGTGCCGGCGGGTCTCGGCGCGCCGATCTATGCCAAGCTCGACCAGGAGATCTGCGCCAACCTGATGTCGATCAACGCGGTCAAGGGCGTCGAGATCGGCAACGGCTTCGAGGCCGCCCGCATCACCGGCGAGGAGAATGCCGACGAGATGCGCATGGGCAATGACGGCCGGCCGCATTTCCTGAGCAACCACGCCGGCGGCATTCTGGGTGGCATCTCCACCGGCGAGCCGATCGTCGCGCGCTTTGCCGTCAAGCCCACCTCGTCGATCCTGACGCCGCGCCGGAGCGTCGACAAGGACGGCAACGAGGTCGATGTGCAGACCAAGGGGCGGCACGACCCCTGCGTCGGCATCCGCGCCGTTCCCATCGGCGAGGCGATGCTCGCCTGCGCCATCGCCGACCATTATCTGCGTCATCGCGGCCAGACCGGCCGTATCTAACGGAGTTTCACCGATGCCCTACGATCAGAAGAAGGTCGTCGAAGCCCTGCGCGCCTTCGAGCGCGGCGAGATCGTCGTGGTCATGGACGATGACGGACGCGAGAACGAGGGCGACCTGATCGTCGCGGCGGTGCATTGCACGCCGGAGAAGATGGCCTTCATCGTTCGCCACACGAGCGGCATCGTTTGCGCGCCGATGCCTCAGTCGGAGGCCAAGCGCCTCAACCTGGCGCCGATGGTCGCCGACAACGATGCGCCGCATTCGACGGCCTTCACCGTCAGCGTCGATTTCAAGCACGGCACGACGACCGGCATTTCCGGCGAGGACCGCACGCTGACCGTGCGCAACCTCGCCAATCCCAATGTCGGCGCCGGCGATTTCGTGCGCCCTGGCCACATCTTCCCGCTGGTCGCCCGCGAGGGCGGCGTGCTGATGCGCTCCGGCCATACGGAAGCGGCGGTCGATCTGTGCCGGCTCGCCGGCCTGCCGCCGGTCGGCGTCATCTGCGAGCTGGTCAATGACGACGGCACGGTCATGCGTGGCCCGCAGGTTTCGGCCTTCGCCGGGACCCACGGGCTGAAGCAGGTTTCCGTCGCGGACCTGATCGCCTACCGGCAGCGTCAGGAAACGCTGGTGGAACGGGTGGCGAGTTTCGACATCGACACGCCGAGCGGCCCGGCGAAGGCCCATGCCTACACGCTTCCCTGGGAATCCATGCAGCATGTGGCCGTGGTTTTCGGCGATATCCGGGATGGCGCGGACATTCCCGTCCGGCTGCACACCGAGGACGTGGTGACGGACGTGTTCGGCAGGGAGGAGCGTTTGCGGGAGGCGATGCAGCGCATGGCGGGCCTCGGGCGCGGCGTGCTCGTCTATCTGCGGGAAGGCTCGGTCGGCGTCGCCCACCAGAACCGCCGCCGCCCGGCGGGCGGCGAGGACCATGACGAGGCGTTGCGCCGTGAGAGCGAGTGGCGCGAGATCGGCCTGGGCGCCCAGATCCTGAAGGATCTCGGCATCTCGTCCATCAAGCTGATGGCCTCGCGCGAGCGCCACTATGTCGGGCTCGAGGGTTTTGGCATCGAGATCGCCTCCACGGACATTATGTAGAAAAAACCGCCCGCCTCGCGGCCGGCGGATTTTCCCAACAGGCCGGAACGGCTTTAGGCAATGGCTGCCTCTGGCGCCGCGGTGCGGCCCGGAGCCTGCAGCACGCGGTAGCCGAGGAGTGCGGTGGCGAAGGCCACGCCGCTGGCCGTGATCGAGACCCAGAAGCCGTTCTGCGCGCCAAAGGTGTCGATCACGAAGCCCGAAATGAAGGAGCCGGTCGCCATGCCGATGCCGATCCCGGTCATGGCCCAGGTGATGCCTTCCGTCAGCTTGGCGGGCGGCACCAGGCGTTCGATCAGGCCGAAGGCCGTGATGAAGGTGGGCGAGATCGAAGCGCCGCCGATGAACAGGACGACGGCCAATGTCGGAATGTTCCAGACGGCGAGGAGCGGCAGCGCCGCGACCATGGCGAAAGCGATCGCCAGCAGGAACTGCTTCGCGAGCGGCATCTTGAGCTTCAGAGCGCCGAACACCAGACCGACCAGCAGCGAGCCGGCGGCGTAACCGGCGAGCACCAGGCTGGCATATCCCTGCTGGCCGAGCTCCTCGGAAAAGGCGATGACGGTCACCTCGGCGGTCCCGAACATGGTGCCGACCGCGATCAGCGTGAAGGTGAGAATCTGCAGCGGCGCCAGCGCTATGGCCGAACCGCGGCTGATCGTTTCCGGCGCGTGAACCGGCGGTTCGGTCGATTTCTGCGCCACGAAAAGGACCGTGCCGATCGCCAGGAATAGTGTCGACAGCATCGGCCCCGCTTCGGGGAACAGCGCTACGCTGAGGCTGATGGCGAACACCGATCCCATCATGTAGATCACCTCGTCCAGCACGGATTCGAACGCGAAAGCCGTGTGGAGCATGGGCGTGTCGCGGTAGAGCGCGGTCCAGCGGGCGCGCAGCATGGCCGGCATGCTCGGCATCACGCCGGCCAGCAAAGCGAAGAGGAACAAGAGCCAGTTGGCCCAGCCGTAATGCGCGGCGGCAATGAGGCCGCTGAAAGCCAGCACCGATATGGTGACGGCCGGGGACAGGACGCGGCTTTGGCCGAACCGGTCGACGAGCCGCGACACCTGCGGCGCCAGCACGGCGTTGGTGAGGGCGAAGGTGGCCGAGACGGCGCCGGCCAGCCAGTATTCGCCATGGGTCTGCGAAAGCATGGTGACCGTGCCCATGGTGGCCATGGAAAGTGGCAGACGCGCGATGAATCCCGCTGCGGCAAAGGCTTTGGTGCCCGGTGCCTTGAAGATCTCGCTGTAGGGGTTTGGCATTGGTGTGGTCCTGGATGCGGAGTTGGGGCGGTTGGCGGAAATTGCTTGCGCCGGACGGTCGATGGCGAGTGCCGCCGCACCGGCCCCGAAAGGAACCGGTATTGCCGTCGCGGCGATGGGCGTTGTCAGGGGAAGGCTGGCCCCGGTTTGCCGGGGCCAGCAGGGAAAGGGCTTACTGTGCGGGCTGGGACGCGGCCGCTGGCGCGATGTCGGCGCGCTCGCCGGAGAGGGCGCGCTGGCCGATCAGCACCGTCAGGAACGATGCCGTTCCGGCCGCAACCGACACCCAGAAGCCGTTGCGCGGGCCGTAGACATCGACCACCCAGCCGGCGACGAAGGCGCCGAGCGCCATGCCGATGCCGATGCCCGTCATCACCCAGGTGATGCCCTCGGTCAGCATCGCTTCCGGCACGCGCCGCTCGATCAGGCCGAAGGCGGTGATGAAGGTCGGCGAGACGGCCAGGCCGCTGACGAATACGGTCAGGGCGAGCAGCGCCACCGTGTCGGCGAAGAGCAACGGCACCGTGGTCAGCGCGATGACGGAGACGGCGATGGCGAGCTGCCGCTGCAGTGGCGTCCTGAGGTTCAGCGCGCCGAGGATGATGCCGACGACGAAGGAGCCGACGGCATAGACGCCGATCACCAGGCTGGCGGCGCCCGGCTGGCCGAGTTCCTTGGTAATCGCCACCGCGCTCACCTCGGCCGTGGCGAAGATGGCGCCGACGAAGACCAGAGCGAGCGTGATGATCTGCACCGGCCGCAGGCGGATCGCCGAGCCGGCGCTGACGCCCCCGTACGGGCGCACGCGCGGTTCGGTCGAACGCTGCAGCACGAAGGAGGCGATGCCGAAGGCGAGGAACAGCGTGCTCGCCAGCATGCCCGCCTCCGGGAACAGGGAGACGCTCAGCCCGACCGAGAGCGACGCGCCGGCGATGTAGACCAGTTCGTCGGCGACGGATTCGAAGGCGAAGGCGGTGTTGAGCTCCGGCCGGTCGCGGAAGATCTCGGTCCAGCGCGCCCGGACCATGGCCGGGATGCTCGGCATTGCGGCGGCCAGAAGGGCCGAGGCGAACATCGTCCAGACGGGCCAGTCCTGGTTGGCGGCGAGGATCAGGATGAGGAAGGCGGCCACGGAGATGATGCTGCTCGGCACCAGCAGGGCGGTCTGGCCGTGCCGGTCGACGAGCCGCGAGATCTGCGGCGCGACGAAGGCGTTGGTGAGGGCGAAGGTCGCCGACACGGCGCCGGCCAGCCAGTATTCCCCGTGCGTCTGCGACAGCATGGCCACGATGCCGATCGGCGCCATGGCGATGGGGAGCCGGGCGACGAAACCGGCGGCGGCGAAGCCCTTGGTGCCCGGCACCTTGAAGATTTCGCGATAGGGGTTCGGCATTGGAGGGGTCCTTGATGCGGGGGTTGAACGAGTTTACATACGGTGCGTATGCAAACTCAGATAGTGACATACATGGCGTATGTCAATTGATATACGTAACGTATGTGAAAGAGAAGAAGATGGCGCGCAAACCACGCAGCGAAATGATCGCGGAAACCCGGGCCAAGCTCGTTTCGGCCGCCCGCCAGGCGTTCGGAACCGTGGGCTACGCCGCTGCTTCCATGGACGACTTCACTGCCGAGGCCGGCCTGACGCGCGGCGCGCTCTACCACCATTTCGGCGGCAAGGAAGGGCTTCTACGGGCGGTGATCGCAGAGGTCGACGCGGAGATGAGCGAAAGGCTGAACAGCATATCTGCCAGCCATGAGGACCCCTGGCGGGGCTTCGTCGCGGAATGCGTGGCCTATATCGAGATGGCGCTCGAGCCGGAGATCCAGCGCATCATGCTGCTCGATGGTCCGGCGGTGCTGGGCGATCCCTACAACTGGCCGAACCAGCCGGGCTGCATCCGCTCCCTGTCGCGGAGCCTGACCCGTCTTGAGGCGGCCGGGCTGCTCAAGCTGGTCGATGCGGAGGCGACGGCGCGGCTGATCAACGGTGCCAGTCTCTACGCGTCCCTGTGGATCGCCAATTCGGACGACCAGGAAGCCACATCGAAGAAGGCCGTCGAGGCGTTCACAATCCTGCTCGATGGATTGCTGATTCGATCGCAGCGCCTCCATTCGGACGTACGAGAGACGATCTGAACCATTGGGGAAGCCAAGAATCCGGTTGACGGAAACCGCCGGGGAAACCCGTTTCGGTTGACAATCCCGGCCCACGCTCCATCCTCGGCCAAAAGCCTGGGGGGCAGACCATGTGGGATTTCGACATCGGCAGGACGCTTGCGATCATGGCCAGGACATGGCCGTTCATCGCGTTCCGGATGATCGTCTATTTCGGCATCACCGCCGCCTACATCTTCGCCACCGGTGCCGGTGCGGGTGTCGGTTACGGCGTCGGCCATGTGACGAGCGATCCCGACGGCCCGACCTCGTTCGCGCTGTGGGGCGGCATCGCCGGCTTCGGCCTGGTGTCCGTCATCGTCTACTGGATCCGCGAATACATCCTCTATGTGGTCAAGGCCGGGCATATCGCCGTGATGGTGCATCTGATCGACGGGCGCGACGTGCCGGAAGGGCAGGGCCAGATCGCCTATGCGCGCGGCGTCGTCACCGAACGCTTTGCGGAAGCCAATGTGCTGTTCGTCCTCGACCAGCTGATCAAGGGCGTGATCCGCGTGCTGACGGGTCTGCTCGGCGGCGTCGCGGCCTTCCTGCCGATTCCCGGCCTCGACGCGCTGATACGCTTCGTCAACACGGTGATCCGCCTGTCGCTCACCTATGTGGACGAGATCATCCTTGGCTACAGCATCCGGATCGGCTCCAGCACCCCGTTCGACACGGCGCGGCAGGGCATTGTCCTTTATGCTCAGAACGGCAAGACCATGGTCAAGAACGCTGTCTGGCTGGCGCTGTTCATGTGGATCCTCGCCTTCGTCGTGTTCCTGGTGATGCTGGCTCCGGCAGCGGCCATTCTCTATGCGATGCCCGGCCAGCTCGCCGGCTGGAGCTTCGTTCTGGCGATCGTCTTCGCCTGGGCCGTGAAGGCGGCGCTGATCGAACCCTTCGCCATAGCCGCGCTGATGTCGGTCTATTTCAAGACCATCGAAGGGCAGACGCCGAACCCCGAATGGGACCGTCGCCTGAGCGACGCCTCGAAGCAGTTCCGGGAGCTGAAGGACAGGGCGCTGGGAGCGGCGGGTCTGGGCAGCGTCACTTAGAGTGTTTTTCAGTCGGGTGGAATCACCTGACGACCGCATAAACGCGGAAAAACAAGGAGACAGGCCCATCCATCGTTTCAGCGAAGCGCTGAACGGGTCTGGGATCAGGACCGTTTGGCGGGGGCCGGGCACACGAAGGCAAGCCAGAGGCTGAACGCCATCATGCCGCCGACGAGAAGAAACGTCGTGCGCATGCCTTCGGCGATTGCGGAGGCCGATCCGTGGCCTGAATCGCCGATGCCGGCGCTGACCGCAAAGACAGTGCTGATGACCGACGCCCCCGCCATGAGGCCCAGATTGCGCGACAGGCCGAGCAGGCCGGAGACGCTGCCGCGCGCTTCCTTCGCCACATCCGCCAGCACGGCCGTGTTGTTGGCAGCCTGGAAGAGTTGGTAGCCGGGCGTCAGCACGATGATCGCCAGGACGTAACCGGCAAGGCCGAGGGCATTGGGCAGCAGCGCCAGAAGGAACGATCCCGCAGTCAGCATGACGAGGCCGATGCCAAGCACCCGCCGGGTTCCCCAGGCATCGACCGCCTGTCCCGCGGGCAGGCCGCTGAGGATTGAGATCGCCGGCCCGACCGACATGACCAGACCGACCAGCGCCTCCGTCAGGCCCAGCCGGATTCCGAGATAGAACGGGCCGACCACCAGCGTCGTCATCATGACCGCGGCGACGAGGAGATTGACGAGCAGGCTCGCTGCGAGGCGCGGGATGAACATCGTCCGGATGCCGGAGCGCGACGCACCCTCCTTGCCCGCATGCGCGCGCTCGTCGCGCGGCAGGGCCATGAAAGCCGCGATAAGGGCGAGGATTGCCAGCGGCAGCGGGGCCAGGAAGACGCCCCGCCAGCCCACCGTAGCGACGAGCACGCCGCCCAGCGAGGGGCCGAGGGCCGTGCCGAGCGCCGAGACCGTGCCCAGCAGGCCCATCGCCCGCCCCAGGCGTTCCTCGCGGACGCTCGCGCGCATGAGCGCCATGCTGAGCGTCATCGCGAAGGCGGCTCCTGCCCCCTGAAGCACCCGCGCGCCGACGAGCTGCCAGATATCCGTTGCGAGGCCGCACAACAGCGATGCGCCGCAGAACAAGCCGAGGCCGGCAAGATGCATGCGCCGCAAGCCATGCACGTCACCCAGCCGCCCGACGACGACGGATACGGTAAGCGCCGCGAGATAGCCCGTGACCACCCACTGGACCTGATGGAATGGCGCGGTGAACGCCTCCGCCAGCGCCGGCAGCGCGATATTGGCGATGCTCGTGCCGAGTGAGGCCAGAAGCATCGACAGCGCCAGCGCTGCGACAATCACGCGATCCGTGCCCCGCGATGCGGCTGCTTCTACCGTTTCCATGGTCTTTCCCCTTGCCAGCGACGTTCCGGAAGGGCAGTTTGCGACTTGAAGTCAACTTGAGGTCAAGCGTGAAGTTTCTCGACATAGGAGAAGTGGCAGCGGCGACCGGGATACAGCCGTCCGCATTGCGGCACTACGAGAAGGTCGGGCTGATCTCCTCGGTTTCCCGGCACGGTCTTCGCCGCCAGTTCCCGCCCGAAGTGCTGATGCAGCTCCAGCTGGTCGCCATGGGCAAATCCGCCGGCTTCTCGCTCGAGGAGATTGCCGCGATGTTCGGCCGGAACGGCATGCCGGAGGTGCCGCGCGCCGCGCTCCATGCGCGGGCGGACGACCTGGACCGGCAGATCCATGAACTGGAGGCTTTGCGCGACACCCTACGCCATGTCGCGGACTGTCCGGCTCCGACGCATCTGGAGTGTCCCACCTTCAGGCGGCTGATGGACGTGGCGGGGCGGCGGCGCAAGGCATCGCGCCAAGCGCGCGGAAGGGGATGACCAAGGGGGGACTTGCCCCGCTGCTGCCGAACCCCGGGGTCGACGGCCGTCTGGTGCCCCGATTCGGCAGCGCTCGCGCTTCCCGCCCAAAACAGCAGCGGTCAGACGTCCGTCGCCGCCGTGAAGACAGCCTTTTGAGCGGCAAAGGCGCGTTGATAGGCCGGCCTGGCCTCGCCCCGGGCGACATAGGCGGCAAGGTTCGGACGCGCGTCGAGCAATTCCGACCCCGACAGCCTGCGCAGGACGGTCACCATCAGCAGATCGGCGGCGCTGAATGCGCCATCGAGCCAGTCGGAAGCGCCGAGGTGATCCGATAAGGCGTCGAGCCGCCTCCCGATGGTTTCTTCGAGGGCGCGCATGCGCGGCTCGAACCATGGCGCGTCACGCTCGAGGATGGAAGCGAGGCTGTGATCGAAGACCGGCGGCTCCACGGTGTTGAGCGCCGCGAACATCCATGAGATGGCGATGGCCCGGGCATCAGGCTCCTCCGGCAGCAGGCCCTCGTTGTGTTGCGCGATATAAAGGACGATCGCCCCCGACTCGAACAGGGTGAGATTGCCTTCCTCGTAGGTCGGGATCTGACCGAAAGGCTGACGCGCCATATGCGCGGCTTCCTTCATGGTGCCGAACGATACGAGGCGGACCTCGTACGGTCTGCCGACCTCTTCCAGCGCCCAGCGGACGCGCATGTCGCGGGCATGCCCCTGGCCGCCATCGGGTGAGCGTTCAAATGCGGTTATCGTTGGGATCATCGGACGGCTCCTGTTGGTTGTTTTTCCTGCGGGTGGTACCGGCCCGCCGTGCTGCCTCCACAGGACGAACGAGCCCTGCGCTTTCCGACAGCCCCCACATTTCCCGGGCTGGGGTGTCGGCACCGGATCTCCCGGTATGCTCAGCCGTTGGCGTTCGGGGCGATCCATGCAAGGATCGCCGCACCCGCGGTTCTGGCGGGCATGTGCAGGGGCGCTCTATCCCCTTGTTTTTCCGAATTCTCGCGGATGCCGGCTGTTTTCAGCCGACGTCAAGTTGCTCTAGAGTTATGGCATGAAAACCCGTTTCTATACGCACTCCATCTGCCGCGAACATCTGACGCCGCCCGGCCATCCGGAGCGGCCGGATCGCCTGCGCGTCATCGTCGACCGGCTCGACGACGAGCCCTTCGCCTATCTCGATCGGCGCGAGGCGCCGCAGGCCGATGAGGCGGCGGTTCTGCTGGCACACCCGCAATCGCATCTCGACAAGGTCAAGGCAGCGATCCCGGAGGAGGGGCTGGCGCGCATCGACGAGGACACCACGGTCAGCCCGAGGAGCCTCGAGGCGGCTCTGACGGCGATCGGCGGCGCGACCGCCGCCGTCGATGACGTGTTTTCCGGCGAGGCGGCCAATGTCTTCGTCGCGGCCCGGCCGCCCGGACACCATGCGGAGAAGACCCGGGCGATGGGCTTCTGCCTGTTCAACAACGCCGCCATCGCCGCCCGCCATGCGCAGCAGCGCCATGGCGCCGAACGGGTCGCCATCATCGATTGGGACGTCCATCACGGCAACGGCACGCAGGACATCTTCTGGGACGACCCTTCCGTTCTCTACTGTTCGACGCACCAGATGCCGCTCTATCCCGGCGGCGGCGCACGGGACGAGACGGGGGCGGGCAACATCGTCAACGCGCCGCTCGCGGCAGGTTCCGGGTCGGAGGCCTTTCGCGAGGCGTTCGACACCCTTGTCCTGCCCGCCATCGAGCGCTTCGCGCCGGACCTCATCGTCATCTCCGCCGGCTTCGACGCGCATCGTCGCGACCCTCTGGCGGAGATCAACCTGGAGGCCGAGGATTTCGACTGGGCGACGGGCGTGCTGATGGAGCGCGCCGAGCGTTTGTCACAGGGCCGCCTTGTCAGCCTGCTGGAAGGTGGCTACGACCTGCAGGGGCTTGCAGTCTCGGTAGCCGCGCATGTCGGCCGTTTGATGAAGGGATAAGAGATGGCCGAAGATGCCAACAGCGACATCAAGGGGATGAGCTTCGAGCAGGCGCTGGAGGCGCTGGAGAAGATCGTCGAGGACCTGGAGCGCGGCGATGTGCCGCTCGACCAGTCGATCCGCATCTACGAGCGCGGCGAGGCGCTGAAGAAGCATTGCGACGGTCTCCTGAAGGCGGCCGAGGACAAGGTGGAGAAGATCCGCCTGTCCCGCGAAGGGCAGCCGGCAGGCAGCGAGCCGCTCGACGAGGGCTGATCCTCCGGACGCCGGGCCGCACCGCCGGTTTGCGTTTACTTTGATCCCCCGAAGCCCTATGTCGGGATGACCATCAACAGCCGAGGTGATGCGCGTGAAATCGCCGCCCGACACGCCCCTTCTGGACGAGGTCGTCTATCCAGCCGATCTGAAGCGCCTCGCTGAGGAGAAGCTGCCGCAGCTTGCCGACGAGCTGCGGGCCGAGCTGATCGACGCGGTCTCCAAGACGGGCGGCCATCTGGGCGCGGGCCTCGGCGTGGTCGAGCTGACGGTCGCGTTGCACTATGTGTTCGACACGCCCGACGACCGCATCATCTGGGATGTTGGTCACCAGGCCTATCCGCACAAGATCATCACCGGCCGGCGCGACCGCATCCGCACCCTGCGCCAGGAGGGCGGCCTCTACGGCTTCACCAAGCGCGCCGAAAGCGAATACGATCCCTTCGGAACGGCCCATTCCTCCACCTCGATCTCGGCGGGCCTCGGCATGGCGGTGGCGCGCGACCTCAGGGGCGAGAAGCGCAATGTCATCGCCGTCATCGGTGACGGCGCCATGTCGGCCGGAATGGCCTATGAGGCGATGAACAATGCCGGCGCGCTCGACGCGCGGCTGATCGTCATCCTGAACGACAACGACATGTCGATCGCCCCGCCGCAGGGCGCGATGAGCGCCTATCTGGCGCGCCTCGCCTCCGGCCGCACCTATCAGGGCGTGCGCGAACTGGGCAAGAAACTGACCTCCTATCTGGGCAAGGGGGTCGACCGCGCCGTGACCCGCGCGGTGGAGCACGCGCGCGGCTACGTGACAGGCGGCACGCTGTTCGAGGAGATGGGCTTCTTCCACATCGGCCCCATCGACGGCCACAATCTCAAGCATCTCGTGCCGGTCCTGAAGAACGTCCGCGACAATGGCGATGGGCCGGTGCTGATCCATGTGGTGACCAAGAAGGGCAAGGGCTATCCGCCGGCGGAAGCCGCCGAGGACAAGTATCACGGCGTCAACAAGTTCGACGTGATCACCGGTGCGCAGGCCAAGGCGCCGGCCAACGCGCCGAGCTACACCAAGGTGTTCGCCCAGTCGCTGGTACAGGAAGCGCGCGCCGATGAACGCATCGTCGCGGTGACCGCGGCCATGCCGTCCGGCACGGGGCTGGACCTGTTCGGCACGGAGTTTCCCGAGCGCACCTTCGATGTCGGCATCGCCGAGCAGCATGCCGTCACCTTCGCCGCCGGCATGGCGACGGAGGGGCTGCGGCCCTTCGCGGCGATCTACTCGACCTTCCTGCAGCGCGCCTATGACCAGGTGGTGCATGACGTGGCGCTGCAGAACCTGCCGGTTCGCTTCGCCATCGACCGGGCCGGTTTCGTCGGCGCCGACGGCCCGACCCATTGCGGGGCCTTCGACATCACCTATCTGGCGAGCCTCCCGAATATGGCGGTGATGGCGGCGGCGGACGAGGCGGAGCTGCGCCATATGGTGCGCACCGCCGCGGAATACGATGCCGGCCCCATTGCCTTTCGCTATCCGCGCGGCGACGGCGTCGGCGTCGATATGCCCGAGCGCGGCGAGGTGCTCGCGATCGGCAGGGGGCGCGTCCTGCGGGAAGGCTCGAAGGTGGCGCTGCTGTCGCTCGGCGGGCGTTTGCAGGACTGTCTGAGGGCCGCCGAGGAACTCGATGCCGCGGGCCTGTCGACGACGGTTGCCGACGCACGCTTCGCCAAGCCACTGGACGAGGCGCTGATTCGCCACCTGGCGCGCGAGCACGAGGTGCTGATCACTATCGAGGAAGGGTCGATTGGCGGTTTCGGCTCGCACGTGCTGAATTTCCTTGCCCATGAGGGGCTTCTGGAAAGCGGCGTCAAGGTGCGGCCGATGACCATGCCCGACCGCTTCATCAATCATGCCAAGCCCGAACGCATGATCGAGGATGCAGGACTGGACGCGGCGGCCATCGTGCGCACCGTGTTTGCGGCGTTAGGCCAGCACGCCGAGCGCGCGGCGCGCGCCTAGACCGATCATGCGGCTTGATCAGTTCCTCGTGGAACGCGGCCTCTTCGACAGCCGCGCCCGCGCCCGCGACGCGGTTCTGCGCGGCACGGTGCAGGTTGACGGCCTGCCTGCGAGGAAACCGGGACAGACGGTTCCGGCCGGCGCCGCGGTCGCGGTGGACGATCCGGCGAGCGGCTATGTTTCGCGCGCGGCGCTGAAGCTGAAGCACGCGCTGGACGTCTTCGCGCTCGACCCGGCCGGCGTCGAGGCTCTGGACATCGGGGCGTCCACGGGCGGGTTCACCCAGGTCCTCCTCGAGCGCGGCGCAGCGCATGTCACGGCCATCGACGTCGGCTCCGGCCAGATGGATGCGCGGGTCGGAGCCGATCCGCGCGTGACATCGCTGGAAGGGATCAACGCGCGGCATCTGACACTGGACGATCTGGGCGGCAGGCATCCCGATTTTCTGGTCTCGGATGTCAGTTTCATCTCGCTCAGGCTGGCCCTGCCTCCGGCCCTGTCCCTGGCCGCGCCGGGTGCGCGGGGCGTGTTTCTCGTCAAGCCGCAGTTCGAGGCGGGGCGCGCGGCGATCGGCAAGGGCGGTCTGCTAAGGGATCCGGCGCAGGCGCAAGCCATTGCCGGCGATCTCAGCGACTGGCTCGAAACCAATGCGGGGTGGCGGGCGCTCGGGCTGGCGCCGTCGCCCATTGAAGGCGGTGACGGAAACCGCGAGTTTCTTCTCGCAGGACAGAAGGCATGATGCGCGAGACACTGACCATCGATCATCTGGGCGCGCAGGGCGACGGCGTGGCACACACTGCCGCCGGATCGGTCTTCGTTCCCTTCGCGCTGCCGGGAGAGACGGTCGAGGCGGCCGTTCACAAGGGACGTGCGCAGAAAATGGTTCTGCGGACGGCCTCGCCGCACCGCGTGGATCCGGCCTGCCGCCATTTCGGCGCATGCGGCGGCTGCTCGGTGCAGCATCTGGACGACGCGTCCTATCGCGACTGGAAGCGCGACAAGGTAGCGCGGGCGCTGGCCGCGCGCGGCGTGGAGGCCGATGTCGCGCCGCTGATGGCATGTCCCGAGGGCGCGCGCCGGCGCGTGACGTTTACCGCAAGGCGCCTGGGGCCGGATATCCTGCTTGGTTTCAACGTCCCGCAATCGCACCATATCGTCGTTGTCGAGGAATGCCCGGTTTCGGCTCCCGCGATCACAGAAGCGCTCGGCGATCTCAGGCGGCTGGCGACGACCGTTGCGGCGACGCCGAAGGCGTTTCACATGGCGGTGACGGCAACGGGCGCCGGTCTCGACATTGCGGTGGACGGAGCCGGACAGCTTGGCGCCAAGCAGCGCCGCACGGCCATCGACCTCACCCTGTCGGCCGGCTTTGCGCGCCTCACCGTGAACGGCGAAGTGGTCGTCGAAGGCCGGAAGCCGGAGGTGAACTTCGGCGGTGTCGCCGTAGCGATCCCGCCTGCCGGCTTTCTGCAGGCGACCATGGATGCGGAAACGGCGATGGCGAAGCTGGTTCGTGAGCATCTCGACGGGGCAAGATACTGCGTCGATCTCTTCGCCGGCAGCGGCACCTTCGCGCTGCGCCTGGCGCAGGCCGGCCGCGTTCATGCGGTCGAAGGGGATGCGGCGGCACTTGCCGCCCTGGATCAGGCGGCGCGCCGGACGCCCTCGCTCAAGCCGGTGACCGTCGAGAAGCGCGATCTCTTTCACCGACCGATGACGGCGAAGGAACTGAACGCATTCGACGCTCTGGTGTTCGATCCGCCGCGCGCCGGAGCGGAGCTGCAGTGCTGCCAGATCGCAAAGTCGACGGTCCGCCGGGTGGCGGCGGTCTCCTGCAACCCGGGAACGCTCGCGCGCGACCTGGCGATCCTCGTCGATGGCGGCTACCGGATCGAACGCGTCGTCCCCATCGACCAGTTTCTATGGTCGCCGCATGTGGAAGCAGTGGCGTTGCTGCGAAAGCCCGCGCCCGGCAGGAACTGAACGATCCTGAAAGAAGCAGGCCGGGTTTGCTTTCTTGATCAGAGAATTGAAGTTTCTCGTGAAAAATCAATGGTGGTGAGATTCAAGCGCCCTTCAATTGCTTGACTCCAGATTCAAGTTTTCGCTCAAAAACTTGAATCTTCGGCGCATCGTTGGAAGCTGGCTTCAACCCCTATGCCTGCCGCCCGCCCACCGTCATCTGATCCATGCGCAGATGTGGCTGGCCGACGCCGACGGGCACGCCCTGACCGGCCTTGCCGCACATGCCGACGCCGTTGTCGAGCTTCATGTCGTTGCCGACCATCGACACCCGGTGCATGGCGTCCGGTCCGTTGCCGATCAGCATGGCGCCCTTGACCGGCCGGGTCACCTTGCCGTCCTCGATCATGTAGGCCTCGGTGCAGCCGAAGACGAACTTGCCGGAGGTGATGTCCACCTGACCGCCGCCGAAGGACACGGCGTAGATGCCCTTTTTCACCGAGGCGATGATCTCTTCCGGGGTCTTGTCGCCGCTGGTCATATAGGTGTTCGTCATGCGCGGCATCGGTTCATGCGCGTAGGATTCGCGGCGCCCGTTGCCGGTCGGCCGCATGCCCATCAGGCGGGCGTTCTGCCGGTCCTGCATGTAGCCGACCAGCTTGCCGTCCTCGATCAGCACGTTGCGCGCCGAGGGCGTGCCTTCATCATCGATGGTCAGCGAGCCGCGCCGCTCGGAAATCGTGCCGTCATCGACGACAGTCACGCCCCGGGCGGCGACCTGCTGGCCCATCAGTCCGGCGAAAGCCGATGTCTTCTTGCGGTTGAAGTCGCCCTCCAGCCCGTGGCCGACCGCCTCATGCAGCATCACGCCGGGCCAGCCATTGGCGAGAACGATATCGAACGTGCCGGCGGGCGAGGGGACCGCCTCCAGATTGACCAGCGCCTGCCGCAACGCCTCGCCGGCGGCGAACTGCCAGGAACCTTCCGCCAGAAAATCGCCGAAACTCTTGCGCCCACCCATGCCGTAGGACCCGGTTTCCTGCCGGTCGCCGTCGCCGACCATGACCGAGACGTTGACCCGCACCAGCGGGCGGATGTCGCGGGCAAGCTGCCCGTCGGCGCGCAGGATCTCCACCTGTTGCCAAGAGGCGGCGAGCGAGGCGGTGACCTGGCGCACACGCGGATCCCGCGCGCGCACCCAGGCGTCGATCTCCTGCAGCAGCTTGGCCTTGGCTGCGAAGTCCGGGTCGGCGATCGGATTCTCGTCGCCATAGAGCCGCAGGTTGGTTCCCGCAGGGGCTGCGGCAAGGCTGCCGGAATGGCCCGCCTTGACCGCCGAGACCGCATCGGCGGCGCGCCTTACGGCGGCCTCGGAGAGCTCGCTCGAATGGGCATAGCCGGATGCCTCGCCGGCCACCGCGCGCAGACCAAAACCCCGATCGGTGTTGAAATTGGCGGTCTTCAGGCGACCGTCGTCGAAAACCAGGGCCTCGCCTTCGCTGTATTCCAGAAAAAGCTCGCCGTCGTCGGCGCCGCGCAGCGTATCGGCGACAAGGGTGCGGAGGCGGTCGGTGGAGCAGTCGAAGGCGTCAAGCAGCGATTTGGGCATAGTGTCATCCTGTCCAGGCGTCCCCCTCATTTAGGCAGGGACCGCCCGTCTATCCAGTCCGGGGACTCTTGATGAGAAACTGCTCCGGCGGACAGGGCGCCGGCCGATCACCGCGGCAGGGCGTCGAAGCTCTCGGCGAAGCCGTTGAGATCGACGGGAATGCCGATGCCTTCCTCCGGTGTCTGAAAGACGATGAAGGTGGCGGCCTCGCCGGTCTTCAGCGTTTCGACCAGCTGTTCCTCGAGGATCACTTCCGCGTAGCAGCCGTCCTGGAAGCAGCGGACGAAATAGGCCCGTCCGATGTCCTTGCCGTCGACATTGAGACCAAGGCCGTTGGGAAGCAGCACGCCGAGGGGGGCAAGAACGCGCAGAATCTCGGCCTTGCCGTCCGCCGTGCGCAGAACCACCACGGAAAGACCCATTTCCGGGCGGTCCTCCGCGACGACATTCTGCATCATCGCGCACTGCTCGCTCGAGGCGCCGGCCGGTGTGTCGCACAGGATCGACCAGGCGCCGTGAGTCGATCGGACGGTTCCGCTCTGCTGCGCGTTGGCGCCCAGCACGGGAAGGACGGCGAGGGCGAGCACGGCTGCAGCGCGTGTAACAAAAGGCATGATCATGTTCCTGCTCCCCGACGAATCAGGGCAATTTATCCTGCGTTGGCTGCCGCCGAAAAGGGATTGTCTCGGCACGAGGCGGAAAAACCTGTTTATCCAGGCTCCAGCCCAACATTCTAGGGCAATTCCGACGGAAATGGGACCGCTTGACGCTTTGCACTATTGCGCAGGTCCGAGCGTCGGCGCTATGAGCCGGACCTGGCAGCGCGATCCTGCGGGGACGAGAGCAGATGCGATCCTTCGGGGCGAGCCGCCAGGGCGCAAAAATGCCGCACGTGACATCCAATGCCTTCCTTGCGGTTCAAATGAGAGTATGGTTTGAACGCGCCTATAAAAAGCCAGAATTCCCTTTGCGGCAAAATCGGACCGTCCGACTTGCCGTATCGCTACGGGAGATGACGAGGGTTATGAAGAATATCGCTGTTGGCCTTGCCACTCTGCCATTTCTCGCCACAGGTGCCGTTGCTGCGCAGCCGGAGCCTTGGCAGTACCGGTTCCAGCCGGCTGTCACGAGCATCATGCATGAGATCGCCTGGTTCGAGGAATACACGCTTTGGTTCATCGTGCCGATCACCATTCTCGTGATGGTGCTGCTCGGCTGGTGCATGCTGCGTTTCCGCGCCAGCGCCAATCCGACACCGTCGCGCACCAGCCATAATACGGCGATCGAAGTTATCTGGACCGTGGGTCCGGTCATCATCCTCCTGTTCCTTGCCGTTCCGTCGTTCCAGCTTCTGACGGCGCAGTACACCCCCAAGGAAGAGCCAGCGCTGACCATCAAGGCGACCGGCGTCCAGTGGTACTGGGATTACGAATACCAGCTCGAAGAGCCGCTTTCCTTCTCCTCTCTGCTTCTGCAGGAAGGTGACCGTCCGGGCTCCGGCAAGGAAGACATGGCTGCCTATCCGCGCCTGCTGGCCGTCGACAACGAGGTTGTCGTGCCGGTCAACACCACGGTGCGCGTTCTCGTGACCGCCAGCGACGTGATTCACGCCTTCGCAATGCCGGCTTTCGGCGTCAAGGTGGACGCGGTGCCCGGCCGGATCAACGAGACCTGGTTCAAGGCCGAGAAGGAAGGCCTGTACTATGGCCAGTGCTCGGAGCTTTGCGGCAAGGATCACGCCTTCATGCCGATTGCCATCCGCGTGGTGGCGCAGGACCAGTATGATACCTGGGTCGCGGCTGCGCGCGAGGATGTCGACGGCGCCAACAAGGCGCTGATGGCTGCGATCGAGGCAAAAACGAAAGTCGCGGCTGCCGCCCAGTAGGGCAGGCAGTCGTCTGAAACATCAAATGGAGCGGTAGGAAATGGCAGGCGCTGCAACCCATGACGCCCATGGCGAACACAAGCCATCAGGCTGGACACGGTGGGTCTATTCGACCAACCACAAGGACATCGGCACGCTCTACCTGATCTTCGCCATCGGCGCGGGCATCATCGGCGGCTTCCTGTCGGTCATGATGCGTTGGGAACTGGCTGAGCCGGGTATCCAGATCTTCCACGGCCTCGCGGCCATGGTCTATGGCTATGAGGGCGACGCCGCGCTCGATGCTGGCAAGCACATGTTCAACGTGTTCACGACGGCGCACGGCCTCATCATGATCTTCTTCATGGTCATGCCAGCGCTGATCGGCGGCTTCGCCAACTGGATGGTTCCGATCATGATCGGCGCGCCTGACATGGCGTTCCCGCGCATGAACAACATCTCGTTCTGGCTCCTGCCGCCGGCCTTCATCCTGCTGCTCATGTCGCTCTTCGTCCCCGGCCCTGCCGGCGGCTACGGCACGGGCGGCGGCTGGACGATCTACCCGCCGCTGTCGACCTCGGGCCAGCCCGGCCCGGCCATGGATCTCGCGATCCTGTCGATCCACGTCGCCGGCGCGTCGTCGATTCTCGGCGCCATCAACTTCATCACCACCATCTTCAACATGCGCGCGCCGGGCATGACCCTGCACAAGATGCCGCTGTTCGCCTGGTCGGTGCTGATCACGGCGTTCCTGCTGCTTCTGTCCCTGCCGGTCCTGGCGGGCGGCATCACCATGCTTCTGACCGACCGCAATTTCGGCACCGCGTTCTTCGCGCCCGAGGGCGGCGGCGACCCGATCCTGTTCCAGCACCTGTTCTGGTTCTTCGGACATCCGGAAGTGTACATTCTGATCCTGCCGGGCTTCGGCATCGTCAGCCACATCGTCTCGACCTTCTCGAAGAAGCCGATCTTCGGCTATCTCGGCATGGCCTACGCCATGGTCGCCATCGGCGCGGTCGGCTTCATCGTGTGGGCGCATCACATGTACACGACCGGCCTGTCGCTCGACACGCAGCGTTACTTCGTCTTCGCGACGATGGTCATCGCGGTGCCGACCGGCGTGAAGATCTTCTCGTGGATCGCCACCATGTGGGGCGGCTCCATCCAGTTCCGCACGCCGATGCTGTGGGCGATCGCCTTCATCTTCCTGTTCACCGTGGGTGGCGTGACGGGCGTGCAGCTCGCCAATGCCGGCCTCGACCGGGCCATGCACGACACCTATTACGTCGTGGCGCATTTCCACTACGTGCTGTCGATGGGTGCCGTGTTCGCGATCTTCGCAGCCTGGTACTACTGGTTCCCGAAGATGACGGGCTACATGTACAACTCGTTCGTCGCCCGCATCCACTTCTGGATCACCTTCATCGGCGTGAACATCATCTTCTTCCCGCAGCACTTCCTGGGTCTGGCCGGCATGCCGCGCCGCTACATCGACTATCCGGACGCCTATGCCGGCTGGAACCTGGTATCGTCCTACGGCTCGTATCTCTCGGCCTTCGGCGTTCTGGTGTTCCTCTACGGCGTGTTCGAGGCTTTCGCCAAAAAGCGTCCGGCCGGTGCCAATCCCTGGGGCGAAGGTGCGACGACGCTGGAATGGCAGCTTTCGTCTCCGCCGCCGTTCCACCAGTGGGAAGAACTGCCGAAGATCCGCTGATCCGGCAGAGAACCGAAAAGAACAGAGGCCGCGCCCCGTGCGCGGCCCCATCAATGGGTTGAAGGCAGAAATGGCGCTGGTTGAACAAGAGCACATGAATGAGGCCGGGTACCGCCTTTCCGAGGCGTCGCCGGGCGATTTCATCGCGCTGTTGAAACCGCGCGTCATGTCGCTGGTCGTCTTCACGGCTTTTGTCGGCATGGCGATGGCGCCGGGCGTGCCGAACCCGCTTCTGGCGATGATCGCGATCGCCGCGATCGCCGTCGGTGCCGGCGCCTCCGGTGCGCTGAACATGTGGTATGACGCCGACATCGACGCCGTCATGGGCCGCACCAAGAGCCGTCCCGTTCCGGCCGGACTGGTGACGCCCGGCGAGGCGCTGGCCTTCGGATTGGTGCTCTCGGCGCTGTCGGTCGTTACCCTCGGGCTGCTGGCGAATTTGGTCGCCGGCGCGCTGCTCGCTTTCACAATCTTCTTCTATGCCGTCGTCTATACGATTTGGCTGAAGCGCTCGACCCCCCAGAACATCGTCATCGGCGGCGCTGCCGGCGCCCTGCCTCCGGTGGTGGGCTGGGCAGCGGTCACGGGAACGGTGAGCATCGAGAGCCTCATCCTGTTCCTGATCATCTTTCTCTGGACGCCGCCGCATTTCTGGGCGCTGGCACTGTTCAAGTCCGCGGACTACGAGCGCGCCGGCATCCCGATGCTGCCGAACGTCGCCGGTCACGCGGCAACGAAGACCCAGATCTTCGTCTATGCGGTGTTGCTGGCTCTGAGCGGTCTGCTGCCGGTCTGGGCGGGTTTCGCCGGCCTGGCCTATGGCGCGGTCGCCACGGTGCTCGGCGCGGGTTTCCTCTGGTATGCCTGGCGCGTCCTGCGCATGCCGGAGGGCGATCAGGCGATGAAGCCCGCCAAGTCCCTCTTCGCCTATTCGCTGCTTTACCTGTTCGTGCTGTTCACCGCGCTTCTGGCGGAACGCCTTGCGGCAGGCCTCGGGTTTGGAGGCTAGACGGATGGAGCGCGAGTTCATCAAACCGACCGAGGCTCAGCTCAAGGCGCGGCGCAGGCGCTCTGTCGCCATCGCGCTTGCTCTGGTCGCCTTCGTCATCATCGTTTATGTCGGCAGCCTCGCGAAGCTCGGACCTGCCCTGTTCGAACGCGCCATGTGAGAAGACGGATGAGCGACAGCGAAACGAAAGCCGATCCGGCCAAGGGGAACAGGAACCGCAACGCGGCGGTCTTGTGCCTCGCCATGGTCGGCGGCATGGTCGGCATGGCTTATGCGGCGGTGCCGCTTTACCAGCTGTTCTGTCAGGTGACCGGCTATGGCGGCACGACGCAGCGCGTCGAGCAGTATTCGGACACGGTTCTCGACCGCAAGATCACCGTCCGCTTCGATGCGAACACCAATGGCGTGCCGTGGGAATTCAGGCCGGTGCAGCGCGAGGTGACGATGCGCATCGGCGAGACGATGCAGATTTCCTACATGTCGCGCAATCTGTCGAACCAGCCGACGAGCGGCACTGCGACGTTCAATGTCTCCCCGCCGCGGGCTGGCGCCTATTTCAACAAGGTCGAGTGCTTCTGCTTCACGGAGCAGGAGTTGCAGCCGGGCGAGTCCTATGACATGCCGGTGGTGTTCTTCGTCGATCCGGAGATCGTGAATGTGCCGGAGTTGAAGGACATCAAGACGATTACGCTTTCCTACACATTCTTCCCGTTGGAGAAGAAGGCGCCGGTTGCCGCCGCGCCGAAGATCAACGCAAATCAGAACGACAATCTCGGGGGCTGACATGGCCGACGCGCACGCCAAGAAACACGATTACCACATCATCGATCCGAGCCCCTGGCCCTTTCTGGGGTCCGTCGGCGCGCTGGTCATGTCACTCGGCGGTATCGCCTGGATGAAGTACCTCAAGGGCGCCGAGTTCAAGCTCTTCGGCGTCGATCTCGCGGCAACGCATTTCTGGCTGTTCCTGATCGGCCTCTTCATCGTGCTCTTCACCATGTATTCCTGGTGGGCGGACACGATCAAGGAAGCGCATGAAGGGCACCATACCCGGGTTGTGTCGCTCCATCTGCGCTACGGCATGATCATGTTCATCGCTTCGGAGCTGATGTTCTTCGTGGCATGGTTCTGGGCCTTCTTCGACGCCAGCCTCTTCCCGGGCGAAGCGATCCAGGTGTCGCGCGCCGAATATACGGGAGGCGTCTGGCCGCCGCAGGGCATCGAGGTGCTCGATCCCTTCCACCTGCCGCTCTACAACACGATCATCCTGCTTCTTTCGGGAACGACCGTTACCTGGGCGCACCACGCCCTTCTCGAGAACGACCGCAAGGGCCTGGTCTGGGGCCTCGTGCTGACCGTCGCGCTCGGCGTCCTGTTCTCCTGCGTGCAGGTCTACGAATACATGCACGCGCCGTTCTCCTTCTCCGATTCGATCTACGGCGCGACCTTCTACATGGCGACCGGCTTTCACGGCTTCCACGTGTTCATCGGCACGATCTTCCTTCTGGTCTGCCTGCTGCGCGCCATGGCGGGTCATTTCACGCCAAAGCAGCATTTCGGCTTCGAGGCGGCTGCCTGGTACTGGCACTTCGTCGACGTCGTCTGGCTGTTCCTCTTCGCCTTCATCTATGTGTGGGCGTCGGCGGGCGCGACCATCGCTCACTGATCGTCCAGCGAGACGAGACTTTCGAACGGCCGGGGAGACCCGGCCGTTTTCCTTTGCGGCAGGCGCGGGAACGTTTGCCGAGCGCCGCCGCTGTCTGCCCGTGGAAGCTGCGGCATCGCGCGGTGTCGACCCCGGGGGAACGGGCATGATAGAAGGCGCCGAACCGTCGGTGCCGCGAACGCCGGAGCATGCCGGCTGGCACGGTAGGACATGGGTGCGAACATGGCAGAAAGCAGCAAGCCGCCGGCGGAAGGCGACCGGGCGATCTGGCCGCCAGTGGATCCGGTTTCGGTGGGGCTTGGCGGACGCTGCCCGCGCTGCGGCGAGGGGCGTCTGTTCTCGGGTTTCCTGAGCATCGGCAAGGGATGTAGGAACTGCGGCCTCGACTACGGTTTCGCGGATGCCGGTGACGGCCCGGCCGTTTTCGTGATTCTCATCATCGGCTTTCTGGTGGTCGGATTGGCGCTGTGGATGGAAGTCTCGATGGGGCCTCCGCTCTGGGTCCACTTTTTGCTGTGGATACCGCTGACGCTGATCCTGTCGCTCACCGCGCTGCGCCTGATCAAGGGACTGCTGATCGCCTTGCAGTATCGCAACAAGGCCGAAGAAGGGAAACTGGACCGTTCATGACCGGGACAACGCAGGCTTCACCAGCGACGACCTCGGGATCAGCGAGGACCTGGCTTCTCCTGCTGCTCTGTGCGGTGGTGTTTGCCGTGCTGCTGGCGCTCGGCACCTGGCAGGTGCAGCGTCTGCACTGGAAGGAAGCGCTCATCGCCCGCATCGAGGAACGCATCGCCGCCCAGCCGATCGAACTCGAAGCCATGGAGCGCATCTACAGCGAGAACGGTGACGTGGAGTACCGTCCGCTCCGGGTCGGCGGCGTCTTCGTTCATGAAGGGGAGCGGCACTACTTCGCTACCTGGAAGGGGCAGTCGGGCTTCTTCATCCATACGCCGCTGAAACTGGCCGACGGACGCTATATCTTCGTCAATCGCGGTTTTGTCCCCTACGATCGCAAGGATGCGCAGACGCGCGGCGAGGGACAGGTCGTCGGCGGAGTGCGCATTGCCGGGCTTGCGCGCAACGCGCCGGAACGCAAGCCGTCCTTCATCGTTCCCGACAACGATGCGGATAAGAACGTGTTCTACTGGAAGGACATGGGGGTGATGGCGGCGAGCGCCGGGCTGCCTGAGAGCAGCGCCTTCGTGCCGTTCTACCTCGATGCCGGGAATGCACCCAATCCGGGCGGCCTTCCGGTCGGCGGTGTCACGCTGATCGACCTGCCCAACAGCCATCTGCAATACGCGATCACCTGGTACGGGCTGGCCGCGGCCCTGGCCGGCGTGCTGCTGGTCTGGTGGCGGCGAAATCGCGCGCGCTCTTGACATCCCGGATACATCACCCCCAATGCCTGCCACAAGCAAAGGACACGCAATGACGGCTGCCGACAAAGCGGACAGGAAACTCACCGTGCGACTGTGCGGGCCGCGCGGCTTCTGCGCAGGCGTCGACCGCGCCATCCAGATCGTTATCCTGGCGCTGAAGAAATACGGCGCGCCCGTCTATGTCCGCCACGAGATCGTCCACAACAGATATGTGGTCGAAGGGCTTCAGGAACGCGGCGCCGTCTTCATCGAGGAGCTCAGCGAGATACCGGAAGAGCACCGGGACGCGCCCGTCGTCTTCTCCGCGCACGGGGTGCCGAAATCCGTTCCCGCGGATGCGGTTTCGCGCAACCTGTTTTATCTCGACGCCACATGTCCGCTCGTCTCCAAAGTGCACAAGCAGGCCATGCGTCACCATCGCTTGGGTCGCCACGTGCTGCTGATCGGTCATGCCGGCCATCCCGAAGTGATCGGCACGATGGGACAATTGCCCGAGGGGACCGTCACCCTGGTGGAGACCGTCGAGGGCGCCATGGCGCTCAACCCGCCGGCGGACGCGGAACTCGGATTCGTCAGCCAGACCACGCTGTCGGTCGAAGATACCGCGGACATTCTCAAGGCCTTGGAGGAGCGCTTCCCCGCCCTTCACGCGCCTGCCGCCGAATCGATCTGCTATGC
This sequence comes from Nitratireductor pacificus pht-3B, assembly GCF_000300335.1. Lineage (GTDB taxonomy): Bacteria > Pseudomonadota > Alphaproteobacteria > Rhizobiales > Rhizobiaceae > Nitratireductor > Nitratireductor pacificus. Next base: position 150,847 of record NZ_AMRM01000005.1, on the reverse strand, counting down.
CACCACCAACCGTCAGGAAGCCGTGAAGATGGCTGCCCCCGGGGCCGATCTTTTCCTGATCGTCGGCGCGCCCAACTCGTCCAATTCCCGCCGCCTGGTCGAAGTGGCCGAGCGGGCGGGCGCGAAGCGATCCCTGCTGGTGCAGCGGGCCTCTGAGATCCCGTGGGATGAAATCGGAGACCTGACGGTGCTTGGCCTGTCGGCCGGCGCCTCGGCGCCGGAGATCATCGTCAACGAGATCATCGACGCCTTTGCAGAGCGTTACGACGTCACCGTCGATCTTGCGGTCACGGCCGAGGAGACGGAGAATTTCCCGGTCATGCGCGTGTTGCGCGATGTCGAACTCACCAGTGCCGACATGGCCTTCGTCAACGGAAACGCCTGAACACATGGCGGTCTATACGGATATTTCCGAGGTCGAGCTCGAGGCGCTTCTGGCCGCTTACGACGCGGGGTCGCTGCTGTCCTACAAGGGGATAGCGGAAGGTTCGGAGAACTCGAACTATTTGTTGCACACAACGAAGGCGGCATTCATCCTGACGCTTTACGAACGGCGCGTCGACAAGGCCGATCTGCCGTTCTTTCTCGGCCTGATGGAGCATCTGGCAGAGCACGGCGTGTCATGCCCGTTGCCGGTGCGCCGGCGCGACGGCGAGGTGATCAGCGAGATCGCCGAGCGGCCCGCGGCACTGATCACCTTCCTGGAGGGAATGTGGCTCAGGCGACCGGCGCCCCAGCATTGCCGGCAGGTCGGGCGGGCCATCGCCGGGCTGCATCTTGCGGCACAGGGCTTCGCGCTGTCACGCCCGAACGCGCTGGCGCTGGACGGCTGGCGCGATCTTTGGAGGAAGGCAGCTCCGCGCGCCGACGAGGTGGAGCCCGGCCTGAGCGAAGAGGTGGAGGCTGATCTGGCGACGCTCGGGCGGGCCTGGCCGGGCGATCTGCCGACCGGCATCATTCATGCCGATCTCTTCCCCGACAACGTCTTCTTCCTGGGTGGGGAAGTGTCGGGCATCATCGACTTCTACTTCGCCTGCAACGATCTCCTGGCCTATGATGTGGCCACCTGCCTGAATGCCTGGTGTTTCGAGAAGGACGGCTCCTACAATCTCACAAAGGGGACGGCCCTGCTGGCAGGCTATCAGGAGATCCGGCCGCTGGAGCCTGCGGAGATCGAGGCGCTGCCTCTCCTGGCGCGTGGCTCGGCCCTGCGCTTCATGCTGACGCGGCTGTACGACTGGCTGACCATTCCCGACGGGGCGTTGGTCAACAAGCGCGACCCGATGGAATATGTGCGCCGGCTGCGGTTCCACCGCCAGATCCGCTCGTCCTCCGAATACGGGATCGGCATCACGTGACGCATGTGGAGATCTTTACCGATGGAGCCTGCTCCGGCAATCCCGGCCCCGGCGGCTGGGGCGCCTTGCTGCGTCATGGCGGCGTCGAGAAGGAGCTGTCGGGCGGCGAGGCGGAGACGACCAACAACCGCATGGAACTGCAGGCGGCGATCGAGGCGCTGAACGCGCTCAAGCGGCCGTGCTCGATCGATCTCTACACGGATAGCGTCTATGTGCGTGACGGGATATCCGGCTGGATCGAGGGCTGGAAACGCAACGGCTGGAAAACCGCCGCCAAGAAGCCGGTGAAGAATGCCGAGCTGTGGCAGGCGCTGGACGAGGCCCGCCGCCGCCACAAGATCAACTGGCACTGGATCAAGGGCCACGCCGGCCATCCGGAGAACGAAAGAGCCGACGCGCTGGCGCGCGCCGGCATGGAACCCTTCAAGAAGAGGCGGTAGGCCGCCTCCGCCACAGCCACGAGCTACAGCTGTTCGAGGATGCGCGCCGCGCCGCTCGTCACGGCCTCGCCCGGGTTTTCCTCAATGTTGATCTTGGTGACGGTGCCGTTCTCGACGATCATCGAATAGCGTTTCGAACGGTTGCCGAGACCGCCCTTCGACAGATCGATGTCGAGGCCCAGCGCCCGCGTGAAGTCGCCATTGCCGTCCGCAAGGAAGGTGAGCTGGTCCTGCGCACCGGTAAAGCCCGCCCAGGCCTTCATGACATGGTGATCGTTGACCGAAACCACCGCAATGTCGTCCACGCCACGCGCCTGGATCGCCTGGCGGTTCTCCACGAAGCCGGGGAGGTGATTGTTGCTGCAGGTGGGCGTGAAGGCGCCGGGCACACCGAACACCACGACCTTGCGGCCAGCGAAGAAATCCGGAGCGGACCACTCCGTTGGACCATTGGCGCCGACCTGCTTCAAGGGAGCCGCAGGAATGCGGTCGCCGACTGAGATGCTCATTCAGGAATTCTCCTAGATCAAACCGGGGTGGGAGGACTGGCCTTCAGGGGATGTCGATTGCTCCTGAGACGGACCGGCCATTGGCGACCAGCGTATAGCGCAGGCTGCTTTCTGCAAGCCCGTCATCGGAGGCTTCATGGATTTCAACAGCGAATTCCGCTGTGCCGGAACCCTGTTTCACGAGGGTCGGCGTGCCGAACAGATGGCTCTTCTCGTGATCTATGAAAAGTTCCGGATTGCTCGTGTCCTGCGGCAGGTTCGCATCGAGGGTGAGCATGCTGCCGCTGCGGCTGACCGCGTTTACGCCGAAGGTGCCGGTCGCCGGCGAGGGGAGGGCGGCATGCGCCATCTGCACGGCAAAGGCATCGCTCTGGTCGTCCGCGCCCGATCCCGGATCGAACGAGAAGGAGGCCTGAAACGGGATGCATATGGTTTCGCAGATGCCGAGAAAAACATCGACGTCGATCAGGGTCACGACATCGGCCCTGTCGAGCGTGAACGTGACCGGCAGGCGGACGGACTGCTTGTAACCCGCCCACTGTGTGTCCCCGTCATGCACGCGCACGGGCGCGGGGAACGCCAGTTCCGCGGACTTTATGTGCGGGCTGCGGGACAGGTCGATCGAAGGGGGAATGCCCGACGGGCCGGGATTGCGCCAATAGGTTTTCCATCCGGGCTTCAGCTTTATGTCCAGCGCGCCATGCAGACGGCCGTCATCGTCCGGCAGTCCGCTGGTGACAATGCGCACCGAGCCGCCTTCGCTGGTCTGCCATTGGCTGGAGGCCGCAAGGGCGGGGCTGGCAGCCAGAAACGGGAGAATGAATGCGAGGTTCCTGATCATGCCGGGACATTGCCGAGCCTTTCGCCCGAAGGCAACGCGGCGATCGCGCACGGTCCTTCATAAATGCGTGAGCGGAGCCGTCTGCGCGGGCGCGTCGCCGCGCACATCCGTCTTTCATGCCCGATTGAAACGCGCTACCCTTCACGCATGAGCAGCGACACGAACGGCGGACGCGCAATGTCCGTCCCATACCTGGAAAATCACTTCCTGATCGCCATGCCCGGCATGCGCGACGAGCGGTTTTCACGTTCCGTGATCTATCTGTGCGCGCACAGCGACGACGGTGCGATGGGGCTGATCATCAACCGCCCCCAGCAGCTTGCGTTCCCGGACATTCTCGTACAGCTCGGGATCCTCGATCAGGAGGAGGCGATCCGCCTGCCGCGCGAGGCCCGTGATCTTCCCGTCCGCAATGGCGGGCCGGTGGACCGCAGCCGCGGCTTCGTGCTGCATACGGACGATGTGGTGGTCGAATCGTCCATGCCGGTTTCGGAGAGCATCTGCCTGACGGCGACGGTCGACATGCTGCGGGCGATTTCGATGGGCCGTGGCCCGCGGCATGCGCTGATGGCGCTCGGCTATGCCGGCTGGGGCGCCGGGCAACTCGAGAGCGAGATCAGCGGGAATGGCTGGCTGACCTGCCCCGCAACGCCCGAACTCCTGTTCGAGGGCGAGATCGAGCGGAAGTATGACGGCGTCCTGGCGGCCATCGGCATCGACGCCGCCCATCTGAGCCAGGCGGCCGGCCACGCCTGAAGCCCAGGCGCCGGGCGTTCCCACCCCGAGAAGAATATTTCTTACGCCTTGGCGGCTGTCGTCTGCTCGAACAGAAGTTTCTGGATTCCATCGGCGCTTTCGGGAAGGCCGAAGAGGAAGCTCTGGGCATATTCGCAGCCCATCTGCTTCAGCTGCTCCGCATCGTGCTCGTCTGCGACGCCCTCCGCCACGACGGAAAGACCCAGTTCGTGCGCCATCTTGACCACGGAGCGGACGAGCACTGCACCTCTCGGCGTCGTGTCCTCGAGAAAGCTCTTGTCGATCTTGATCGTGTCGAAGGGGAAGCTCGACAGATAGGAAAGCGATGAGTACCCGGTGCCGAAATCGTCGAGGGAAAGGCCGATGCCGATCTGCTTCAGCTTCTGCAGGACATGCGCCGACTGCTCGGGATTGTCCATGACCAGCGATTCGGTGAGTTCAAGGCGGAAACTCTCCGGCTGGATGCCTGAGCGGGCGATGACCGACCGCACGTCGCCGACAAGGTCGCGCCGGATGAGCTGGCGGCTGGACAGATTGACCGACATGGTGAGGGGCAGGTCGCCCGCCTGCTTCTGCCAGCGGTAGAGGTCTTCCGCGGCCTGCTGCATGGCGAACAGGCCGAGCGGCACGATCAGGCCGGAACTTTCGGCGACCGGGATGAAATCGGCGGGCGCGATGGTTCCGCGCCGCGGATGCTCCCAGCGCAGCAGCGCCTCGAAGCCTGCGATGGAATGATCCGAGAGCCGGATGATCGGCTGGTAGGCAAGCTTCATCTCCGAACGTTCGATGGCGCGCCTGAGATCGGACTCCACCCGCAGCCGGTTGTTGCCAATCGAGCGGAAGGCCGGCCGGAAAGGTTCGATCCTGTCGCCTCCGAAGCGCTTCGCCTGGTACATGGCGAGCTCGGCGTCCTTCAGCATCTCCTCGGCGGAGGTCTGCGCCGAGGTCCAGGAGATCAGGCCGATCGACGGCGTCAGGATGATCTCGCGGCGGGCAAAGGTGACGGGCGTGCGGATCGCCTGCTTCACCGCGTCGGCGACGGCGGCAATGCGCGCCGGCTCCTGCTCCGACAGGAGGATCATGGCGAACTGGTCGCCCGACAGGCGGCAAAGCGAATCGCGCGGCTTCAGCAGGCGGTGCAGCCGGCGCGCGATGGTCAGGAGAATGGTGTCGCCGACCGAGATGCCGAGCTCGTCATTGACCTGCTTGAAGCGGTCGATGTCGATGACGAAGGCGGTCGGCCGCACCTTCTGCTCCGTCCGCGCGATGGCGATGATCGCGTCGAGCCGGTTGAGGAACAGCTCGCGGCTCGGCAGGCCCGTGAGGTTGTCGTGCACCGCATCGTGCAGGAGACGCTCTTCCGCCTTCTTCTGCTCGGTCACATCGACCATCGTGCCGACGCAGCGGATGATCTGCCCGTCGGAACCGATCACCGGCCGCGCGCGAAGGGCGAACCAGTGATAGTGTCCGTCGGCACCGCGCAGGCGAAAGCTCTGCGAGATGCGGCCGCGCCGGTGTTCAAGAACCACGTCGAGCGTCGTGCGGAACGTGTCGCGGTCGTCGGTGTGGAGCAGCGACAGCCAGTTGCGGGCAGGGCCGTTCAGACTGCCGGCCGGCAGGCCGAGCTGCTTGCTGACGTCCGGCCGGGTGATGACGCGGTCGCGCGCCACGTCCCAGTCCCACACGGCATCGCCAGAGCCTGTGAGTGCCAGCGCCTGGCGCTCCATGTCGCTGAACAGGCCCTGGAAAATGGCGCCGCCGGCGAAGGCGTGCTGCATCACCGTGAAGCCGATCAGCAGGATGATCAGGATCAGGCCGCCGCCGATGGCCGGCTGCACGATGTCGTTGTCGAGCGTTCCGGTAATGGCCATCCATGACCCGACCAGCCAGGCGATGATCATCACCCAGCTCGGCACGAGCATGATCGCGCGGTCATAGCCCTGCAGGCTGAGATAGACGATGATGCACAGGCCCACCACGGCGGTGGCGGCGAAGGACAGGCGGGCGATGCCGGCGGAAGCGGCCGGGTCGATGATCGCGAAGCCGGCGATGATGAAGAGGCCGAGGATCCAGGCCAGAACGCCATAGCTGAAGTGATCGTGCCAGCGGTTCAGGTTCAGGTAGGCGAAAAGGAAGACGACCAGGGTCGCGGCGAGGCCGACCTCTGTTCCGGCGCGCCAGATCTGCTCGTTGCCGGGGGAGATCTCGATGACCTTGCTGAGAAAGCCGAAATCGATCGAGATATAGGCGAGCACCGCCCAGGCAAGCGCCGCCGTGGCGGGAAACATCGAGGTTCCCTTGACGACGAAAAGGATGGTCAGGAACAGCGCCAGAAGGCCGGCGATGCCGATCACGATGCCGCGAAACAGCGTATAGGCGTTGACGGTATCCTTGTAGGCGGCCGGGTCCCACAGATAGACCTGCGGAAGGTTCGGCGACGACAGTTCTGCGACAAAGGTGACGACCGAACCGGGATTGAGCGTGACCAGGAATTCGTCCGCGTCGGGGCTGTCCTGCCGGTCGAGCGTGAAGCCGGCGCTCGGCGTGATGGCGGCGATGCGCTGCGAGCCGAGATCCGGCCAGAACAGGCCGGAACCGACGAGGCGGAAATGTGGCGCGACGATGAGGCGGTCGATCTGCTGCTCGGTGGTGTTGGCGAGGGCGAACACGGCCCAGTCGCCGCTCGAACGCGCGTCCTGCGCCTCCACCTCGATGCGCCGCACGATGCCGTCGACATCGGGCGCGGTCGAGACCTGGAACACGTCGCCCTGTCCGCGATGGATTTCCACAGCTTTCGACAGGTCGAGAGCCACGTCATCGCGGGCGATCTTGATCGGCTCGATGGCCAGGGCCGACGTCGCGGTGACGGCCAGTCCGACGAGCACGGCAAGCATTGTCGCCAGGAAAGCGTGGATATGGGATCGTGACAAAAGATCAGCCCCGTTCTTCTGATGCAGGCACGCGACGCTCCTCGGCAACCAGCGCATAGAGATAGTGATCGCGCCAAGAACCGTTGATCCTGAGATAGGATTTGAGAAGGCCTTCGCGCTGAAATCCGGCTTTTTCAAGTAAGCCCACCGAACGATCATTGTCTGGAATACAGGCGGCCTCGAGACGGTGCAACCGCAACGTTTCGAAGGCGAAGGGAATGACCATCCGGACGGCCTCGAGCATCATGCCCCGGCCCGCGAAGCGCTGGCCCATCCAGTAGCCGATGCTGCCCGTCTGCGCGACGCCGCGGCGGATGTTCGACAGGGTGATGCCGCCCGTGAGGGTGTCGCTGCGCGCATCGAACAGAAAGAAGGCAATGCCCGTCCCCTGATCGAATTCGCTGCGGTAGCGGCGCAGCCTTTGCCGGAAGGCCGCCCGCGACAACTCGTCGGGCGCCCAGCGCGGTTCCCAGGGCTCCAGGAAGGAACGGCTCTCGTTGCGCAGCGCCGCCCAGGCGGCGTGATCGCCCATCGTGGGCATGCGCAGGATCAAACGCTCTCCCTTGAGCGCCGGGGGCTGGCGGCGAAGGAAGGGGACGTCCAGCATTCCGTCCGTATGCCTAGACGGCGAGCTTGCGCGGCATGGCCACCTGATCGGCAAGCGCGTCCCGGATGGCCTCGAACGGCGCCAGCGTGCCGACGGGGCCGATCGCCGTAACCGTCGGCTTCGAGCTGAACAGGCGCGACGACAGGTCGGTGAGCCGGTCAACCGTCAGGTTCGACAGGCGCTCCATGAGTTCGTCCACGTCGATGGGACGGCCGTAGAGCAGGAGCTGGCGGGCGATCTGCGAGGCGCGGCTCGCCGGATTCTCGCGTGCCATCATCAGCCCCGCGCGGTACTGGGCGCGCGCCCGGTCGAGCTCGTCCTGGCCGATCTCCTGGCCGACCTTCTGCAGTTCGCCGAGGATCAATGGCACGAGCGCTTCGATATCCTCCTTGCCGGTCGCCGCATGGACGCCGAAGATGCCGGTGTCGGAGAACCCCCAGTGGAAGGCATAGATCGAGTAGCAGAGGCCGTGCTTCTCGCGCACCTCCTGGAACAGGCGCGAGGACATGCCGCCGCCGAGGATCGATGACAGGACCTGCGAGGCGTAGAAGTCCCGCATGTGGTAGGCGCGCCCCTCGAAGCCGAGCATGATCTGCGCGTCCATCAGGTCGCGGTGCTCGCGATAGTCGCCGCCGACATAATTTGCGTATTGCGGCATCGCGCCGTCCGCCTTGGCGCGGAAACCGCCGAGGCGGCTCTCGATCTCGCGCACGAAATCGTCGTGCTTGAGGCCGCCCGCGGCGACGATGACCATCCGGTCGGCGGAGTACTGGCGCTCCAGAAAACCGCGTAACTGGTCCGAGGTGAAGGATTGCACGGTCTCCGGCGTACCCAGCACCGAACGGCCGAGCGCCTGATGGCGGAAAGCCGTCTCGGTGAAGCGGTCGAAGACGATGTCGTCGGGCACGTCATGCGCGGCGCCGATCTCCTGCAGGATCACGTGCTGCTCGCGTTCCAGCTCGCGCGGATCGAACTTGGAGTCCGTCAGGATGTCCGCGAGGATGTCGACCGCGAGCGGCATGTCGGCGCTCAGCACGCGGGCGTAGAAGGCGGTGGTCTCGACGCTCGTCGCCGCGTTGATTTCGCCGCCGACATCCTCGATGTCCGTGGCGATCTGACGCGCGGTCCGCTTGCCGGTTCCCTTGAAGGCCATGTGCTCGAGCAGGTGAGCGATGCCGTGCTCGTTGTCCTGCTCGTTGCGGGAACCCGACTTGACCCAGATCCCCAGTGCGACGGTTTCCAAATGCGGCAGGGTTTCGGTTGCTACCGTCAGGCCGTTCGACAGACGGCTTACCTCAACACCCATATTGACGTTACTCCCTGGACAGACTTAACGCGCCGCCCTTGCATGGCGGATCACATGATCTTCTATCATTTTCAGGTCCGATGGAAGGACCGTAAACGTTTCTTCGCGCTCCATCAGCCCGTCGAGCCAGTCGGGAAGCGGCGGTTCCACGCCGCTTGCCTGTTGTACGGCGAGCGGAAATTTTGCCGGATGCGCGGTCGCCAGCACGACCATCGGCGTCCGCTCCTCGGCGAGCGCGCGGGCGACCTTCACGCCGGTCGCCGTGTGCGGGTCGAGGAGATAGCCGCTCGCCGCGCGGACATCGCGGATGGTCGCCGCCGTCTCGTCCATGGTGGAGCTCTGCGCCGCAAAGTCGGCGCGGATTGCCGCCAGCGTCTGCGGAGCGACGGGAAAGCTGCCCGACTGCTTGAGCGTTTCCATTGAGCGGCGGACTTCGTCGGCATTCTCGCCGGAGGCGAAATACAGCAGGCGTTCGAAGTTCGACGAGACCTGGATGTCCATCGACGGCGACGTGGTGGCGATCACGCCGCGCGTGGAATACTCGCCGGTGGCGAGCGTCCGCGCCAGAATGTCGTTGTCATTGGTGGCGATCACCAGGCGACCGACGGGCAGGCCCATCCGCTTGGCGGCGTAGCCCGCGAAGATGTCGCCGAAATTGCCTGTCGGCACGGTGAAGGAGACGGTCCGGTCGGGAGCGCCGAGCGACAGGGCCGAGGTGAAATAGTAGACGATCTGCGCCATGACGCGGGCCCAGTTGATCGAATTGACGCCCGACAGCGAGACATGGTCGCGGAAGCGGTGATCGTTGAACATGTCCTTCAAGAGCGCCTGGCAATCGTCGAAATTGCCCTTGATGGCGAGCGCGTGGACATTGGCGGCATTCGAGGTGGTCATCTGCCGCTGCTGGACGGGGGAGACGCGTCCTTCCGGGAACAGGATGAAGACATCGGCCCGCTCGGTGTTGGCGAAGGCCTCGATCGCCGCGCCGCCCGTGTCGCCCGAAGTGGCGCCGACGATGGTGACCCGCTCGCCGCGGCTGGCGAGCACATGGTCCATCAGCCGGGCGAGCAGCTGCATCGCCACATCCTTGAAGGCGAGGGTGGGGCCGTGGAACAGTTCGAGGATGAATTCGTTCGGCCCGGTCTGCACCAGCGGGCAGACCGCCTCGTGACGGAACGTGGCGTAGCTTTCCTCGATGATGCGACGCAAGGTCGCGGCGTCGATCTCCTCTCCCACGAAGGGGCTGAGCACCCGGAAGGCGATTTCCGTATAGGGCAGGCCGCGCATGTCGCGGATGTCGTCGGCGGAGAAGCTTGGCCATTCGCGCGGCACGTAGAGGCCGCCGTCGCGGGCCAGCCCCGCCAGCATAGCATCGCAGAAACCCAGCGCCGGCGCATTGCCGCGCGTACTGATGTAGTCTATCGCCATTCTTCGCTTTGCCTCATGACTGCGAGGGAGAGCGGCCTTTGCGGATGCCTGGAGCCGGTCGCATTGTGGCCGCGCGTTTGGTATAGAGCATGTTTTGGACGGGTGGGAACCGGTTTTCCACTCACGCAGTGCGGAAATTGACGGGATGTGATGGGGATGTTGGCGTTTTGCCGCGAAATCTGTCACATGGTTTCAACTTCGCCGAGGTCGAGCAGTTTTACGGGGCGTGTCACTTGATCAACCATCGTTCTTTAATCGGTTCCTTCCTGCTTTCCGCAATCGCCGTCGTGTCGGGCTGCCAGTCGGGGGAGCCGCTCGGCGCCTTCAACATGGACAAGAGGAATGCCCAGGAGACCGCGCAGGTTGCGGAAGCGGCGCCTGATGCCGTGCGCGAGAGCGAGCTGAGGGCGTATTGTCCCCCGGCGACGCTTCGCGATGGAACGTCCTTCTTCCGCACCTATCAGAAGGGTGGGCAGGACGATCCGAGCAAGATCATCTACCAGGCCTCGATCACCGACATAACACGCACCTGCCGCTACAACGACGGCTCCTTCGGCATGACGGTCGCGGTTGCCGGCCGGATCGTTCCCGGGCCTGTGGGCACCACCGGTTCGGTCACCATGCCGATCCGCATCGTCGTGGTGCAGAGCGACCAGGTCGTCTACTCGCAACTCTTCCAGCACAACGTCGCGATCACCGAGACGGCCGGCGCGACGCAGTTCGTCTTCAGCGATTCGAACATCGTCGTTCCGGGTCAGGCCGACCGCAGCATCCAGGTGATCGTCGGCTACGACGAAGGCCCGGCGAGCAAGCGATAGGCGAGGGTCTCAGACCGCGCCATCCCATTCGGAGAGAGCGGCAAGCACGCCGGCCAGATCACGGAAGCGGTGGATCACCGTTTCCGCGCCCGCTTCCATCAGCCGGTCGGCGTGGCCGGGCTGGATATGCGCCCCGCCGGTGAACCCGATCACCCGCATCCCCGCTGCGCGTGCGCCGGCGACGCCATGCACGGAATCCTCGATGACAAAGCAGTGCGCCGGATCGGCGCCGTCCTTCTCCGCGGCGAACAGGAACACGTCCGGCGCCGGCTTCGGTAACCCGGATGGCGTATCCAGCGACGAATAGATCGCGCCCTCGAAGAACGGCAGCAGCCGGGTCTTGGTCAGCGTCGCCTCGAGGCGCTGGCGGCTCGAATTCGAGCAGATGCATTTCCTGCCGGTGACGCCGACAACGGCCTCATGCGCGCCTTCCACGGCGCGGATGTCGGTCTTCAGCTTCCGGTCGACCTCCGTTTCGGCCAGCTCGATCAGCGATGCCTGCAGCGGAAGCTCCGACTCCTTCTCGATCGCCAGCAGGATGTCCTTGAAGGTGAGGCCCGCATAACGTTCGGCCAGTTCTTCGGCGGTGATCTCGAACCCGGCTTCCGTCAGGAGGCGCGCCTCGACGCGCGCGGCGATGATTTCGGAATCGATCAGAACACCGTCGCAGTCGAAGATGACGAGTTCGGGAGCGGGCATGGCGACACCTGTGGTCTGGTGAAAGGAAAGCGGCTCCAGGGCATAGCCCCGAAGCCGTCTTCAAAGCAACCGGCCTTTGAGAGGCAATTGCTATTCCACCGTCACCTCGGTGCGCTCGCCTGCCGTGACGGTAACCTTCTGGCGCTTCTCCGCCTTGTCGCCTTCATAGATCACCAGCACTTCGTATTCGCCCGGATGCATCGTTTCCTGGGCCTCTTCGCCATAGGTGCCGCCGAATTCCTTCTGCTTGCCCTGGATGTCCTTCTTGGCGCTGTAAAACTCGATGCGGTACCCGCCCGGGGCGGCGACGGCGAGCACGCCGGCATTGATGTTGACCGACGCCTCGGTGCGTTCGCCTGCCTTCACGGTGATGGGCGCCTCGGCCTGCGCCAGACCGAGGCGGGCGGAGAGCACATAGTCGCCGGGCGGCACGTCCATGCCGCCTCCCGAGCCGTACTGGCCGGCCAGCGTGTCACGCTTGCCGCTGATGTCGGCCTTCGCCTCATGCACCTCGAAGCGGATGCCGCTGTCCTCGACCGCCGGTCCGCCCTCGGCATAGACGGCGGACGGCACGACGATGCCGGAAGCGATGACGAGATCGGTCCTCACGGTCTCGCCGGCCTTCACCGTCAGCGTCTGTTCAGCCTGTGCCGTGTCGATCCTGCCGGTGACGGTCACGGAACCTGCCGCGACATAGGCATCCATCGGGCCATAGCCGCCATCGTCGCCGCCTTCGAATGCGATGTCGATCCGCGCGCTGTCGTCGGGATCGCCGTCCGGCGTTCTCTTCGGCGTCACATGGAGCAGGCCGGCATCGAGCACGGCAACCAGTTCCGTCTGCTTGTCGTCGGTGAGATCGACGGTCAGCTCCCGGTGCACATTGCCGATCCTGACGCGCACCAAATAGCTGCCGGCGGGCGCGTTCTCCTCGATCACGCCGCCATAGGCGCCCGTGACGTTGTCCTTGCTGGCCTCGCCGTTCGCGCCGATCGGGAACAGGTCCCAGCGGACCGCGCCCACATCGACGAGATCATCCCCGCCTTCCACCAGTCGGGCGATCCCCTTGAAGTTGTGCTCGACAGCGGCGGGCTGCGCCGGTTCCGGCGCCGGCTCGGGAGCCTGCGCCACGGTCGTCGCCAGCGCATCGGCGAGCTGTCCCGCGTCGTCCGCCTTCAGATAGAGGCCTCCAGTGTTCTCCGCGAGGCAGGCCACCTGCCTGCCTTCCTCGTCGGACAGGCCGAAGCCGACCACATGGGCGGTGAAGTTCACGCCGGAAGCCTCCAGCTCGCGGCCGAGCGCGCAGGGGTCGGCATTGCAGGTCTCCAGGCCGTCGGTGACCAGGATGACCGTCGCCTCGTTCTCCTCGATGCGCAGCTCCGTCGCGGCGACCCGTACCGCGTCCGTCAGCGGCGTCTTGCCCTTCGGGTTGAGACCGTCGGCAAAGCTGCCGATGGCCTCCGCCGTTCCGGTGCCGGCGGGTACGGCGATCTCGATGTCGGCGCAGGAACCTTTCTCGCGATGCCCGTAGGCGACGAGGCCGAGCTCGGTTTCCGCGGGGATCGTTCCAAGCACCTGGCGCAGCGTGTCGCGGGCGATCTCGATCTTCGTCTTGCCGTCGATCTGCCCCCACATGGAGCCCGACGCATCGAGAACGATGATCGTCTTGCCCGCCGCCAGGACCGGCGTGACGCAGAACAGTGCTGCGACGAAAACGCAGATTCGTAAGCGCAACATGGGCAATCTCTCCATTCCGAGGGGTATCTGACGCTGGGGAAGATTGCATAGCTTTGCCCGAGCCGCAATTCGCACCGGGCCTTACGGAATATTTACCATCTTCCGTAACCATAACGGCAGGTTAACAGTCCGAGTGAGAGAGCAGCATATGTCCGCCGTGCGTCGTATCGAACAGCTTGCCCCGCAGCCCAAGAAAGCCGAATGGCTGGATACGATCATCAAGGGGGATTGCGTTGCCGCCCTCGAGCGCCTTCCGGAGAAATCCGTCGATGTCATCTTCGCCGACCCACCCTACAATCTGCAGCTCGATGGCACCTTGCACCGGCCCGATCAGTCACGCGTCGACGCGGTCGACGATGCGTGGGACCAGTTCGACAGCTTCGCCGCCTATGACGCCTTCACCCGCGCATGGATGCTTGCGGCGCGCCGCGTCCTGAAGCCGAACGGCACGATCTGGGTCATCGGCTCCTATCACAACATCTTCCGCGTCGGCTCGGTGATGCAGGACCTGGGATACTGGCTGCTGAACGACATCGTCTGGCGCAAGACGAACCCGATGCCGAACTTCCGGGGTCGCCGTTTCCAGAACGCCCACGAGACGATGATCTGGGCCTCGCGCGACAAGGCGTCGAAAAGCTATACCTTCAACTACGAGGCGCTGAAGGCGGCCAATGACGACCTGCAGATGCGCTCGGACTGGCTGTTTCCGCTGTGCACCGGCAAGGAGCGGCTGAAGAACGAGGACGGCGGCAAGCTGCACCCGACCCAGAAGCCGGAAGCGCTGCTCGCGCGCATCATGATGGCCTCCACCAAGCCCGGCGACGTGGTGCTCGACCCGTTCTTCGGCTCCGGCACGACGGGCGCGGTCGCCAAGCGGCTCGGCCGCCATTTCGTCGGCATCGACCGTGAGGAAACCTATATCGCGGCGGCGGCCGAACGCATCGCGGCCGTCGAACCGCTCGACGATATCGACCTCGCCCTGATGCAGGGCAAGCGCGCCGAACCGCGTGTCGCCTTCGGCAGCCTGATCGAGGCGGGCCTGATGAAGCCGGGAACGCTGCTGTTCGATGCCAAGCGTCGCTGGACGGCCAATGTGCGCGCCGACGGGACGATCGCCATCGGGGACGATGCGGGCTCGATCCATCGTGTCGGCGCCCGCGTGCAGGGTCTGGAAGCCTGCAATGGCTGGACCTTCTGGCACTTCGAGGAAGCGGGCAGCCTGAAGCCGATCGACGAGCTGCGCGCCACGGTGCGCAAGGGAATGCAGGTGGCTGCCGCCTGAGAAAGCCTGCCACCGGTTGCGGGCGACCGGCGTCGCCCGCCTAGTTCTGGGGCAACAGCCCCCGGTCGGCCAGCGCTGTCTCAAGCCCGCCGGCGCCGGTGAAATGCACCGCCTGCCAGCCGGCTGCCCTGGCACCCGCGACATTCGCCTCGCTGTCGTCGATGAACAGCGTCGCCTCGGGCTGAAGCCCGAATGTCTGCGCATGCGTGTCATAGATGACGCGGTCCGGCTTGAGCATGCCGACCTCGCCCGACACGGTGACCCCGCGCGGCCGGTTCAGGAACGAAAATCGTTCCCGCGCCTCGGCAAAGGTGTCGGCGGCGAAATTGGTCAGCATCGTCACGTCGTGGCCGCTGTCGATCAGCGTCTCGAGGAGGACGACCGTATCGTCATAGGCATGCGGCACCATCTCGTGCCAGTGGCGGCGATAGGCGCGGATGTTGTCGGCTTCCGCCGGATGCTCCGCGATCAGCAGTGCTTCAGCGTCGCTCCAACTGCGTCCACGGTCCTGCTCGATGTTCCATGCCCCGGTGCAGACCGTTTCCAGAAACCACCGCCGCTTGGCCGGATCGGGGATCAGATGCAGGTAGGGAATTTCGGGATCGTAGTGGACCAGCACCTTGCCGATGTCGAAGACGATGTGGCGGATGGAACTCATGGAGCTTGCTGTCCTCTCAGGATTTCGACGTGGCGCCCGGTATGGCAGCCTCGATTGCCTTTTTCATGACACTGGGCAGGGCTTCATGGGGAAGGTCGGCCGGACCGGACCACCAGCCGTCAGCGCCGGCGCGGGACACGGGTCCCGCCCTGAACACGGCGAGTTCCAGGGTGAAATGCGTGAAGACGTGGCGGATGGTTCCGCAGGAGCGCCACTCCGCCGCGAAGGGGGCGGCGGATGCATCCGCGACGCCGTCGGAACGGGCGTTCCAGCCGCTGGTGGGCACCTCGCTCATGCCGCCAAGCAGCCCGCGCGGCGGCCTCTTGCGCAAAAGCACCGCGCCATCCGCGCGCACCGCGACGAAGGCCGCCCCCTGCCGGGTCGGCTTCTCGATCTTGGCCGCCTTCAACGGAAAACGCTCCGCTTCGCCAAGTACGCGGCCTGCGCAATCCGTGCCAATGGGGCAAAGGACGCATGCGGGACGGCGCGGCGTGCAGATGGTGGCGCCCAGATCCATCATGGCCTGCGCGAAATCGCCCGGCCGGTGGTCCGGCACGGCGTTCGCCACGATCTCCCTGATCATCGGCTTGGCCTGGGGCAGGGGCGTTTCCATTGCGGCGCGCCGCGTGACGACCCGCTCCACATTCCCGTCGACCACGGCGGCCGGCCGGTTGAAGGCGATTGCAGCGATGGCCGCCGCCGTATAGTCGCCGATGCCCGGCAGGGCCTTCAGGCCCGCTTCCGTGTCCGGAAAGCGGCCCGCATGGTCGTTGGCGACCGCTTCGGCGCATTTCTTCAGGTTGCGCGCCCGCGAATAATAGCCCAGCCCCGCCCACGCCCGCATGACATCCTCGGTCTCGGCGGCTGCCAGCGCATCGACGGTCGGCCAGGCATCGAGGAAGTCGAGATAGTAGCGCTGGACGGCGCCGACGGTCGTCTGCTGGAGCATGACCTCCGACAGCCAGACGCGATAGGGATCGGGAAGGACCCCGTGCTTCGTCTCCGCCGGAGGCGTGCGCCAGGGCAGATGGCGATGATGCCGGTCGTACCAGGCAAGCAACGGTGCGGAGAAATCGTCGGAAGATGCGGTCGCGTCGATGACCGGCGCGTCTGGGCATGCCATACTGGACCCGAAACTCCGGTTGCAGGCAGATGTGAAGGCCAGTCATGGCAGGGAATAACACGTTCGGCAATCCCGTCGCGGTGAGCGACCTGGCTTCGGGCATCCTGGATCCCGTCATGCGCAAGCGCGCCGGCATCTCGGTCGAGCTGGTGCAGTGCTGGGGCGAGATCGTCGGCGAGCGGCTGGCGGCGAGCACGCGCCCCGAAAAGCTCGCCTGGCCGCGCCGCCGGCATGAGGACGATCCTTTCGAACCGGCGGCGCTGGTGATCGCCTGCGAGGGCGCCGCAGCTCTGCGGCTCCAGCACGAGACGGGGGAGATCATCTCCCGGGTCAACGCCTTTCTGGGTTTCGCGGCGGTCGGCCGCATCAAGATCGTGCAGAAGCCGGTTGAGCCATCCGGACGCCGGCCCGCGCCCAAGCCGCGGCCGCTGACCGGACGGGAGGAGGACAGGCTTTCGAAGCTGGTCCAGAAAATCGACGACGAGGGCCTGCGTGCCTCCCTTGCCAAGCTGGGGGCCAGCGTTTTGCGCACGGGCAAGTGACCACAATCACCAAAACGTGATATTGCGCTTGCTTCCGAAATTGGAATGCTTGACCCAAATTCGCCCGAAATGCCCGCTTGGTGATGCCCGGCGGAATACTGACAGCTCAAACAGGTGATTTCTCATGTCCGAACCGATCCAGCGCCGTAAGCTCCTTCTCTCCATGGCCACGTTGCCGGCCATCACCTTCGGGCTGGCGGCCTGCAGCGACAGCGGTTCGGGAACGGCCCAGGCCGAGGGCGCCGCAACCGACCCCGTGACCACCGCCGCGGTCGACGCACCCGCCTCGACGGGATCCGTCGACATGGCCAAGCTGCTCGAGGCCGGTGCGCTCGAGGACAAGGCGCTGGGCGAGGAGAGCGCACCGGTGACGATCGTCGAATACGCCTCGATGACCTGCGGCCACTGCGCGACCTTCCACAACACGACCTATCCGGCGCTGAAGGAAAAATACATCGATACCGGCAAGGTCCGTTTCATCATGCGCGAATTCCCCTTCGATCCGCGCGCCGAGGCCGGCTTCATGCTCGCCCGCTGCGCCGGCGACAACTACTTCGCCATGGTCGATGTGCTGTTTAAGCAGCAGAACAACTGGGCGCCGGTGCAGGACGCGCAGGCCGCGCTCCTGAAGATCGCCAAGCTTGCCGGCTTCTCGCAGGAGACGTTCGAGGCCTGCCTGACGAACCAGGAACTGCTGAACGACGTGCGTGCAGTCCGCGAGCGCGGCGCGAACGATTTCGGCATCGACGCCACGCCGACCTTCTTCATCAACGGGAAGAAATATTCCGGTGCAATGTCGATCGAGCAGATGTCGGCGCTGATCGATCCGCTGATCTGATAGCCTTCCTCAACCCGGGCCGAACCGGCGGAAGAGTGGCTGCGGCTCGCCGCAGCCATGACGGCTGTCGCCCGTGCTTGCCGCTCAGGTTTCCGCAGCCAGGCTGATTCGCGGCCTGCGCCAGCAGAAAAACGCTGGAAACGCGGGTTTTTCACAGGAGAGCTTCGCTGTTTGCTTGACGGACCGGCAACTTCCGGATGATGTCGAATGGATGCGCGACAAGGGTTTAGGGCCATTCGGCGCCCTGTCGTGCCAGGGTTCTTCATCGATGGGGTGAAGTGCACGGGAGCCATGTCGATTGACGGAATGTCGGCGATCAGCGACGGCATGCGGTAACGGGCAATCCTCTTGCCCGGCGGCCCGGCGCGCGCGTGATGGCGGCAGGCGCGCATGAAGTTCAACAAGCTGCGCCTTCTCGGCTTCAAATCCTTCGTCGAACCGAGCGAATTCATCATCGAGAACGGCCTGACGGGCGTCGTCGGGCCGAACGGCTGCGGCAAGTCCAACCTTGTCGAAGCCCTGCGCTGGGTGATGGGCGAGAACTCCTACAAGAACATGCGCGCCTCCGGCATGGATGATGTCATCTTCTCCGGCTCCGGCACGCGGCCGGCGCGCAACACGGCGGAAGTGTCGCTGTTCCTCGACAACAGCGACCGCACCGCGCCCGCCGCCTTCAACGACGCGGACGAACTCCAGGTGTCGCGCCGCATCGAGCGCGAGGCGGGGTCGGTCTACCGGATCAACGGCAAGGAGGCGCGCGCCCGCGACGTGCAGCTTCTCTTCGCCGACCAGTCGACCGGTGCCCGCTCGCCCTCGATGGTCGGTCAGGGCCGGATCGGCGAGCTGATCCAGGCGAAGCCCCAGGCGCGCCGCGCGCTTCTGGAAGAGGCCGCCGGCATTTCCGGTCTCCATTCGCGCCGCCACGAGGCGGAGCTGCGCCTGCGCGCGGCGGAGCAGAACCTGGAGCGCCTCGACGACGTGGTCGGCGAACTGGAAACGCAGATCGACAATCTGAAACGCCAGGCGCGCCAGGCCTCGCGGTTCAAGAAACTCTCCGCCGAGGTGCGCAAGGCGGAGGCCATCCTGCTGCATCTGCGCTGGTCCGCGGCGAAGACGCAGGAGGCCGAGGCGCAGTCGGCGCTTTCGCAGGCCACAGTTCAGGTGGGCGACAGCGCCGGCGCCCAGATGGAAGCGGCGAAGGAACAGGCGATCGGAGCGCGCAAGCTGCCGGAGCTGCGCGAGGCGGAGGCCGCCGCAGCCGCCGCCCTGCAGCGCCTGACCATCGCGCGGACGCAGATCGAGGACGAGGCGCGCCGCGTCCGCGCGCGCATCGACGAGTTGCGCAAGCGGGTCGAGCAGTTCGATGCCGACGTGGCGCGCGAGGAGCAGATGGTGCGCGACAACGCCGCCGCCCTGGCGCGGCTGGTCGAGGAAGAAGCGGCGCTGGCTGACGCCGAGGCCGGGGCGGACGAGCGGCAGGCCGCCCTTCTCGAAGCGTTCGAGGCGCATGCCGGCGCACTGGGCGAGGCCGAGGAGGCGCTTTCCCGGCTGACGGCGGAGAAGGCAGAGGCGTCGGCGGCGCGCAACCAGGCCGAAAGGGCGATCCGCGAACAGGCCGAAAGGCGCGACCGCCTGGCACGTCAGCTCGCCAACATCGACAACGAGCTACGCGACATTGCCGGCAGGATCGCCGGCCTGCCGGATCCCGCCGAGAAGAAAATCCTCGTCGAGGAGGCCGCCGCCTTGCTGGAGGAGGCGGAAGCGGTGGCCGCCGACTGCGAGCAGAGAGTGGCCGCAGCGCGCGAGACGGAGAACGCCGCGCGGCAGCCCCTGCAGGAAGCGCGCGCCGAGCACGGCAGGGTCGAGACCGAGGCGCAGACGCTGCGCAAGATCCTGACGGCGGGGGCGAACGAGCAGTTCCCGGCCGTGCTGGAACAGTTGCGCGTCGAACGGGGCTTCGAGACCGCGCTGGGCGCTGCTCTGGGAGAAGATCTCGATGTTCCGCTGGACGATGCCGCGCCCGCCTATTGGGGGCGGGTCGAAATCGCGGCGGACGATCCCCGATTGCCGGCGGAGGCGACGCCGCTCAGCAGCGTGGTGAAGGCGCCGGAGCAGCTGACGCGCCGGCTGGCGCAGATCGGCATCGTGGCGCCAGAGGATGGCGCGCGCCTGCAGGCTTTGCTGAAGCCCGGCCAGCGGCTGGTCGCCCGGGACGGCGCCCTGTGGCGCTGGGACGGCTATCGCGCCAGCGCCGACGCACCGACCGCCGCGGCGCAGCGCCTGGCGCAGAAGAACCGACTCGCCGAGCTGGACAACGACGCCATCGAGGCCATGGCGCGCGTGCAGGCGGCGGAGACCGCGCTTGCGGAGGCGGGGGCTGCCGTGACTGCGGCGGTCGAGGCGGAACGCCGGGCGCGCGAGGAAATGCGGGAGGCGCAGTCGGCTCTCGGCCGCGCGCGCGACGTCCTGGCAAGCGCGGAACGGGCCGCCGGCGAACTGTCGAGCCGCCGGGTCGGGCTGGACGAGGCGCGCCTGCGGCTGGCCGAGGATCACGCGGAAGCGGAGGCCGGTCTGGTCGCCGCGGAGGACGCGCTGGCGGAGGCTCCCGATCTCGGCGATCTGCAGGAAAGGCTAGACCGCCAGGGCGGCGAGGTTGCCGCCAAGCGGGCGGGTGTGGCCGAGGCACGCGCCGCGCATGAGGGGCTGAAGCGGGAAACCGAAGCCCGCCGTCGGCGACTGCAGGCGATCGCGGGCGAACGGCAAAGCTGGCAGGCGCGCGCGGAGAATGCCGACCGGCATACCGCCGCCCTGATCGAGCGCCGCGCCGAAGCGGTTGCGGAAATGGAGGAGCGCGCGGAAGCGCCGGACGAGATCGAGGCGCGGGGCCGTTCGCTCCTTTCGCAGATCGCCCAGGTGGAGACGGTGCGCAAGGAAGCGGCCGACCGCTTGCAGGAGGCGGAGAGCCGCCAGACGGTGCTCGACAAGAAGGCGACCGACGCGATCCAGCTGCTGGCATCGGCGCGCGAGCAGCGCGCCCGCAGCGAGGAGCGCGTGACGGCCGCCGAGGAGCGCCGCAAGGAAGCCGAGGCGCGCATCCAGGAAGTGCTGGCGGTTCCGCCGCACCGCGTGCTGGCGCTGGCCGAGCTGGAGCCGGACGCCCCGCTGCCGGACGTCGATGATGTGGAGCGCAGTCTGGAACGCTTCAAGATGGAGCGCGAACGGCTGGGCGCCGTCAATCTGCGCGCCGAGGAAGAACAGCAGGAGCTGAGCGAGCGGCTGGAAAGCATCGTTTCGGAACGCGAGGATGTGGTCGAGGCGATCCGCAAGCTGCGCACGGCCATCCAGAGCCTCAACAAGGAAGGCCGGGAGCGCCTTCTGGCCGCCTTCGACGTGGTCAACGTGCAGTTCCAGCGCCTGTTCACGCATCTGTTCGGCGGGGGCACGGCCGAGCTCCAGCTCATCGAATCCGACGATCCCCTGGAGGCGGGACTGGAAATCCTGGCGCGTCCGCCCGGCAAGCGTCCGCAGACGATGACGCTCCTTTCCGGCGGCGAGCAGGCGCTGACCGCGATGGCGCTGATCTTCGCGGTCTTCCTGACCAACCCGGCCCCAATCTGCGTGCTGGACGAGGTGGACGCACCGCTCGACGATCACAATGTCGAGCGGTTCTGCAATCTCATGGACGAGATGGCGTCATCGACCGAGACGCGCTTCGTCGTCATCACCCACAACCCGATCACCATGGCGCGGATGAACCGGTTGTTCGGCGTCACCATGGCCGAGCAGGGCATCAGCCAGCTGGTCTCGGTCGATCTGCAGACCGCCGAGCGCCTGCGCGAGGCAAGCTAGCATCACCTCGCGCTGTGGGGCGGTGTCGGAAACGCGATTTCCCGGGGCCATCCTCATTTGTCACTCCAGACCGCGAGCTCATTGCCGGCCGGGTCGGTGAAGTGAAACCGCCGCCCGCCGGGGAAGGTGAAGATCGGCTTGACGATGGTCCCGCCCGCCTCCTCGACGGCCTGGGCGGTCGCTTCCAGCTCCGCCGAGTAGAGCACCGGCAGCGGCGGCTTCCGCGCCGCCTCCGCGCTGTCGTCGAAGCCGCCGTCCAGTCCTTCGCTGAAGGCAGCGTAACTGGGTCCGTAATCGGTGAACGACCAGGAGAAGGCGCGGGCGTAAAACGCCTTGACGCTGTCGATCCTTCCGGCGCCCGCTGTCATTTCGATATAGTCGAGCTTGCCCGTCTCGCGCATGGGAACCTCCGTTGTTCATGATTTGTTCTTATCATGCCTGAGAAAATCCGCAAGCCTGAAGAGGTTGGACTTTCAACGGGTCTCGCTTAACGGCGTCCGTGGGCATTGCCAGAACGGCCGTCGCGTTTCACTCTCGGAAGACAAGGAAATGCGAAACTTGTCCTTGACGGAGGTTCCATGGTCGGCCGGCTCTCGCTCCGTCTTCTGGCGATCGTGGAGGCGCTGCCGCTGAAGCCCGGCATGCGGGTGCTCGAGATCGGGTGTGGACCGGGCGCGATGGCGCGCGAACTCGCCGGCCGCGTCGGTGATGGCCATGTGCTTGCCATCGACCGTTCGGCCAGGGCAATCAGCCAGGCCGAGGCCGCGTCACGGTCCGAGATCGCAGCCGGGCGGCTTTCCTTCCGGCTGGTCGCCGCCGAAGCATTTTCGTTGCTGCCGCACGAGGCGCCGTACGATCTGGCGGTCGCGGTGCGGGTCGGCGCTCTGGACGGAAGGCATCCGGAAATCGAGCGGCAGGCAAGGGAGCACATCGCCGCCGCCCTGACCGCAAGCGGCCGGTTTTTCATCGATGGCGGCGATCCGCTGACGGAACTGACCCTGCGGCCCTGACGGACCGGCCGGAGGGCGGCTGTCGATCACGTGGCGGACAGTTATTCGCTGCGGTGCAGCAATCGGTCCTGTGCGATGGGCAAAAAACCTGTCTCTTCAATCGATATAGCGACGGATCGAGGCCGTGTCGGTCTTGCCTTGACGCGCGCTGGCCCTTAACGCTGCCTCGCGTGGCCGGCGGTACCTTCCAGACGCCGGAACTGAGACCGGAGGGGTAAGCAGCATGACCAAATGGGTCTATGTGTTTGGCGATGGACGTGCCGAAGGCAGCGCGGGCGACAAGAACCTGCTCGGCGGCAAGGGCGCGAATCTGGCGGAGATGTGCAGCCTCGGGCTGCCCGTGCCGCCCGGCTTTACGGTAACCACCGAACTCTGCGCCCACTACTATGCCAATGACAGAACCTATCCGGACGAGCTGAAGCCCCAGGTCGAGGCCGCGCTGGAAGAGGTCGGCAAGGTCGCCGGCCGCCGGTTCGGCGATCCCGCGAAGCCGCTGCTGGTCTCGGTCCGCTCCGGCGCGCGCGCCTCCATGCCCGGCATGATGGATACGGTCCTCAATCTCGGTCTCAACGACAAGACGGTCGAGGCGGTCGCGGCGGAGGCCGGCGACGCGCGGTTTGCCTATGACAGCTACCGCCGCTTCATCCAGATGTACTGCAATGTGGTGCTCGGCCTGGACCACGACGTGTTCGAGGAAATTCTCGAGGAGGAAAAGGCGCGCCTCGGCTACGAGGTCGACACCGAGTTCACCGCCGGGGACTGGCAGAACGTTATCGCCCTTTACCAGTCGAAGATCGAGGCGGAACTCGGCGCGCCGTTCCCGCAGGACCCGTTCGAGCAGCTCTGGGGTGCCGTCGGCGCGGTGTTCTCCTCCTGGATGAACCATCGCGCGGTCACCTATCGGCGTCTGCACGACATTCCCGAGAGCTGGGGCACGGCCGTCAACGTGCAGGCCATGGTGTTCGGCAATCGCGGCGAGGATTCCGCCACCGGCGTCGCCTTCACGCGCAACCCCTCGACCGGTGAGAAGGCGCTTTACGGCGAGTTCCTGGTCAACGCGCAGGGCGAGGACGTGGTGGCCGGCATCCGCACGCCGCAGAACATCACCGAGGCGGCGCGGCTGGAAGCCGGATCCGACAAGCCGTCGCTCGAGAAGCTCATGCCGGAAGCCTTCGCATCGTTCATCGCGATCGCCGATGCGCTGGAGCGGCATTACTGCGACATGCAGGACCTGGAATTCACCATCGAGCGCGGCAAGCTCTGGATGCTGCAGACGCGTTCGGGCAAGCGCACCGCGAGCGCGGCGCTGAAGGTCGCCGTCGACATGGCGACCGAGGGGCTGATCACGCGCGAGCAGGCGGTAGCGCGCATCGACGCCGCATCGCTCGACCAGCTCCTGCATCCTACCATCGATCCCGATGCCCCGCGCGACGTCATCGGCATCGGCCTGCCCGCATCGCCGGGCGCCGCGACCGGCGCCATCGTGTTCTCGTCGGAAGCGGCGGAAGAGGCCAAGGCAGAGGGGCGTCCCGTCATTCTGGTGCGCGTCGAGACCAGCCCGGAAGACATTCACGGCATGCATGCGGCGGAAGGCATCCTGACCACGCGCGGCGGCATGACAAGCCACGCGGCGGTGGTCGCCCGCGGCATGGGCAAGCCCTGCGTCTCCGGCGCCGGTTCGCTCCGCGTCGACCACAAGACGGGCGTTCTGCTCGCCATGGGGCAAACCTTCAAGAAGGGCGACGTGATCACCATCGACGGCGCGACGGGGCAGGTGCTGAAGGGCGCCGTTCCGATGCTGCGGCCCGAGCTTTCGGGCGATTTCTCAACGATCATGGGATGGGCCGACGAGGCGCGCCGCATGAAGGTCCGCGCCAATGCGGAGACGCCGGCCGATGCGCGCACCGCGCGCTCCTTCGGCGCCGAGGGTATCGGCCTCTGCCGCACCGAGCACATGTTCTTCGACGACGGGCGCATCCTCGCCATGCGCGAGATGATCCTCGCCGATACGGAGAGCGAGCGCCGCGCCGCGCTCGACAAGCTGCTGCCCATGCAGCGCTCCGACTTCACCGAGATCTTCGAGGTGATGGCCGGCCTGCCGGTGACCATCCGCCTGCTCGATCCGCCGCTCCACGAATTCCTGCCGAAGACCGAGGAAGAGATCGCCGAGGTTGCCTCGGCGATGGGGGTTTCCGCCGAGAAGCTGCGTCAGAGGACCGAATCCCTGCACGAGTTTAACCCGATGCTCGGCCATCGCGGCTGCCGTCTGGCGGTATCCTATCCGGAGATCGCCGAGATGCAGGCGCGGGCGATCTTCGAGGCCGCTGCGGAAGCGGCCGCCAAGGCGGGTGCGCCGGTCGTGCCCGAGATCATGGTGCCTCTGGTCGGCATGCTGAGCGAACTCGACTTCGTCAAGGCGCGCATCGATGCGGTCGCCAAGAAGGTGATGGGCGAAAGCGGCATCGCCATTGACTATCTGGTCGGGACGATGATCGAACTGCCGCGCGCGGCACTGCGCGCCGACGAGATCGCCGGCAGTGCGGAATTCTTCTCCTTCGGCACCAACGACCTGACCCAGACGACGTTCGGGATATCGCGCGACGACGCGGCGTCGTTCCTGGAAATCTATCGCTCCCGCAACATCATAGAGCAGGATCCGTTCGTCTCGCTCGATGTGGACGGCGTCGGTGAACTGGTTCGCATCGCTGTGGAGAAGGGGCGGGCGGCCCGCGGCGATATCAAGCTCGGCATCTGCGGCGAGCATGGCGGCGACCCGGCCTCGATCCGCTTCTGCGAAACGGTCGGCCTCGACTACGTCTCCTGCTCGCCGTTCCGCGTGCCGATCGCCCGGCTGGCGGCGGCGCAGGCAGCCATCGGCAAGGCCTGATCGCCTGGGATAAGCTCCCTGCGCCGCTGGCGCACGGGGAGGATATCGCGCTCACGGGAGCGCTCCGGGCGGAGCGTTCTCTCCGCTGTGGAGGCCCGTCAGTGAGTCCGGTCGAGCGTCGCCATCAGGTCCGCATAGGTGCTAACGATCCGCGCCACCGGCAGCTGGCTCGTCTCGATGCCCTCGACCTCCAGAGAACCACTGTCAGCCTTCTGGACGACCAGCGCGAAGACCGGGCTTTCCGAGGTCTGCAGCGCGACGGCCGCGATCCAGTCGCAGTCGTCGGCCCCGTCGAGCCGCATCTGAAACAGAAGCCGGCCCTCGACCTGCTCGAGCGCGTGTCGCACCGTTCCCTCGAAGCCCAGGGCGACGCAGTCCTGATGTTTCAAGGCCAGTTCCAGTTCGACAAGTTCCAGCGGCGTGGAAAGTGTCTCTGTCGTTTCCAGGAGCGATGTTTCCATTTCAGGAACCTCACATCTTCTCCCACTCCCGCCCTTATGCCGGTATAACTGTGACGCCGAGCGTGGCCGCAATATGGCGAGGAAGCCGTGTCGTTCCGGAGCGATATGCGGATTTCGGGTCCGTTCAGGGCACCAGCCTGAATCAGTTTGCCAAGTATGGGGCGCAAGCCACTGAAGAATCAGGCATGTGCTTCAATTTTGATTCCCGTTTTCGCGCCGATGCCCTATGAGGACGGTTCCGTTCATTGCGCGGTTGGCAGGCAGGCTTCATGACGGCGAGATTGCAGCAGCGACAATCCTCCACGGGAGAGTGGAGTTTTCGGCTCGCGTCCTTCGCGGCAATCCTGCTGCTGGCCTCCGGCGCCGGGCACCGTTTCGGTCTTCTCGAAACGGTACCGTTCTGCTGGCTTCTCGGCCTTGCCGGTGTCATCGGCGGACTGGGACTGGCCGGCGGGTTTCTGGCGCTGGTGCAGGTCTGGGAACACGGGGTGACCGGTGCCGGACGGGCAACCGCAGGGATCTTCGTGGCGCTGTGCGTGCTGGCTCCCTATGGCGTCTCGCTGGCCCGCCTCATCGAGCATCCGCGGCTGATCGACATCTCGACCGATGTCTCCGACCCGCCGGCGCTGGATGCCGCGGCGGCGAAGCGAAGCGGCGCGATGAACCGCATCGCGGCGATCGCGCCGGAAGCGGCGGCTCTGCAGAAGGAACACTATCCGGAGGTCACGGGCCGGCGCTACGAACACACCGTCGAGAGCGTTCTGGAAACCGTGCGCGCCATGATGACGGAGCGGAACTGGCAGCCGCGGCAGTCGGTCTCGCCGGCACTGGCGGGCGGAGAGACGACGATCGAGGGAGAAGCGCGGTCCTTCTTCCTCGGCTTTCCGGCGGACGTGGCTGTCCGTATCGCGGATGACGGAGCCGCGACCTATGTCGATATGCGCTCCGCCTCGCGCTATGCGCTGCATGACCTTGGCGACAACGCGCTCAGGATCAACCGGTTTCTCGACGCGCTCGACCAGCGGCTGTCGGGCGAGAGCGGCGTGTAATCTCGCGGGTGTTGCAACGCACTCCGGGCGTGATGTCCAGTCAGCCCGGCAGATAGACCGCGTCGATCGACGGGTCGCCGTCCGTTTTCACGAGGCCGCGCGCGACCAGGTCTTCGAGGTGGGCTAGAACCGAAAGCGCCGCCGCGCCATGCAGGCGCGGATCCGTATCACGATAGATGCTCGCCACCATGGCGCCGACGGTGCGGTCTCCCCCGCGCACGATGCGTTCCAGGATGGCGCGCTCGCGCATCTTCCGATGCGCCTTGAGGCCGCGCAGGAAGCGGGGAGGGCGCGTCACCGGACCGCCATGGCCCGGCAGCAGCAGGCTGTCGTCGCGTTCAAGCAGGCGGTCGAGCGAGGCCATATAGTCGGACATTGCCCCGTCCGGTGGCGCGACGATCGTCGTCGCCCAGGCCATGACGTGGTCGGCGGAAAACAGGATGCCGGTGCCCTCCAGGGCGAACACGACATGGTTCGCCGCGTGTCCCGGCGTATGGATCGCGCGCAGCGCCCAGCCGTCGCCGTCCACGACGGCATTGTCGGGAAGGGCGAGCGCCGGATTGAAATCCGTGTCCGCGCTCGCGTCGAGCGGGTTGATCTCGCCGATTCTGAGGGCGCGGGCGGGCCGGTGCGGTCCCTCGGCGCAGACCAGAGCGCCCGTGGCGTTCGCGAGCCGCGCGGCCAGCGGCGAATGATCCCGGTGGGTATGGCTGACCAGAATATGGCTGACAGGCCGCCCGTCGATGGCCTTCAGCAGCGCCTGGTAATGCGCCTCGTCCTCCGGGCCCGGATCGATGACGGCCAGCGAAGAGCGTCCGACGATGTAGCTGTTTGTGCCGTGGAAGGTGAAAGCGCTCGGATTGTTGACGGTCAGGCGCAACACGTTGGGCGCGACTTCGATGCCCTTGCCATAGGCCGGGTCGAAGCGGGTTTCAAATTCGAGGGCCATGACTGGGATTCCGGAATGCTGGGAATGGGGTAGGCTACTCACCAATGCGGTTGCCGCATATCATGGAAGCGCTTATAGGAGAACCCGAACGCTTCACCCAATGAGCATGGACGGAGGAACGATGTCCCTGGCAATTGCTGCAAGACCCCTTGTTTCGATCACCCTGCCCGAGCGGGGCTATCGCCGCCTTGCCGCGCAGTTTTTCCTGGCGCTCGGCGCTACGCTGCTCCTCACGCTCTCGGCCAAGACCAAGGTCGTGCTCGGTCCGGTGGACATGTCGCTGCAGACGCTGGCGATCCTGCTGATCGCCGCCACGTTCGGCATGCGCCTCGGCATCGCGACCCTGCTTCTCTATCTCGCCGAAGGCGCGATGGGGCTTCCCGTCTTCCAGGGCACGCCCGAGAAGGGCATCGGCCTTGCCTATATGGCGGGTCCGACGGGCGGTTATCTCGCTGGTTTCGTGGCGATGGCTGCCATCGCCGGCTGGGCCGCCGACCGCGGCTGGGATCGCAATCCGCTGAAGCTCGCCGGAGCGATGCTGGTTGCCGAAGCGGCGCTGATGACGCTCGGTTTCGCCTGGCTGGCGGTGCTCATCGGCGCCGACAAGGCTTGGCAGTTCGGCGTCGTGCCGTTCATCGTGCCGGACCTGATCAAGGTGGCGCTCGCCGCCTGCCTGATGCCGGCGGCCTGGGCGCTGTTGCGCGGCCTCGGCTTTCCGCGAGGGTAGGAGCCTGCCCTTTAATTGCCGCTTTCGGTTCTAGAAATTGTGATCGGGTCAGATGGGGGTCTGGCCCGATTGCATTTGATGGGGGAATGAATGGCCGTTCTGGTAACCGGGGGCGCTGGCTATATCGGCAGCCATATGGTGTGGGAGCTGGTCGACAGGGGCGAGCAAGTCGTCGTCGTCGACCGTCTCAGCACGGGCTTCGATTGGGCCGTTGCCGAGGCAGCCACCCTTGTGGTGGGCGACATTTCAGACCAGGCGCTGGTGGAGGAGACCATCCGGCAGCACGAGGTCGATGCGATCATCCACTTCGCTGGTTCCATCATCGTGCCGGAATCGGTCTCCGACCCGCTTGGCTATTACCTCAACAACACGGTGAAGTCGCGCGATCTCATCGAGAGCGCGATCCGGTGCGGGGTGAAGCACTTCATTTTCTCCTCGACCGCCGCCGTCTACGGTAGCCCGGACAGTTTCCCGGTCGACGAGGGCGCGCGTTTGCAGCCCGAATCGCCCTACGGCACCTCCAAGATGATGACCGAGATGATGCTGCGCGACTGCGCGGCGGCGCACGACTTCGCCTATACGGCATTGCGCTATTTCAACGTCTGTGGAGCGGACCCGCAGATGCGGACCGGCCAGTCGACCCGGGGCGCCACACATCTGATCAAGGTGGCCTGCGAAGCGGCGACCGGAAAGCGGCCTCACATGGAGGTGTTCGGTACCGACTACGACACGCCGGACGGCACCTGCGTGCGCGACTACGTGCATGTTTCCGATCTCGTCAACGCGCATTACCTGGCGCTGCGCAGGATGCGTGCCGGTGGCGGCAGCCTTGTGGCAAACTGCGGCTATGGCCGTGGCTATTCGGTGCTCGAAGTGATCGACGCGGTGAAGAGGGTGGCCGGGACCGAATTCGAGGTTCGCACGGGCGGCCGGCGTCCCGGCGACGCGGTTGCCATCGTCGCCGGCGCCGAGCGCTGCCGCCGCGAGCTTTCGTGGCAACCGCGCTACGACGACCTGGACCAGATCGTCGCCCATGCGCTTGGCTGGGAAGAACAACTGAAGCGGCGCAACCGACAATGATGTATCGGGATGTCAACAGGCTTTTCACCTTCGCCTGTTTCGCGGCTCCTCCGATCCTCGGTTCCGTCGTCAGTTTCGTCTGGCATGGGGGGGCATTGTGGTGTGCCTTCGAGGTGCTGACCGGTCGCCGGCGGCTGAGCCCGGACAGGGCCATGCGCTTCATCGCGCTTGCGATGGCGGTCTATGCTGCCGCGAACATCATGTCATTCCTCGCCAACGACCCCTCTTGGGGAAGGGCCTTGCAGTTGTTGCCCCTGGCGACGTTCCTGCTGTTCTCGTTCTCCTATTCGATCTGGTCGATCTCCCAAAAGGATACGATCGCCCGCGCGGCCATCCTCGGCTCGGCGGTGGCGGGTTCCGGCGCGCTGGTCCTCGCCGTGATCCAGCATTATCTCATCGGCATGCGGGCCGAGGGGGGAGCCGGCAACGCGCTTGTCTTCGCGCATGTCGCCTGTCTCGCCGGGCTTGTCTGCCTTGCCGCCGCTCTGACGCTGGAAAGCGCGCGGTCGCGGTGGCTGCTGGTCATCTATGCCGCCAGTTTCCTGGCGGTGCTCTATTCGGGATCGCGTTCCGTCTGGGGCGTGATGATCGGGGTCACCGTCCTGCTGCTCCTGGTCTGCCGTCAAAGGGCCTGGGATATCTTCAAGGGGCGGCTGCTGGCCATCGTCATCGGCGTGGCCGTGATTGGCGTGCTGACGTCCGGACTGATCCTGCATCGCGTGGAACTGCTGAGTGCGAACTGGGAAGCGCTGGCCGAGACGTCAAATTATCGCACGTCTCTTGGCCAGCGTGTGGCGCTCTGGGAGATCGCGACGAAACTGTTCCTCGACCGGCCGATCCTCGGATACGGCATGCAGAGCACCGAAAGCCTGATCCGGGAGCACCTGATCCTGGATTACTCCCTGGATTCCGGCTTTACGCATTTCCACAACGGTTTCCTGACCGCCTTTGTCGAGGGAGGCATCTTCAGCGGCGGCGCCGTTCTGGTGATTCTTGCCGCCATGCTGGTGGTCGCAACCCGGATACTGCGTGGCGATGCTGATGAAACGGCACGCTTCGGTGCGTTGCTGCTTCTGGTCGTCTCGCTGGTCCATGCGGGAAGCGGCCTGGTGAACCTGATCTTCGGGCACGACATCATGGACAGCGTGTTCATGATCTTCGCCATCACGGGTCTTTACCTTGCCGCAGGAACGTCCATGCTGCCAGCCGAAGCCGGCGACCGGTCTCCCGCCGCCGGCGATGCCGCCGCTCAGACGCGGCCGTAGCGGTCTTCCAGTCGGACGATATCGTCCTCGCCCAGATAGGAACCCGACTGCACCTCGATGAGCTCCAGCGGGATCTTGCCGGGGTTCTCGAGGGCGTGGATCTCGCCGAGCGGAATGTAGGTGGATTCGTTCTCGCTCAGCATGATCGTCTCGGTGCCTTTCAGGACCTTCGCAGTCCCGCGCACCACGACCCAGTGTTCCGCCCGGTGATGGTGTTTCTGCACCGACAGTTTGGCGCCGGGCTTGACGGTGATCCGCTTCACCTGATGACGATCGCCGACATCGATGGAATCATAGTTGCCCCAGGGGCGGTAAACCTTGCGATGGTTGACGGTCTCGCTGCGCTTTCCGGCCTTCAGCTTCTCGACGATCTTCTTGACGTGCTGGACCGCGTCCTTGCGGGCGACCAGCAGCGCGTCGGCGGTGTCGATCACCACCAGGTCCTCGATGCCGACCACAGCGACCAGCCGCTTGTCGGCCGAGACGATGGAGTTCCGTGAAGCGACCTGCAACACGTCGCCGCTCAGCGCATTGCCGTCGGCGTCCTTGCCCATGGCATCCCAGATCGCGGACCAGGAGCCGATGTCGTTCCAGCCGGCATCCAGTGGAACGACCGCCGCCCGGTCGGTCTTCTCCATGACCGCGTAGTCGATCGAATCCTCCGGGCAGGCCTCGAATGCCGCGCGCTCCGGGCGAACGAACTGGGCGTCGGACTGCGCCCCCGCCATGGCGGTCTCGCAGGCATCGAGGATCGCCGGGGCGTACTGCCGTAGCGCCGCCAGATAGATGCCCGCACGGAAAAGGAACATCCCGCTGTTCCAGTAGTAGCCTCCATCCTTCAGGTAGGATCCGGCGGTCTCGAGATCGGGCTTCTCCTGGAAGCCCGCCACGGCAAACCCTTCCTCGCCGATAGCCGCGCCGCGGCGGATGTAGCCGAAGCCGGTCTCGGGCGCGTCCGGGACAATGCCGAACGTGACGAGGCGGCCGTCCGCGGCCAGCGTCTCGGCCTTTTTCAGGGCAGCGTGAAACGCGGGAATGTCCTGCAGCAGATGGTCGGCGGGCATGACCAGCAGCAGAGGGTCACCCCCGTTGCGGGTGGCGTGCAGCGCGGCGAGGGCGATTGCGGGCGCCGTGTTGCGGCCGGCGGGCTCGAGAAGGATCGGCGAATTCTCGATCCCGTCGAGGCGCAACTGCTCCGCCGCCAGGAAGCGGTGCTCCTCGTTGCACACGAGCAGTGGCGCGGAGGACTGGAGCCCGGAAAGCCGGCGCACCGTCTGCTGGAGCATCGTATCGTCGCCCAGAAGGCTGCAGAACTGCTTGGGATAATGTTCGCGCGAAACCGGCCATAGCCGTGTTCCCGATCCGCCCGCCATGATTACCGGCAACAACATGAAATATCCTTCTCAAAACGCGATCGTTCAAAGCACCCTCGGGTGTCCGAATTATGCTGGTTCACATGGCGTTGCCACAAGCCGAAATCCCGCCCGGGCCTCCTCGGTGCCGGTTGCATGACCCCAATCATGGATTTGAAGTGTTGATATGGGGTGTAGGCAAGCGCTCCATGGTGCGGCTTACCACTGCAAATGGGGATAGGGCGATACCACCGGACGGTTTTTTCTCCCCGCCGAACGCGCCAGGTCCGCCGCAAAGGCTTGGCCGCTCCGCCCTTTTTGGGATTCCTCGGGGTTCCGGCCGTGGAAAGGCTTGTACGCCGCCGGCCGCCCGGTCCCCACCTGCCGAACCGGACCTATGCTGACCTCGAGGAAAGCAGGGAACAGCGCGACATGGACCAGACCGCAAAGCTCGACCTACCCTACATCATGCCGTCGCAGGCGCAGAAGCACGTCACCCACAACGAGGCGCTCAGGCTTCTCGACGGGCTGGTGCAGTTGTCCGTGATCGACCGGGACCTGCCGGATCCGCCCACCGCGCCGGCGGAGGGCGACCGGTATCTGGTGTCGCCCGGCGGCAGCGGCGCATGGATGGGATGGGACGGTGCCGTCGCCCACCATGCCGACGGCGTCTGGCAGAAGCTCACGCCGCAACCCGGATGGCGCGCCTGGGTAGAGGACGAAGGGAAACTGATCGCTTTCGACGGCTCGTCCTGGCAGGTCGTGGGAGGGATTCCCGCAAGCGGGGCGCAGATCCAGAACGCAGCGCTTCTGGGCATCGGGACCGCCGCCGATGCGGCAAACCCGTTCTCCGCCAGGGTCAACAAGGCGCTGTGGACGGCGCTCTACACCGCCGAGGGCGGCAACGGGGATCTGTTCCACACGATGAACAAGGAGAATGCGGCCGGCGATGTCGGGATTCTGATGCAGAGCGGCTTCGTCACGAAGGCGCTGATGGGGCTGTTCGGCTCCGACAACTGGCGCCTCTCGGTTTCGTCCGACGGATCGGTCTTTCACGACGCCATCCGCGCCGAGGCCGGCAGCGGGCGGATCGCGTTGCCGTCGAACCCGAAATTCGTCGCCCATCTGAACTACGACCAGTATGTCGCGGCGGACAGCTGGACCAAGGTGGCCGTGAACAGCGCGGATTACAACGACCAGGGCGTCTTCGATGCAGGGACGAACCGGTTCACCGCGCCCGCCGCGGGTCTCTACGGCTTCGGCGCTGCCATCGGCTGGAAGCAGAACGGCGCCAACGTGCCCTCCGCTGCCAAGGCGAAGCTGGTGCGCAACGGGTCGCTCGACCTGACGGCGCCGCTGGTGATGCCGTCGCTTTCGGTGATCGCCACGGATGGGTCGGAGACTGTGCTTCATCTCCAGGCGATGGCACTGCTCGCAACCGGCGATACGGTCGAACTGCGGCAGCTCTTCGGCTCCTTCGACGGCTATGTGCCGCAGACGGTGACGCGCTTCTGGGGATGGTGGGTCGCCTGAGGCTGCCGTCCTCCACAAACACGTCGAAACCCGCGCTTGTCGCAGGCGCGGGCTTCTGCTATCCACCGCACGCCCGGCTTTTGGGGCGTCGCCAAGCGGTAAGGCAACGGTTTTTGGTACCGTCATTCGCAGGTTCGAATCCTGCCGCCCCAGCCAGCCCTGCCTTCCGGCAGGTCTGTCCGTGCCGTCCTTAAGCCTCTTTCTCGATCAGCCCGCGCAGTTCCGCGACCTTCGCCGCAAGCAGCGCCTCATCGCCGCGCGTTTCCACGTTGAGGCGCAGCAGCGGCTCGGTGTTGGAGGCGCGCAGGTTGAAGCGCCAGTCGTCGAAGACCATGCCGAGACCGTCAATGGTCTCAAGCTCGGGGTTCTTCGGCATGAAATGGTCCGAAACCCGGGCCTGCGCTGCCTTCGCATCATCGACGGTGAAATTGATCTCGCCGGAACAGGGATAGGCGGCGATGCGCTCCTCCAGCCGCTCGGCGAGCGTCGTTCCGCTCTTCGACAGTTCCGCGACGACGTCCAGCCAGGCCAGCATGCCCGAATCGCAATAGGAGAAATCGCGGAAATAATGGTGCGCGCTCATCTCGCCCCCATAGACGGCGTTCTCCTCGCGCATCATCTTCTTGAAATAGGCATGCCCCGTCCGGCACGGCTTGGCCACGCCGCCGGCCTGTTCGACCACCTCGATCGTGTTCCAGGTCAGGCGCGGATCGTAGAGGATGGTGCCGCCCGGATCCTTGCCGAGCAGGCTCTGGGCGATCATGCCGACCAGATAATAGCCTTCGACGAAGCGGCCCTTGTGGTCGTAGAGGAAACAGCGGTCGAAATCGCCGTCCCACGCGATGGCGAGGTCCGCGCCGTGCTCGATGACGGCCTGGCTTGCTCTGGCGCGCTTTTCCGGGAGCAGCGGATTGGGAATGCCGTTCGGCAGCGCCGGGTCCGGCTCGTGGTCGATCTTGATGAAGGTGAAGGGCAGGTGCTCTTCCAAGAGGTCGATGATCGGGCCGGCACAGCCATTGCCGGCATGGCAGACGATCTTCATCGGCTTCAGCGCCTGGCCCGCCACCTCGTTCAGCAGCCGCTCGATATAGGCGCCGCGGTCGCAGACGGGCTGCAGGCTTCCGCGCTCGTCATAGGTCGCGGCCGTGGCCAAGACGGCGTCGGAACGCATGATCGTCTCGATCGGATTGAAGGCGTTCTCGGGCGTTGCCGCCGCCGCGCCCTTAAGCACCATCTTGATGCCGTTATAGTCCATCGGGTTGTGGCTAGCCGTCACCATCAGGCCGGCATCCGCGCCGCTGGCGGCGGTGTGGAAATAGACTTCCTCCGTGCCGCAGCGCCCAACCGGCAGGACGTCGACGCCGCTGTCGAGCAATCCCTGCGTCAGGGCCTGGGCGAGGGCCGGGCTGTCGCTGCGCATGTCGTGGCCGACAACCACGGCCTTCGGCGAAAGACTTTGCCGCAGAGCCTGCGAGAAGCGGTAGGCGAAGGGAACATTGATTTCAGCCGGGATGCGGCCGCGAACGTCATACGCTTTGAAGGGGGCGCCCATGATGTGGTTCCGTGTTGGATTGTGCCGCCGAGGCCGAACAAGGCTGCTGTTGCCTGACCATTACAGCGATTGGTTGACTTTTTGTTAGATGCCGGATGGTTCGCTCGGCGTTCGTGACGGGATGAGGCAGTCTTGCATGACCACCGCCGCAACGGCACCGATACAGATTCGTTGCATCATTCCCATTCACCTCGTGTAACAGCAAAAGTGACAGTTTGAACGGCGCGGCGTGTTGCGCAACGCCGCGTGCATCCCTATTCAACGGGCGGGGTTTTCGCGGAATCATCCCCCGCATCTGATTGGGCAAACAATGCAATTCATCGATCTCGGCGCTCAGCGTGAGCGTATCAAGGACAAGCTCGCCACTGCAATCGACAAGGTGATCGCCGAAGGGCGCTACATTCTGGGACCGGAGGTCGCGGCTTTCGAACAGCAGATCGCCGCATATGTCGGCACCAAGCATGCGATCGCCTGCGCCAACGGCACCGACGCGCTGCTGATGCCGCTGATGGCCTATGGCATCGGCCCCGGCGACGCGGTGTTCTGCCCGAGCTTCACCTTTGCCGCCACCGCCGAGGTGGTTGTGCTGGCCGGCGCGGAGCCGGTCTTCGTCGAGATCGATCCCGACACCTACAATGTCGATGTGAAGAGCCTCGAAGCGGCGATAGAGCAGGTGAAGGCCGAGGGACGCCTGACGCCGAAGGCGATCATCCCCGTCGATCTGTTCGGCCTGGCTGCCGATTATCCGGCCATCGACGCCATCGCGGCGCGCGAGGGGCTGCGGGTGATCGAGGATGCCGCCCAGTCCATCGGCGGCACGCTCGGCAACAAGCGCTGCGGCGCGTTCGGCCATGTCGGCTCGACGAGCTTTTATCCCGCCAAGCCGCTCGGCTGCTACGGCGATGGCGGTGCGGTGTTCACCGATGACGACGAACTGGCCGAGGTTCTGCGTTCGATCGCCTTCCACGGAAAGGGCGCCAGCCAGTACGACAATGTGCGCGTCGGCCTCAACTCGCGGCTCGACACGATCCAGGCTGCGATCCTGATCGAGAAGCTCGCCATCCTCCCCGACGAGATGGACGCGCGCCAGAAGGTGGCCGCGCGCTATGCCGAGGGCCTGGGCGACGTGGTCAAGGTGGCGCGCATTCCCGATGGCTACCGCTCGGCCTGGGCCCAGTACGCCATCGAGACGGACAAGCGCGATGCGGTGCGCCAGCGCCTTTCCGCGGAGGGCATTCCCTCGGTCGTCTACTACGAGAAGGCACTGCACCTGCAGAAGGCCTATGAGATGTATGGCCGCGCGCCGGGCGGCCTGGCCGTTTCCGAGGAGCTGTCGCAGCGTATCCTGTGCCTGCCGATGCACCCCTATCTGAGCACTGCGGACCAGGATCGCATCATCGAGACGATCCGGGCAGCAGTCGCTGCCTGAGCGTCGCGCAACTTGGAATGAAACAGCAAAAAGGCCCGTGAAAACGGGCCTTTTTGCTGTTCTGAAATGCCTTTTCCCCATTGCCGGAAACAACGCAAAAACCGCCTCGCAAACCCGGGCCGGCTTGGGCGCCTGCGCCTTGAGAGCCCTGAAAGGCGCATGGTACCTCACTGTCAGGATCCGGCAGTGCCCATGCCGGCCGAACCCAAGCCATTTGCGAAGGCGAAGACATGCCGCTTGCCCTTACCCATCTCGACAGGCTGGAAGCCGAGGCGATCCACATCTTTCGCGAGGTTGCCGCGACCTTCTCCAATCCGGTGATGCTCTATTCCATCGGCAAGGATTCCTCCGTCCTGATGCATCTGGCGATGAAGGCGTTCTATCCCGCCAAGCCGCCTTTCCCCTTCCTGCATGTGGACACCACCTGGAAGTTTCGCGAGATGATCGCGTTTCGCGACCGGATGGCGGAGCATCTGGGCTTCGATCTTCTGGTTCACATCAACGAGGAGGGCGTGCGCGACGGCATCAATCCGTTCGATCACGGGTCCAATACCCATACCCATGTGATGAAGACGCTGGCGCTGCGCCAGGCGCTCGACAAATACGGTTTTGACGCCGCTTTCGGCGGCGCGCGGCGCGATGAGGAAAAGGCGCGCGCCAAGGAGCGCATCTTCTCCTTCCGCTCCGCCGGCCATGGCTGGGATCCGAAGAACCAGCGCCCGGAGATGTGGAAGATCTACAACACCCGCGTCGCACCGGGCGAATCGATCCGCGTCTTTCCCCTGTCCAACTGGACCGAGCAGGACATCTGGCAGTACATCCTGCAGGAAGAGATCCCCATCGTCCCGCTCTACTTCGCCAAGAAGCGGCCCGTGGTCGATCGCGGCGGCATGACGATCATGGTCGATGACGAGCGCA
This sequence comes from Nitratireductor pacificus pht-3B, assembly GCF_000300335.1. Lineage (GTDB taxonomy): Bacteria > Pseudomonadota > Alphaproteobacteria > Rhizobiales > Rhizobiaceae > Nitratireductor > Nitratireductor pacificus. The sequence continues at coordinate 112,917 of NZ_AMRM01000005.1, read as the reverse complement.
TGCGCCTGCAGCCCGGCGAGAAGGTCGAGGAGCGGATGGTGCGCTTCCGCACGCTCGGCTGCTATCCGCTGACCGGCGCCATTCCCTCGGCGGCCACCACGCTGGAGGAGATCGTCGGCGAGATGCTGACGGCGCGCACCTCCGAGCGCCAGGGCCGCCTGATCGACCGCGACGAGGCGGGCTCGATGGAAAAGAAAAAGCGTGAGGGATATTTCTGATCATGCTCACAGCCAACAACGCGCTGCGGCGCGAAGACAATGTGGTCGACATCCGTGACTATGTGGCGGGGCAGGAGAACAAGGGTCTCCTGCGTTTTCTCACCTGCGGATCGGTCGACGATGGCAAGTCGACGCTGATCGGGCGGCTTCTCTACGACACGAAGCTGATCTTCGAGGACCAGCTGGCAACGCTCGAACGCGATTCGAGGAAGCACGGGACGGCCGGCGACGGGATCGACTTCGCTCTGCTGGTCGACGGGCTGGAAGCCGAGCGCGAGCAGGGCATCACCATCGACGTCGCCTACCGCTTCTTTGCCACGCCGAAGCGCAAGTTCATCGTCGCCGACACGCCGGGCCACGAACAGTATACGCGCAACATGGCGACCGGCGCCTCGACGGCCGATCTCGCCATCGTGCTCGTCGATGCGCGCCAGGGCATTCTGCCGCAGACGCGCCGTCATTCGATGATCGCATCCCTGCTCGGGATCCGGCACATCGTGCTGGCGGTCAACAAGATCGACCTGGTGGAGTTTGACCGGAGCGTGTTCGAGCGCATCGCCGGGGAGTATCGCGATTTCGCCGCCGATCTCGGCTTTGACACGATCCAGCCGGTTCCGATCTCGGCACGCCATGGCGACAACATCATCGACCCGTCGCCGAACACGCCCTGGTATGACGGCCCGTCGCTGATCGCCCATCTGGAAACCGTCGATGTGGATGCGCGGGTCGAGGACCGGCCGTTCCGCTTTCCGGTTCAGTATGTCTCGCGCCCCGACCTCGATTTCCGCGGCTTTTCCGGCACCGTCGCCTCCGGGCGCGTGGCACTTGGCGATGAAGTGACCATCGCCAAGTCCGGGCGGCGCTCGCGCGTCAAGCGTCTGGTGGCGCATGGCGGCGACCTCGCCGAAGCCGTCGAGGGGCAGGCCGTCACCGTCGTCCTCGAGGACGAGGTGGAACTGTCGCGCGGCAACATGCTCGTCGGTCCCGAGGCGCGCCCGCATGTGGCCGACCAGTTTTCCGCCAATCTGGTCTGGTTCGACGACAAGCCGCTGCTTCCCGGCCGGGCCTATATCCTGCGCACCGAGACCGACGAGGTGAGCGCCACGGTCAGCCAGCTGAAGCACCGGCGCAACATCAACAATTTCGCGCAGGAAGCGGCGACGAGCCTCGAGCTGAACGAGGTCGGTCACTGTCATTTCTCGCTGCAGGCGCCGATCGCCTTCGATGCCTTCGCCGACAACCGGGCGACGGGCGCCTTCATCCTGATCGACCGGCTGACCAACGCGACGGTCGGCGCGGGCATGATCCTGCGCCCGCTGCGCCGGGCGGCCAACATTCATTGGCAAGCGCTGGACGTCACGCCCCAGTCGCGCGCCGCGATCAAGCACCAGAAGCCGGCCGTGCTGTGGTTCACGGGCCTGTCCGGCTCGGGCAAGTCGACCATCGCCAGCCTGCTGGAGAAGAAGCTGCACGCCGCGGGTCGTCACACCTATGTGCTCGACGGCGACAATGTGCGCCACGGTCTCAACCGGGATCTGGGCTTCTCGGATGAGGACCGGGTGGAGAACATCCGCCGGGTCGCGGAGACGGCGAAGCTGATGGCCGATGCCGGGCTGATCGTGCTCGTCTCCTTCATCTCGCCGTTCCGCGCCGAGCGGCGCATGGCGCGCGAGCTGATCAATGACGGCGCGTTCGTCGAAATCTTCGTCGATACGCCGTTCGACGAATGCGCCCGGCGCGACCCGAAGGGTCTGTACGCCAAGGCACTGAAGGGTGAGATCCAAAACTTCACCGGTGTCGATTCCCCCTATGAGCCGCCGGAAAGGGCTGATATCCACATCCCGACCGTCGGCCGCGCGCCGGAGGAGCTGGTGGACGATGTGGAAGCCTGGCTCAAGGAACGCGGCTATTGCTGAAACCCGCGCTGCGGGAGAGATTGCGGCCCATGGGCATGGTGAGGGATGATGCGGCGCTTCTGGCGCTGTTCGAGGAACTGGCGCTTGCCGCCGGCAGCGCCATCATGGGCCATTACGCGGCGGGCTTCGCAGTCGAGACCAAACCCGACGCCTCGCCCGTCACCGTCGCGGACCGCGCCGCCGAGCGGGTCATTCTCGACGGGCTGGCGGCGGCCGGCCTCGGCACGCCCTGCGTTTCCGAGGAAGAGGCATCCGGCGGGGTGATCCCGGCCTGTGGCGACGGGCATTTTCTCCTCGTCGATCCCCTTGACGGGACGCGCGAGTTCATCGAGCGGCGGCCCGATTTTACCGTCAATATCGGCCTCATCCGCGCCGGCGAACCCGCGCTGGGCGTGGTCTACGCCCCCGCACGCGACCTTCTTTACGCCGCGCGGCCGGGCTTCGCTTGCGAGGCGGCGGTGGACAGGGGGAGGGTGGTCGCGCGGCGGGACATCCGCGCGCGCGCCATGCGCACGCCGCCGGCGATCCTTGCGAGCCGCTCGCACTGCACCGACGAGACGCGCGCCTTCATCGCGCGCCATCCCGGAGCCGAGACGGTGGCGATCGGCTCGTCCTTGAAGTTCTGCATGATCGCGCGGGGCGATGCGGACCTTTATCCGCGCTTCGGGCGCACCATGCAGTGGGACACGGCTGCGGGCGATGCGGTGCTGCGCGCCGCCGGCGGCATGGCGCGGACCCTGGATGGCGCGCCGCTGACCTATGGTCCGAAGGAAGGCGAGGGGCTGGAAGCCTTCGTCAGCCCGTCCTTCGTGGCCGAGGGTGCGTCGGCTTCAGACGGCCTCTAGCACCAGGCTCCCAGCTCCGCGCGCCAAGGCGGATTGGCGCCGGCCCGCGAGACGGTGACCGCCGCGGCGCCTGCGGCAAGGGCGAGAGCCGCTGAAATCTGATCCTCGTCGAGCGCCGCGATCTTGTCCTTCGCCAGGAGCCCGGCCATGTCGAGCGCCGCCAGAAGCGCGCCGTTGAACGTGTCGCCCGCGCCCACCGTGTCGACAACCGTGACCGGGCTGGCAGCGACGAACATTTTTTTACCGTTCGCGTAGGCGGTCGCGCCCTTGCCGCCATCGGTCAGGATGACGAGGCTGGGGCCGCCCGCAAGCCAGCGTCGGGCGATGGCGTCCACATCGCCTTCCTCGCCGAACCAGGCGAGATCGTCGGCGGATATTTTTACGATGTCGGCCATTTCGATCACGCGCTGCATGCGCGCCCGGTGCGCCGCTGCATCGGTGATGAAGGCCGGGCGAATGTTCGGGTCGAGCATGGTCACGCGCGCAGCACTTTCACGCGCCATCAGTGCCTCATAGGCGGACCCGCACGGCTCCGAGACCAGGCTGATGCCGCCGAAGAGGAGCGCCCGCACATCCGGCCCGAGGGCCGGCAGATCGGCCGGCGCGATCATGCGGCCGGCGGTGTTCTCATCGTAGAAACTGTATTCGGCATGGCCATCAGTAAGCGTGACGAAGGCTAGCGTCGTGGGGCGGCTGGAGAAGCGCGCCAGCGAGAGGTCTACCCGGCTTTCCTCCAGCCTGCCGCGCAGCATCGTGCCGAAGAGATCGTCCGACAGGCCTGAGAAGAAGCCGCAATCCACGCCGAGCCGGCCGATGGCGATGGCGCTGTTGAACACGGAGCCGCCCGCATGCGGGGCGAACAGCGGCTCTCCGGAAGCCGATTGTCGCGGCAGCATGTCGATCAGGGCTTCGCCGCAGCAAAGGATCATGAAACGCCTCCCGTTTTCCTGGGCTTAGGCAGTAGCGGGACGCGGCGTGGTTGGCAACGGCGAAGAGGTGGCTCAATGGAAGTTGCGTCCCTTCGGGAGCACACGCACGTCGCGCGGGTGACGCCAGAGATTCTGCGCGGTCGGGTGTTTTTCCTCCGCTCCGGCCTGCGCGGCCGGATCGGCCATGGCGGCCATCAGTTCCGGCGTCGTGTCGGTCAGCTTGCGCGCAACCACGTGGATGACCTCCTTCTCCTTCTGCAGGATGCCCTCGACCATCACCATGCGCGCGCCGAAGACGACACGGCGAAAGCGCTCGAAGACACGCGGCCAGATAATGGCGTTGGCGATACCGGTCTCATCTTCCAGCGTCATGAAAATGACGCCGCTTGCCGTGCCGGGCCGCTGGCGCACCAGGACGAGGCCTGAGACGCGCACGAAGCGGCCCGCCGGCGTGTCGGCGAGCATGCGGGTTTCCAGGACGCGGCGTTTCCTGAGTTGCGGGCGCAGAAAGGAAACGGGATGCGCCTTCAGCGACAGGCCGAGCGTGCCGTAGTCCTCGACCACATGCTCGCCGGGCAGGAGCGCGGGAAGGGCGACGCTCTCCTCGGCCTGGAGGGGCGTGGCGGCTGCGCTGCGGGCGCTGGCGAAGAGAGGCAGTTCCTCGGCGGCCGCGCGTACGCCCTGATGGCCGCTCAGGCCGCGCACCTCCCAGAGGGCGGCGCGTCGGTCGAGGCCGATGGAGCGGAAGGCGTCGCTCTCCGCCAGCCGGCGCAGGGAGAACATGTCGATGCCCGAGCGGAAATAGAGGTCGCGCACATTGGCGAAGCCCGCGCCGCGCGCATCCACGATCTTCAGTGCCGCCGCCTCGCGGATGCCGTCCACCTGGCGCAGGCCGAGCCGCAGCGCATGGCGGATGGCGCCGGGCTTCGAGGCCGGCTCGAGCGCGTGGTCCCAGCCGCTGTGATTGACGTCGACCGGCCGCGTCTCGCCGCCATGGTCGCGGAAGTCGCGGACGATGGAGGAGGCGGAATAGAAGCCCATCGGCTGCGAGTTCAGGAGCGCGCAGGCGAAAACATCCGGATAGTGGCATTTGAGCCAGGAGGAGGCATAGGCAAGCAGCGCGAAGCTGGCCGAATGGCTTTCGGGAAAGCCGTAATCGCTAAAACCCTTCATCTGGTTGAAGCAGCGCTCGGCGAAGTCGGGCGCGTAACCCTTGGCGAGCATTCCGCCGATGAAATCGTCGCGGAACTGGTCGATGTCGCCATTGCGGCGGAAGGTGGCCATGGCGCGGCGCAGCCGGTCGGCCTTGTCGGGCGAGAAGCCGGCGCCGACGATGGCGATCTTCATGGCCTGCTCCTGGAACAGCGGGACGCCGAGGGTCTTTTGCAGGACGGCCCTGAGTTCCTCCGACGGGTAATCGACATCCTCCTCCTTGTTGCGCCGGCGCAGATAGGGATGCACCATGTCGCCCTGGATGGGACCCGGACGGACGATGGCGATCTCGATGACGAGGTCGTAGAAATTCTTCGGCCTGAGGCGCGGCAGCATCGACATCTGCGCCCGGCTCTCGATCTGGAAGACGCCGATCGTATCGGCCCTCTGGATCATCGCATAGGTCGGCTCGTCGTTACGCGGCACGGTGGCGAGCGTGCGCTCTTCGCCGTAATGGTCGCGCAGGAGATCAAAACTCTTGCGCAGGCAGGTGAGCATGCCGAGCGCGAGCACATCGACTTTGAGGATTTTCAGCGCGTCGAGATCGTCCTTGTCCCATTCCACGATGGTGCGATCCTCCATGGCCGCGTTGGCGATGGGGACCATCTCGTCGAGGGGACCGCGCGTCATGACGAAGCCGCCCACATGCTGCGACAGGTGGCGGGGGAAACCGATCAGCTGGCTGACGAGCACGAGGGTCTGGCGCAGGCGCGGGTCGCCGGGGTCGAGACCCGCCTCGCGGATGCGGTCGCCAGCCGGCGTCTTCTCCGAATGGCCCCAGACGAGGCCGGTCATGGCGGCGACGACATCGGGCGACAGGCCCATCGCCTTGCCCGCCTCGCGCACGGCGCTGCGGGTGCGGTAGGAGATGACGGTGGCGGCGAGGCCGGCGCGGTGGCGGCCATATTTGCCGTAGATATACTGCATCACCTCCTCGCGCCGCTCATGCTCGAAATCCACGTCGATGTCCGGCGGCTCGCCGCGCTCGGCGGAGATGAAGCGCTCGAACAGGAGGTCGACCTCGGTCGGATTGACCGAGGTGACGCCGAGGCAGAAACAGACGACGGAATTGGCCGCCGATCCGCGTCCCTGGCACAGGATCGGCGGCTCCTGCGCGCGGGCGAAGCGGACGATGTCATGCACGGTCAGGAAATAGGCGGCGTAGTTCAGATGGCCGATGAGCTGAAGCTCATGGAGGATCATCGCGCGCGTCCTGTCGCTCAGACCCTCGGGGAAGCGCTCCTGCGCGCCGAGCCAGGTGAGGCGGACGAGCTCTTCCTGCGGGGTGGCGCTCTCACCGGCCGATTCCTCGGGATATTCGTAGGACAGTTCGTCGAGCGAGAAACGGCATTCGGCGGCCAGGGCCGCCGACCGGGCGATCGCGTCCTCGTGGCCGGCGAGCAGCCGGGCCATCTCCTCCGGCGCCTTCAGATGCCGCTCGGCGTTGCGCTGCAGGCGGAAACCGGCCTCATCGATGGTGCAATGCTCGCGGATGCAGGTGACGAGATCCTGCAAGGGGCGCCGCGCCGGCGTGTGATAGAGCACGTCGTTGGTGGCGACGAGCGGCGTGGCGCAGGCGAGCGACAGCGCATGAAGCCGCTGCTGGCGCCGAACATCATTGGCGCGTCGGTAAGGGGTGAGCGCGAGGAAGACGGCGCCGGGGAATGCCGTGGCCAGCCGGCGCAGGCCCTCCTCGAAACCGGCGCCGAAATCATAGGGTGGCATGGCGATAAGGCGCTGGCGGTCGCCAAGCAGGGAGAGGTCTTCGAAGTGCAGATGGCATTCGCCCTTCGCGGCGCGGCGGTTGCCGATGGTGAGCAAGCGGGCGAGGCGGCCATAGGCTTCGCGGTCGGTCGGGAAACAGAGCGCCTCGAACCGGTCCATCAACACCAGCCGGGTGCCGACGACGAGGCGCATGCCCCGTTCCCTGGCTTCCACATGCGCCCGCACCACGCCGGCCAGCGTGTTGCGGTCGGCAATCCCGATCGCGGCATGGCCGAGCCGCGCCGCTTCGGCGACCAGTTCGCGTGGATGCGATCCGCCGCGCAGGAAGCTGAAATTGCTGGTGACGCCGAGTTCGGCGAAGGGCGGGGCGCTTCTCATGCGAACACCCCGTGGATGAACCAGCGCGGCGTGTCTTCGCCGCGCTCGTAAAGCCCTTCACGGAACAGCCAGAAGCGGCGGCCGGCCTCATCCTCGACGCGGTAATAGTCGCGTGTCCTGCGGCTTGCCCCGACGGGCGCCAGCCACCATTCGGGCGCGATGCGCTCCGGCCCCTCTGCAGAGGCCACGCGATGCGCCACGCGCCGCCATTCGAAGCGCGTCGGCGGACCGTCCGGCACGCCCGCCAGCGTGGTGACCGGCTCGGGAACGGCCAACAGGAACAGCGGCCGGGCAAAGGGCGCGCCGTCCTGGACGATGCGCGCATGGGCGCACCAGTCATGGGATTTCGCGGGTTTCAGGACCGAGACGGCGCGGGCGGCCCGCTCGGGAACGTAGCTCGCATGAGGCTCTGCCCGCATCACATGGCGTGCGCCGAAGCGGTTGACCAGGCGGTCGAGGAGAGGCGCAATGTCGCCGCGCGCGCCGACCAGTGCCTCGTCGCCCAGATCCTCCTGCCGGCCGGTCAGGTTTTCCACCTGAAGGGCGCTCAGGCTCGCCGCCTCGAAGCCGAAGCCGGCACGGTCCTCGATCCGGTCGAGCCGCTCGCCAAGCAGACGGGCGAGGTGGGGGGCGTCGCGTGTGGCCGTGCTGGTGGCAAGCGGCAGCGCTTCGAACCAGCCATCGACGCGGAAAAGGCGCAGCTCCACGCGCCGCACGCCCCTGGCGGCGCGTTCGAGATCGGCCGCCAGGTCGGCGGTCAGCCGACCGATGGCGATCTCGATCGCCTCGCGGGTGATGATGGGCTCGGCAAAACGGCATGTGACAGCATGAAGAACCGGCGGGCTGAGCGGACCGAAACTCGCCTCCTCATGGCCAAGCGCCTCGTCCAGCCGGCGCAGGACCAGCGGGCCGAAGCGGGCGACAAGGGGCGCGCGCGGCTTGTCGAGAAGGTCGTCGATGCGCTTCAGGCCGAGCTTTTCGAGGGCGGGCAGGCTTGCCGCATCCAGGCAAAGGGCGGCGACGGGCAGCGGCGCGAGGGCGGAACGCAGGTCTTGGCGCGGGACGACGAGGCGGGGGCTGGCGGCATGCCGCGCCAGTCCCCAGGCCGCGCCGACGGTCGGCGCAATGGCCAGCTTCGCCGTCAGGCCGAAACCGCCGAGTTTTCGGGACAGCATGTCGAGAAGGCCCGCCTCACCGCCGAACAGATGGGCGCAGCCGGTGATGTCGAGGCTCACGCCATCGGGCGCGTCGGCCCGGGTGAAGGGAGAGAAACACTGGCACCAAAAGGCCAGCCGCATGAGCGCCCGATGATCGCCTGCGAGGTCCGCGCGGTCCACGCGCAGGGCCGGGTGGATAGCGCGCGCATCGGCCAGCGTCATGCCGGGCAGGAAGCCGAGCTGCTCGGCAGCCCGGTTGAGGGCGGTGATGCGTTGACCGCTGTCCGAGGTGGTGACGAGCACCAGGGCTTCCCCGTCACGAGGCTTCTGCCCAGGAACTGTCGATGCCGGACGCCCATGCCGGCGCTCGATCGGCCAGCGGGGGAGGAAGACGGAAAGAAAGCGTTTCATGATCCCATTCGACATCCCAGTTATCGGGCCGGCCACCGTGCCAGCCAGCAGACCAGCCATCGGACCTGCCGCCGGATGTTCCTTTCCTGCATTTGGTGAGCTTGATCTGCCAGCGCGGCGCTCCTGGCCCGAACCCCGCTCCAGCCCGGGACGTCATTCCCTCAAGCCGGCTGGGCAGGGAGGCGATTGACCAGCGCGTTTCGGCGGCCGTGGACATGCCCGGAACCTCCCGTTCGCGGAGGATGAGGGCGGTGACGCCCTGTGCCGCCGCGCGCAGGGCAAGCCGCCGGCTGGCGGGAAAATCATAGTCCCGGGCCTTCTCCGGAAGGACGCCGACCACCGCGGCCAGGGGCGCATGCCCGAGCGCTTCCTCGAGCGCCCATAGGATGTCGATCGGCTTGCGCGCCGTGACCTGGATCAGCCGGCCGGGATCGAAGCCGAGTGCGGCCAGCCCCGGCGGATAAAGCCCGCCTTCACGATGTTCCAGATGTGCCGGCACCGCCCAGAGGACCTGGCCGGCCCGGCTGCGGGCAATGCGCGCCAGCAGGCAAAAGCCGAAGCCGATGCCGGCGGCGAAATCGCCATGCGCGGCCGGCACCAGCTCATGCAGGGCACCCGTTGCAAGGCCATGCGCGGGGAGAGCGGCGTCGAGCGCCGCCGGGCCGAGGGGAACGGCCGGCCGCCTGACCGGCGTCAGGCGCTCCTGGGTGGCGATGCGTCGTCGCAGGGCTTCGATGTCAAAGGCGTGTTTCATGATGCAGATCCAGAACGCACATCATGTCGGAAGGGCAGGCGCTGGAGCATCGGACCGAAAAATGGAATCCGGTTTTCGGCTGTTCCGATGCTCTATCAATGTTTCAGATCGTCCTTTGTGCGTCCGAAAGGACGCATGGCGATCTGATGCCGGGCGCGCGGCTGCCGCGTCATGTTCGTGGATGCCGGAGAATTTTTCCGGTTCTGCGGTTTCGGCTCCCGTCTTCCCGTGCCTGGACAGGACGCTCATATCCTGTGGGGCGGCCAGCCATGCTTCGAGGCGGCGCTCCCGCCGCTCCGGCGAAGCGGCGGCTCCGGCCTCCGCACAGACGGCCCGAAACGGGCAGGCGGCGGAAAGACCTTTGGCGCAGAACTCTCTTCCGAGCTGCTGCATCAGGACATGATGATCCTCCATGTCGGCAGCCTCCCAGCGGTCCGGCGCCTGACGGTTGAGCGACCGCACCGCGCGCTCCAGCCCGGTTTGGCCGGAAAACAGGCCGAGGCAGCGGGCGGCGCGCCAATGCGCCGTGTCGACGACGAGGACACGTTTCCTGAGCGTGCTGAGATTGAGCGTGGCGGTGCTGGTCTTGGGGCCGACGCCGTAAATCCGTTCCAGCCAGACGAGGGCCGGTCCGACCGCCCAGGATTTCAGGAAATCGAGCGTCAGCTCGCCGCGCAGAGCGGTAATCTCCTGCAAGGCCCTGGGCAGGGCAACGGCCTTCCTTTCCGCGTGGTTGATACCGTCGAGCAGCGGGTCGATCTCATGGAACGATGCCGTGGCCAGCGCGATCCATCGCCCCTTGTGCTGCACCACATCGAAACGCTGAACCAGCAGGCCAAAGACGCGCAGGGCGATCTCGCTGTGCGTTCTGGCGCTGAGGATCGCGAGGATCATCTGGCTCACGGGATCGAGGCGGTGACAGGCCGGCGGCGGACCGAACGCCGCCAGCAGGCGCTGGTGAAGGCGCTCAAGCCGATTGAACGAGGCAAGGGGCAGGGTGTATTGCATCCCTCATGATAAGAACAAAAAGAGAACAAATCAATCGTCTTGCGCACCCGATCGGCTTCGCTGACGGAAACCGAAGACCGCCGCAGATTTCAGTTTGCGGTTCGCGGAGACAAAAATGCCGGGATCCCGGCACGTTCGAGAAACTGGAGACCGGGAAGAACCGTGCTGCGGAAGAAATCCACCGGGGCAGGGCTTCAGACGGCGACCTTCAGGCGGTTGCGGCCCGCTGCCTGCGCGTCGTTCAAAGCGGTATCGGCCTGCCCGAGAGCCGTCCAGAACCCTTCCTTCTGCGGCAGCGGCGTGTGGAGACCAACGCTGATGGTGAGCGGAAGGGTGACGCCGTCGATCAGGAAGGGCGCCTCGGCGACCGCCCGTTGCACGCGCTCTGCGAGGCCGAGCGCCCGCTCGGCATCATAGGCGGGAAGCACCAGCGCAATGGCCTGGCCGCCGAAACTCGCCACCATGTCCGTCTGCCTGACATTGGCCTGGATGACCGCCGCGACATGGCGCAGCGCGAGTTCTCCGACCGTACGCCCGTGATTGTCGAGAAGATTGTCGAAAGCATCGATATCGATGACCGCCATCGAGTAGGGCTGGCCGGCCCAGTTCATGGCTTCAGCCAGTTCCGGCCCCAGCTTGTCGAAGACACGCCGGTTCAGAAGGCCGGTCAACGGATCGGTGGCCGCCTCCGCGGAACGGCCGTCGCGGGACTGGAAACGACTCCGCTGCAGCCCGAGCATCTGTCCGACGATCACGACGCTTGCGGCGACGGCAAGAGTGGCGGGAAGCGTGACGGATGGGGCTGCCGCCAGAACGGAATCGACGGGCAGGACAAGGATCGCCATCAATCCGACCGCGGAGAGCAGGCCGGCGGCGGCCAGCATGCCGAGCGATATCGGCCGGCCTTTCGCCACCCGGGCAAAAACGAAGCCGATGATCGCGCACAGAACGACGCCGAGGAGCCCGCTCGCATCGCCGAGCCAGAACCGGCCGGCGGCCGCGGCGAGAATGGCGCAGATCGCCGCCCACCATCCGCCAAATGCCATGGCCAGCACGACGAACACGTTTCCGACGCCGAAGGAGAGTGCGACCGCCGGCGTGGCGGACAGGAACATGGGGATAACGCTGGCCGCGGCGAAAAGCGCGGCGAGCAGCACCTTCCTGTATGCCGCCGAGGTCGGAAGCTGAAGGAACAGCCCGTAAAACAAGGACGCAATCGCGGCAACACCCAGACCTGTCAGGAAATGGGACGCCACGGCAATCATGCTCATCAGGACAACTCCTCGGACCGTACCGATGCAGGCCCAATAGCGGCCTCAACGATACAAAGCACCAACCCCGTAATGGTTCCCATAATGCAGTATGGCCGATAGCCGAGGTCGAAAACAAGCAACCCCAATCACATATCGGCGTCCGGCTTTCAACGCCTAGGTCCTGACCCTGGATAGTGCGCGTCCATTCTGATGCACGGATGGTGATCTGAACGGTCGATTGGGCATCGGCCGAAAAGACAGCCGCGGCAGCCTTCCACAGCCGCCACAAGGCCCGATCGGCACGGGTAACGGCATCTTTACGTAGCGGAAGTATGAATGGGTCTCGGTAAGGCGATGGCGATGGGGCAAGATGCGGGCGTTATTTGATCGGTTCTACAAGCTTCGCCTCTGGGCGCAGGCGCTCATCGTGACCGCTTTCGCGGTCGCCTCCGCCGATCTTCTGACGCTGTTCTTCTACGCGATCTTCTTCTCCGACCGCCTCGCGCTCGACATTGTCCTGACGGCGATCATTACCGTTCTGGTTGCCTATCCGACGAGCTATGTCTTCCTGAGCAAGACGGCGACGGTTGCGCGCCTGGCGGCGGAACTGGACAAGGCGGCGACCACCGACTTCCTGACCGGCCTGCGCAACCGCCGTGATTTCATGCAGGCGGCACAGGATGAGATCGACCGTACGGACGGATCCGCCGGGGCGGTTCTGTTCGTAGACATCGATCACTTCAAGCAGATAAACGACCAGTTCGGCCATGCCGAGGGAGACCGCGTCCTGGTGCTTGTCGCCGAGGCGATCCGCGCCAGCGTGCGGGAGACGGACATCGCAGCGCGCGTTGGCGGCGAGGAATTCGCCATTTTCATGCCGGGCGCCGACCTGCCGACGGCGCGGCGCGTTTCGGAACGCATCTGGCTGAACTGCCGTCTGGTGGCGCGTGGCACCGACCGGGGAGGAATCACCACGACCGTCAGCATCGGCCTGTCTTTGCATCGTGTGTCCCAGTCGCTGGACGATCTGCTGAAGGAGGCCGATTCGCTTCTCTACAAGGCCAAGAAGGCCGGCCGGGACCGGGTGGTCCACACCCTGCCGCACGAGGTCGTGGCATAGGCTGACCGGCCTCGAATCGCCGTGCGTCAATTCGGATGTGGGAAGGACGATCTGGGCGATCGATGAAACCGTCTTCCCAAAAGGGAAAACGCAAAACGCAGAAGGAAATTGCCGGGAGGAAACTGGTCGGAGTGGCAGGATTCGAACCTGCGACCCCCTCGTCCCGAACGAGGTGCGCTACCAGGCTGCGCTACACTCCGTGACCAGACCGCGGGCTTATAGCGGCCACGCCGGTTCTCTGCAAGATGAAACCGTCATCAATAGGGGCTTTCGACGTCGCCCATTTCCACATAGACGGATTTGAGCTGCGAGTAGTGGGAAAGCGCGGCAAGCGCGTTCTCCCGGCCTATGCCCGATTGCTTGACGCCGCCGAAGGGAAGCTCGACCGGCGTGAGGTTGTAGGCGTTGATCCAGCAGGTGCCTGCCGACAGCGCCGCGATCACCCGATGGCCGCGCGCGAGATCGCGCGTGAAGACGCCGGCGGCGAGGCCGAAGGGCGTGTCGTTGGCCCGCGTAACGACTTCATCCTCTTCCTCGAAAGCCAGAATGCTCATCACCGGTCCGAAAATCTCCTCGCGGGCGATGCGCATGTCGTCGCGGACGCCGGTGAAGATGGTCGGCGAGACGTAGAACCCGTCCTCAAAACCCTGCAGCCGTGGCGCGTCGCCGCCCAGATGCAGCGTCGCGCCCTCATTCCTGCCGATCTCGATGTAGTGCATCACCCGGTCGTGCTGGGCGCGGCTGATCAGCGGGCCGAGATGGGTTTCGGGATCGAGCGGGTTGCCAAGGCGAATCGCCTTGGTGCGCTCGGTCAGGCGGTCGAGGAAGCGGTCGTGAATGCCCTTCTGGACGAAGACGCGGGTGCCGTTCGAACAGACCTGCCCCGTCGAGTAGAAATTGCCGAGCATGGCGCCGCCGACGGCGTTTTCCACATCCGCGTCGTTGAAGACGATCAGCGGCGACTTGCCGCCGAGTTCCATCGTCGCCTGCTTCATGTGCCCTCCGGCGAGCGCCTGGACCTTCCTGCCCGTGTCGACCGAGCCGGTGAGCGAGACCTTGGCGACCGAGGGATGCGCGACCAGCGCCGCGCCGACCGCGCCGAGCCCCTGGACGACGTTGAACAGCCCGTCCGGCAGGCCGGCCTCCGTAAAAATCTCGGCGAGCTTCAGCGCAGAAAGCGGCGTCAGTTCCGAGGGCTTGAAGACCATGGCGTTTCCCATGGCGAGCGCCGGGGCCGACTTCCAGCCGGCGATCTGGATCGGGTAGTTCCAGGCGCCGATGCCGACGCACACGCCGAGCGCCTCGCGCCGCGTATAGCCGAAGGACTGGCCGAGATCGACCTGATCGCCGCCGAAGCCGGCCACCGCACCGCCGAGAAATTCCAGCGCGTCGGCGGCGGATGGGGCGTCGGCCACCAGCGTTTCCTGCAGCGCCTTGCCGGTGTTGAGGGTCTCGAGCCGGGCAAGGTCCTCGTTGCGGTCGCGGATCAGGTCCGCGGCCCGGCGCAGGATGCGGCCGCGCTCGACGGGTTTAAGGCGCGCCCAGGCTGGCTGCGCGGCGCGCGCCGCCTCGACGGCCAGCGCCACGATGTTCTCGGTCGCCGAATGGACGCGGGCGATCAGTTCGCCGGTGGCGGGGTAGAGCACGTCGATCGCCGCGCCCCGTTCGTCCTCGACGTAGCGGCCGTTGATGTAATGGGATGCCTTGGGTTGCGCGCGCATGGTTGCTCCGCTTCAGTGTTCATTGTTGGACGATGACGGGCGTTGGCGCCTGCCCCTCATCCGCCTGCCGGCACCTTCTCCCCGCAAGCGGGGAGAAGGAAGATGGCCGCTAGGTTCAAGTCTCCCTCTCCCCGCCTGCGGGGAGAGGGTAAGGGTGAGGGGCGAGCGCCATAGCCAATCCCGTCTCGCATCACCGGTCCGCTTCCCGCCAGCGCGGGTTGATCCAGGGCTGCTGATTTGACGGGCTGAGGGGCGTCTTGTCCAGAATGTGGTCGGCGGCCTTCTCGCCGACCATGATCGAGGGGGCGTTGAGGTTGCCGTTGGTGATGCGCGGGAAGATCGACGAATCGGCGACCCTGAGGCCCTCGAGGCCGATCACCCGGCACTTCTCGTCCACCACGCTCGCCGGGTCGTTCGCCGCGCCCATGCGGCAGGTGCCGCAGGGGTGATAGGCGCTTTCGGCATGCGCCCGGATGAAATCGTCGAGTGCTTCGTCCGACTGTACGCTGGTCCCCGGCGCGATCTCGCGGCCGCGATAGGGATCGAAGGCCGCTTGCGCGAAAATCTCGCGGGTGAGGCGGATGCAGTGGCGGAAGTCGCGCCAGTCGTCCGGGTGCGACATGTAGTTGAAACGGATTTCTGGACTGGTCCGGGGATCGGGGCCGGCAAGGCGCACCGTGCCGCGTGATCTGGAGCGCATCGGCCCGACATGCGCCTGAAAGCCGTGGCCCCTGGCAGCGGCCTTGCCGTCATAGCGGATGGCGACCGGAAGGAAGTGATACTGGATGTCGGGATAGTCGACCCCGGCGGCGGAACGCAGGAACGCGCCCGCCTCGAAATGGTTGGAGGTGCCGAGCCCGCTGCCGAGGAACAGCCATTGGGCGCCGATCAGCGCCTTCGAGAAGAGATTGAGTTTTGAGTAGAGCGTGATCGGCTCGATCGATTCCTGCTGGATGTAGAGTTCCAGATGGTCCTGAAGATTGCCGCCGACGCCGGGCCGGTCGGCCACCACGTCGATGCCATGGTGGCGCAGATGCGCGGCCGGGCCAATGCCCGACAGCATCAGGAGTTTTGGCGAATTGACGGCCGAGGCGGCGATGACGACCTCGCGCCGCGCCCTTATGGTCCTGACCTTTCCGCGTGTTTCGATCTCGACACCGACGGCGCGTTGATTCTCCATGACAACGCGCCGCGCGAAGCCATTGACGAGACTCACGTTCCGCCGTTTCAGCGCCGGCTTCAGATAGGCGTTGGCCGCAGACCAGCGCCGGCCGCGATAAATGGTCTGTTCGAGCGCGCCGAACCCTTCCTGCTTCTCGCCGTTGTAGTCCGCCGTCAGTTCGAAACCGGCCTGGCGGCCCGCCTCGATGAAGGCGGCGTAGAGCGGATTGTCGCGCGGCCCGCGCCGCACATGCAGGGGCCCGTCAGTGCCGCGCCAGCCGGCCTCGCCCTCGGGTGCGTTTTCCATGCGCTTGAAATAGGGCAGAACGTCCGCATAGCCCCATCCGGCGGCACCCTGTTCGGCCCAGTGGTCGAAGTCGCGGGCATGGCCGCGCACATAGACCATGCCGTTGATGGAGGAGGAGCCGCCGACCACCTTGCCGCGCGGCGTTGCAAGGACCCGTCCGCCCAGATGCGGTTCCGGCTCGCTCTGAAAACCCCAGTCGTAGCGCGCCATGTTCATCGGGAAGGAGAGGGCGGCGGGCATCTGGATAAAGGGACCGAAATCGCTGCCGCCATATTCGATGACGATGACGGAGTGCTTTCCGTCCTCCGACAGACGGTAGGCGAGGGCCGAGCCGGCAGAGCCGGACCCGACGACGACGAAATCCGCCTCAGCCATCGCGTCCACCGCGCGCGAGCGCCATGTCCAGATAATCCTCGACCAGAGAGACGGCGCCGGACGCGTCCGCAACGCCCTCGCCCAGGGCGCGGCGCAGATAGAGCCCGTCGATCAGCGCGGCGATCCCCTGCGCAGTGCGGATGGCGTCCATCCTTTCGAGAGAGCCGAGGCCGCTCATCAGGTCGCTGTTCAGCCGCCGCACATAGATGCGGAACAGCCGGCCGAGCGCCGCATTGCGCCGCGCCTCGACATAGAAGGCGAGCCATGCCGCGATGATCTCGGGGCGGAACTGCTCGGGCGAGAGATTGACCCGGATCAGCGCCCGCACGCGCTCGGTTCCCGAAAGAGGCGCGATGGCGGGGCGGACCTCGGCTCCCAGCGCAGCCAGCACGTGGCGCATGGTGGCGAAGAGCAGGTCGTCCTTGCCGCCGAAATAGTGATGGGCGAGCGCCGTCGAGACGCCGGCCCGCCCGGCAATGTCGGACATGGTGACGTCGAGCGCGCCGCGCTCGCCGACAGCGCTGATGGCCGCGTCGATCAGCGCGCGGCGGCGTATGGGTTCCATTCCGATCCTGGGCATGGGGATGTTTTTATTATTGATTGATGAGTCAATCAAGAAAAATGGCGAACGAGAATCCGCACTGCCGCTGTGCATTTCGTTCATGCTTGAACAATATCGTGATCGTCTCTATGGTCCCTTCCATGCTATCAACCCAGGGCGGTCGGCAGGGCCGCAGGCGCCGGGAGACAGACAATGACCGCATGCATCGTCGGATGGGCTCATTCCAGTTTCGGCAAGCTCGCTGAAGAGACGCTGGAAGGGCTGATCGTCAAGGTGGCGCGCGAAGCGCTCGATCATGCGGGCATCGGTCCCGACGATGTCGACGAGATCGTTCTCGGTCATTTCAATGCGGGCTTCTCGGCGCAGGATTTCACCGCCAGCCTGGTGCTGCAGGCGGACGCCCGCCTGCGCTTCAAACCGGCAACGCGCGTTGAGAACGCCTGCGCCACGGGATCGGCGGCGGTGCGGCAGGGCACACGCGCGATCGCCGCAAGATCGGCGCGCGTGGTGCTGGTCGTCGGCGCCGAGCAGATGACGACGACGCCGGGACCGGAGATCGGCAAAAACCTCCTGAAGGCGTCCTACCTGCCCGAGGATGGCGACATTCCCGCCGGCTTCGCCGGCGTCTTCGGCAAGATCGCCGCCGCCTATTTCCAGAAACATGGCGACCAGTCCGACGCTCTGGCCCGCATCGCCGCCAAGAACCACAAGAACGGCGTCGACAATCCCTATGCGCAGATGCGCAAGGATCTGGGCTATGATTTCTGCCGGCAGGAGAGCGAGCGCAATCCCTATGTCGCCGGTCCGCTGAAGCGCACCGACTGTTCGCTGGTTTCCGACGGAGCGGCGGCGATCGTCCTTGCCGACACGCAGACCGCGCTCTCCATGCGCCGCGCCGTCGCCTTCCGCGCCAATGAGCATGTGCAGGACTTCCTGCCCATGTCGAAGCGCGACATCCTTCTTTTTGAAGGCTGCGAGCAGGCCTGGGAGCGGGCGCTGAAGAGCGCCGGGGTGACGCTGGGCGACCTCTCCTTCGTGGAGACGCATGACTGCTTCACCATCGCCGAGCTGATCGAATACGAGGCGATGGGACTGGCCAAGCGCGGGCAGGGAGCCAGCATCGCGCTCGAGGGGCAGACCGAGAAGGACGGCCGCCTGCCGGTCAACCCGTCGGGCGGGCTGAAGGCGAAGGGGCATCCCATCGGCGCCACCGGCGTTTCCATGCATGCGCTGACCGCGATGCAACTGACCGGCGAGGCCGGCGGCATCCAGGTGCCCGGCGCAAGGCTCGGCGGCATCTTCAACATGGGCGGCGCGGCCGTCGCCAATTACGTGTCGATCCTCGAGCGGATCAAGTAGGCGCGGACAGCGTCAGACCGATCCGGCCGACGCGTCCGCCGGGCTCCAGAGCTCAAGCCGTCCGAAGCCCGGTATCTTCAGCGCGGGCCGCAGCAGGTCGATGCCCGCGACCAGCCCGAGGAAGTGCAGTTCGATGCCGGTATTGAGGCCCGCGGCAAAGCCGGCAAGCCCGCCGAGCGACAGGTGGATGTCCGACCAGTTCGGCGAATGTTCAAAGGCGATGATGCCGGGGCGGTAGTCACGCCCGATGGCGGTCGGCGGCAGCTCCGCATGCAGCTCCGGCACGGCGCGCAGCACATGGGCGGCGAAGGAATTGGAGTTCGGCCCGGGCCAGAGACCGTAATCGCCGCGCCTGGAGAACGGATAGGAGGCGATCGCCGCCTCGACCCGGGGAATGAGGCGTTCCGCCTCCGGGCCCCTGACCATGGCGACGATGAACGGCGTGTTGGAATACCAGCGCGCATCCGCGGCGTAGGCGTTGCGGCGGACGGGAAGGCCCCAGCCCACCTTGTCGTAACGGTCGTAGCCGGATGCTCCGGCCTTCTTCGTCACGATCCAGCTATGCACCGAGAGGGCGCCCTTCATGCCGCCGGTGCGCGCGGCAAGGACATAGACGGCGGCTTCATCGTCCGATATGGCCGCCGGGAGAACCCCGCTGGCCGACCAGTCAGCATCCCACCACGACCCGGGACGATCCTGAAGCGCCCACCAGCCGGCGGAAGCCGCCGACGGCAGGATGAAAACCACGATCAGGAAAACGATTGCCCGCTTGAAATTTCGCATGAGGATCAGTTTATCTGGTTCCGGAACCCATCCTCAAAGACAATCCAGTCAATTACGGTGAAAACATGAACAACCCTGTTCTGGTGGAAGTGTTGCGCGGCGCCGTGGTTGAGAGCCGCCATCGCGGCGCGGCGGCGGTGCTGGACGCGGACGGCACGGTGATGGCCCGATGGGGCGACATCGACCAGCCGGTCTTTCCCCGCTCGGCGGTGAAGGCCATCCAGGCGCTGCCGCTGGTCGAAAGCGGGGCGGCGGATGCCTATGGTTTCGGCGACCGGGAGATCGCGCTCGCCTGCGCGTCGCATTCGGGAGAGCCGGAGCATGTGCAACTGGCGGCGGCGATGCTGGACAAGGCGGGGCTTGCCGTCGACGACCTGGAATGTGGCGCGCACTGGTCGTTCCGCCAGGATGTCGCGGTCGCGCAGGCGCGCGCCATCGACCAACCGACCGCCGCGCACAACAACTGCTCCGGCAAGCATGCTGGATTTCTCTGCACCTGCAGGCACCTGGACCGCGATCACCGCGGCTATGTGGCGCTCGGGCATCCGGCGCAGGACGCGGTGCGCGAGGCGATGGAGGTGGTGACGGGCGCGGTCCATTCGGTGGATTCCTGCGGCACGGATGGTTGTTCGATCCCTACCTACGCCGTGCCGCTGCGCAGCCTGGCGCTGGGCTTCGCCCGGCTCGCGACGGGTGCGGGACTGGGGCCGGAGCGTGGCCGCGCCGCACGGCGCATCTTCTCCGCCTGCATGACCGAACCCTTC
This sequence comes from Nitratireductor pacificus pht-3B, assembly GCF_000300335.1. Taxonomy (GTDB): domain Bacteria; phylum Pseudomonadota; class Alphaproteobacteria; order Rhizobiales; family Rhizobiaceae; genus Nitratireductor; species Nitratireductor pacificus. The sequence goes on along the minus strand of NZ_AMRM01000005.1, from coordinate 92,959 downwards.
TACGTCGCCGGCACCGGCCGGGCCGACACGCGGATGATGGCGGCGGGGAAGGGGCGGGTCTTCACCAAGACGGGGGCGGAGGGTGTTTTCTGCGCGGCCATTCCCGAACTTGGGCTGGGCATCGCGCTGAAATGCGACGATGGCGCCGACCGGGCGTCGGAGGTGATGGTGGCCACCGTCTTGGCGCTCGTGCTGGGGGAGGGCGATCCCCTGGCGCAGGAATTGCGCGCCATGGCGCGCCCGACGATCACCACGCGGCTGGGTTTCGACGCTGGCGGCCTGCGCCCCAGCGAGGCGTTGTCGGCATTGCCGCGCTGAAGAAGGGCAGGGTAGGCGCCACGCGCGCCCGTCAGGACGTGCGATTCCCTGCGACGGTCAGGTGGTGAATGGCCTCGCCGCCGGCAACGGCCAGATCCCCGGTGACCGCTTCGGCCCAGCGATAGCCGACGATAGCGCCGGCGGGCGTATCCTCGAAGATATTGTTGCTGACGACGGCCGAACCCGAGCCTTCCACGACGGAAACGACGACGCCGACCGGCGCCTTGCGCACGACATTGCCGGTCGCCGCGACATTGCGCAGGAACGGCCCCCAGCCCATGCGGATGCCGCACAGGGGCACATTTTCGATGACATTGCCGGTGACGGCGCTGTCCGCCTCGACATTGATGCCGACGCCGAAGCCTGCGAGCGGTGAAGGATAGGGGCCGCGCGCCGACAGGTTGCGGATGAGGTTGCCGCTGCACACGCACAGGCGCCCGCCCTTGTCGAAATTCGCCATGGAGATGCCATGCGCGCCGCCATCGACGATGTTGTCGGCAATGACGGCGCCCTGGAAGGCGAATTCGGCATAGATGGCCGTTTCGCCCGAGCGCAGGCAGGTGTTGGCGCTGACCCGGATGTTGCCGGCGCTGTTGCCGCGGATGGCGGAGAAGGCGCAATCGCTGATCTCGTTGCCGCTCACCCGGACATTGTCGGCGCGATAGGCATTGATGCCATTGCCATACTGCCCAGTGCCGCCGCGGTCTGCGCGGATGCGGGCAATGCGGTTGCCCGAAACCGATGTGCCGTCCTCGCCGGGCGCGCTGCGATGCACGAGGATGCCGCCATTGCCGCAGTCGGCGACCCGGTTGCCGGAAATGTCGAGGCCGCGCCCGTCGAGCGTGTAGAGGCCGTATTCGGCGACGTTCGCGATCCCGGTGCGCTCGATGCGGCCGGCGGCGCGTTCCAGGGCGATGCCGCTGCCGCCGCTGCCGGTGACGGTGCAGCGGTCGATGGCGAGCGCGGCGATGCCCCTGACATCGAGCAGCGCCCTTGCGCCGCCTGCGAGCGGAACACGGACGCCGTCGAGGGCGAGGCCCTCAAGGGAGAGAAGCTCGAGGTCACGGCCGGAAAGGAAGGCGGCGTTGCCGCCATGGATCAGCCGTGTGGCGCCCGGGACGCCGAGAAGCCGGGTGCGCCGGGGCAGGTCGAGCCCGGCGACCACATAGTGGCCGGGCGGCAGGAAGACGGGCAGATCCTCGCCGCTGGCGCGGTCCAGAAGCGCCTTCAACGCCGCTGTCTGGTCGCTGCCCGCATTCGGCGCGACGCCGAACTCCCCCGCGTTGACGGCACTCGCAGCGGCGAGGCCGAGGCCCGCTCTGCCGGCGGCAAAGGCGCGGGGCATGGCGAGGCCGAGGACGGCAAAGCCCGCGCTGGCCTTGAGGAGGTGGCGGCGGTTCATTCTGGCACAGCTCCCGTTGTTCTCCGGTGATCAAGCAGGTTTTATGCCGCCCTACAGCGCAACGGTATGGTCGCGGAAGAAGGCGGCCGCGCCCGTCTCGTCGATTTCACCGGCGGCGACCATCAGAACAAGCTGGATCACTTCTTCCTGCTCCGCTTCCATGCTCAGGCCATTGAAGATCAGGAAAAGGTCGGCGGCGGCAAGCCCGGTCCGCTTGTTGCCGTCCACGAAAGGGTGGTTCTTCACGATGCCGAAAAGATACGCGGCCGCAAGCGTGCAGAGATCGGGCTCTTCATAGGCTTGCTTCTGCAACGGGCGGTGCAGCGCGGATTCCAGCGCCCCCTCGTCCCGGATGCCGCTGGCACCGCCGTGCAAGCGCAATTGCTCAAGGTGAAGCGCTTCGACAAAGCTGCGCGAATGGAACTCGGTCACTTGGCGAGTACGCGATACGCAGCTTCATACTTCTTCATGCGCTCGCGGGCGATCTTCATCTTGCGTTCGAACTCTTCCGGATCGTCCGCGGGCGGGCGAAGACGCAGCTCCTGCCCGTCTTCCAGCAGGTTGAGCGTATCGCCGGCACGCAGATTATGCCGCTCCAGGACCTCCTTCGGCAGGATGACGCCCTCGGAATTGCCGATCTTGCGGATGGTGACGTTCATGGCTTTGCTCCACATGTTATAACAAAAGATATAACATGCGGCGCCGAAGAGCAAGATAACCGGTCTCGGGATGATCCCGCGGTGCTGGAACTCCCTTGATGATCCCGTCTCAGCTCTCCGCGAGCAACCGGTCGAGCAGCTTCTCCGCTGCTTCGGGAATGACCGTGCCGGGGGGGAATATCTCCGCCGCGCCGGCCTTGCGCACCGCGTCGAAATCGTCCGGCGGGATGACGCCGCCGGCGACGAGCAGGATGTCGCCGTGACCGCGCTTTTCGAGCGCTTCCTTGAGCTCGGGGATCAGCGTCAGATGTCCGGCCGCGAGCGACGAGGCGCCGATGATGTGAACGTCGTTCTCGATGGCAAGCGCCGCCACCTCCTCCGGTGTCTGGAACATCGCGCCGACGGTGACCTCGAAGCCGAGATCGCCGAAGGCGGTGGCGATGACCTTCTGTCCGCGATCGTGCCCGTCCTGTCCGATCTTGGCAACCAGGATGCGGGGAGCGGAGCCGGTCTTCTTGCGGAACCGCTCGACCTTGTCCTGCGTGCGCTCGACCGAAGCGAGTTCGCCCACCTCCTTGCGATAGACGCCCGAAATGGTGCGGATATCTGCGACATGGCGGCCAAAGACCTTTTCCAGCGCGGAGGAGATCTCGCCCACTGTCGCTTTCGCGCGTGCCGCCCGCACGGCGAACTCCAGCAAATTGCCGTTCTCCTCGGCGGCACGGGTGAGGGCGGCCAGCGCGCTTTCGGTTTCGGCCACGTCGCGCGTGCCCTTGAGCTGCTGCAGCTTGGCGAGCTGGCGCGCGCGCACCTCTGCGTTGTCGACCTTGAGGACATCGACCTCGATATCCGCCTCGGGCTTGTAGCTGTTGACGCCGACCAGCACCTGCTCGCCGGAATCGATGCGCGCCTGGGTCCGCGCCGCAGCTTCCTCGACGCGCAGTTTCGGCACGCCCTTCTCGATCGCCGCCGCCATGCCGCCGAGGCTTTCCACTTCCTCGATATGGGTCAGCGCGCGATTGGCGAGGTCGTGCGTCAGCCGCTCGACGAAGGCCGAACCGCCCCACGGGTCGATCAGCCGCGTGGTGCCGGACTCCTTCTGCAGGACGAGCTGCGTGTTGCGGGCGATGCGCGCCGAATGGTCGGTCGGCAGCGCCAGCGCCTCGTCGAAGGCGTTGGTGTGCAGCGACTGGGTGTGCCCCTGGGTGGCGGCCATTGCCTCCACCATGGTGCGCACGATGTTGTTATAGGGATCCTGCGCCGTCAGCGACCAGCCGGAGGTCTGGCAATGGGTCCTGAGCGACAGGGAGCGCTCGTTCTTCGGCGCAAAGTTCTTCTTGATGAGGGTAGCCCAGAGCAGGCGCGCGGCACGCATCTTCGCGACTTCCATGAAGAAGTTCATGCCGATCGCCCAGAAGAAGGACAGGCGCGGTGCGAAGCGGTCGATGTCGAGGCCTGCGGCGATGCCGGCGCGCGCGTATTCGATGCCGTCGGCGATGGTGTAGGCGAGCTCCAGATCGGCCGTCGCGCCCGCCTCCTGCATGTGGTAGCCGGAGATCGAGATGGAGTTGAACTTCGGCATGCGCTCCGCGGTGTAGGAGAAGATGTCCGAAATGATCCGCATCGACGGCTTGGGCGGGTAGATGTAGGTGTTGCGGACCATGAACTCCTTCAGAATGTCGTTCTGAATGGTGCCCGCGAGGTCCTTGTGGGCGACGCCCTGTTCCTCCGCCGCGACGATGTAGAGCGCCATGATCGGCAGGACCGCGCCGTTCATGGTCATGGACACGCTCATCCTGTCGAGCGGGATGCCGTCGAAGAGCTGGCGCATGTCAAGGATGGAATCGATGGCGACGCCGGCCATCCCGACATCGCCGGCGACGCGCGGATGATCGCTGTCATAGCCGCGATGGGTGGCGAGATCGAAGGCGACCGACAGGCCCTTCTGGCCTGCCGCCAGATTGCGCCGGTAGAAGGCGTTCGATTCCTCGGCCGTGGAGAAGCCCGCATACTGCCGGATCGTCCATGGCTGGCGGACATACATGGTCGGATACGGGCCGCGGATGAACGGCGCGGCCCCCGGATAGGTGTCGAGGAAACGCAGTCCCCTGAGATCGTCCTCGCCATAGGCGGCGCGAATCTCGATGCCCTCCGGTGTCGTCGCCGGAGCGGAGGAGGGGGCGGCGGATGAGGATGCGGGGACCGACCAGTCGATGCTGGAAAAGTCCGGGATCATGCACTGCCTCCGGCGGCTTCATCAATCCGCTGCGCCAAAAGCGGCCGGCACTTGACGGCGGCTTCAAACGCCAGCGATGGCGATTGCGCGGCGAGCGTCGTCACCGGCCGTTCCTGATCTGCCGGGTAGAGCGTCGTGCCGATGATCGTCTTCTCGCCCTCGTTGACATGCTCCTGCCGCCGTTCGCGCATGGCCAGCACGCGCTCCTGGATATGCCCGCCCATCAGGCTGCGCAGCACGCCGCCTTCGCTCTCGATGCGGCGAAATTCCTCCCAGGCCTTCTCGCACAGAGCGCCCGTCAGTTTCTCGATGCCGCCCGAGCCGGCGGCGGGGTCCATCACCAGGCCAAGATGGCTCTCGCCGGCAAGGATCAGCTGCGTGTTGCGGGCAAGCCGCCGCGCGGTCGCATCGGGCAGGCCATGCACCACGGTGTGCGGCAGGAGGGACAGCGTGTCCGCGCCGCCCACCACGGCCGCGAAGGCGGCGATGGTCGTCCTCAGGATGTTCGTCTCCGGATCCTTGGCCGTCATCATCCGGTAGGAGGTTTCGGCGTGGATCGTCGCCGGCGTCGGCTCGATGGAGCAGGTTTCCTGGACCCGCGCCCAGAGCCGTCGCAAGGCACGGACCTTGGCGACCGACAGGAACTGGTCCTGATCGACGGACAGCGAGAAGCCGATATGCGGCGCGGCATAGACGAGCGGTTGGCGGGCCTGCTCGAACATGCGCAGATGCGACACGGCGGAGGCGAGCATAATGCCGAGTTCCTGCGCTTCGGAAGCGCCGGCATTGTGGAACACGCGCCCGTCGCCCTCCAGCAGGATGCCGGGCAGATCCATGGCGAAGAACCCGGCGAAGGACTGCGGCATCGACGCTTCGAGCGCTTCGATCGACATGCGCAACGCGCCCGTTCCGGCGAAGGTGGCCGCGGGCGAGATGCCGAAGGATAAGGTCATGCGCGCCGGGTTGATGCGCCGCTCGGTGAAGAGCTGCGTCAGCCAGTCGACGGCGGCTCGGCTGCTGGGGTTGGAATCCATGCGCAGATGCATGTTGTGCAGCGAGATGCCTTCCAGGGCCGTGGCGAGCGCCTCGGGCGTGGCAGGAAGGCCGAAGCCGAACGCGTTCGGCGCGCCGGCCAGCACAAGCGACAGGCCCTTGGCGCCCTGGGCGATGTCCTCGCGCGCCTGCCGGTTGGCGCGGGCGGGATCGGGATCGTCGATGCGCTGGACCGCCGTCCAGCCGGGCGCGGCGCGGCCGCGCGAAAGCGGCCTGGCACCCTGCGTGCGCTGATAGAGGGGCTGCATGGAGATGCCGTCGTCGGTCTGCCAGGCAAGGGAATCGGCGTCGCCCTCGCCCTTGAGGCTGTCGGTCACCACGGCACGCCACCGCTCCTCGTCGATCTGTGGGAACTCCACCTTCTTAAGGATCGAGCGATCCATCATGCCTCCCGCTTGCCGAGTTCGAGGCGCATGCACACCCATTGCGTGTATGCGCAGCCCTGAGCAACATCCAACAGTAAACCGAGTTTATGACGCTGGATGCCGGGTCGCAATGCACCGTTGGCCGAATAGCCGTTGTGCGTTGCAAGAATGACGCGCCGGCCCCTGGCGGCAGAACGTCGTTGAGACTTTGCCAATGGCTGATTATACCGGATGTCATTGCGCCGCAGCGCGGCATGGACAGAACGAGGCGATTTTCGATGACCGCGGACGACAGACTATTCCTCGGCGCCAGCCGGCGCCCGGACGACAGCTACCAGCAGGCCGAAGAACTTCTGCTCAAATATGCAAATCGCCATGGCCTCGTTACAGGCGCAACCGGCACGGGCAAGACGGTGACGCTGCAAGTGCTCGCCGAGGGCTTCTCGAACGCCGGCGTGCCTGTCTTCTGCGCCGACGTGAAGGGCGACCTTTCCGGTATCGCCATGATGGGCGAGGCGAAGGACTTTCTCGCGAAGCGGGCGGAGACCATTCAGCTCGATCCCTACGAGTTCCAGGAGTTCCCGGTCATCTTCTGGGACCTGTTCGGTGAGAAAGGGCACCCGATCCGCACGACCATCTCGGAAATGGGGCCGCTTCTGCTGTCGCGGCTGATGAACCTGTCCGAGGCGCAGGAAGGCGTGCTCAACATCGCCTTCCGCATCGCCGACGAGGAAGGGCTGCTGCTGCTTGACATGAAGGACCTGCAGGCGCTGCTGACACACGTCGCCGAGCGGTCCGACGAGATCGGCGCGCGATACGGCAATGTGTCAAAGCAGTCCGTCGGCGCGATCCAGCGCACGCTGCTGGTGCTGGAACAGCAGGGGGCCGAGCACTTCTTCGGAGAGCCGGCGCTCAACATCGCCGACATCATGCGCACGACGCGCGACGGCCGCGGCGCGATCAACGTGCTGGCCGCCGACAAGCTGATGATGAATCCGCGCCTCTACGCAACGTTCCTGCTCTGGCTTCTGTCGGAACTGTTCGAGGAACTGCCGGAGGTCGGCGATCCAGACCGGCCCAAGCTGGTCTTCTTCTTCGACGAGGCGCATCTGCTGTTCGACGAGGCGCCGAAGATCCTGGTGGACCGGGTCGAGCAGGTGGTGCGCCTGATCCGCTCGAAGGGCGTCGGCGTCTATTTCGTCACGCAGAATCCCGTCGACGTGCCCGAAACCGTGCTGAGCCAGCTCGGCAACCGCATCCAGCACGCGCTGCGCGCCTACACGCCGCGCGAGCAGAAGGCGGTGAAGACCGCCGCCGACACGTTCCGTCCCAATCCCGATTTCGATTGCTTCGAGGCGATCACCCAGCTCGGTGTCGGTGAGGCGCTCGTCTCGACCCTCGAGGCGAAGGGCGTGCCATCCATGGTCCAACGCACCCTGATCAGGCCTCCCGCATCGCGGCTCGGCCCGATCACGGAAGCCGAGCGCGGCGCGCTGTTGAAGGAGAGCCCGGTCGCCGGCCAGTATGACAAGGAGATCGACCGCGAGTCGGCCTTCGAGATCCTGCAGAAGCGCGCGGAGGAGAAAGCCAAGGCGGAAGCCGCCGCGCAAGAACGGGAAGAACAGGAGGAGGAGGGCGAACGCGGCTCACGCTGGTCGATGCCCGATTTCGGCGACAATGGCACTTCGCGCCGGACGAGCCGAAGCAGAACGACACGGCCCAGAACCCGCACATCGAACCGGCAGACGGTGACCGAGGCGGCGATGAAATCCGTGGTGCGCTCGGTCGGCTCCTCGCTCGGTCGTGCCCTGGTGCGCGGCATTCTGGGAAGCTTGAAGAAGGGGTTCTGAGCGACCGCATTTTTTCTGCCGCGGTTGTCAGGGACAGACGATCCGTCCGACCCCCCAAGTGAAAGATCGCCGTGCGTCGTTTCCGACACACGGCGATCCAGACTGTTGGTGGAGCGGCCGAAACCGGCTTTCGCTCCGATGTTCAGTCAATGACTTAGACGCTGGGCAGGCCGGAGGTCACGAGGATCGGCGAGCCGTCCGGCACGCGGTTGTAGAGATCGATCACGTCCTGGTTGATCATGCGCACGCAGCCCGACGACACGGACTTGCCGATGGTCCACCATTCGGGCGATCCGTGGACGCGATACAGCGTGTCCTTGCCGTCCTGGAAGATGTAGAGCGCGCGTGCACCGAGCGGATTTGCCACGCCCGGCTGCATCCCGCCCAGCCACTGGTCGTTGGCCTTGTCGTACTCGGCGCGATATTTTTCGAGTTCCGGCCGGCGGTCGATCATCTCGGACGGCGGGAACCAGCGGGGCCACTGCTGCTTGAACTTGATCTCGGCGCGGCCGGCCCATTCGAAGCCGGCGCGGCCCAGGCCGACGCCGTAGCGCAGCGCACGGCCCTTGCCGCGAACGAGATAGAGGAAATGGTTTGCCGTATCGACGACGATCGTTCCTGCGCGCTCGCCCGTCGGGTCCGCCACTTCCTGGCGGTAGTAGCGGGGATTGATCTTCTGGATCGGCACCTCGGGAATGTCGAAGCCGGCATCCGTAACGGCCGCATACATGTTGGAGGTGGTGGTGATCTGCGGCTCTGGCACGCGGCTTTCGACCACGGACGGCCTGTTGTCGGCCGAGCTGACGCAGGCCGACAGGGTCAGCGACGCGGCACCCGCCGCGCTTGCGGAAAGAAACGTGCGACGGGACATCGCTTTTGCGGCACTGGGGGAATTGGACATCGGTCTCTTCGTTACTCTAGCGTTGTCAGGTGGGTGAATCCGTGCGCTGATCGATGGCGCCCGGCCTCTCCCGGGAAGGGAAAACTCCCAACGATCCTCCCTGGCACCGAATTAATCGGCATGCGTTTGATAGACCGGCCAACCGTGTCTGAAAGGTGGAAAATGGATGCCACATATAAGTTATTGGTCAACTGTGTTATAACTGCATCATTTCCCGCTATGGCGACGATCAGGAACCCAATCCGCTCAGCGAGGGCAGAATGAGGTCGGGCGGAAAGTCCTCGTACTCGTCCGGCTGGCCGGTGCGATTGAGCCAGACCGTGTGGAAACCGAAGCGCCGCGCGCCGGCGATGTCCCAGCGATTCGACGACTGGAACGACACGGCATCGGGATAGATGCGCCAGGCGTTGGTGACCATTTCGTAGACGGATTGGTCGGTCTTGAAGCGGCGCACGGTTTCGACGGAGAGGACATCGTCCAGAACCGTGTCGAGCGCGGAGGACCGGATCGCGGATTCGAGCATTGCCGGCGACCCGTTCGACAGGATGGCGAGGCGGGCGCCGCTGGCTTTCAGCGCTTTCAGGACACCCGGCACTTCCTCGTAGCAATCCAGCTGCCAGTACGCGTCGAGCAGGGGCTGCCGCAAGCGCCGGTCGACGCCCGGCATCTTCGCGAAGGCGAAATCCAGGCCGCGTTCGGTCAGCGTCCAGAAGTCGGCATAATGGCCCATGAGGGTCGAGACCCAGGAATATTCAAGCTGTTTGGCGCGCCAGAGTTCCGAGAAGAGCTGGCCCTGCGGCCCGATCTCGCCCGCATGCCGGCGCACCGCCGCATGCACGTCGAACAGCGTGCCATAGGCATCGAATACATAGGCTGCGTGTCGCATGAACACTCCCCATACCACAATGCACTTGACCGCAGACCCGCGCGACGGTCAAGAACGGCTCCTGGCCTCATCGATAGATGAACGGTAGCGATTGACGCCACCGCGCAAAGTCATTTCGATGCATGGCAGCAATGCGTTAACGTTTCGCGGCCACTGCGCGGCCACTGCGCGGCCACTGCGCGGCCAGATGCGGACATCGAAGGGAAGAAGAGGCAGAGCATGACCGTGTTGAGCAGCGTCCAGTCGACGACGTGGAACTATGTTGATGGCGACTGGCACGAGGGAAATGTTCCGCTCGTCGGGTCGCGCAGTCATGCCATGTGGCTCGGCTCGACCGTTTTCGACGGCGCGCGCTGGTTCGAGGGCGTGACGCCGGACCTCGACCGTCACGCCGCCCGCATCAATGCCTCGGCGACCAATCTCGGGCTGAATCCGACCATGACGGCGGATGAAATCGTCGGCCTGACGCAGGACGGACTGAAGAAGTTCGACGGCAATGCTGCCGTCTACATCCGCCCGATGTACTGGGGCGAGCACGGCGGCTACATGGGCGTGCCGGCCGACCCGGAATCGACCCGCTTCTGCCTGTGCCTCTACGAGGCCCCGATGATCGCGCCGTCCGGTTTCTCGGTCACCGTTTCGCCGTTCCGCCGGCCGAGCCTGGAGACCGCGCCGACCAACGCCAAGGCTGGCTGCCTCTATCCCAACAATGGCCGCGCGATTCTCGAGGCGCGCAATCGCGGCTACGACAACGCGCTGGTCCTCGACATGCTGGGCAATGTCGCCGAGACGGGCAGCTCCAACATCTTCATGGTCAAGGACGGCGTCGTTTTCACACCGGCGCCGAACGGAACGTTCCTGTCCGGCATCACACGCAGCCGCATCATCGGGCTGCTGCGCGAAGCCGGCGTGGAGGTGGTCGAGAAGACGCTCTCCGTTGCCGATTTCCTCGGCGCCGACGAGGTGTTCTCCACCGGAAATCATTCGAAGGTCGTGCCGGTCAACCGGGTCGAGGAGAATGATTTCCAGAGTGGACCTGTGGCCAAGAAGGCGCGCGACCTTTATTGGGAATGGGCCCATTCATAACCTCGATTGTGAGGTCTTTCCGGGAACAAAGGGGCGGCGCGGCTATTGTCACCACACGGGCATGACCCCATCTGCCTTCTGTAGATTTTCAACCACCTGTACGAGGGAGTTACCCCATGGCTTTTGAACTGCCTGATCTGCCTTACGATTATGAGGCGCTGCAGCCCTACATGTCGAAGGAGACGCTGGAATACCATCACGACAAGCACCACAAGGCTTATGTCGACAACGGTAACAAGCTGGCAGCCGAGGCAGGCATGGACGGCTTGTCGCTCGAGGAAGTGGTGAAGCAGTCCTTCGGCAAGCATGCAGGCCTGTTCAACAACGCGGCCCAGCACTACAACCACGTGCACTTCTGGAAGTGGATGAAGAAGGGCGGCGGCGGCAAGAGCCTGCCGGGCGCTCTCGCCAAGGCCATCGACAGCGATCTGGGCGGCTACGACAAGTTCCGCGCCGACTTCATCAATGCAGGCACGACGCAGTTCGGCTCGGGCTGGGCATGGCTCGCGGTCAAGGGCGGCAAGCTCGAGATCATGAAGACGCCGAACGGCGAGAACCCGCTCGTGCACGGCGCCGCACCGATCCTTGGCGTGGACGTGTGGGAGCACTCCTACTACATCGACTACCGCAATGCGCGTCCGAAATACCTGGAAGCCTTCGTCGACAGCCTCATCAACTGGGACTACGTCCTGGAGATGTACGAAAAGGCTGCCTGAAGCGGCAATCGCCTGATTTCACTATAAAGACAGACTGGTTCTGTATCGGAGGCCCGGGTTCGTCCCGGGCCTTTTTGTGCCTGTACCGGCTCACGAAACCGTGAACGCGGGCGCAGGAATATTCATCAGCGCGTGCTGTTGATGCAGGTATTGTCGGGAGAAATCACTGGAGAGGATTCCTATGAAGAAGCTTGCACTCGTTGTTTCCGCGATCTGCTTGTCGGTCTCCGCCGTTGCGGCCTCCGATGAACCCGTTGCCGCGCGCAAGGCGTTGATGGATGCGAATGCCGCATCGGCGGGCCTTGCCGGCGCGATGATGAAGGGCGATCTCGCCTACAATCCGGCGATCGCGAAGGCGGCGCTTCTGACGCTGAACGCGAGTGCGAAGACGTTCGGCAGCTTCTTCCCCGAGGGGTCGCAGGAAGGCGACACCACCGCGTCTCCGAAGATCTGGGAGGATGCGGCCGGCTTCCAGGCGGCGCTCGACAAGTACATGGCCGATACGTCCGCGGCCGTGGCCGCCGCCGGACGGGACGGGCCGGCCGATCTGGACGCCTTCAAGGCCGCTGTGGGTCCGGTGCTCGGCAACTGCCGCAGCTGCCACGAGAATTTCCGGGTACAGCAGAACTAGACGACGCCATGCGGAAGAAACTGCTCGTCGCCACGCTCGCCGTCTTCCTGGGCGGCGGCGTGGTTTTCTGGACCCTGAGTGCGCCGGCCTCGATCGAAGCCGGTGCTTTGCCGGACACGACCGACGCAGCGCGTGGCGAGCAGATCTTCTGGGCGGGTGGCTGCGCCTCCTGCCATGCGAAGCCGGGCTCCGATGGCGCGGAGCGCCTCGCTCTCGGCGGTGGTCTCGAACTGAAGACTGAATTCGGCACATTCGTCGCCCCCAACATCTCGTCCGATCCGGAGGACGGCATAGGCGCATGGAGCGATGCGGACTTCGCCAACGCCATGCTGCATGGCGTATCGCCGCGCGGCGAGCATTACTATCCGGCCTTTCCCTATCCGTCCTATGCGCGCATGACGACGCAGGATGTCGGCGACCTGTTCGCCTTCATGAAGACGCTGCCGGCCATCGAAGGCACAGCACTTGGTCACCAGCTGTCGTTTCCGTTCACGTTGCGCCGCGGGATCGGCCTTTGGAAGCAGCTCTACATGCAGGAGGAGCCTGTCGTCACGCTCGCTACCGATGCAAGCGACCCTGTAAAGCGCGGGCAGTATCTGGTGGAGGGGCCGGGGCACTGCGGCGAGTGTCACACGCCGCGCAGTTTCACCGGCGGTCAGGACTACGGCCAGTGGCTGGCCGGCGCGGTGGCCGCGGAAGGGGATGGTGTCGTGCCCAACATCACTCCGGGCGAGGGCGGTCTCGACTCCTGGTCAGCCAGCGACATCGCCTATTATCTGGAAAGCGGCTTCACGCCGGATTTCGATTCCGTCGGCGGGGCCATGGTCTCCGTTCAGAAGAACATGGCCGAGCTTTCCAAGGACGACCGCGACGCGATCGCCGCCTATCTGAAATCCGTGCCGGCCAGACCTAACGGCTATCCCGCTTCCCGGTGACTTTCAGCACGAAGGCATAGGTCAGCGCCTTTTCGTCGAGCCGCGAGAAGCGGCCCGACGCGCCGGCATGGCCCGCATCGAGATTGGTCTTGAACAGGACGGGATTGTCGCTTCCGCCGAGCGCGCGCAGCCGCGCCACCCATTTCGCCGGTTCCCAATAGGTCACGCGCGGGTCGGTCAGTCCGGCGAGCGCCAGGATCGGCGGATAGGGATGCGCGGCGACGTTGTCGTAGGGCGAATAGGCGGCGATGGTGTCGTAATCCTCCTTCGAGGTGATGGGATTGCCCCATTCCGGCCATTCGGGCGGGGTCAGCGGCAGCGTGTCGTCGAGCATGGTGTTGAGCACATCGACGAAGGGCACCGCCGCGACGATGCCGCCGAACGCCTCCGGCGCCAGATTGGCCACCGCGCCCATCAGCATGCCGCCGGCCGAACCACCCTCGGCGACGATGCGGTCATGGCTAGTATAGCCCTCGGCGACCAGATGGCGGGCGCAGGCGATGAAATCGGTGAAGCTGTTGACCTTCTTCTCCCGCTTTCCATCCTCGTACCAAGCATAGCCCTTTTCCTTGCCGCCGCGGATATGCGCGATGGCGTAGACGAAGCCGCGGTCGACCAGAGACAGGCAATTGGTGTTGAAAGAGGCGGGCATGGCCATGCCATAGGCGCCGTAGCCATAGAGCAGGCAGGGCGCCGAGCCGTCGAGCGCCAGGCCACGGCGGTGCACCAGCGAGATCGGCACCAGCGCGCCATCGGGAGCGGGAGCCATCAGGCGGCGGGTGACGTAATCTTCCGGATTGTGGCCCGACGGCACCTCCTGGGTCTTGAGCAGCGTGCGTTCGCGCGTGCCCATGTCGTAGTCGAAGACCTGCTCCGGCGTCGTCATCGACGAATAGGAGAACCGCAGCGTGTCGGTCTCGTATTCATAAGATCCGTGCAGGCCGAGCGAATACGCCTCCTCGTCGAAGGCGATCATGTGCTCGTCGCCGGAGGCGCGTTCGCGCACGATGATGCGCGGCAGCCCGTCCTTGCGCTCGAGCCGCACCAGGAAGCGGGCGAAGGCCATGACCGAGAGGATCAGCCGGCCTGGCTCGTGCGGCACCACATCCTTCCAGTTGGCCCGGGCCGGATCGGCGACCGGGGCGCTGACGATCTTGAAATCCTTGGCATCATCGGCGTTGGTGAGAATGAAGAAGACGTCGCCGCCTTCCTCCAGTTCATATTGCAGGCCCGCTTCGCGCGCGGCGACGAGACGGGGCGCGGCTGAAGGATCACCGGCGGGGATGACATGGCATTCGGAGGTTTCGTGGTCGTGCGCCGACACGTATATCCAGTCGTGCAGCCGGCTGCCGGAAACGTTGACGAAGAAGCCGGGATCAGTCTCGTCATAGATCAGGCGGTCTTCCGCCGGATTGGCACCGACGGGATGGTAGAACACGCTCGAGGGGCGGTGATTGGCGTCGAGCCTGGCGTAGAAGAAGCCGTGACCCTTCGCATCCCATTCGCCTGAACCGCCGGTTTCCGTGACGGTGTCGTCGAGATCCCTGCCGGTGGCGAGATCACGGATGCTCAGCGTGTAAAGCTCCGAGCCCATGTCGTCATGGCCCCAGAGCAACTGACTGTGATCGGGCGAGTGGTCCGCTCCGCCAAGGCGGAAATAGCTCTTGCCCTCGGCCTCCCTGTCGCCGTCGAGCAGCAACTCCTCTTCCCCGCCGTCACGGGGAACACGGAAAAAGCGGGGATACTCGCCGCCGGTGCGGAAGCCGCCCGCATAGGCATAGGGACCGTCGCGCGAGGGCACGGAGGTCTCGTCCTCCTTGATGCGGCTGCGCATCTCGGCGGCCAGGTCTTTCTGCAAAGCCTCCGTGTCGCGCATCAGTTCGGCCTGATAGGCATTCTCGGCCTCGAGATGGGTGCGGATCGCACCGTCCAGGACCGAAGGATCCCGCAGCACTTCCTGCCAGTTGTCCGCGCGCATCCATGCATACTCGTCCGAGCGCTCGACGCCGTGCCGCGTGTCGGTGACCGGACGGGCCTCGGGCAGCGGCGCGGCGATGTTTGAGGGGAAGGCTTTCGACGGCATGGATGTTCTTTCCTGATGATCTGCATGCAGAGCGGTTTTAGGATAGGCGCTGGATGAACAGGCCCTTCATGTCCCGTTCAAGCGGGCGGAGGCAATGGTTAAACGGTAATTGCATTCGGATATCGCTGTTGGAGGACAGGATTATGATGAAAACAAGCCCGTTGTTCGCTGCCGCGCTCCTGCTGCCGCTCGTCGCCGGGGAAGCCCGGGCGACGGTGTTTGCCGCCTGGCAGGTGGAAGGCGTGTCGTGGGGCGATACGCTTAACGTGAGAAAATACCCGGCCAGCCATTCACAGAAGCAGACCGCCTATCCCAACGGCACCGTGCTGCAGATGACCGGCCGCTGCACGCGCGGCATCAATCTGTTCGACATCGCGCGGCAGCCGGAATGGCGGCAGAAGCAGGCCGTCCGCTATTCCTGGTGCGAGGTGTGGCACGACCCGAGGCGCGACGGCGGTTTCGTCACCGGCTGGGTCTACGGCAAGTACATCGCGCCGGCGGACTGAGACGGGTCACTCCTTCTCGAAGCGCAGGGCGTGGCCGTTCATGCAGTAGCGCTGCCCCGTCGGCGCCGGCCCGTCGGGGAACACGTGCCCCAGATGCGCATCGCAGTCTGCGCAGCGGATTTCCGTGCGGCTCATGAACCAGGAGCGGTCCTTGTGGGCGCTGACCGCTTCCTCTTCGAGCGGCGCATAGAAACTCGGCCAGCCCGTGCCGGAATCGAACTTCGTCTGCGATGAGAACAACGGCCTGTCACAGCAGACACAGCGATAGGTGCCGTCTTCCTTGTTGTCCCAGTTCGGACCGGTGAAGGCGCGTTCGGTCCCGTGCTCCCTGGTGATGCGGTACTGCTCGGGGGTCAGCGCGGCCCGCCACTCCTCGTCGGTCTTGTGCACTTTCGGATCTGCTGTCTGGCTCATGCGGGACTCCGGATATCAGTATGTTGGCCATGGTCTTCGCCGCCTAATGTAGGCTCGGCGACGGGGCTTGTCAGCGGCTGTCATCCGTCACTCTCTCGTGAAAAGGCGTCAATTCACCGCGCGCAACAGTTGCGTGTGCACCTTGTTCCGCCCAAAGTGAACGTCTATGTCACGCGTATGAAACGAAGGATGTCCTGAAGCATCTCAACCTCTTGAGGAGAGTCCATGACGGCTGACAGCCAGTGGCTGACATTTCTCGCACTGATGCTGCCATTCGCAGCCGCCGCCTTGGCGCCTTTCCTGACCAAGCTTCTGCGTCACAACGCCGCCTGGGTGCTGGCGATCGCGCCGGCCTTGATGTTTCTGCATTTCAGCGGGTTTCTCGATCCCGTTTCCGAAGGACGGGCGCTGGCGGGCGGTTATGCCTGGATCCCGAGTCTCGATGTCGACTTCTCGTGGTACCTCGATGGTCTGTCGGTCACCTTCGCGCTGCTGATCACCGGCATCGGCACGCTGATCGTCCTTTATTCGGGCGGGTATCTGAACGGCCATGAGCATCAGGGGCGCTTCTTCTCCTTCATTCTCATGTTCATGGGGTCGATGCTCGGGCTCGTCGTCGCCGATTCCTTCCTGACCCTGTTCGTGTTCTGGGAACTGACGTCGATCACGTCGTTCCTGCTGATCGGCTTCGATCATTCGCGCAGCGGCTCGCGGCGGGCCGCGCTGCAGGCGCTGATCGTGACCGGCATGGGCGGCCTTTCGCTGCTCGCGGGCCTTCTCGTGATCTGGGGGGCGACGGGCGCAAGCTCGCTTTCGGCGCTGCTGGCGACCGGCGATGCCCTGCGCGAGGCGCCGCTCTATCTGGCCGCGCTTCTCCTGATCCTCGGCGGCGCGTTCACCAAGTCGGCGCAGTTCCCGTTCCATTTCTGGCTGCCCAACGCGATGGAGGCGCCGACGCCCGTTTCCGCCTATCTCCATTCGGCGACCATGGTGAAGGCCGGCGTCTATCTGGTCATGCGGCTCAACCCGGTTCTCGGCGAGACCGTGGCCTGGGAGACGATCCTGCCCGTTTTCGGTGGCACGACGCTGATCGTCGGCACGTTCCTCGCGGTACGGCAGACCGATCTCAAGCTGATGCTGGCCTATACGACGGTCGCGTCGCTCGGTCTCCTCGTGATGCTGACCGGTTTCGGCTCGCACAAGGCGGTCGAGGCGGCGGCGCTGTATCTGGTGGCCCACTCGCTGTTCAAGGGCGCGCTGTTCATGGTCGCCGGGCTGGTCGATCATGAAACCGGCACCCGCGATGTCACGCGGCTCGGCGGATTGCGCTCCGCGATGCCGGTCACCTTTGCCGCCGCCGTTCTCGCGGCCTGCTCGATGGGCGGGCTGCCGCTGTTCTTCGGCTTCCTGGCCAAGGAGGAGATCTACGCGGCCCTGGGCTTTGCGAGTGGCTGGAGCGCGGCACTGACCCTCGTCGCCATCGTCGGCAACGGACTGATGTTCGCCATCGGTTTCGCCGTGGCGCTGAAACCTTTCCTTGGCGCGCCGGTGGAAACACCCAAGCACGCCCATGAGGGACCGGTTCTCCTGTGGCTGGGGCCACTCGTCCTGGGCGGCCTGGGCCTGATCGCGGCGCTGATCTCGACGGTCAGCCACCGGCTGATTTCCAGCCCGATGTCGAGCGCGATCGCCGGGGAGCCGGTGACGGTGACGATCTCGACCGTGCCGCATATAGGAATGCCGCTCGCGCTTTCGCTGGTCACCGTCGGTTTCGGCGTTGCCGCCTTCCGGATGCTCGGCCGCCTGCGCGGCGTGATGGCCAGTGTTCTGAATGCCATCGGCTGGGGGCCGGACAAGGGCTTCGACCAGGCGCTGGCGGCGACGACGAAGCTGTCGTTCGGCGTCACCCGCATCATCCAGAGCGGCCGGCTCGACTACTACATGACGGCAACCTTCATCGCGCTCGCCGCCGCATTGCTCATCCCGATGATCGCATTCGGCGAGTTCCCCGCCGCGCCGGCGTTCCCTGCCATGCCGTTCTACGAATGGATCGTCCTTCTGATCGGCGTGATCGGTGTGGGCGCGGTGATCTATGCCCGCGACCGGCTGACGGCGATCGTGTCGCTTGGGATCCAGGGCTTCGCCGTGGCCCTGCTGTTCATGCTGCTTGGCGCGCCGGATCTCTCCTTCACGCAGTTCATGGTCGAGACGCTGTCGGTCGTCATCCTGGCCCTTGTGATGACGCGGCTGCGCCTTTCGCCGACGGACCACAGGCCCACCTCGGAGAAGATCGGCGACGTGCTGGTCGCCGGCACCTGCGGCGCGGCGCTCGGCCTGATGCTGCTGCGCGTGACCCAGGTTCCATTCAATGCGGAGCTGAGCGAATTCTTCGCCGCAAATTCGCGGGTGATCGCCCACGGGCGCAACATCGTCAACGTGATCATCGTCGACTTCCGCGGAATGGACACGCTGGGCGAGATCGCCGTGGTGATGATCACCGGCCTGGCGATCCTGGCGCTGGTGCGCATCCGCAGCGCCAAGCCTGCGAAAGCGGGGCAGGAGAGCTGACATGCGAACGCTGATCTTCCGGACCATCGCGCCCTATCTGACCAGCCTGATGGTGCTGTTCTCGATCTTCGTGCTCCTGCGCGGCCACAACGATCCGGGCGGCGGCTTCATCGGCGGGCTGATCGCGGCCTCGGCGTTCGCCATCTACGGCATCGCCTGCGGAGTCTCGCCAGTGCGTCGCGCCCTCTACTTCCATCCGATGGCGATTTCCGGCTTCGGCCTGCTGTTGGCGGCACTGGCCGGGTGGATGTCGCTGTTCTTTGAAGTGCCGTTCCTGACGGGGCTCTGGACGACCGTCAGCATTCTGGGACTGCCCGTGGACCTGTCGACCGTGCTGTTCTTCGACATCGGCGTCTATCTGGTCGTGGTCGGTGCGATCACCTCCATCGCGCTGGCGCTGGAAGAAAGGGAGCATGGCTGATGGAAGTGGCTCTTTCCGTTTTCGTCGGCATCTTCTTCGCCGTCGCCATCTATCTGATGCTGTCGAAGCACATCATCCGGATCCTGCTCGGCGTCTCGATCTTCGGCAATGCTGTCAACCTGACCATCTTCACCGTCGGACGCGTGGTGCGGGAGGTCCCGCCGATCATCCCGGAAGCACTGCAGACGCCCGACACGATAACCGCCAATCCGCTGCCGCAGGCCCTGATCCTGACGGCGATCGTGATTTCCTTCTCCTTCTTCGCCTTCCTTCTGGTTCTGGCTTTCCGCACCTATCAGGAACTGGGCACCGACGACACGGACGGTATGCGCGTGGCTGAGCCCGAGGGCGAGCCGCTGCCGCCACTGGGATATTGAGACGCCGATGGCCGCAGAGACAGTAGACATTTCCAATGCCATGGTGACCGCGCCGGCGACGCTGGGCGACTGGCTGGTCGTAGCGCCTGTAGCGATCCCGCTCGTCTTCGGCGCGGTTCTCCTGATGGTCCGGCACGAGACCCGTTTCCATGCAGGCCTTGCCATCGCCGGCCTGATGGCGACCTTCGCAGCGAATGTCGGCCTGCTCGAACGGGTGCTCAGTGAAGGTCCGCAGGCGATGACGATGGGGCGCTGGCTGCCGCCCTTCGGCATTTCCTTCGCGGCCGACGCGCTCGGCGCCTCGCTGGCGCTGGTGGCGACGCTGGTGGCGATCGTCTGCGCCATCTATGCGACGAAGGAGATCGACGCGACGGGCCGGCGCTACGGCTTCTACCCGTTCATGCTGTTGATGATGGCGGGCGTCGGCGGTTCGTTCCTGACCGGCGACGTCTTCAACCTCTATGTCTGGTTCGAGGTGTTCCTGATCTCGTCCTTCGGCATGCTGGTGCTCGGATCGACCCATCGGCAGCTCGACGGCGCGACGAAGTACGCGATCCTCAACCTGGTCGGAACGACCCTGTTCCTGACGGCGACGGCGTTCCTCTACGGCACCTTCGGCACGCTCAACATGGCCGACATCGCCGGCAAGGTCGACGCGATGCGCGATACCGGCCCGCTGATGACGCTGACGGTTCTCTACCTGCTCGCCTTCGGCATGAAGGCGGCCGCCTTTCCGCTGAACTTCTGGCTGCCTGCGTCCTATCATACGCCGAGCATCGTGACGGCGGCGCTGTTCGGGGGCGTTCTGACCAAGGTCGGCGTCTACGCGATGATGCGCATCCTGGTCATGCTCTTCCCCGTCGAGCGCGCCGTGCTGGCCGACCTGATTGCCTGGGTGGCGGCGGGCACGATGGTGCTCGGCATCATGGGCGCGCTGGCCCAGTCGGACATCCGCCGCGTGCTCGGCTTCGTGGTCATCTCCGGTGTCGGCGTGATGATGGCCGGCGTTGCCCTCGGCACCGAAGCGGGGCTGACCGGCACGGTGCTTTACGCGTTTCACTCGATCATCGCGATGACGGCGCTGTATCTGCTCGCCGGCGTGATGAACGGGCTGGGCGGCAGCTATTCCCTGCATGAGTTGTCGGGTCTGTACCGGAATTATCCGTTGCTGGCGGCTTTCGCGCTGCTGCTCGTGCTCTCCGCGGCGGGATTGCCGCCGGCTTCCGGTCTGTGGCCGAAAGTGATTCTCGTTCGCGCCTCGCTCGACGCCGGTTTGCCCTGGCTTTCCTTCGCGATCCTTCTGACCGGACTTCTCACCACCGTGGCCATGGGGCGCGTCTTCATCCTGACCATCTGGCGCCAGACGGCCAAGCCTGCGGAGAATGACACCGTGGTGGCAGGACGCCCGGCGGTCGGTTACGCGGCGCTTGCCATGCTGTCCCTGCCGATCCTTCTGCTGGGACTGTATCCCGAGCCGCTCATTCGCATCGCGACGGTTTCGGCAACTGGGCTCCTCGAGGCATCGTCCTATCTGGGCGCGGTCTTTCCGATGGAGGCGCAGCCATGAGATTGCCGCTGATCAACATCCTCCTCGCGCTGACCTGGACCGCGGTGAGCGGCTCCTTCACCCTGGCGAACTTCATCTTCGGTCTGATCCTGGGGGCGGGCACGCTCTATCTCATTCGCGAGCAGGTCGGGTCGCTCGGCTACTTCGCCCGCAGCTTCCGGCTGATCTCGCTGATGCTGCTTTTCCTGTATGAACTTGTCCTTTCCGCATGGCGTGTGGCGGTGCTGGTCCTGTCCCCGAAGATGGATCTGAAGCCCGGCATTTTCGCCTATCCGCTGAAGGTCGACCGCGATTTCGAGATCACGCTCCTCGCGAACCTGATCACCCTGACGCCCGGCACTCTTTCGGTCGATGTGTCGGAGGACCGGCGTTTCCTCTACGTTCATGCGATCGACTGTTCGTCGCCCGAGGCGTTGCGCCGCGACATCGCGGAAGGTTTCGAACGCAAGATCATGGAGGCGTTCCGATGAGTGCCAGCCAGGAATTCCTGAACTTTGCCGAACTGGTGGCGCTGGCGCTGCTCAGCCTGTCGTTTCTCCTGACGGTGGTCCGCGTGATCGTGGGGCCAAGCCTGCCGGACCGGGTTCTGGCGCTCGACATGCTGGTGACCATAGCCATCGGTTTCATCGCCGTGATCGGCATCCGGACGGGCTTTACGCTCTATCTCGACATCGCGATCGCCCTCGGACTGGTGGGTTTCCTCGCGACCGTGGCTTTCGCACGCTTCGTGCTCAGCCGCCGCTACGAGCAGGAATTCGTCAACCAGGACACGCGCGGCATCTTTGGAGAGAAGGAACAATGATGGGCGCGGCGCAGGACCTGATCACCGGAGGGCTGATCGTCATCGGCGCAGCGTTCACGCTGATCGCCGCCATTGGCCTGCTGCGTCTTCCCGATCTCTATACGCGCATGCATGCCGCCTCCAAGGCCGGCACGCTCGGTTCGGGGGTGATGCTGATCGCGCTGGCGGTCTTCGCGCATGACCAGGCGGTGGTGACGCGAGCGCTGGCGGCGGTAGTGTTCTTCCTGCTGACC
Organism: Nitratireductor pacificus pht-3B; assembly: GCF_000300335.1. Taxonomy (GTDB): domain Bacteria; phylum Pseudomonadota; class Alphaproteobacteria; order Rhizobiales; family Rhizobiaceae; genus Nitratireductor; species Nitratireductor pacificus. Next base: position 70,950 of record NZ_AMRM01000005.1, on the reverse strand, counting down.
GCGCCGATTTCGGCGCATCTTCTGGCGAAGGCGGCCTACGCGGCGGGCTACAAGCTCTGGGACCGTTCGGTCCATGACGACATGGCGCATGCCGAACGGAAGGATGCGTCTCAGGAACCGTCCGACGATCTCTGAACGGAGCGCGCCGGGACGGCAGCGTATCGCGTACCGCGCCTGGTATCGGCCAACCATCGATGCGGGGATTCTGCCGCGATGGAGCAGGGAACTGTCCAGAGCAAGTATTGATGAGAAACACCCATGCGGTTTGCCCGCTTGGGTCGGTCTCATTTCCCGCCGATCGATCCAGGCTCAGCAATGATCTCCAGGTGATAAATATACAACAGCCTCTGTTCACCCGCCGATGAGGCGCTGGGCGCTTCGGCGGAAGCGCGGATTCTTCTGAAATTCTGACCTATCAGGTCAATCAAAGCAGTTTGGAGACTTGGGAGCGGATTATTTCTGGAATAGAATCCCCATTTTTGATGCGCGATAAACAAATCAATTTTTGAATCACCTTGTCTTAAGCTGCAAAAAGTGAGTTGACCCCGCCTGGCAAAAGCCCGATATGATCACCCACTCTCGGGAATCATAAAAAGATAATGAAAACAACATTTCTGAGTAAGGCCTCCTAAAAAATCAAGATGGGGCCCGAAAGCAAAACTGACGTTGGGGCAAGGTAACCGAAATGAACGAAGAACTGATCAAGAACGACAATATGCTTATTGAGCTGACGGCAGAGGTCGTGGCTGCCTATGTTAGCAATAATCCAGTTCCTGCTTCTGAACTTTCCAATCTGATCGCGGATGTGCATGCGGCGCTCGGTCGTGTGAGTGGCTCGTCGGAGCCTGCGCCAGCCGAGAAGCAGAAGCCGGCCGTCAATCCCAAGCGGTCTGTGCACGACGATTACATCATTTGTCTGGAAGACGGTAAGAAGTTCAAGTCGCTGAAGCGTCATCTGATGACCCACTACGGCATGACGCCCGAGCAGTATCGCGAGAAGTGGGGTCTCGATCCGAATTATCCCATGGTTGCGCCGAGCTACGCGATCGCGCGTTCGCAGCTCGCCAAGCAGATGGGTCTCGGCCGCAAGCCAAAGGGAAAATAGGCGTTCTCCCGAGTGTATCTTGCGTAGCTTTGACTGATTGACGGCGCCTCCGGGCGCCGTCTTTTTTTGCGGGTGCCGGTCACGACCCGTGCCGGGGAGGACGGTGTCTGGAGCGTCGCCGGACCGGTGCGCGATCGCCGACAACGATGTCCGACGGCGGAGACAATCGCTGCAGTGCCTGGCCGAGCGCGATGTGACGATTGAGATCGTAGCTCCAGTGGCCTCGCGCGCCCTTGAGCCGCTCGCGCTCGATCATGCGTTTCAGTCGCTGCTGCAATGCGATCCGGTCGGTTCCCGAGGATCGCAGGGCCGAAGGCAGATCTATTCCGCAAACGAGCGCCAGTGCCGCCGTCTGCCGCGCGTCGACGCCACGCGCCTCCTTTGCCCTACGGAACGCGTCGATCTCGCTTTTTACCACCATTATGCCGGACCTCGGTTTCTGATCTCGTCCGACTATGAGGGGCTTCGAAGGGGCGGGGATAAACAGTGCTGAAGAAAATTATCTCGGCCGGTTTTTATTCTTTTCGTTCAATGTGTTGATGTCGCGATCAACAATTATGTGTTCACAATTTGTTCCCGCAGGCGGCCGCGTAGGATATAAGAATTTATTCCTCTTTTCGGGAAGGGATGAATTCAGTGCCGTCAAATGCGACGAAGCAAGCAGACATCAAGCTGACGGGGGCGGTCCGCATGGCGGACGGGCCGGCGCTATCGCTGGAGCGCCGCCTCAGCCCCATAGCAGACGAGCGGGTCACCGAGGTCTGCGAATGCGTTCTGGATATCATTGCTGCGTTGTTCAATGTCAGCGGAAGGGAGTTGCGCGGAACAGGGCGGTCGTCGACGAGCGTGACGAGGGTGCGCCAGATCGGCATGTATGCCGCCCATGTGACCCTCGGACTGAACATGGCGGAAGTCGGCCGCGGTTTCGGGCGCGACAGGACGACGGTTCAGTATGCCTGCCATCTCATCGAGGACATGCGCGACGACGAGGAGTTCGACAGCGTCGTCAGCATGACGGAGCGGGTCGTCACCGTGGCGTTCCGGCACACGGAGGTGCGCTGACCGTGCTCAGGCAGGACAAGATCAATGCCGATATGCAGCGCCAGCTCCTCCGCGCCATCCGTTTTCTGCGAGGCGGTCCGGCCGAGAGCCGCATCGCTGCCAAGAAGGACCACAGGCTGCTGAGCAATGGCGACGGCGCGACCATCGCATTGCACATGAGCGTGCTGGATAGGCTCGCCCGCGAAGGGATCTTGGTGCGCGATGAGGACGGGCGGGTAGCGCTGAGCGACGTCGGAGAGGCCCGCGGAAGGCGTGATGAGGCGGCGGCCGAACCGTTCCGGGCGCAGCACTGGCAGATCGAGCATCGCGTCATCATGGCGGAGCGTTGCCGGCAGCATGTGGCGGCCAATCTTGCCGAATCGCCGCTCGGACAGCTCGCCAGGAGGCGCACGCGCAACGGCGCGCCGTTTCTGACGGCGGCCGAGTTCGATGCGGGCGAGCGGCTGCGGGCGGACTATACGCGGGGGCAGGTGATGCCCCGGTTGAGCGCGAACTGGATCGCGGCCATATCGGCGGGCAGGCGCGGCAGCGGGCCGGGCGGCGGCACCGAACTGACGGACGCGGCGCTCTCGGCCCGGCAGAGGGTGGACCAGGCTCTGACCGCTGTCGGGCCCGAGCTGGCGGGCGTGCTCGTCGACATCTGCTGCTTCCTGAAGGGTTTTGAGCAGACCGAAATCGAACGGGGATGGCCGGTGCGTTCGGCGAAGGTCGTCCTGAAGACGGCGCTCGGCGCGCTGGCGCGCCACTATGATCCGCGGGCCGGGAGCAGCGGGACCGGAAAGCGGCCGATCCTGCATTGGGGAGCGGAGGACTATCGTCCCAGAATTTCCTAGGTCCGTTCAGCGTTCATCGAAGCGGTGGACGGCTCATGCTCAGCCCGCCGTTGCGGTGACCGACTTCGCCTCGTCCTGTATCCGCTTGACCATGGCGCGCAGGCCGTTGGCCCGCTGCGGCGTCAGATGCTCGTCGAGGCCGAGCCGGCGCAGCACGCTTTCCGCATCGATCTCAAGGATTGCGCTGGCCTTCTTTCCCGAGAAGACGAGCAACATGATGGCAACGAGCCCACGCACGATATGCGCGTCGGAATCGCCCTTGAACTGGAGGACCGGGTCGCTGCCTTCGCCATGCTGCGTGTGCAGCCAGACCTGGCTGACGCAGCCCCGTACGCGGTGGGCCTCGTCGCGCGCCGTCTCCGGATAGGGCGGCAGGGCGTTGCCCAGCTCAATGATGTAGCGATAGCGCTCCTCCCAGTCGTCCAGGAAGGCGAAATCGTCGAAGATGGAGTCGAGTGTCGTGCTCATGCCCCGGATATAGTCCTTGTCCCGCCACCCGTCACGGAAAAACGGGCCGCATCCGGACATCTTCCGGCCGGTTGAAGGGCTATTGCGCCGGAGGAATGCTGCCGGTGGTGAGCGGCTGCTCGCCGGCGGGCGTTTCTTCCTCGATCATCTCGTAGGCGATGCGGGCACTCTCGCGGGCGCGCACGCCGATCGTCTGAAGAGCGGCCTTCCCGGTGGCGCAGACATCGGGCCTGCGCTCGCAGATGCCGGCCATGTCGCTGACAGCGTCACGCGCCGCGCTGATCGCCTGGAGCGCCCCGACCTGCCCGGTTTCCGCCTCGTCCCCGCCGCCGATCGGCAGGAACAGCAGAACCAGTGAGAGCCAGAAGGCGGATCGAATGAGAAAACCCATGATGTCGCTGTTCCCGTTTCAAGGCCCGCAGGCCATGCCCTTTCGAGCGTCCCGGGAAGACAATGCCATCGGCGCACGAAAGGGCTGTTGAGATTTTTGTTCAAATTTGAGGTTCTTTTTTGAAGAAACCGCAAACGCCGGCCTTTGAAACAAGTGCCGATCAAAGGCATGCAGACGCGTTGACCAATATTTTACCACCTAAGGCGTTGATCGGATTGGGATCTGCAGGCCGGGACGTGCCGCGGACATGGAAAACGAGGGGCCGGGGCAGGGTGCGAATCCGGTGACGGGCTGTTAACCATGACAGGATTTCTGCATCGGAACCGCTGATTTCGGCCGGGCTGAAGCGCCGCCGGCACCGTCGTTTATCGTTTCCTTAAACGCTGGGTGCGAGGTTCTTTCAGAACAAGAACACGTCAAACGGACAAAGCGAGAGCGCGTCGAGTTGAGTGCACGAGCATCTCTATATCTGGAGTGGTCCTCTGCTGTTGCGGCGGCCTGCGGCCGCCTCATCCACCCATCGGTGGACGAGGCCGGTGAGCGCCGGCGCCAATCGCGCATGGTCGCCGTGCTGTTCGGCGCGCCTTTCCTCTTCGCCGCCGCCTCGGTGCAACTCCTTTCCGACGTTCTGGATATGGCGCAGGCCATGGCGCTCGGCTGCGCGGCCTTCGGTCTTTGCTGGATGCTTGCAACGGCGATCCTGGCGACCGCGCGACGCGGCGCCGCCGAAATCGCCGCTCTGGCGCTGGGTACGCTCTCCCTTGCGGGCCTGATCGCGGCCGCCGGCGGTCTCTCCTCGCCCATGGCGATCGTGGCTTTCGCCCTGGCGGCGGAGGCGTTCTGGGTGGCAGGCACACGCCGTGCGCTGCTCCTGGGGGGTGGTGCATCGCTGGCTGCGGCAGCCCTCGGCGGCGCGCTGACGGGCGCACTGGCTCAGGGCGGAATAGCAGTGCCGCCATCCGCCGCGCACTGGTTCGTGCCGGTCGTCTATCTCGCGACGCTGCTTGCGCGCCTGCCTGGCCTCCGGCCGGAGAGCGGCCGGGAGACGCCGGCCGACGACGACGCCATACTGGCCGACCGGATGAACGCATTGATCCTGCGGATGAACAGGGCGGGCGAGGTCAGCAGCGCATCCCGGCAGGCCGGCGATCTACTGCAGGTGCGTAGCGACATCCTGCTTGGTTCGGGCTTCTTCGAGCGCGTTCATGTCGCCGACCGGGTCGCCTATCTGTGCGCCCTGTCGGACATCGGTTCGGGCGCCCGGTCTCGCCAGTTGAGCATTCGTCTGCGCATGCCCGCCGAGCAGGGGGATGCGCGCGTATCGGGCTACAGGCGCTTCGGCGTCGAGTTCGTCTCCGGCGCAGAACCCGGCGAGGCGCTGGCCGTCATCCGCGACGAGGGCGACAAGGCCCAGTTGGAGGATGAGATCGCGTACATGCGCGAGCGTGAGCGCGCGACCAGGGCGGAAAGCCGGCGCGTGCTGGCCGCGGTGAGCCATGAACTGCGCACGCCGCTGAACGCCATTCTGGGCTTCTCCGACACGCTCCAGATGGAGATCTTCGGCCGGTTCGCCGACGAGCGACAGCGCGAATATGTGCGCCTGATCCACGAGGCGGGCGCGCACCTCCTTTCGGTCGTGAACGCGACGCTCGAGGTGTCGAAGGTTGAATCGGGCACCTATGTGCTGCATCCCGAAGCCTTTTCCTTCGCCGACGTCGTCGAGGCGAGCTTGGCGCTGACGATCCCGCAGACGACGGAGCGCCCGATCGCGGTCAAGCTTTCCATCGCGGATGACGTTGGCGTCGTCCATTGCGATCGCCGCGCGGTACAGCAGGTGCTGATCAACCTCCTGTCGAACGCGGTCAAGTTCACGCCCGAGAACGGCGAGATCGTCATATCGGCGGAGCGGACAGGCGACCGCATCGACTTCAGTGTGGCTGACAACGGCGTCGGCATCGCGGCCGACGACCTGCAGCGCATCGGCGAGCCGTTCATGCAGGTGCGCAGCGAAGCGACACGCCATGTCGAGGGAACCGGCCTCGGCCTCGCCCTGGTGCGCGGCCTCGTCGGCTTGCAGGGCGGCGGCGTGATGATAGACAGTGCGCCCGGCGAGGGGACGCGGGTAACCGTTTCATTGCCGGTAGGCGCGGGCACGACAAAGGAAATTGCGAACCGGACCAAGGCACCGGTGATCGACGAAGAGTGGACGGATGAAGAATACCGCAAGACGGCCTGAGCCGCAGATCACGTTCGCCGGCATTCTGCGCGCGGGACTGGCGGGTACGGGCATGGCCATCGCCCGGAACCCGCTGGCGGTCGGCGGCACCACCGCGTTCCTCGTCTCGTTCGCCTTCGTTTCGGCAAACGCGCTCTGGTACCAGCCGCATTTCCATGCCGGGGCGCTCATCTCGACGCGTGAGCCGGTCTATGTCGACAGGACGCCGGAAGACGCGGCAGTACCGGGCGCCGTCCGCCGCACGGCCGATCCCGTGCCGGTTCGGAGCGAGCCAGGCGCAGTGGCGCCAGGCACGATCAAGCCGAGCAACGACATGACCGGCGCCATCCCGTCGGACCGACCGGATGTCGCGGAGGGTGGTGACGCCACCCTGCGCGAGGTGCAGCGCGTGCTGGGCGATCTCGGTCTCTACCAGGGTACGGTGGACGGCCTGCAGGGACCGCAAACCCGTACGGCCATCAGCAATTACCGGCGCATTGTGGGCTTGGAAGCCTCGGAAGCAGTGGACGATCCGCTGCTGCGCCAGCTCGGGCTGAGGGAAGCACCCGCCGCCGCGCCCCAGATGCCGCCCGCGCAATCCATCCCGGCGCCGACGCCGCGCCCGCAGGTCGTCCAGCAGGTGTCGCAGGCGGGCAGCGAACCAGCGCAGCCCATACGCACCGCCGCTCTGCAGACCGCCGAAGCTGACGCCACGGTGATGCGCATCCAGGCCGGCCTGAAGGCGTTCGGTAACGACGCTATCGAGGTGGACGGCGTCCTGGGGCAGGATACCGAGGCGGCGATCCGCGAGTTCCAGAGCCTGTTCGGCCTGAACGTGACCGGCCAGCCCGATCCCGCATTTCTCGCCAAGATGCGTGAAGTCGGCCTGACCAATTGACATGCGCCTGACCAGCGAGTTCTGGGTTTCAGCCCTGACGAAGCGGATTTTCGCCGAGGGCGGTTTCGCCGCGGTGGGACAAAGAGGCGCACGCGAAGCGGGCTCCATCTTCATCGTCGTGCGCGACCGGATGGGACGGCAGGCCCTGTATGGACCGGCGATGCAGGCTAGCTACGCCGAGACGCGCCCCGCGGGCCGGCAGTTCACGCTGATCGTGGTGGACGAAGGGCAAGAGATCGAGCAGCGCCTCGACAAGGAACGGCGTTTCGATCCGGATTTCTGGGTGGTCGAGATCGAACTGAACGATATCGGCCAGGCAGGCGGCTACTTCGACGTCGCCGCCGAGTGATGGTGCGGCTGCCCGCCGCCCGCTGAAGGCGACGACGGCAACTGGCGCCACCGTTGCAGCCGCGTCTTCGCCAGCTCGGCGGAGATCGCGCCGTAGCGTGCGACGAACAGACGGATTGTGGCGCGATCGGAAAGCTGCGCCGGGAAATGCGCCGCGGTGATCAGCAGTGCTTCGGCGGCATCAAGTCCGAGCAGGCGGAGCGCCGTCATCAGCTCGCTCGGCATGGCGAAGCCGATGATAAGCCGCGCCCGGTCGATCGACACGCCAAGCTTATCGGCCAGGATCGAGGCAAATGCCGCATCGTCTCCCGAAAGCGCTGCGGCGCTGAGCTCCATCGCCGTCTGCCGGCCGTCGCTGCCTGCGTTGTCCGTCAACGGCAGCACATCGGGTTTCGCCGCGTCGCGCATCATCGCACGGAGTTTTTCCCGCACCGCCTGCTCCGGCATGTCGAGGCGCGATGACGGCTGCGGCCCGTCGGCAGCCGTACCGCCAGGCGTTTCGTCATGCAGCGCCGAAATGGCGCGGATCAGCGCGGCGATGGCCGGGTTCAGGTTTGCCCGGCGCCCGATGAGGCGCGCATGCGGCAGACCGTGTTGCGCGATCAGGCCGATCAGGTCGACATCCGTCAGGGCCATTGAGCGGACCAGAAGCGGCGCGGAGATGTCGATCGGTTCCTCGCAAAGACGGCGCAGCAAGCGGGGCGGTGGCGTGTTGCATTCGCACAGCGCTGCCGCGGCGTAACGCCTTGTCTCGACCGGAACGCGGGGAAGGAGGGGCAGGGTGAGGTCGTCCAGACGCACGATCTCGCCGGCCGTCGGACGCGCGAGGGCCGCGAACGCCGAGACGGCCGCGCGAAAGACCCGTTCCGGCTTATACGCGTCCCCGCCCGACGCGAGCTCTCTGAAAATTGCGGACGACACGCGGACCCAACACTCGCAAGAGACACGATGAACAACGCCGCACTTGCGGACTGCGACGCATCCGGGTGGGCATTGCACACGATAGGCCCATTCCCTTAGCAAGCTGTTAACCGGTTTCTTTAGAATTCCGTTCAGCATTGCGGTCCGCGCCGGAGCGGGCGGTAACGAAACGTTAACCATATGCGGGCTCTACTTCCGCAAAGGAGGCGTTGCGTACCACTCCAGCCCAGAAAGGGAACGCAATGTCATGGCAGTCATCTTGAACTTTGTGCCACGGCCGCGACGCGCGCCGACAGGCTCATCGAGCCAGCGGCGGAGCGGCGCATCGGTGATCATCTTTCCCGGCGTGCGCTATGAACGGCGCGACGAACCGCTGAAGGACGACGGTGGAGACGACCACCCGCGCGATACGCGCCGGCTGAGCAAGTCCTGATAGCCCAGTATCGCGGCGGCATTGCCTGCAGTGGCGGCCGCCTACGCGGCCAGCGCCTCAAACGGGCGTGCAGCTCATGCTGTCGAGGAATGCCGAAACGGCGCCACGCCAGCTCTCATCGGGAACGAAGACCCGGACGAGGGCCATGCCTTCCGTCACATCCGCCTGCACCAGCACCGACTGGGCGAGCGTTTCGGGAAGGCCGTTCCTGAGTTCCAGCATCTGCGGCGGGTCGGCGACCAGCACGTCGAGAACACGTTGCTGCGCACTGCGGTCGTTCAGGCTGAAGACATTCAGGCCGTCGCGGTCGTAGACCGAGATCGACCAGAACGGAACGCGTCCGGAGGCGACGATCCGCGTCATGCCGGTGGAGAGATCGAACCGGCAGACCGACGCCTCGAACAGCGGATTGTCGATGAACGGCCGCTCGGCATCAGTGCCTCCCGCACTGTGACGGAGCGGTACGGCGGTGTACAGGTCGGCCCTGGCGGCGAGCGCGGCCCAGACGTCGCGTTCCGAATAGACCGGCAGCAGGAACAGGATGGAGATGTGCACCATCGCCGCGCCGAAGACGCCGAGAAGAAGGACGCGCAGCGTATCAAGCATCGCAGCCCATCCTCCTGATGCGGGGCAGGGCGATCTCGTCGACCCGTCCGCCGGTGGAGATCGGCGTGTCGAACAGGGTAAGCACCAGCAGCATCGGCCCGCGCCCCTCGAGGGCCAGCCAGTTGCCGGGATGGGCGCTTGTGCTGACGGAGATGCGCAACTGCTGCTTCTGTTCCCACAGCAGGGATTGAGAATGCAGCGCCGAGGAGAACCGTTCGGGAGCGGAGAGGGCGCGCCGCGCCGGGTCCGCCGCATAGAGCGTGAAGAAGCGTACCGGCGGCACGGAACCCTCGACCAGGTAGTCGCACTGGCGCAACAGCGGCGCTCCGGTGTCGTCCTGGTCGGCGACAAAGCCGATGCCCTCCGCCTGTCCGAGGGCCAGTTCGCCAAGCCGCGCAGACCGCGCGCGCGCATAGGGATCGGCGTCGCGGGTTCCGCTTCTGGGAAAGGCGGTCCAGGCGCCGATATCGACCGAACCGACCGATCGGGTGGTTTCGAGCGCGAACCAAGCGCTGCCGGCCCCCGCGCCAAGGGCGATCAGCAAGACGATGGCGACCTGAAGGACTGTTCTCAGCATTTGGATTCTGATCTGGCGTGGGCTATCCCCGATACCCCGGATGCCGCGCAAGGTTCAAGGGGCGGGGCCGTGAGAGCAATGCTCACAGAGCGGACAGGGTTTCGTTCTTCCGGGGCGACTTCAGCGGCGGGGCTTTCTCGAAAGCGCTCGAAAGCTCCCTGAGGAACGAAGCCGTGCCGGCGGAAAGCGCCAGGGGCAGGGCATCTCCTGCCGACGGCTGCCCGTTCTCCGCAACCTCTCCGGAATCGGAGCTTTCCGTCTCGATGCGCATGGGGCCTTCGATGCCGGGCAGGGGCTTCAGCTCGACATTCTGGTGTGCGTAGGTCATGAAGCGCTGCCAGACCATCGCCGGCAGGGAGCCACCCGTCATGCGGCGCGTCGGGTGGAAATCGTCATTGCCGAGCCAGACGGCGGCGACGTAGTTGCCGGTATAGCCGACATACCAGGCATCGCGATAGGACTGGGTCGTGCCGGTCTTGCCCGCCGACCGGGTCATCGGCAATGCTGCGCGGCGGCCGGTGCCGCTTTCCGGCACATGGATCAGCATCTGGTTCATGGACGCCGTGGCTTTCTCCGACAGCACGCGGCGCGGCGGCGGCGCGTCCCGCGCCTTGTCATAGACGAGATCGCCGGAATGGCTGAGAAGCTGCGAGATGCCGTAGCGCGTCCCGGCGAAGCCGCCATTGGCGAAGACGGAGAAACCGGTGGCCTGGTCGAGCGCCGTCATGCCTGATGTGCCGAGCACCATCGTCTTGTGACCATTGAGCGGCGATTCGATGCCGAACGACTTGACCAGATCAATGATCGGGTCGATTCCGGTATGGTCGCGCGCCAGCCTGACCGGAACGGTGTTGTAGGACTTGATGAGGGCCGTGGTGAGCGTGACCCGGCCAGCATAGCTTCGGCCGTAATTGCGCGGCGACCAGTTGCCCCAGGAGATGGGGCCGTCGGAGATGAGGGAGTTGGGCTCGAACCCGTTCTCCATTGCCACGGCGTAGACATAGGGCTTGAACGATGAGCCGGTCTGGCGTTCGGCGCGCGTGGCGCGATTGAACTGGCTGGCGCCGTAGTCGCGCCCGCCGACGATGGCGCGTACTGCGCCTTCGGCCTCCATCAGCACGATGGCCCCTTCGGAGACGTCGTAATCCTTGCCGTACTGGCGCAGGTGGAACTCGAGCGATTCCTCGGCGGCACGCTGCAGGTTGGGATCGATGGTCGTGCGCGCCACCAGAGAATGGGTGACGCCCCTTGGAACGATCTTCTTGACCTCCTCGAAGGCCCAGTCGAGGAAATAGTCCGGACTGTCCGCGCCGCCACGGTCGACGGCGGTGGCCGGGCGCAGCCGCGCGGAGAGGATCTGCCCCTCGCTCATGAACCCGGCCTGCACCAGATTGGTCAGAACCTCGTTGGCGCGCGCGCGCGCCGCCGGCAGGTTGATGTGCGGGGCGTAGCGCGCCGGAGCCTTGAACAGGCCGGCGATCATCGCCGCCTCCGCAAGCGAGAGATCCTCGACCTGCTTGTCGAAATAGAAATCGGCGGCAGCCGCGATGCCGAACGTCCCGCCGCCCAGATAGGAGCGGTCGAGATAGTATTGCAGGATCTCTTTCTTCGACAGGTTCATCTCGAGCCACAGGGCGAGATAGGCTTCCTTGACCTTGCGCTCGAAGGTGCGCTCATTGCTGAGGAACAGGTTCTTCGCGAGCTGCTGGGTGAGGGTCGAACCGCCCTGGACGACGGAATTGGCGCGTACATTCTCCGTCAGGGCGCGGGCGAGGCCGAAGAAGTCGATGCCGAAATGCTCGAAGAAACGGCGGTCTTCCGTCGCCAGGATCGCCTTGATGACATGATCGGGAATGGCATCGACCGGGATGGAGTCGCGCTGGATGATGCCGCGCTGGCCGATCTCGTTGCCGTAGCGGTCGAGAAAGGTGACGGCATAGTCGTCCTGAGCGCGCCAGTCGCCGGCCGTTTCCTCGAAGGCGGGCATTGCCAGAGCAAGCATGACGACGCTGCCTGCCGCACCGATGGTGAAGCCCTCGCTGAGCAGTTCGACGAGGGCGCGTTTTGCGCCGTAGACGCGAAAGCGGCGAAAGAAGATCGTTATCGATTCCCAGGCTTCGCCGGCCTTGAAGCCAGCTTCGTAGAATGCGGAATCAAGCCAGGCATCGACGGCCAGAAACCTGGTCGCCCGGGGTGCCTTCGCCTGTCGTTTCGCGCGTGGTTTCTTCACCCAAACTCCCGTCGGCCCGTCACGGGCTGCCCTGGCGCCGCTTCGTCGCGCAACGCACCCGCCCGAAAACGCCGCAGCGTGCGAATGTAGCACCGTAACGGCTTGTTTTATAGGATTTTCCGGATTTTTCAGCCTTCCGCATGAAGTTTCCCACCAGCATGACTAACGCACCCGGCGGCCACATGATGGAAATAGGAAAATATTCTTGACACCGTGACGGTCGCCTGATAGGGTTCAGATAGTGTCGCAGAGTTGCGGCCGCGGGAGCCAGAGCAGCCGGCGGCCCGGATTTCACACCCCTCAAAATCAATGGATTTCACCGATGGGCGAAAGCGCTTCGATCGCTTTGGCGGCGCTGCGAGCGCTCTACGAGGGCGCGCCGGCGACATTCGACATGCTGGCGCTCGCCGCCGGCCGCTCCGAGGCGCGGCTGCGGGCGACTGCGGACAGGGAAGGCTGGAGGACGCCGGAGCCCGTGGCGCATGCCGCCGACCCGGAAGCGCGGCTGAGCCTGCTTTCCGACCGGTTGATCGGGGAACTCGAGAAGGTCAGCAGCGAGGGAGAGGAAACGGGCGCCTACGACAAGGTGAGCCTCGACGCGCTGGCGGCGATGCTGCGCATGGTCGAGAAGCTCGGCGAAATGGGACGCGGCACGCAGAGCGCGCGCGAGGAACAGATGAGAAGCGATGAAGAAATGGCCGCCGCACTTGCGCGCATCGACGCGCGCATCCTCGAGCTTGCCGAGGACCTTGCAGGCCGGTTGGCAACGCAGATGGGCGTTGACAAATCTGCCGAGGAGGCTGGCACCGGAGATTGAGGCGGAGTGGATCGGCGCGGCGCGGCTCTCGCAATATCCGCTTCTGCCGATCTTCGACACTTGGCTGGTGACCGGCGGCCGCGGCGCCGGCAAGACACGGCTGGGCGCCGAATGGGTAAACGCCCTGGTGCGCGGCTTCCCGCCCTTCTCCGGAGGGCGGCGCTATGGCTGCCTGGCGCTTGTGGGTGAAACGCTGGCGGATGTGCGCGAGGTGATGATCGACGGCCCGTCGGGACTGTCCGCCGTGGCGCGCCGGCATCGGCCGCGTTTCGAAGCGAGCAGGCGCAGGCTGGTCTGGGACAATGGCGCGCTGGCGCAGATGTTCTCCGCCGAGGATCCGGAGAGCCTGCGCGGCCCGCAATTCGATGCCGCCTGGTGTGACGAGGTGGGCAAGTGGCGGCATGCGGATGCGACCTTCGACATGCTGCAGTTCGGCCTGCGGGTCGGCGAGCGGCCGCTGCAGCTTCTGACCACGACGCCGCGGCCCATCCCGCTGATCCGCCGGCTGATGGACGACCCGCTGGTCACGGTGACGCGCATGCCGACGGCGGAGAACGAGAAGAACCTGGCGAAGGGTTTTCTGCGGGCGATCGAGCGGCGCTACGCCGGGACACGGCTTGGCAGGCAGGAACTGGACGGCGAACTGATCGCCGACCGGCTCGACGCGTTGTGGACGCGGGGAATGCTGGAGACGGCGCCTGCCGCATCCGGTGCGTTGCGGCGCATCGTCGTGGCGGTCGATCCTCCGGCTGCCGCGCACCGGACGTCGGACGCCTGCGGACTGCTCGTCGCGGGCATCGACGCGGCCGGCAACGGGCTGGTCCTGCATGACGGGACCGTCAGGGCGGCCAAGCCGCAGGAATGGGCGAGCCGCGCGGTGGCGCTCTATCACCGGTTCGGCGCCGACTGCATGGTGGCGGAAGTCAACCAGGGCGGCGACATGGTGGCGGCGGTGATCGCCACGGTGGATGCCACCGTGCCGGTGAAGCCGGTGCGGGCGACGCGCGGCAAATGGCTGCGCGCCGAACCCGTGGCGGCGCTCTACGAGCAGGGGCGCGTGCGCCACGCGCAGCGCTTTCCCGAGCTCGAGGACGAGATGTGCGATTTCGGCCTCGACGGATTGTCGGGCGGTCATTCGCCGGACCGGGTGGATGCGCTGGTCTGGGCGCTGACGGAGCTGATGCTTGGCAAACGACGCGAGCCGCGCATCCGGGATTTGGGATAGGGGCGCAGGCCCCGGCAACGAAACGCTCGATCGGGAAGACGATATGGCTTGGAACTGGCCCTGGGCGAGGCGTCCGGGAGGCGCCGACGCGTCCGTGGAAACGAAGGCTGCGCAGGCGGCCGGCTTCGTCGCACTGCACCGCGAGGCCGAGGCGCGCTGGTCGCGCCGCGACTATGCGGCGCTGGGGCGCGAGGGGTTCATGAAGAACCCCGTCGCCCACCGCGCCGTGCGGCTGGTGGCGGAGGCGGCCGGCGCCGTGCCCTGGCTCTTGTACGAAGGCGCGCGGGAGCACGATGCGCATCCCGTGCTCGACCTGATGGCGCGACCCAACCAGCGGCAGGCGGGCGGCAGCTTCATGGAGGCGCTCTACGGGCATCTGCTCCTGGCCGGCAACGCCTATGTGCAGATGCTGGAGACCGGGACCGGAACACGCGAGCTGCATCTCCTGCGGCCCGACCGGGTGACCGTGGCGGCCGACGCCGCCGGCTGGCCGGTTGCGCTCGACTATCGCGAGGGCAGGGCGCGCCAGAGGATCGCGCTCGAACCGGGCGCGGCCCTGCAACTCGGCCTGTTTCACCCGCTCGACGATCACTACGGTTTCGCGCCACTGGGCGCGGCGCTGATGGCGCTCGATACGCACAACCAGGCGGCGCGCTGGAACAAGGCGCTGCTCGACAATTCGGCGCGTCCCTCCGGCGCGCTGGTCTATGCACCGAAGGAAGGCGGCAATCTCTCGGAGGACCAGTTCGACCGGCTGAAGGCGGAACTCGAACAAGGCTATGGCGGCGTGGCGCGGGCCGGACGGCCGCTGCTGCTCGAGGGTGGGCTCGACTGGAAGGCGATGAGCCTGTCGCCGCGCGACATGGACTTCATGGCGGCAAAGAACGGGGCGGCGCGCGACATCGCGCTGGCGCTCGGCGTGCCGCCCATGCTGCTCGGCATTCCCGGCGACAACACCTACGCCAATTACCAGGAAGCGAACCGGGCCTTCTACCGGCTGACCGTGCTGCCGCTGGTGGGGCGGGTGGCGAAGGAGTTTTCGGCCTGGCTCGAGCCGGTGTTCGGAGCGCCGTTGCGGCTGTGGTTCGACGCCGATGCGATCGAGGGACTGGCGGCGGAGCGCGAGGCGCTGTGGAGCCGGGTGGGCGCCGCCGATTTCCTGAGTGATGAGGAAAAACGCCGGGCTGTGGGCTATGGCCCGCGTGGCGAATGAGGCGCGTTCTGGAGGATACGGGGATGCTTGCCACGCGGCTGCGTGGGGAGGCGACATGGTTCCGGCTGCTGGCCTCCGCCGCGCGGCTGGAGCTAGCGCTAAAGTACAACCCCGGATGGCGTCTTCAGCCGCGTGTCCCAGCGGGAAGTCCTGGTGGTGGTCACTGGACGGATGGGGGTGGAGGCAGCGCCATTGACGAAAGCACCGTCCATCGTGTGCAGGCCGAGCCTGGACGAGGTCAGCAGGTTGACCTTTTGGAAGAGGAGGCGGCTGGCGGACATGCGATCAGAAAACATGTTGGCCGAAGCGGTCAGTATCTCCTGGATTACGTTCGTGCGCATCAGGACCGGGGGCTCTTTGTTCGGCACGGCGTGCGGCGTAGCGGGTCTTTTCCTTCTCTGGTTGCAGCGAACGGGCTTGTAAACGCAACCTTGGATCGCAACCGTGCTATTGCAGATGCGGTTGCGAAAGGCGAACTTGACGAGGCGTTTGTTACCGCAGTCTTTAATTAGAAAACCGGGATGGACGCAGTTACAGATGGTTATGTGCAACCTTACCTGCGTGATACTTATGGCGTTGGTGTATATATTGTCCATGATGATAAAGTTCGCAAAGGATTAAGGGTTCACACAGCCTATCCAAGAAACGAGTGAGAGATCAGATGAACGTACCAAGTGCGTTTTCTCGCATGGCGCGCCATATGCATGCCGACGTAGAGCTTGTCGTTCGATCTGATGACGAACTGACAGCCTATCTCGCTCGCTCTTTGACCGCGCAAGAAAAGAATATTGTATCCGGTTTTATCGAACGGTTGCTGGCGGCCGGACTGAACGATGAGGGTTTGGTGAAAATCTGGTCGGAAACAGGGTCCGATTGCTATCTTCGAAAAGGGTATGCAGAACTCTTTTATCGGGACCTCTTGGCGGCACTGCGCGCGCAGTAGATCAAGGATGCCGGGAAACGTGATGCAGGGGCGACAGCTGGACCATGGATGTTCCGAAGGTCCTTATCGGCGAGGCCGGCGCACTGATCGGCCAGAAGCTCGAATATGAACGTGGCACCCAATGGTGGACGGCGCGCAGCCAGACGCTCGGCCGCATCCTGTGCATCCTTCTGGCGGAGTGGAAGCCGGAACTGGTGGACGACCTCACACGGGTCGGCAGTCTCTACACCGACCAGATGTGGGCCTTCTACGGCGGGCTGGAAGACGGCATTTCGCCGGGTGACCTGAAACATCGTCTGCTCGTTGCGGAGCACATGCTTCCGGATCTTACGCCGGACCCGCAGAGGATCGACCGGCTGGCCGGGCAATTGCTGCAGGTCGAAATCCCCGAGGATCGGTGGAAGAGGCATTCAGGGTGACGGCGGGTCGTCCGGCTCATGGGCAAGGGGCGCCTGGCTGCAAAACGCGAATGCATGTAGCATCCGGACGAACTCATTTGAATGACAGCTAACATGCATGATTTCAATGTGTTAAAGCGTCCTTTGCGTGCCGTATAGGACGCGCGGCGCTGTAAAGAGCTTGAGCCGCGTGGCCTGACGGACGGCAACCCAGACCCGAGCAATGACGCGTTGGAGCATCGGCCCGAACGTGGCCTGCAGTTTGCGGTTCTTCCGATGCTCTTTCCAACCTTCGGGTCGTCCCTTGCGCGTTCGAACGGGCGCATGACGATCTGAAAGCACGATCCCACATACGAGGATTTTTCGATGACCGACCTGACCCAGGCGGGCTGGATATGGCTCGCCAAGGGGGCTGGCGCTGTGGCCGGCTCCGCGATCTCGCTCGCCTATATCCTGCCCAAGCACCGGCGCGACGCGGCCATCCGCTTCGCGGTCGGTGTTACCTGCGGCATGATCTTCGGCGGCGCGACCGGTTTGAAGCTCGCCGAGCAGATCGGGCTCACCGGAGAACTCGGCCCGGCTGAGACCATGCTGATGGGGGCCGCCGCGGCGAGCCTGTGCGCCTGGAGCGCCATCGGGCTTGTGCTGCGCTATTTCCACGGCCGCGCCCTCGATCGCATGCCGGCCGAGGCCGCCTCCCGTCTTCCAGACCAGAAAGGACGCTAGCCATGCGGGATGCGGAAACACCGGCGCTGGACGAGTACAAATATGCCGGCCTTGACATCGAGACGGTGGAAACCGACGGGACGTTCTCGGGCTATGCGAGCCTTTTCGGCAAGGTGGACCTGGGGCGCGACGCGGTGGAGCGGGGGGCTTTCGCGCGCTCGATCGAGCGACGCGGGGCCGCCGGCATCCGCATGCTGTTCCAGCACGACCCGGCTCAGCCCATCGGCGCCTGGGAGGAGGTGCGCGAGGACGCGCGCGGCCTATTCGTGCGCGGCCGTCTGGCGCTGGGCGTCGCCAAGGGGCGCGAGGTGCGCGAACTGATGCGCGACCGCGCGCTGGACGGGCTTTCCATCGGGTTTCGCACCGTCAGGGCGCGGACGGAGGCCAAGACCGGGGTGCGGCGCATCCTGGAGGCCGATCTTTGGGAGATCTCGGTCGTCACCTTTCCCATGCTGCCGGAGGCGCGCGTGGACAATGTGAAGACCGCTGGGAATGGCGCGCCCCTGCCCACGGCGCGCGAATTCGAGCGCTGGCTGACGCGGGATGCGGGCCTGACGCGGCGCGAGGCCCGGGTGGTGATCGCCAAGGGGTTCGCGGTCTTGACGCGCGAGCGGGACGCCGCGCGGGGCGACGACGGGCAGCTGGCGGCGGTAATCCGCCGGGCGGCCCGCATGTTCAACGATCAGGGAAAGAAACGATGACGGAACAACGGAAAATGCGCGCGCCGGAGGTGAAGTCGGCGGCGGACCAGGGTGACGTGACAGCGGCGTTCGAGGAATTCATGACCTCGTTCGAAGCCTTCAAGGAAGCCAATGACGAGAAGCTCGGCCAGCTGGAGCGGCGCGGCGCCGACCCGGTCACGGTGGAGAAGGTGGAGCGCATCTCGCGCGCCCTCGACGCGCAGAAGCAGGCCATCGACGGGCTGGCGCTGAAGAAGGCGCGCCCGGCGCTGGGACGCGGCGGCGGCGGCCTGGCGGAGCTGGAGCGCAAGCAGGCCTTCGACGCCTATATGCGCTCCGGTGACGAGCGCAGTCTGCGGGCGCTGGAGGAGAAGTCCATGTCCTACGGCTCCGGCCCGGACGGCGGCTATCTGGTGCCCGACGAGACGGAGGCGGCGATCGGCGCGCGGCTTGCCGATCTCTCGCCGATCCGCTCCATCGCCTCGGTACGCCAGGTGTCGAGCGCTGTGCTGAAGAAGCCTTTCGCGATCAGTGGCCCGGTGGTGGGCTGGGTGGCCGAGACGGCGGCACGGCCCGAGACGGCCTCCAGCACGCTCGACGAGCTGCAGTTCCCGACGGCGGAACTCTACGCCATGCCGGCTGCGACGGCAGCACTTCTCGACGACAGTGTGGTCGATCTCGACCAGTGGATCGCCGGCGAGGTGGAAGCCGCGTTCGCCGAGCAGGAGGGCGCGGCCTTCGTCAACGGCAACGGCGTCAACAAGCCGAGAGGCTTTCTCAACTACACGCAGGTGGATGACGGAAGCTGGAACTGGGGCAATGTCGGCTACAACGTAACCGGCGTCAGCGGCGCGCTGCCGGCGTCGGATGCTTCCGACGTTCTGGTGGACCTCGTCTATGCGCTGAAGGCGGGGTACCGCCAGAACGCAAGCTGGGTGATGAACCGGAAGACGCAGGCGACGCTGCGCAAGCTGAAGGACGCGGACGGCAATTATATGTGGCAGCCTCCCGCCACCCCCGGCAGCCGCGCCATGCTGATGGGTTTTCCGCTCGTCGAGGCGGAGGACATGCCCGACATCGGCGCGGACACGACGCCGATCGCTTTCGGTGATTTCCGCCGCTTCTACCTGGTGGTGGATCGCATGGGCATCCGGGTGCTGCGCGATCCCTACTCGGCGAAGCCCTACGTGCTGTTCTACACGACCAAGCGGGTCGGCGGTGGTATCCAGGACTTCGAGGCAGCCAAGCTGCTGAAATTCGGCATCGCATGACGGCAGACTGACAGGCGGTGCATTGCTGCCCCCGGGGGCGGCCCCGGGGGCGGCTCCGGCCTCTTTGTCCGCAGCCGCCCTGTCTCCAGCGACGGGATTTCATTCATGACGCTTTTTCGAACGGTCGACCCGGCGGTCGAACCGGTGACGCTCGTCGAGGCGAAGGCGCATCTGAGGATCGCCCATGCCGGTGAGGACGAGTTGCTGAACGGGTTGATCCGCGCGGCGCGCGAGGAGGTCGAGACGACCACCGGCAGCGCGCTGATCAACCAGTCGTGGCGGATGGTGCTCGACGACTGGCCGCGCGATGCGCTGCTCCTGCTGCGCCGGCCGCCGGTGCGCCAGATCATCTCGGTGACGGTGTTCGATGCGGACGGGGCGGGATCGGTTCTCGACCCGGCGCGCTACCATCTGGACCCCGTCTCGAGCCCGGCCCGTCTGTATCTGGGCGAGCGCCCCCCGTCGGGCGGGTGCTGAACGGCGTGGAGGTGGATTTCACCGCCGGTCACGGCGAGGCGGGAACGGATGTTCCCGATCTCTTGCGCCGGGCGATCCTGCTTCTTGTGGCGCACTGGTTCGAGTTCCGCGCCAGCTACGGCGCGGCGCACCAGCCGGTGTCCCTGCCGGAAGGCTATCGACGCCTTCTCGGCGCCTACAAGACCCCGAGGCTGTGATGCGCATGCAGTTCATCGAACCCGGCTCTTTCCGGCACGAGATGCGCCTGCAGCAGGCGGCGCTGACACCGGACGGCGCCGGCGGACACTTCGAGAGCTGAACCGAGATCGCGACGCCGTTCGCCGTGGTTGAGCCAGTTGTAAAAAGGGGAGCCGGCGTGCCGGCGCAGCGCTCGGTGACGATGTGAGGAAGAATGTTTGAAAGGAAAGGGCAACGCATGACACAAAGCAAACCTTGGTATCTCTCGCGCACCATCTGGGCTTCGCTGGTGACGATCGCCACGGCCGCCGCCGGGATGCTCGGCTATCCGGTCGACGGGATCGACGGCCCCGCCGTTTCGGACAGCGTTTTACAGGCGATCACCGCAATATCGGGCCTTGTCGCGATCTTCGGACGCGTGCTGGCGAGCAACCGGATCGGCTGAGCAGTGCAAGGCGGCCGGTTCGGGCCGGCCGCCTTGCATGCGGGAGGAAGCAGAAACGGGAACCTTGTTCATTTCCTATTCAGTCTCGCTGGGTTAAACCGGTCTCATGTTGAGGCATCATGCAAACAGAATTGGACGTGGCGCGGCGCTCGGCTTGTCGATGACAATCGCCGCGCTCGGCGTGCCCGGCGCACCCGCCCTGGCGGACGAACCGTTTGCCGTGGCGCAATCCGGCGCCGACTGCTATTCGGTCGGTTCCAGGGTCGCCGCTGAAAACGGCGGCCAGCTGGTGCAGGCGACCGCCGAACAGCGGGGGGGACAAACCGTTTGCCGCATCGTGGTCGTGATCCCGGGCGACGGCGGGCAGCGTCCCAAACGTGCCGAGTTCGTTGTTCCGGCGAATTGATCCGTGCCGGAGGGGCGTGGTTCGCGCCTCTCTCCAGCGATCCGAAACGGGCGAGTGAGGGACTGATGCGCATTCTGGTTGTCGAAGACGACAAGGATCTCAATCGGCAGATCAGTGATGCGCTGAGCGATGCCGGTTATGTGGTCGACAAGGCATTCGACGGCGAGGAGGGCCATTTCCTCGGCGATACGGAGCCGTACGACGCGGTCGTGCTCGACATCGGCCTGCCGCAGATGGACGGCATTAGCGTACTGGAACGATGGCGCCAGGACGACCGGAAGATGCCGGTCCTGATCCTGACGGCGCGCGACCGCTGGAGCGACAAGGTGGCCGGCATCGACGCCGGCGCCGACGACTACGTGACCAAGCCGTTTCACATCGAGGAGGTTCTGGCGCGGCTTCGGGCGCTGATCCGGCGCGCGGCGGGGCACGCATCGCCTGAGCTCCATTGCGGTCCGGTGCGCCTGGACACGAAATCCTCCAAGGCAGATATCAACGGCGTTCCCCTCAAGCTGACCTCGCACGAATACAGGCTGCTCGCCTATCTCATGCACCACCGGGATTCGGTGGTATCCCGCACAGAGCTGGTCGAGCATCTCTACGATCAGGATTTCGACAGGGATTCCAACACCATCGAGGTCTTTGTCGGCCGTTTGCGCAAGAAGCTGGGCGACGTCGACCTGATCGAAACCGTTCGGGGTATGGGTTATCGTTTGCGCGAGCCGCGCGACCCCTAGGCCGCAGCCGATGCCCGACAGCACGCCCCCGTCATCCTTCTGGACCTTCGCCGCACGGTCGCTCACCGTGCGCGTCGTCGCATTCTCCTCGTTCTGGGCCATCATTGCGCTGGTGGTCATCGCAACGATCATCTCCGCCCTTTTCAGGCAGGTCTCCGAGCGCGGTTTCGACAGCGTGCTGCTGGCCCATCTCAACAACGTCATCGGTTCCGTCGGCGTTTCGGAAGAAGGCGTGCTGGAGGGCAATCCCAATCTGGATGACCTCCGGTTCTCGCAACCCAGATCGGGCTGGTACTGGGCCGTGGAGCCCCTGACCGAAGATCTCGGTGCCGCTCTGAGATCCGCTTCCATGACGGCGCCTGTCCCGGCGCCGAGCACTGCACAGGTGCCGTTCAGCGATTCGTTCCAGCGCAACTATCTGGGGACCGGCGCGGGCGGCGAGGCGATCGAGGTGTTCGAGGCCGAGCTTTTGATCGGCGACGGTGGCCAGGTGGCGCGCTTCCGGGTGATGGGCAACCGGACGGAGCTGGAAGACGAGGTTGCACGCTTTGCCCGCAAGCTGTTCGGCTACCTGACGGTGTTCGGCATGGGGATGATCGCCATCAACGTGTTCGCCATCCTCTACGGGTTGCGTCCGCTCAACCATGTCCAGCAGGCGCTGGCCGACATTCGTGCGGGCACCGCGCGCCGGCTCGAAGGACCGTTCCCGCGCGAGATCGCATCGCTCGCCGACGAGACGAACGCGTTGATCGAGAACAACCGGCGCATTCTGGAGCGCTCGCGCAAGCAGGTCGGCAATCTGGCGCATTCGCTGAAAACCCCTCTCGCCGTCCTGATGAACGAGGGGCGTGCCGTCGGTGGCGAGCGCGGCGAACTGATCACGGCGCAGGCGACGGCCCTGCAGAAGCAGCTCGATCACTATCTGCAGCGCGCCCGGGCCGCCGCCCAGCGTGACAGCCTGGTGTTCCGCACGCCGGTTCGCGCTTCTCTGGAGCGGATGGCGCGGGTGATGAGCAAGCTCAATCCCCGCATCGACTTCCGGGTGGACCTGCCGGACGAGGCGCTGGTGTTCGCAGGTGAGCGCGAAGATCTGGAAGAGATCAGCGGCAATCTGCTCGAAAACGCCATGAAATGGGCGCAGGGCAGGGTGGTGGTGCGCATTGAGGACGGGAGCGACGCGAAAGGCGCTTCGGGATTCACGATCGTCATTGAGGATGACGGCCCGGGGATCCCGGAGGAGCGGGCGCGCGAAGCGCTGAAGCGCGGACGGCGCCTGGACGAAAACAAGCCCGGAACCGGGCTGGGCCTTGCGATTGTGACCGACCTGGTGGAAGAATATGGCGGTTCGCTCGCGCTCGAGCGGTCAAGGCTGGGCGGGCTGAAGGTGCTGGTCGGCCTGCCGCGTGCGGAAAGCTGAGCGCGCGCGGCGAGCACGCTGCCAAAATTCGAACAAACGGACCCAATAAGGGCCTTCTGCGTCCGGGATTTATTCAAGGGATCATAGAACCCAATGAGATTTGCGCCAGTTGCCCTGATTGCCTTCGCCGCCGCATTGTCCGGCTGCGTCGGCGGCAGCCTTTCGCAAGCGGAGCTGCAACCCAACCAGTTCGCGCCCGCGCCCGCGAAGGCGAATGTGATCGCGGGGATCGAAGGGGGAGGCCTGGTCAACGGCACGCTGGGCACCGCGCTGTCGCGCCAGCAGCGCCGCCTGGCCATGGAAGCCGAGTATCGCGCGCTGGAAAGCACGCCGGCGGGGCAGGACGTGGCCTGGCGCGACGGCGGCTCGGGCAGGGCCGGAACGGTTCGCGCTGCGCAGCCTTACCGCGTCGGCTCGCAGGATTGCCGCCAGTACACGCACACGATCGAGATCAACGGGGCCAGCCGCGCCGCGCGTGGCACGGCATGCCGCAACCCCGATGGAAGCTGGACGCTCCTGGGATAATACCGCCTCGGGCGGCTAGCCGGACGACGTGCCTGTTGCCAAATGGCCGCAGGTCCTGCGAGTTGGCAGGACCGCGCATGGCGGCTAATGAAGAACGATGCTGTTCTGGATCTTCGCTGCAATTCTGACTGTCGCCACCGCTCTTGCGGTGATGCGGCCGTTCATGACGCGCAAAGGGGCGTCGGCAGGCGGCGCCGCCCACGATATCGAGGTGTATCGCGACCAGCTGGACGAGCTCGGCCGGGATGTCGAGCGCGGCTTGATCGGCAAGACGGAAGCGGAGCAGGCGCGGGCCGAGATCGGCCGCAGGATTCTGAAGGTTTCAGAGACCACCGAGGGGGTGGCCGGGGACGACAGGAACCGCACCGTGGTTCGTCTGGTCGCGGTTGTCGCCATTCTGGCGGTGCCGCTTGTGAGCTGGGGCCTGTACCTGGTTACCGGCTCGCCGGAGATGCGGTCGCAGCCCCTGCAGGCACGGCTCGAGCAGGACCCTTCGAATGCCTCCGTCGATGATCTCATCGCGCGCGCCGAGGCGCATCTGGCGAACAATCCGCAGGACGTCCGCGGCTGGCAGGTACTGGGGCCGATCTACATGCGTCTCGGGCGGTTCGCCGACGCCGAGACCGCCTTGCGCAACATCATGCGCCTGTCAGGGGAAAGCGCCGATCTGCAGGCGTCTCTTGGAGAGGTGATCGTCGGCAAGGCGCAAGGGCTGGTGACGGCCGAGGCAGAAGCCGCCTTCAGGGCTGCCCTGGAACTGGAAGCAGGCAATCCGAAGGCACAGTTCTTCGTAGCATTGGCCCGCGCGCAGGAAGGCCGCATGCCGGAAGCGCGCGCCGCCTGGCAGGCGCTTGCCGCCGGTCAGCCGGAAGGCTCGCCCTGGCGCGAAGCCGTGGCGCAGGCGCTGGCCGGTTCCGAAAGCGCCGAGGAGCAGGGCGAGAAGGAAACGCCTCCGGGACCGAGCAGCGAGGAGGTCGCCGCGGCGGCTGACATGACACCGGAAGATCGACTGGCAATGATCTCCGGCATGGTGGCGCAACTCGATGCAAGGTTGCGGGACAATCCTGCGGATGCCGACGGTTGGCGCAGGCTGATCCGCTCCTATACGGTGCTGAACCGGCCTGATGATGCGCGCGCCGCACTGGGGCGGGCCATCGAGGCCCTTGGAGCGGATACGCCGGAAAGCGCTGAACTCGTGGCGTTCGCGGCGGGTCTCGGCATAGCGGTCGAATAGGTGTGACGTGACACGAAAGCAGAAACGACTGGCGATCATCGCAGGCGCGCTGGGCTTCCTCGGAGCCGCGGCGGGACTGACGCTCTATGCGCTGGGACAGCAGACATCCTATTTCTACATGCCCAGTGACCTGCAGGAACGGCCGGTGGCTTCGGGCCAGCGCATCCGTCTCGGAGGACTGGTCGAGAAGGATTCGATCATGCGCGGGGACGACACGCAAGTGCGGTTCGCCGTGACCGATGGCGATCATACCGTCAAGGTGACCTATGCGGGCATCCTGCCGGACCTGTTCCGCGAGGAGCAGGGGGTCGTCACCGAAGGGATCTTCGGCGCCGATGAGGTGTTCGTCGCCGACACGGTGCTCGCTAAGCACGACGAGAACTACATGCCGAAGGAAGTTGCCGACAGCCTGAAGGAAAAGGGCGTCTGGAAGGAGAACTAGATCGCCGTGCGTCCTTTCGGACGTACAATGGACGATCTAAAACACTGATGGAGCACCGCGTCGCCTTCGGTGTCGAAGGGCACCGCATGGCACAGCAGCGATGCCTCGCAACGCAGACGGATCGCCACGGCCCTTCACGACACCGTGTGACGATCCGCCAACCGCAGCCTCTTGGGGAGCGCCCTGTCTGATGAGCATTGAACTCGGTCACTTCGCCCTCGTCCTGTCTTTCGCGCTGGCGCTGGTTCAGGCGACCGTGCCCATCATTGGCGGACGGCTGAAGAGCGAGGCGCTCATGCGGGTCGGTGAGCCGGCGGCGATCACCGGATTCGCCCTGGTGGCGCTCTCGTTCGCCGCGCTGACAGTGGCCTATGTGCAGTCCGATTTCTCGGTGCTGAACGTCTGGGAGAATTCGCATTCGGCCAAGCCGCTTTTGTTCAAGATCACCGGAACCTGGGGGAACCATGAGGGCTCGATGCTCCTGTGGGTCGTGATCCTCGCCTTCTTCGGGGCGCTTGTCGCCGTGTTCGGGCGCAACCTCCCGCGTTCCCTGCGCGCCAATGTGCTGGGCGTCCAGGGAGCGATCGGCAGCGCCTTCATCCTGTTCATCCTGGCGACGTCCAATCCCTTTGCCCGTCTCGACCCGGCGCCGATGCAGGGACGCGACCTCAATCCGATCCTGCAGGATATCGGCCTCGCCGTTCATCCGCCGCTGCTCTATCTCGGCTATGTCGGTTTCTCGATTGCCTTCTCCTTTGCCATTGCCGCGCTGATCGAGGGGCGCATCGACGCGGCATGGGCGCGCTGGGTGCGGCCATGGACGCTCGCGGCGTGGCTGTTCCTGACGGGCGGCATCGCCATGGGCTCCTACTGGGCCTATTACGAACTCGGCTGGGGCGGGTTCTGGTTCTGGGACCCGGTGGAGAATGCCTCGCTGCTGCCCTGGCTGGGCGGAACGGCGCTGCTTCACTCGGCGCTGGTGATGGAGAAACGCTCGGCGCTGAAGATATGGACGGTGCTGCTCGCGATCCTGACCTTCTCGCTGTCGCTTCTGGGCACGTTCCTCGTGCGCTCCGGCGTGTTGACCTCGGTCCATGCCTTTGCCACCGACCCGACACGCGGCGTCTTCATCCTGATCATCCTGATGATCTTCATCGGCGGGTCGCTGGCCTTGTTCGCCTGGCGCGCGCCCACCCTGTCCGCGGGCGGGCTGTTCCAGCCCGTGTCGCGCGA
This sequence comes from Nitratireductor pacificus pht-3B, assembly GCF_000300335.1. Lineage (GTDB taxonomy): Bacteria > Pseudomonadota > Alphaproteobacteria > Rhizobiales > Rhizobiaceae > Nitratireductor > Nitratireductor pacificus. Next base: position 44,497 of record NZ_AMRM01000005.1, on the reverse strand, counting down.
GGGCGCGCTGGTCCTGAACAATCTTCTTCTCACCACCGCCACCGCGACCGTCCTGGTCGGCACGCTCTATCCCCTGCTGGTCGAGGCGGTGACCGGCGACAAGATCTCCGTCGGCGCTCCCTTCTTCAATCTCACCTTCGGACCGCTGTTCCTGCCGCTCCTGGCCATCGTCCCGTTCGGTCCCCTGCTTGCGTGGAAGCGGGGCGATCTGGCCGCAGTCGCGCAACGCCTTTTCGCGGCGTTCGGCGCAGCGCTGGCAGTGACGCTTCTCGTCTACGTGATCGTCGACCGGACCTCCGTTCTTGCCGCGCTGGGCATCGGGCTGGGCCTCTGGCTGGTGTTCGGCGCCCTGACCGACCTGGCGCTCAAGTCGGGTCTCGGCAAGGTCGCCGCGCCTGTCGCGTTCCGCCGGTTCACGGGTCTGCCACGCTCGGTGTTCGGCACCGCGCTGGCCCATGCGGGATTGGGATTGACCACAATCGGGATCGTTGCCGTGACGACGCTCGAGGTCGAGCGGGTCGTCGCGATGCAGCCCGGCGAAAGCGTCGAGGTGCAGGGTCATGTGCTGCGTTTCGACGGTCTGCAACCGTTCACCGGTCCGAACTACACGGAAGATCAGGGCAGGTTCGTCCTGTCGCGGGCCACCGGCGCGAAGCTCGGCGAGATCGTTTCGTCGAAGCGCTTCTACCCGGCGCGGCAGATGCCGACCACCGAAGCGGGCATCCGCACGCTCGGCCTCAGCCAGCTCTACGTTTCGCTCGGCGACAAGACGCCAAGCGGCGCGCTGATCGTGCGTGTCTGGTGGAAACCGATGGTGACCCTGATCTGGCTCGGGGCGCTGGTGATGATGGCTGGCGGTGCGGTCTCGCTCCTCGATCGCCGTCTGCGCGTCGGCGCACCCATGCCGCGCAGCAAGCCGGTTACGGCAACGCAGGGAAACCGCGCATGACGGCTTCCCTGAAACTGGCGGGCTGCGCTTTCCTCGTCATGACGGCCCTGTGGTCGTCGGCCGCGCTGGCGGTGCAGCCGGACGAGGTGTTGAGTGACCCGGCCCTGGAAGAGCGTGCGCGCGACCTTTCGGCTCAGTTGCGCTGCATGGTCTGCCAGAACCAGTCCATCGACGATTCCGATGCGGAACTGGCGCGGGACCTGCGTGTCCTCGTGCGCGATCGCCTGAAGGCCGGCGACGACAATGAGGAGGTGCTGGACTATGTGGTCGCCCGCTACGGCGAGTTCGTCCTGCTGAAACCCCGGTTCAGCGTCCGAAACGCGCTGCTCTGGGGAACGCCGTTCCTACTGCTCCTGATCGGCGGTTCCGTGATCTACGCCAATGCGCGCATGCGCAGGGCCGAGGGGCCGAAGGCTCTCGACACGGAAGAGGAAGCGCGGCTTGACCGAATCTTGAACAGGTGTGATTGAGCCGCCGCCCCGGAGCCTTTGCCAAACAGGCGAGAGGTCCCTACGCTGCCGGAACGTTTTCTGGAGGCGATGCCATGGCGATCAAGATTCAGCGGCTCGAATTCCCCGGACATTCCGGAGCAACGCTCGCCGCCCGGCTTGATCTGCCGAACGGCCATGTGCGTGGCTATGCGCTGTTCGCCCACTGCTTCACCTGCTCGAAGGATCTGGCCGCGGCACGGCGGATCGCGGCAGAACTGGCGCGCGAGGGCATCGCCGTCCTGCGCTTCGACTTCACGGGACTAGGGTCGAGCGAAGGCGAGTTCGCATCGACGAATTTCTCCACGAATCTCGGCGACCTCGTCTGCGCGGTCGATTTCCTGCGCACCCATTATGCCGCCCCCTCGATCCTGATCGGCCATTCTCTGGGAGGCGCCGCCGTGCTGGCCATCGCCGGCACGATTCCCGAGGTGAAGGCGGTGGCGACGATCGGTGCACCCGCCGACACCGCGCATGTGCTGAAGAACCTGCGGGGACTGCCGCAGGACATCGACGCCGAGGAAACGGTGGACGTATCGATCGACGGCCGCCCTTTCCGCGTCAGCGGGCGTTTCGTCGAGGATGTCAAGGCGCAGAACCTGCTCGACGCCGTCGCGATGATGCGCAAGCCGCTGCTGATCCTGCATGCCCCACGCGACGAGATTGTCGGCATCGACAACGCCACGCGTCTCTTTCTCGCGGCCAAACACCCCAGGAGCTACATCTCCCTCGACGACAGCGATCATCTGCTGAGCAGGCCGCAGGACGCCGTTTTCGCCGCCCGCGTGATCGCCGGCTGGGTATCGCGCTATTGCGACGCCGACGACCCGCAGGGCAATGCGCCCATCGAGCATGTGCGGGTCATGGAAACCGGCGAGGGCCGGTTCCAGAACGCGGTCCAGGCCGGCCGGCACCGGCTCTTCGCCGACGAACCCGAAAGCGTCGGCGGCCTCGACACGGGGCCGTCTCCCTATGATTTCCTGTCCATCGCGCTCGGCGCCTGCACGGCCATGACCCTGCGCATGTATGCCGACCGGAAGGGGCTCGACCTCGGCCGCGTAAGCGTCGACGTGTCTCATGCCAGGGTCCATGTGGACGATTGCGCCGATTGCGCCGAGGAATTGAAAGGGACGGGGCGCATCGACCGCTTCGAGCGCGTCCTTTTCGTCGAAGGCGCCATCGACGACACGCTGCGCGACAAGCTGATCGAGATCGCCGGCAAATGCCCTGTCCACCGTACGCTGGAACGCGTCGCGCATGTGCATACATCCGTCAGCGCCCGGCAGGCCGTCGCGGACGGATGATCCGGCCCGGCCATCGTGAAACATTACGAAAATTTCATCGGCAGGAAATGGCGTCGTAATGTCTTCCTGACTACTTCTGCTTCCGAAACGCTTCGATTTGCGTTGAGATAGGCAGAGTTTCAAAGGAAAGGTCACCATGCACCAGGATGCGAAAAGCCCAGCAACGGAGAAGGGCAGGATTGGCAGGGGACGCAGGCGCCTGATGGCGACGATCGCCTCTGCTGCCATTGCCGGCGCTGTCGGCTTCGGCGTCGTGACCGGCGGCACCGCGCCGGTTCTCGCCGAAGCGGTCCGGCTCCAGCAGCCGGTCCAGGCGCCGAGTTTCGCCGACATTGTCGAGATCGTGTCGCCGGCCGTCGTCAGCGTTCGCGTGAAGGCCAATATCGAGGCCGCTTCCGATGATGGGGGCAGCTCGATGTTCTTCGACATGCCGGGTTTCGACACCCTTCCCGATGGTCATCCCCTAAAACGCTTCTTCCGGGAGTTCGGCGGCAAGCCTGACGCGCGGCAGGACCGCCGCTTCGAGCGCCGCAAGCGCGCCCGCCCGGTATCGCAGGGATCCGGCTTCTTCATTTCGGAGGACGGTTATCTCGTCACCAACAACCATGTGGTCGAAGGCGGCGGCGAGTTCACCGTCGTCATGGACGATGGCACGGAGATCAACGCCAAGCTGGTCGGCACCGATCCGCGCACGGACCTCGCCGTCCTCAAGGTCGACGAGAAACGCACCTTCACCTATGTCGATTTTGCCGACGACGCCAAGGTGCGCGTCGGCGACTGGGTCGTCGCGGTCGGCAATCCGTTCGGCCTCGGCGGCACCGTGACGGCCGGCATCGTCTCGGCGCGCGGCCGTGACATCGGCGCCGGCCCCTATGACGACTTCATCCAGATCGATGCGGCCGTCAATCGCGGCAATTCCGGCGGCCCGGCCTTCAACCTCACGGGCGAGGTGGTCGGCGTGAACACCGCCATCTTCTCGCCCTCCGGCGGCAATGTCGGCATTGCCTTCGCCATTCCCGCCTCCATCGCCAAGCAGGTGGTGCAGGACCTGATCAAGGACGGGTCCGTCGAGCGCGGCTGGCTCGGCGTGCAGATCCAGCCGGTCTCGAAGGATATCGCCGAATCCGTCGGGCTCGACGAGGAGAAGGGCGCACTGGTCGCCGACGCCCAGGAGGGCGAACCTGCGGCCAAGGCCGGCATCAAGTCGGGTGACATCATCATCGCGCTCGATGGCGAAACCATCGCCTCGCCGAAGGAGCTGGCGCGCGCAGTCGCAGGCTATGCGCCCGGCAACGAGATCGATGTGACTGTCTGGCGTGACGGCAAGACCGAGAGTGTCAAGGTCGAGCTGTCGGAGATGCCGGGCGTCGAGACCATGGCTTCGGCGAGGGGCGAAACCCCGCAGTCCAGCCCCATGGCCGCGCAGTTCGGCCTGACGGTGACGCCGGCCGAGACGGGCACGGGCCTCGTCGTCACGGATGTCGAACCCGGCAGCGCAGCCGACGAGCGCGGCATTGCGCCCGGCGACGTCATCCTCTCGGTCAACTCACGCGCGGTGAAATCGGGCAAGGATGTCGAGGACGCCGTCGCTGCCGCCGTCAAGGCCGGCCGCAAGGCGGTTCTCGTCCAGATCGAGCGCGAGGACGCCAGCCGCTTCGTCGCCCTGCCGACCGGCGAGGGCTGACCGCGCAACCCGTCAGGACCCTCTCCGGCGCCTGCGGGGAGGGTCTTTTCGTCCCATCTTGTGCTCGTGCGCCCGCCTGAAAACACCGCATCGCCCGAGGCAAACCGGGTTATAAGAAGCCTATGAAGATTCTTGTCATCGAAGATGATCGGGAAGCGGCGGACTATCTGAAGAACGCTCTCTCCGAGGCCGGGCACACCGCCGACATCGCCCGCGACGGCGACAGCGGCTTTTCGATGGCCGAGACCGGCAGCTACGACATCTACGTCATCGACCGCATGCTGCCGCGCCGCGATGGCCTGTCGATCATCGCCGAACTGCGCGGGACCGGCAACGACACACCGGCGCTCATCCTCTCGGCGCTCGGCGAGGTCGATGACCGGGTGACCGGCCTGCGCGCCGGCGGCGACGACTATCTCACGAAACCCTATGCCTTCTCCGAACTCCTGGCGCGCATCGAGGTGCTGAAGCGCCGCGCCGGCGCCAAGGAGATCGAGACGGTCTATCAGGTGGGCGACCTCGAACTCGATCGCCTGTCCCATGCGGTCCGCCGCGCGGGGCAGGAGATCGTCCTCCAGCCGCGCGAATTCCGGCTTCTGGAATACATGATGCGCCATGCCGGCCAGGTGGTCACCCGCACCATGCTTCTGGAGAATGTCTGGGACTATCATTTCGATCCCCAGACGAACGTCATCGACGTGCATATCTCGCGCCTGCGCGGCAAGATCGAAAAGGGCTTCGACAAGCCGCTTCTGCACACGGTGCGCGGCGCCGGCTACATGCTGAAGGACTGATGGCCCGGCTCGTCGCGATCATGAAGACGACGGCGGCGCGTCTTTCGGCGCTCTACCTGATCCTGTTCGCCGTCTGCGCGACCTTTCTCGTCATCTACATGACCTCGCTTTCGGCGCGGATGCTGGCGGTGCAGACGCGCGACACGATCAACGAGGAGGTGCGGGGCCTCGATCGCGCCTATCAGCGCGGCGGCCTGCCGTTCCTGGTTCGGGTGATCGAATCGCGCGCGCGCCAGCCCGGCGCCAATCTCTACCTCCTGGCCGACACCAACGGGCGCATCCTGTCGGGCAATGTCGAGAGCCTGCAGCCCGGCATCCTGGATGTGGTCGGCTGGACCGAGCGGCCCTTCACCTATAGCCGTTTCGGTGAGGCCGAGACGCGGCTGTCGGCGGGACGTCCCCCGCCGCATGAAGCCATGGCGCTGGTCTTCCGTCTCCCCAACCAGATCATCGTTCTCGTCGGCCGCGATCTCGGCGAACCCGAGCAGTTCCGGCGCGTCATGCAGCGCGCCCTGGTGGTGACGCTCGCCATCATGTGCCTGGGCGCGCTCCTGATCTGGTACTTCGTCGGCCGCCGCGCGCTGAAGCGCATCGACCGCGTGTCGGCCGCGAGCCGGCGCATCATGGCCGGCGACCTGACGCGCCGCCTGCCGGTGTCGGGCGCCGGCGACGAGTTCGACCGTCTCTCCGAGAACCTCAACAAGATGCTCGACAGGATCGCCGCGTTGAACGAGGGGCTGCGGCAGGTGTCGGACAACATCGCCCATGATCTGAAGACGCCCCTGACGCGCCTGCGCAACAGGGCCGAAGCCGCGCTGGCGGGGAACCCGAAGGCGAGCGGCTATCGCGAGGCGCTGGAGCGCAACATCGCCGAATCCGATCAGCTCATCCGCACCTTCAACGCCATATTGATGATCTCGCGCCTGGAGGCGGGCTATTCCGCCGAAGCGGTCTCGGCCATCGACCTGCGCGCCATCGTCGCCGATGTGGTCGAGCTCTACGAGCCGGCGGCGGAAGAGCAAGGCGTGACCCTGGAGGCCGTCCTCAACGGGCCGGTGAAGCTGCAGGGCAACCGCGAGCTGATCGGCCAGGCGCTGTCGAACATCGTTGACAACGCGATAAAATACTCGGCCGGCGCCACCGGGGCGCCGTGCGTCGGCGTGGCGCTCGAAACGGCGGCCGGCGGCGAGGTTCGCCTGACCGTCAGCGACAACGGACCCGGCGTTCCTTCGCAGGACCGCGAGCGCGTGACGGAGCGTTTCGTCCGGCTCGAGGAAAGCCGCACCCAGCCCGGTTCGGGCCTCGGTCTCAGTCTTGCAAAGGCGGTGATGACATTCCATGGTGGGCATCTCGCGTTTGCCGACAACGACCCCGGTCTTGCGGTGACAATGGTGTTTCCCGCCAGCGCACAGGCCTGATTTTCGGAAGCGTTTCCGCCGGGTCCTGCGTCTGGCCCGAAGGCTCCCGAAAGGATGCGTGAATGGCGCCCAGCGCTGCGGACGGACATGTGTGGTTCGGACAACCGGTCGTCGCGTTGCCGCCGATCGAGGCGGAGGACGGAACGGAGGCGCTGGAGATCGTCGCCGAGGCCGCCCGCGATGGTGGCTGCGAGAGGCTCGCAGCCCTGCTCGGCGGCAAGGCGCTGCTGGCATCCTTCCTGTCCACCGTGTTCGCGCTGTCGCCCTTCCTGCGCGATTGCGCGCGGCGCAACCCTGAGGCGCTCGAGGCCCTGTTCGACACGCCGCTCGACCGGCGTCTGGAGAGCCTGTTCGGCGACATCGAGGCGTCCTCCTTCGTCGAGGGGCAGAGCGAGGGCGGGATGATGAAGGCGCTGCGCGGCTTCAAGGCCGAGGCGCATTTCCTGATCGCCCTTGCCCGGCTCGCCGGTGCCGCCGACACGGCGCTCACCACGCGGCGGCTGAGCAGGCTCGCCGACGCCTGCGTCGGCGCGGCGGTGAACTATCTCCTGCTCGATGCGCACCGCGCCGGCAAGCTCACGCTGCCCGATCCCGCTCATCCCGCAAACGGCAGCGGCTGGGTGCTTCTCGCCATGGGGAAGCTGGGCGCCGACGAGCTGAACTTTTCCTCCGACATCGACCTGATCGTGCTGATCGACCCGCAGGCGCCGGCGATCCCGGAACCCTATGAAGCGGTCGACCTGTTCGTCCGCCTGACGCGCCGGCTGGTCCGCATCCTCCAGGACCGCACCGAGAACGGCTATGTCTTCCGTACGGATCTGCGGCTGCGCCCGGACCCGGGCTCGACGCCGCTCGCCCTGCCGGTGGAGGCGGCGCTGCACTATTACGAGAGCCGCGGCCAGAACTGGGAACGCGCGGCGATGATCAAGGCCCGGCCCATCGCCGGCGACCTGTCCGCCGGCGCGGCCTTCCTGAAGGAGCTGCAGCCCTATGTCTGGCGCAAATATCTCGACTACGCGGCCATCGCCGACGTCCATTCGATCAAGCGCCAGATCCACGCGCACAAGGGCCATGGCGAGGTCGCGGTCAAGGGACACAACGTCAAGCTCGGGCGCGGCGGCATCCGCGAGATCGAGTTCTTCGTCCAGACCCAGCAGTTGATCGCGGGCGGCCGTTTTCCTGCCCTGCGCGGCCGCCAGACGGTCGGGATGCTGAAGGAACTCGCCGCCTGCGGCTGGATCGACGCCGAGGCCTGCGAAGCGCTGACCCGCCAGTACTGGTTCCTGCGCGATGTGGAGCATGCGCTGCAAATGGTCGCCGACGAGCAGACCCATACCCTGCCGGAAGACGATGAAGGGCTGGAGCAGATCGCCCGGTTGCTCGGCTTCGAGAGCGCCGACGCCTTCTCGGACGTGTTCCGCCAGTCGCTGCGTCTGGTGGAAAAGCACTATGCGGCGCTGTTCGAGACCGCACCGCAGCTTTCGCGCGGCATCGGCAATCTGGTGTTCACCGGCGACGTCGACGATCCCGGCACGCTGGAAACACTGAGCGAACTCGGCTTCGAGCGCCCCAGCGACATGTGCCGCGTCATCCGCGGCTGGCACTACGGGCGCTACCGGGCGACCCAGTCGGCCGAGGCCCGCGAGCGGCTGACCGAGCTGACCCCGGCGCTGCTCGAGGCGTTCGGGCGCACGCGGCGGGCCGACGAGGCGCTGCTGCGCTTCGATGCCTTCCTCGGCGGCCTGCCGGCCGGCATCCAGCTCTTCTCCCTGCTCCAGTCGAACCCGGCGCTGCTGGAAATGCTGGTCAGCATCATGGGGGCGGCGCCGCGCCTTGCCGCCATCATCACCAAACGGCCGCATGTCTTCGACGGGCTGCTCGATCCCGCTTTGCTGTCGGAACTCCCGGACCGCGCCTATCTCGGCGAGCGGCTGGAGGCGTTCCTTGCCGGCGCGCAGCTCCATGAGGAGATCCTCGACCGGCTGCGCATCTTCGCCGCCGAGCAGAAATTCCTGATTGGCATCCGCCTCCTGACCGGCGCCATCGATGCCACCCGGGCCGGCAAGGCCTTCTCCGACCTGGCGGATCTGACCGTCGGCGCCGCGCTCGATGCGGTGATCGCCAACTTCGCCGTGCGCCATGGCACCGTCCCCGGCGGCAAGGTCGCCATTCTCGGCATGGGCAAGCTCGGCAGCCGCGAGCTGACGGCCGGCTCCGACATCGATCTGATCTTGCTCTACGACCACGCGCCGGACGCCGAGCAGTCGGACGGCGAGAAGCCGTTGGCCCCGTCCGAATATTTTGCGCGCCTGACGCAGCGCCTGATCGCGGCCGTCTCGGCGCCGACCGCCGAGGGGGTTCTCTACGAACTCGATCTCCGGCTGCGCCCCTCCGGCAACAAGGGGCCGGTGGCGACGCAGATCGAGGCCTTCGGCCGCTACCAGCGCCAGGACGCCTGGACATGGGAGCACATGGCCCTGACGCGGGCGCGCGCCGTCGCCGGCGACGCCGAGCTCCGCGCGGCAGTCGAGGCCGAAGTGGCGGCCATACTCGCCACTCCCCGCGAGCGCGGCGCGGTCTTCGCCAAGGCGGTGGAGATGCGCGCGCTGCTGGAAGAGGAAAAGCCGCCGCGCGACCTCTGGGACCTGAAACTCGTCCCCGGCGGCTTGATCGATCTGGAGTTCATCGCCCAGGCGGCGGTGCTGGCGGGATGCTGCGAGGAGGGAACCGTTTCGACCGCGACGGTCGATGTCCTCGTACGGCTTTCGCCCGGTTTCTGCGCGCCGCAACCGCGTCAGGAACTGGTCGATGCCCACCAGCTCTACACGATGCTGACGCAGACGACGCGCCTGTGCCTCGAGGGCGGGTTTGACCCGGAGGAAGCGCCGCCCGGTTTCGCCGATCTCCTGCTGCGCCAGACGGATCTGCCCGAACTGACGGTGCTGGCTGCCCATGTCGAGGAGACCGCGGCACGCGTGCGCGGCCATTTCGAGAAACTGCTGGGCGCTGTCGGCTGAATGGCGCCAGAGGGCGCCGGGGGCTGAGCGGTGTCAGGCGGCGGCCGGCGCCTTGCGCTTCTCCTGGGTGGGGATGCGCACGGAAACCACCGTGCCGACGCCTTCGGTGGAGCGGATCTTGAGGATGCCGCCATGCAGCTCGGCCAGCGAGCGGGAGATCGCGAGGCCGAGACCAGAGCCGGTATGGTTCTTCGAGAACTGGTTCTGCACCTGTTCGAACGGGCGGCCGAGCTTCTTCAGCGCCTCGGGCGGGATGCCGCAGCCCGAATCCTCGATGGTCAGCGTCACCGCCCGGCCGACCTTGCGCGCCCGCATCGTGATGTGTCCGCCTTCGCCGGTGAATTTCACCGCGTTGGAGAGGAGATTGATGACGATCTGCTTGATCGCTCTGCGATCGGCGAACAGCGTCATCGTTTCGGGGATGTCGGCCTTCACCTCGATCGACTTTTCCGCCGCCTGCAGCACGATCACCCGCATCGTCTCGCGGATCATCGGGCACAGGTCGATCTCCTCGCAATCGACCGAGAACTGGCCTGCCTCGATCTTCGACATGTCGAGAATGTCGTTGATGACGCCGAGCAGATAGGAGCCGCTCGAGCAGATGTCGCGCACATACTCCTCGTAGCGTTCCGAGCCGAGCGGCCCGAAAAGCCCCGATTCCATCACTTCCGAGAAGCCGATGATGGCGTTGAGTGGCGTCCTGAGCTCGTGGGACATGTTGGCGAGGAATTCCGATTTGGCGCGGTTCGCCGCCTCGGCGCGCTCGGTCTCGCGCATGTATTTGCGGTTCAGTTCGCTCAGCTCCCGCGTGCGTTCCTGCTCGGCCCGGCGCGCGATGCTGAGATCGTGGATCGTCGCCATCAGGCGGCGCTCGCTGTCCACCAGCTTGCCCTGATGCTGCTTCAGCTGCGTGATCTCGGTTCCGACCGACACGGTGCCGCCGTCGCGCGTCTTCAGCTCGGTGACCTGCAGCCAGCGCCCGTCCGAAAGCTGCCGCTCATAGGTGGCGCTGTTGTTGGTGCCGGATGCATTCACCAGGCGCCGCTCGGAGCGGTAGGCCGGGATCAGCGCTTCGATGTCGCGCCGCCGCGCGCCCGCCACGATCACCGACGGATCGATCCCGGTATCCTGCTGGAACTTGCTGTTGCACATCACCAGCCGCTCGGCATAGTCCCACAGAACGAAGCTCTCGGTGATGTTCTCGATCGCGGTGCGCAGCCGCTGGTCGGCCGCTTCCGATTTCTGGACCAGCGTGCGCTGCTCGGTGACATCGACCGCGATGCCGATCAGATGCAGCTCGGGCGCCTGCGGATCGACCACCTGCGCGCGGGCGCGCATCCAGACCCAGTGACCGTCCGCATGGCGCATGCGGAAGACGCGGTCCACATGGTCGATCTCGCGCGCCATGATGCGGTTGGCGAGGTCGAACAGGTCGCCGTCCTCGGGATGGATGATCGTCGACACCTCGCCGAAGGATAGCACCTCCTCGGTCGGCTCGTAGCCCAGCATGTCGAACATCGACCGCGACCAGAACATCTTGCCGCGCACCATGTCCCAGTCCCACAGGCCGCATTTGCCACGCACCATGGCCATGTCGACGCGCTGATGCGCCTCGAGATAGATGCGGTCCGCTGCCTGCGCGCGGGCCGCCTGGCTGAAATAGGCGTAGAGGATGACCATCAGTATCCCTGCGGTCAGCGCGAACAGGGTGACGTTCAGCGAAACGGCGCGCCGCCATTCGGCGAACAGCGCGTCGCGCGAGGTCAGCGCCACGGCAGCGCCGTCCTGGCCCGGCACGTGCACCAGCGAGACCAGCCATGGCGCGCCGTTGATCGTCACGTCCATCACGCCGGCACGGGCGCCGAACAGGAACAGCGGCTGGCCGCCGGTCAGCACGTCTTCGAGCGCGCGGCCCATCAGGCTCTGGCCGTTGGCCGAACTGGCGATGACGCCGAACCCTGCATCGGTCACCGCGAGCACGTGCCGCTCCGTCGAGCCGGTGCGCCGCGCCGCGTCCTCGATCAGCATGCGGGCGCGGTGCGTCTGGTTGTCGCCCTCGGCGGTTTCGATCGCCAGCGTCGCGGCCAGGGAGTCGGCGGCCAGCGCCAGCATCGTGCGCGCGTCACGCTCCATGTCGTCCCGCCAGGTCAGCAGCGACAGGAACCGTGCGGCCGCGACGACCAGCAGGAAGATGATGATCAGGATCGGGATTGAACGGCGCAGATAGGGCTCGACCGCCAGCAGGCGTTCATAGGCCGGGGCAGCAATGATTTTGGCGTTTCCGGCCAGTCCCATGCGCGGTTTGCGTCGGGGTCGTGAAAAGGCAGAGATACCCCCGATCAGGGGTACAGCCCATCCCTGCGCCTTCGCCATCCGACGGGCTCCCTCGTTCCTCGTTAAGTCAGGTGATTCGGTACCGCCTACAGCCGAATCATCCATAAGGAATCAAAGGTGATTCGCCTTGTCCAGTAGCGATCGTAAAAAACTACCTAACGGGCTCCGTATTGGCTGTCCTCAGGCCAGGGTCCGCTCGACGATGTCGGCCAGGTCGCGCGACAGGTTCTTGCGCTGGGCCATATCGGCGAGCACGAGCCGGGCGTGCTCGCGCCGGCCGCTTTCCAGCGAGCGCCAGGAGCGGAACGCGGTGGCGAGCCGGGCCGACACCTGCGGGTTGTGCTTCTCGAGCGCCATCACCGTATCGGCCACCAGCCGGTACCCGGAGCCGTCCGCACTGTGGAAGGCGGTTTGGTTAGCCATGGCGAATGTGCCGATCAGCGCCCGCACCCGGTTCGGATTGGTCAGCGAGAAATGGGCATGTCCCATCAGCTCGCGCATCAGCTCCACCGTATCGGAGGAGGGGATCATCGCCTGGATCTGGAACCATTTGTCGAGCACCAGCGGATTGTCGCGATACTGTGCTTCCAGCCTGGCGAGCGCCTCGCGGCTGTCCCCGTGCTTCGGGAAATGATGCGCCAGGACGGTCAGCGCCGCCGCCCGCTCGGTCATGTTGTCGGCCGTGTCGAACTGCTCGCGGGCGGGGCCGGGGTCGCCGGCCGCCAGCGCCATGTACTCGATTAGCGCATTGCGCAGGGCACGCCGCCCGGCGCCTGCCGCGTCGGGCGCGAATGGCGCATTGTCGTGCAGGCTGGCGTGAAGGCCGGCGAAGTCCCCGCGTCCCGCCTCGGCGATCGTCGAAAGCAGCGCCATGCGGGCCGCGTAGATGGCATCCGGGTCGATGTTCTCGCCGATCTCGCGCGCGATGTCGGCCTCCGCGGGCAGCGTCAGGGCCAGCGCCCGGAACGCCGCTTCCAGCGCGCCGTCGCCGGCAAGCTCGACCGCCAGACCCACCAGCTCGTCGGGGAAGGCGAGCTGCCGCCCGCCGCGCTTGCGCCGGGTCGCAGAGATCAGCGCCTCGGTGAAGAGCGTATTGAGCGCCTGCCAGCGCGAATAGGGGTCGCGGTCGTGCCGGGCGAGGAACAGCCGCTCCTTCGCCACGCTGCTGGCAGCCATGGTGACGGGGGCCGAGAAGCCGCGGTTGATCGACAGGACCGGCCGCGCCTTCAGGCCGCTGAAGCGGACCGTATGATGCCGCTTGCGCAGATGGATGACGCCGTCCTCGACAGTCGCGCCTTCAGCGCTTTCATAGGCCATGTCCTGGCCGTCCGGCCCGACCAGCCCGAAGGCGAGGGGGATGTGCATCAGCCGCTTGCGGCTTTCGGAAGGGGTGGGCGGCACGGACTGCTCGATTTCCACCGTCAGCGTGCCCTCCCTCGCGTCGTGGCGCGTGGCGATCGCGACATTGGGCGTCCCGGCCTGATGGTACCACAGGGAGAATTGCGCCAGGTCGCGGCCGGACGCGTCCTCGAAAGCCTTGATGAAATCCTCGATGGTGACGGCCTGCCCGTCATGCCGCTCGAAATACAGATCCATGCCGGCGCGGAAGGCGTCCTGGCCGAGCACGGTACGGATCATCCGCACCACCTCGGAACCCTTTTCGTAGACGGTCGCCGTGTAGAAATTGTTGATCTCGCGGAAGCGGCGCGGCCGCACCGGATGCGCCAGCGGTCCCTGGTCCTCCGGAAACTGGTGCGCGCGCAGCGCCCGCACCTCCGCGATGCGCTTGACGGCTCGCGAGCGCTGGTCGGCGGAGAACTCGTGGTCGCGGAAGACCGTCAGGCCCTCCTTCAGGCAAAGCTGGAACCAGTCGCGGCAAGTGATTCTGTTACCTGTCCAATTATGGAAATACTCGTGCGCGATGATCGCCTCGATATTGGCGAAATCCAGATCCGTCGCCGTGTCCGCGTCGGCGAGCACATATTTGTCGTTGAAGACGTTGAGGCCCTTGTTCTCCATCGCGCCCATGTTGAAATCCGACACGGCGACGATGTTGAACACGTCGAGATCGTATTCCCTGCCGAACCGCTCCTCGTCCCAGCGCATCGAGCGTTTCAGGGAATCCATCGCATAGGCCGCGCGCTCCTCCTTGCCGTGCTCGACATAGATCGCCAGGTCGACCGCGCGGCCCGAGGCGGTGGTGAAGCTGTCGGTCACCGCGCCGAGGTCACCGGCCACCAGCGCGAACAGATAGGAGGGCTTCGGATGGGGATCGTGCCAGACGGCAAAGTGCCGCTCCGCGTCGAGCGCGCCCTTCTCGACCGGATTGCCGTTCGACAGCAGGAGCGGCGCCTCCTTGCGGTCCGCTTCGATGCGCACCGTGTAGACGCTGAGGACGTCGGGCCGGTCGAGGAAATAGGTGATGCGACGGAAACCCTCCGCCTCGCACTGGGTGCAGAACACCCCGTTCGAGACGTAAAGCCCCATCAGCGCCTTGTTCTTGGTGGGCGAAAGCCGCGTCTCGATGGTCAGTTCGAACCGCGCGGCATGCGGCGTCTTGCGGAGGATCAGTCTGTCGGGGGAGGCCTCGAAGGTCGTCGCATCCGCCTTGGCGCCGTTCACCGCCAGCCCCGCCAGCACCAGGCCGTCGCCGTCCAGCGTCAGCGGCGCCGTCACCGCGACGCCCTGCCGGCGTTCGACCTTCAGCACCGCCGTGACCAGCGTTTCCGCGGGCCCGAGCTGGAATGTGAGGGTCACCTCGGGAATGAGATAGTCGCTCTCGCGATAATCCTCGAGCCGAAAAACCTGGCCGTTGTCCTTGAGCATCATGTTTCTTCCTACGACCTCGCCCGGGTGACCGCAATTTGTCCCGTCGCTGGTCCAACAAATTTGGATTGTTGCTCTTTACACAATCATATGCCTCGACAAAACTAAGGTTGCGAATATCGCCGACTGTTTCCAGCCCGCAAACGCGACGTCGGCCAGGCTGCCCTTGGCCAGAAGGAATTCCCCATGACTGTGATGACGCCGAAATTCGGAATGGGCGCTTCCGTTCGCCGTAAGGAGGACGCCGCCTTCATCACGGGAAAGGGCCGCTACACGGACGACTTCTCGCCCGAGGGCACGCTGCATCTCTATGTGCTGCGCTCGCCGGTCGCCAAGGCGGGTTTCACCATCGCCTCGACCGACGAGGCAAGCGCCGCGCCGGGCGTGCATCTGGTGTTGACCGGCGCTGATCTGGCACATCTGGCGGATCTCAAGTCCGGCGCGATGCAGAAGCAGCCGGATGGTACCCGCGCCCCTACGCGCGACATTCCGATCCTGTGCCGCGACCGGGTCCACTATGTCGGCGATGCGGTGGCGCTCGTCGTTGCCGAGACCCGCGCCCAGGCGCAGGACGCTGCCGAGATGATCGACATCGATTTCGAGGACGAGGAGGCGATCGCCAGCACCGCGGACGCCCTTTCCGACGAAGCGCCGCTGGTCTGGCCTGAACTCGGCTCCAACCGCGCCTTCCTCTACCAGATCGGCGACAAGGCGAAGTCGGACGCCGCCTTCGACCGGGCCGGGCATGTGACGCGCATCGAGTTCGTCAACAACCGGCTGGTGTGCAACTACATGGAGCCGCGCGCCGCGCTTGCCGAATGGCGCGCCGACGAGGACCGCTTCGTCCTGACCACCGGCTCGCAGGGCGTCCATTCCATGCAGGGCATTCTGGGCCGCGTCTTCGGCATCGAGCCGCGGCAGCTGCGCGTCGTCACGCCCGATGTGGGCGGCGGCTTCGGCCCGAAATCCTTCGTCTATCGCGAATACGCCATGGTGATGGAGGCTGCCCGCCGGCTCGGCCGCCCGGTCAAGTGGACCGGCGATCGCAGCGAGCATTTCATGACCGACGCGCAGGGGCGCGACAATGTCGTCACCGCCGAGATGGCGCTTGATGGGGAAGGGCGCTTCCTCGCGCTGCGCGCCAGCCTGACCGCCAACATGGGCGCCTATATCTCGCAATACGCGCCGTTCATCCCCTATGTCGGCGCGAGCATGTCGACCGGCGTCTACGATATCCAGGCGCTCGACGTGGCGATCCATGGCGTCTACACGAACACCTGTCCCGTCGATGCCTATCGCGGCGCCGGCCGCCCGGAAGCCGCTTTCCTTTTGGAAAAACTGGTCGATGCCTGCGCCCGTGATCTGAATGTCGGACGCGAGGAAATCCGCCGCCGCAACTTCATCAGGCCCGAGCAGTTTCCCTACCGCACCCAGACCGGCCGGCTCTACGATGTCGGTGAGTTCGAGGCGCATATGGACCTCGCCATCGAGCGTTCGGGCTGGCGGGATTTCGACGCCCGCGCTGCCGAAGCGAAGACGCGCGGAAAGCTGCGCGGCATCGGCATGGCCACCTATATCGAGGCCTGCGCCTTCGCCGGGTCGGAGCCCGCCCATGTGCGGCTTGAGGGCGATGGCTCGGTGACGCTGCTGATCGGAACCCAGTCGAACGGCCAGGGTCACGCCACCGCCTATGCGCAGTTCGTTGCCGAGAAGCTGAACATCGACATCGACAGGATCACCGTGCGTCAGGGCGATACGGACGAGCTCGCCTCCGGTGGCGGCACCGGCGGTTCGCGCTCGATCCCGCTCGGCGGCGTTTCGGCCGCCCGGGCCGGCGAGGACCTTGCCGAGAAGATCCGCCGGGTTGCTGCCGATGAGCTGGAAGCGTCGGTTGACGATATCGAGCTGGTCGGCGGGGCCGCGCGGATCGTCGGGACGGACCGGCAGGTCGATTTCGCGGGCATCGCCCGGGCCGCCCGGCAGCCGGAGGACCTGCAGGGCTTTGGCGAGTTCGTGCAGGAGGAGGCGACCTATCCCAACGGCACCCATGTCTGCGAGGTCGAGATCGACCCCGCGACCGGCAAGGTAGTCGTTGCCGGGTACTGGATCGTCGATGATTTCGGCGCGACGGTGAACCCGATCCTGCTGGCCGGCCAGGTGCATGGCGGCGTTGCCCAGGGACTGGGCCAGGCGCTGACCGAGGACACAGTCTATTCCGACGACGGGCAATTGGTGACGGCGAGCTTCATGGACTACGCCATGCCACGCGCCGACGACCTGCCCTTCATCCATTTCGAAACGCGCAACGTGCCGTCCACCACCAATGCGCTGGGCATCAAGGGCGCGGGCGAGGCCGGCACCATCGGCGCGACGCCGGCGGTGCTCAACGCCGTGACCGATGCGCTCTACCGCGCTCATGGCGTGCGCCACATCGACATGCCCACGACGCCGTCGCGCGTCTGGCAGGCGATCCGCGAGGCCGAGAGCCGATCGTGAGCGATGCTTCTTCTTCCGTCCCGCCGTTACCTGCGGCGGGCATTGCCTCGATGAGGTCGTAGACCATGCCCGCCGTGACGGAACTTGGCGTCGAACGCCAGCCTCTGATTGGCATCGCGCTCAAGATCGTTTCGGTTTCCATCTTCGTGGTCATGTCCTCGCTGATCAAGTCGGCGGGGACGCTGCCGGCGGGGCAGATCGTCTTTTACCGGTCCTTCTTCGCCATCTTCCCGATCCTTGCCATGCTCGCCTGGCGGCGTGAGCTTGCGACCGCTTTCCGCACCACGCACCCCGTCAGCCACATCATGCGCGGCCTGGTCGGCGTCACCGCCATGGGGCTGGGCTTCTTCGGCCTAACGCGCCTGCCATTGCCGGATGCGATCACCCTGAACTATGCGCAGCCGCTCATCGTCGTGGTCTTTTCCGCGATCTTCATGGGCGAGGTGGTGCGCGTTTATCGCTGGAGCGCGGTCATCGTCGGCTTTGTCGGCGTGATCATCATCGCCTGGCCGAAGCTGACGCTCCTGACGGGCAGCGCCGGGATGGGAGCCGGGGAGGCGGTCGGCGTGATCGCCATCCTCTGCGCAGCGGCCGGCTCCGCCGTCGCCATGCTTCTTGTGCGCAAACTGGTCCAGACCGAGAAGACGGCGACCATCGTGCTCTGGTTCTCCGTGACGGCGACGGTTCTGGCGCTGTCCACCATTCCGTTCGGCTGGGCCGATCTGTCACGGGATCAGTACTTGGCGCTGGCGGGCGCCGGCGTCTGCGGCGGCGTCGCGCAGATCCTGATGACCGAGTGCTACCGCCATGCGGAGCTGTCGACCATCGCGCCTTTCGAATACACCTCGATGATCCTGGCGATCATCGTCGGCTATTTCGTCTTCGGCGACATCCCGACGCTTTACACGCTGATCGGCGGCGTCGTCGTCATCGGGGCCGGCCTTTTCATTATCTGGCGGGAACGCCAGCTCGGCCTGAAGAACCTCGCCGCCCGGCGCTTCGTGCCGCCCAGCTCATGAAGTCGCTTCGTGCCGCCCAGTTCATGAGATCGCCTCATGCTGCCGCCGCAGATAGGCGGCGGTGGCGTGGTCGGTCGGAAAGAAGCTCTCGATCGCCAGTTCGGACAGGCTGACATCGAGCGGCGTGCCGAAGACTGTGGTCGTCGTGATGAAGGACAGTTCCTCGCCGCCGATCCTGAGGCGCAGCGGAATGGCGATCCGCTCGGCCTCCGTCGATTGCGGCTGGGGTCCCGGATCGCGCCGCGGATAGGCGGCCAGCTCCTTCTCCAGCGCCGCCAGGGCCGGATCGGCATAGCGGTCGTTCAGCTCCTTCAGCCGTCCCAGCGCATGGCCGCGCCATGCCTCCAGGTTGACGATGATGGAGGCAAGCCCCTCGGGATGGAGGCTGAGCCGCAGGACATTGACCGGCGGCTGCAGAAGCGCCGCGTCGCGCACATGGGCGAGCAGCGGCTTCAGCGCGCTGTTGGCTGCGACCATGGTCCAGTGGCGGTCGATGGCGAGGGCCGGGTTCGGCGCATGGCCGTCCAGCACGAGCTGCACCGCATCCATCGCCGGCTTCAGGGCGGGGTCGTCCAGCGACCGCTCGGAGAAGCCGGGCGCGTAGCCCGCCGCCAGAAGCATCTGGTTGCGTTGCCTGAGCGGCATCGACAGGCACTCCGACAGATGCAGGACCATCTCACGCGACGGCGCGGAACGGCCGCTTTCGACGAAGCTCAGGTGGCGCTGCGAGATTCCTGCCTCCAGCGACAGGTGCAGCTGGCTCATCCGGCGGCGCTGTCGCCATTCGCGCAACAGGTCGCCGACCCCGGTGATGCTGCGTGTCGTGTCCATCTCGATCATGCGGGGAGATTAGCGCATCGATATCATCGTTTCGATTACCTTAAGCGTAATCGACCAAGATCGCGTGGGAAACCGCGCGCGGCGGGGGCGAGCGCCCGGCATTGCCGGGCTGCTGCATCACTCCCCCCAGGCTCAGAAGCCGTCGTGCCGGCTGGACCAAAGCGGTCCCGTGCGTTCCTCGTCCTTGAGGCTCTCGGAGCCGAAGTGATATCTGAGGCCGACCAGAAACCCATGCGTCTTGCCGCCGAAGACGGCACCGTTCCGCTTGCCGGAAAACCCCTCGAAGCGGTAGCCGCCAAAAGCGCTGATCGGGTTGTTCGGCAGCCGGTAGTTCGCGGTGGTTCCGATGGACAGCACGTTTGCCTTCACGTGGTCCGTCCGCCGGTGCCGGAAACCGCCCTCCAGGTCCAGACGGAGATTGTCGGTGAAGTAGTAGCGCGCGCCCGCATCCAGTGCGGATTGGTCGAGATCCGGACCTTCAGCGAGGATTTTCCCGAACCCGATCCGTGCGAAAACCGTCGCCTGCGAGAGGAAGTATGCGGTCTCCAGCCCGCCGGAAACGATCTTTGCTTCCTGCGAGAGGTTGATCGCGGCGAGCTGCGGCAGCGCGCTGGACTCGGACAGTCTCGTCATTCCGGCATAGACGCCGACCGCATACTTTTCCGGTTGCCGGAAATAGCCGTGCCCGGTCACCGAAAAGCTGTTGGCCTTGGCCCCTGCCTGGGACGCCCTTTGGTAGGTCCCGTCCATCTGCAGGTTCCAGTCGCTGCCGGCGCCCCAGTTGCCGGTGCCGCGCAACTCCCAGTGCCGGCCCTTGCTGTTGGCGTCGTCGCCGCGGAGGGTCGTGCCGGCGCGGCTGACCTCGACGAAGCCCGACAGTTCGGTCCTGAGAGGAAGAACTGGGGCGTTTCTGCCAGCTTTTTCGTCGCTGGATGGGAATGGAGGCGGGGTGGGGATGTCGAGATCCGCTGCGATGGCGGACAGACTGCTGCCGAGCAGGGCGGCGAACAAGAGCATGTGCCCCCCGGAAGCAACGCTGTTACGCATTTTCGTCTCCGGGATGTGATAAAGCGCAACTTTCGCGCGAATTATCTAATATTGACTTAACTTAAGGTGACAAGTCGGATCACGCGCTCCCGACGGCGTCGAGCTTTGCCCTGATCTCCAGAAAATCGCGCCAGGCGAGCGCCTTGTGCGCGGGATTGCGCAGCAGATAGGCGGGATGCAGGGTCGGCATGGTCGGGATCTCGCTTCCCGACGGTGTGCGATGCACGGCCCAGTTGCCGCGCATGCGCATGATGCCGGTCTGGGTGCGCAGGAGGAGCTTCGTCGAGGGATTACCCAGCGTTACCAGCACCTTCGGCGCCACCAGCTCGATATGCCGCTCGATGAACGGGCGGCAGATCTCCGTTTCGAGCGGCGAAGGATCGCGGTTGCCCGGGGGGCGCCAGGCTATGACGTTGGAAATGTAGACCGAGCTGCGGTCGAGGCCGATGGCCGCGAGGATGCGGTCGAGCAGCTTGCCCGACCGGCCGACGAACGGCAGGCCCTGCAGGTCCTCGTCGCGTCCCGGCGCCTCGCCGACAAGCATGATCGACGCCTGCGGGTTGCCGTCGGCGAAAACGGTGCTTTTCGCCGTGGTCTTCAGGTTGCAGCCATCGAATGCCTCGAGCTGGGCGCGCAGCTCATCGAGGTTCGCGGCGCCGGCCGCGATCTCGCGCGCCCGTGCCGCCTGCGCGTCGTCGGGAACCGCCGCTTTCGGCGTGGCGGGAGAAGGGGCGGGGCGATTGCCCGCCGAGGCGGCGGCCGGGCGTGCGGGCTGCTGCCTGCCGGCGGCCCGCTGTTCGGCTTCCTGCTGCGTCTCGGCAAACCGGTCTGCCGGCATGTCCCACAGGGGTTCGTCCACGCCGGCATCGGCGTAAAACGTCAGAAGCTCCCTGAGACCTGCGGAATCCATTCCGTCCTGTTCCTGCTGTGGTGAGGCCGCAATGTCTCCCCGTTTGGCCGCCGATGCAAGTTCACGACGATGGAATGCGGGGATCCTGCACCAGATAAAACTCCGGCTGCGGTGTCAGGTCGGTGATCAGCAGGCGAAACGCCACGCTTTCGCCGGGGTCCACCTTGCCGTCCTGGAACAGGAGCCGGTCATAGGGCTCGAACTTGCGGTCATAGGCGGCGAAGCGGTTCGATCCCAGCTGCTCCCGCCCGATGTCGCGCTGGTTGAACGACAGCCCGTCGCTGTAGATGCTCGGCTGCCCACGCTTCTCCTGCAGCTCGAACTCGAATTCGATCCAGGCAAGACCGCTGCCGTTGATGGTCTCGATCTCCATGTAGAGGAAACCCTGGCCGGAGCGTTCATCGGCCGCATAGCGGGAAACCTCGCCGGTCGCGCGGATCACCAGGACGACCGCGGCGCTGGTGGACAGTTCCTGGGTCAGGATCACCGGGTCGGCGCGGGTGCCGCTGCCCTCCACCGCGCGGATGCGGAAACCGCCCAGCTCGTCGGAAAAGGAGTACCCGCCGGCGTGCCAGCGCCCGTCATCGCCGGGTCCCGCGCCGAGCAGCAGCGGGATGAGCGACAGGGCGAAAAGTGGCGCGACGCGAGGCAGGGGGACCTCCCTTGATCTCCCTATTCTACCCCCAATGCGTGTGGAGGAAAATCGGAATCACGCCGGCGCGGGATCAGCCGCCGACCTGCCAGCGGGAGACGGCTTCCGAAGGGTGGACCAGTTGGAGGATGTTGAGCGTCAGATTGTCCCGGATCATGTAGGCCATGAACACCTCCGTCGCCACCACCAGAAGGATACTGAGCCACAGGGGTGAAACGCGGGCGAGGACGAAGCCAGCGATCATGGCGAGCGTGTCCGAGAGCGAGTTGAGGATACTGTCGCCGAAATAGCCCTCGGCCAACGCCGACTGGCGGTAGCGGTCGATCACCATCGGCGTGTTCTCGGCCATCTCCCAGGCCGCTTCCAGCCCGACCGCCAGCGCCAGCCGGAAGCCGATGGGCAGGCGTCGGGCGACCAGCCAGAGCAGCGCGTAGAAGATGAGTCCGTGCAGGACATGCGAATAGGTGTACCAGTCGCCGATATGCTGCGATGTTTCCGGCCCTGACGGGTCCGAGTACCAAAGCTTGACCGTTCCGCAGTCGCAGATCGTCGTCTGACCCATGACCTTCAGGAAAAACGCCTGTACCGCGAGGATCGCGAGCACGCAGAAACCGGTGACGGCAACTGGATTCCTTCGATAGGCCGCCAGCAGCCTGTTCTCGGTCGCGTCCACGCGCAGCGCCCTCCTTGATGAAACGGCGCGAGACTGCGCGGATTCGGTCCCGCGGGCAAACGGGAATTGCCTGCGGACCCATTCTCAGTTATTTACGTTTACGTTAAAGTAATATTGAATTCGGCAGCAATCGGGAATGGGTTGATGCAACTTCTCTGGTTCCGATAGGGCCGGGGATGCGCTATAGCCCGGCGTTGAAACACTTGTGCGGACTGGCTGGTATCCGGATCGCGCCGGCGTTCGAGCTGATCGAGAGCACGGCGCGCGAGAGAAAAAGACTGCGGAGGGTGGAATGAGCGAAGCGGAACGCGAAAGCATGGAATTCGATGTGGTGATCGTCGGCGCCGGCCCGGCGGGACTTGCCGCGTCGATCAGGCTCAAGCAGCTTGACCCCGAGCTTTCCGTCGTCGTTCTCGAGAAAGGCGGCGAGGTCGGCGCGCATATCCTGTCCGGCGCCGTGGTCGATCCGGTCGGCATCGATCGCCTCCTTCCCGACTGGAGGCAGGAGGACGACCACCCTTTCAGGACACCGGTCACCGAGGATCGTTTCCTCGTGCTCGGGCCGGCCGGTTCGCTCCGCCTGCCGAACTTCATGATGCCGCCGCTGATGAACAATCACGGCAATTTCGCCGTCTCGCTGGGCAATGTCTGCCGCTGGCTTGCCGGCCACGCCGAGGCGCTGGGCGTCGAGATCTATCCGGGCTTCGCCGCGGCCGAGGTGCTGTACAATGACGAAGGCGCGGTGATTGGCGTCGCGACGGGCGATATGGGCGTCGAGCGCGACGGCTCGCACGGCCCGAACTACCAGCCCGGCATGGCGCTGCTCGGCAAATATGTGCTGATCGGCGAAGGCGTCCGCGGGTCGCTCGCCAAGCAGCTGATCGCCAGGTTCGGCCTCGACGAAGGCCGCGAGCCGCAGAAATTCGGCATCGGCCTGAAGGAACTCTGGGAGGTGAAGCCGGAGAACCACAAGCCCGGCCTCGTCCAGCATTCGTTCGGCTGGCCGCTCGACATGAAGACCGGCGGCGGTTCCTTCCTGTACCATCTGGAAAACAACCAGGTGGCGGTCGGCTTCGTCGTTCATCTGAACTACAAGAACCCCTTCCTCTCGCCGTTCCAGGAATTCCAGCGCTTCAAGACGCATCCGGCGATCCGCGGCGTGTTCGACGGCGCCAAGCGCATCTCCTACGGCGCCCGTGCCATCACCGAGGGCGGTTTCCAGTCGGTGCCGAAGCTGGTCTTCCCCGGCGGCGCGCTGATCGGCTGCTCGGCCGGCCTCGTCAACGTTCCGCGCATCAAGGGATCCCACAACGCGGTCCTGTCGGGCATGATGGCTGCCGAGCACGTGGTCGAGGCGTTCGCCGCCGGCCGTAGCAACGACACGCTCGAAGCCTATGAGAACGCCTGGCGCGCCTCCGACATCGGCAAGGACCTGAAGAAGGTGCGCAATGTGAAGCCGCTCTGGTCGCGCTTCGGCACCCTGCTCGGTGTCGGCATCGGCGGGTTCGACATGTGGATGAACACCCTGTTTGGCTTCTCGCCGTTCGGCACCATGAAGCACGGCAAGACCGATGCGGCGTCGCTGGCGCCGGCGGCCGGCTACAAGCCGATCGACTATCCGAAGCCGGATGGCGTCCTGACCTTCGACCGCCTCTCCTCGGTGTTCCTGTCCAACACCAATCACGAGGAAGACCAGCCGGTTCATCTGCACGTCCGCGACATGGACCTGCAGAAGGCGTCGGAATATGCGGTCTATGCGGGGCCGTCGTCGCGCTATTGCCCGGCGGGCGTCTATGAGTGGGTCGATGCGGACGGCAACGCGCTGACCGACGGCAGCGATGCGGCCGATGCCCGGTTCGTGATCAACGCGCAGAACTGCGTCCACTGCAAGACCTGCGACATCAAGGATCCGAACCAGAACATCAACTGGGTTCCGCCGCAGGGCGGCGAAGGACCGGTCTATACGGGAATGTGAGCGACGTGTCCGACGAGCATACCGCGCCGATCGACGAAGAAGCGCTGGCCGAAGCCTATAACCGCGCCCTGGCGCTGGAGAAGTCCGGCGATTTCGACGCCGCGGCGATTGCCTATGCCGAGGTCCTGCGTCTCGATCCGGCCGACCACGGCGGGGCCGCCGTGCGGCTTGCCAGCATGGGGCGCGGCGAGACCCCACCCAAGGCGCCCGATGCCTATGTGACGACGCTGTTCGACCAGCACGCCGGCGATTTCGAGAGCATCCTCGTCGACCAGCTCGGCTACGATGTCCCGCTCCTGGTCCGCGAGGCCCTTCTCGTTCACGCGCCGGGGCCTTATGGCCGCATGCTCGATCTCGGCTGTGGCACCGGCCTCAGCGGCGAGACCCTGCGCGACATGGCCGGTCATATCACCGGCGTCGATCTGTCAGAGACCATGCTCGAGGTCACCGACGAGAAGGACGTCTACGACGCCCTCTACGCCGGCGAGGCGGTGGACTTTCTGGAGAATGCGGATGTCGAGCCGTTCGACCTCATTACCGCGACGGACGTCCTCCCCTATCTCGGCCATCTCGAAGCGTTCTTTGCCGGCGCGGCCTCCTGCACCGTCGCCGGGGCCATCCTTGCCTTTTCCAGCGAGACGCTCCCCGACGAGACCATGAAGGGCCGCGCGTTCATGGTCGGTCCACACCAGCGCTTCGCCCATGCGGAGAGCTATGTGCGCGAAACACTCGCCGCCGGCGGCTTCGCCTGCCTCTGTTTCGAACCGATCACGGTGCGTCACGAAATGGGGCAGCCGGTGCCGGGGCATCTGGTGCTCGCGCGCAGGCAGTAGGGCGGCTCAGGCCGGTGCGCCGCTTCCGGCCTGGGCCTGCAGGACGTCCTCGCCATGGTCGCGCGGGCGTGGCAGGACGCCGAATTCGAACAGGACCGGCAGATGGTCGGAACCGGCACTGCCCGGTCGCTTGACCGTGATGGGCACGATACGGCCCTTCGTAAAAATGTTGTCGATCGGCAGGCCGACGAGCCGGCGGATGCTTTCGGGAAAGAAGGGCAGGAACCAGGTCGGGCCGATGCCGCCGAGCGTGGTCAGTTCGCCGGCGGCGGCCAGTCGCCGGGCGGTCACGCTCCACGGCGTCGCGTTGAGGTCGCCCGCCAGGATCGCCGTGTCGCCCAGTTGCGCGACGGTCGGCGCGACCCTGCCGAGCTGATTGCGCTGTTCGAACGGCCAGGGCCATCCGAGATGCAGGGCGGCGATGTCGATGGCGCTGCCGCCGAAGCTGATCGTCGCCGTCGCCATCGCTCCCCGGTCGTGGCACGCCGCTGCCGAGGGATGAAGGAACGGCCGGCGCGACAGGATCGCGACGCCGCCGATCCGAGCTGGCGGCGGACAGATGATGCGATAGGGGTAGGTCGCCTCGAGAAACTTCAGCTGCCCGACCCACATGCGCGACACTTCGTTGAGCGTCACCACATCCGGGCGCGTTTCGCCGATCAGCGAGAACACCTTCTTCGGCGTCGCGTTGTCGTAGCGCAGGTTCATCTGCAGGAGCCTGTACTGCGCCGCCGGCATGGTCTCCGCATGGGCTGCTGCCTGACCGGCGCGCATTCCGGGCGCCAGCGTGGCGCTGATCGCCGCCAGGCCCAGAACCGTGCCGGCCGCGCCGATCTGCCGCCAGCCCCGGACAAAGAGCAGCGGGGCGGCCGACAGCGCCAGCAGCGCCGCCAGGTGAAGACGGAAATGCGCCATGGAATCGAATGCCGGATGAAGGCTGCCCCAGTAGCCTGCCACCAGCGGGAGGCTGATGGCGGTCGCCAGGATGGCGAGAAGGGCAGGGAGCAGGCGGCGGAAATCAGGCATGGTTCGCTTCGGTCCATCGTGGGTCCGCTGGCATCGCCTTACGACCGCATGCCTGCGGAACTCCAAGGAGATCGACAGGTCCTGACCCTAAAGGATGTTGCCCGAAAGTGGAAACCGGTTTCGGGCGGCATGCGATAAAACAAGGACCTGAAGCGTGGCACGCTCATCGGAAAGATTGCGACACGCTTTAACGGCTGAAATGTGGTGGGAGCAAGGTCGGGGAGGGGCGTTCAGGCTTTCTGGGCCCCCGACGCGCTCTCCGACAGGATCCAGTCGCGGAAGGCGCGGACGCGGGCATCGTCGAGCTGTTCCTTCTGATAGACGAGGTAATAGGCGCTCTTGGCCGGCACTGTCAGCGCGAACGGCTGGACGAGCGTGCCAGCGGCAAGCTCCTCGTCGGCGAAGCTGGAATAGCCGATCATCACCCCCTGGCCATGGACGGCGGCGGCCGCGGCCATGGAGCAGTCGGGGAAGTTGAGGCGTTTCGCCGGTTCGACGCCCGTTGCCTCCGCCGCATCGAGCCAGATGCCCCAGTCGTCATCCGTGCATTCGAGCATCGTGGCCTCCGCCAGTGCTTCTGTCGGCGGTCTGCCCGCCAGTCTCTCCGCGACCGAGGGCGCGCAGAGCGGGGTTACGGTGCATTCGAGGATCAGGTCCGCGCACAGGTTCGGCCAGGCGCCCTTGCCATAGCGCAACGCCAGATGCGCGTCGCCGGCGGCGAGGTCGGCCAGCCGGTTGGTGCTGAGGATCGCGATTTCGATGTCGGGATGGCAGGTGCGGAAGCGGTCGAAGCGCGGCATCAGCCATCGCACGCCGATGGAGGTTGACAGGCTGACCGTCAGCGGCCGCGACAGGTCGGGGCCGACAAGCGCGCTTGTCGCCTCCGCCAGCCTGGCGAAGGCGTCCCCGACGCCGACGCGGTATCGTCGTCCCGCCTCGGTCAGGCTGAGGCCGCTTGCGCTGCGCTGCAGCAACTGCTTGCCGAGTTCTTCCTCGAGGCTGCGCAGCCTGTGGCTGACGGCGCTTGGCGTGATCCCCAGCAATTCCGCCGCATTGGCCAGGCTGCCCGCCCGCGCCACCGCTTCGAATGCCTGCAGTCCCCGCAGGGAAGGAAGTCGCCGCATGATCCGCTCCGGTTGAGGAAAATTCAAAAGCCAACTGAGATCTTCGCGTTTGCCGGAAGCTTAGTTTGGTCTGATCTTCCGGCAATGTGTAGAAAATTCTTCAAGAAGCTTTTTGTCTCCTACCATCGCGCGAAGACGTCTTCACCGGCGGGCGGCTGCGCCCCCGGTCGCGGGCTCGTGGGGTTGCTGATCCCCGGCCCGCCCGGGGCGGTCGATCATTTGATGGGGTCGCTGCTGGTCCGGGACAGGCTGGCTAGTGGAAGGCCGCGGGGCAGGCGCCGGTGAAAACGGCACCGGAAACCTGCCTCATGCCCGCGATCCGATCTCATTGCTTGCCGTGTTTATGCGGTCGTCAGGTGATTCCACCTGACTGCAGAACGCTCTACTGGAAGGCCGTCTCGAAGAAGCTTCTGAGCTTGCGCGAATGCAGACGCTCCGGCGGCATGGCGGCCAGCTTCTCGACGGCGCGCATGCCGATCTTCAGGTGCTGCGAGACCTGCCGCTTGTAGAACTCGGTCGCCATGCCGGGCAGTTTCAGCTCGCCGTGCAGCGGCTTGTCGGAGACGCACAGCAGTGTGCCGTAGGGCACCCGGAAACGGAAGCCGTTGGCGGCGATGGTCGCCGATTCCATGTCGAGCGCGATGGCGCGCGATTGCGACAGGCGCTGCACCGGCCCGCGCTGTTCGCGCAGTTCCCAGTTGCGGTTGTCGATGGTGGCGACCGTGCCGGTGCGCATGATGCGCTTCAGCTCGTAGCCGGACAGGCCGGTGATTTCCGCCACCGCTTCCTGCAGCGCCACCTGCACCTCGGCCAGCGCCGGCAGCGGCACCCAGACCGGCAGGTCGTCGTCGAGCACGTGGTCCTCGCGCACATAGGCATGCGCCAGCACATAGTCGCCGAGCGCCTGCGTGTTGCGCAGGCCGGCGCAATGGCCGAGCATCAGCCAGGCGTGGGGCCTCAGCACCGCGATGTGGTCGGTGATGGTCTTGGCGTTGGAAGGCCCGACGCCGATATTGACCATGGTGATGCCGCAATGGTCGTCGCGCGTCAGGTGATAGGCCGGCATCTGCGGCAGGCGGGCCGGCGCGGTGCTGCTCGGGCTGGTCTCACCCGCCAGCGTCACGACATTGCCCGGCTCGACGAACGACGTGTAGCCCTGTCCGCCCTCGGCCATCATCTCGCGCGCCAGCGCGCAGAACTCGTCGATGTAGAACTGGTAGTTGGTGAACAGGACGAAGTTCTGGAAGTGATCGGGCGTCGTCGCCGTGTAGTGCGCCAGCCGGTGCAGCGAATAGTCGATGCGCTGGGCCGTGAAGGGTGCCAGCGGCAGCGGTTCGCCGGGCGGCGCCTCGTAGGTGCCGTTGGCGATGTCGTCGTCGGTCGAATTCAGGTCGGGCACGTCGAACAGGTCGCGCAGCGGCCGCTTCAGCCGGTCCGCCACCGAAGCCTCGACATAGGTGTCCTTCAGGAACGCGAAATGCAGCGGGATCGGCGTTTCCGATTCCGAAACCGTTATCGGCACGCCGTGATTGCGCAGCACGAGGCCGAGCTGGTCGGTCAGATAGGCGTCGAACAGGTCGGGCCGCGTGATGGTGGTCGTGTAGACGCCGGGAGCCGCCACATGGCCATAGGCCAGCCGCGTGTCGATCTGTGCGTAGGAACCGGTCGCCAGGCTGATCTCGGGATAGTAGGCCCGGTAGCGCCGGTCGCTCTCGCCGGTCTCAGCGACCTCGGCAAAGGCCTGCCGCAGGAAGCCGGTGTTGCGCTCGTACAGCGCCTTCAGCGCGGCCACGGCTTCGCCGGCGTCCATGAAGCTCTTCCGCGCGAAAGGCTCGGGACTCGATATTGTCTGGATGGGTTGTGGGTAGATTCGCTTTTCCATGACCTTTTATATGGAAATTCTTCGGCTTCTCAAGTCCCGCCGGCGCGTTCTCCTGCCCTGCCGAAAAACACCGCATCAGCGCGCCCGCTTCAGGCTGACCATCAGGACGAACCCGGCGCCGCTTGATCTGGAATAGTCGCCTTCGATGATGCTTTCATGGCCGGCGCGGACATTCTGCACCGCAAGCAGCGGCGAACTGACCACCGCGGCAACGGCCAGGCCCTTGGCCAACTGCATCAGCGCCTGAAACATGCCTGTCTTCGCCCCGCGCCTCATGTCACCGGCCTCTCGCGGGCAGGCAACTGCCGCCGGTTTCCATCGTGCAGGCGAAGGGGCGGTTGTCCCGCCAGTCATGCGACGGCCGTCCGGCCTCGGCGACCAGGATGGCGAGCCCCATTCCGAACAGGGCGGTGATCAGGCAGACAATGGTAAAGCGGCGCGTCAGCATGGCGTTCTTCTCTCATTCTTGCCGCAATCATGCCGCGCGCCGGCTGAACCGGCTCTGAGAGGGGCGTTCATCCGTCGTTCAGCAACGTTAACCGGCCGGCGCGTGGCGGTAACGGATGGTTTATTGACGCCCTTGTTGCAAATTCATTGAACTTTGCTTACCTGCCTTGCGCTGCCGTTTTTGGGGCAGTATGGCCCGCAACCTGGAGGCAAGACGCATGACCACCCAGACCAAGCCGATCGAACTGCACTACTGGCCGACCCCCAACGGATGGAAGATCACCATCTATCTGGAGGAGACGGGGCTGCCCTACGAGGTGCACTATGTGAATATCGGCAAGGGCGAGCAGTTCGAGCCGTCTTTCCTGAAGATTGCGCCCAACAACCGCATGCCGGCCATCGTCGATCCGGAAGGGCCGGGCGGCGAGCCGATCTCGGTCTTCGAATCCGGCGCCATCCTGCAGTATCTCGGCCGCAAGACCGGACAGTTCTATCCGAGCGACGAGCGGGCACGCGTCGAGGTGGACCAGTGGCTGTTCTGGCAGATGGGCGGGCTGGGTCCGATGGCCGGGCAGGCGCATCATTTCCGCCAGTACGCGCCGGAGAAGGTCCCCTATGCCATCGACCGCTACACCAACGAGGTCAACCGTCTCTACGGCGTCATGAACCGGCGGCTGGCCGATCGTGAATTCCTGGCTGGTGAATACTCGATCGCCGACATGGCGTCGATCGGCTGGGTGAAGCCGCACCAGAACCAGGGCCAGGACCTGAACGACTTCCCGCATCTGAAGCGCTGGTTCGAAACGCTGATGGCGCGTCCGGCGATCGTCCGGGCGCTCGAGGTCGGCCAGGAGCACCGCCGAAACATAGCCGAGGACAAGGACGCGCAGAAGGTCCTGTTCGGTCAGCGCGCCCGCTGAATTTCTTCTCCGGGAATGCGCAAAGTGGACGCTTGTAGTGTTTTGCAGTCAGGTGAAAACACCTGACGACCGCATAAACGCTCAATGAGTCCAGGCGTCCGCTTTGCCGTTCAGCCGAGGCGTATCAGCAGGATCGCCAGGATCAGTATGCCGACGCCCGCCCAGCTCGTCAGGTTTAGGCGGTGGCCGAAGACCAGCCAGACGGCGATGGCCGTTCCGAGGATCGACAGCACGCCCCACACCGCATAGGCGATGAACAGGTCCATTCCCGTGACGGCGAGCGACAGCAGCGCGAAGGCTGCCATGATCAGGAGGACGGCCGCGGCGCCCCAGCCTTTCCGCGCGAAGCCGTCCGACTTCTCCAGCGCCAGGTTGGCCATGATGTCGAGCGCCACCGAGCCGAGCACATATCCCATGTATATTGTCATCGGACATGCTCCTGCCGGTAATGGCCGACATTGATCACGGCGATGCCCAGCAGGGCCGTGCCGATGCCGACGGCCTGCATCGCGGAGATGCTCTCATCGAGCAGATGGAGCGAAACAAGCGCGATCAGGATCATGCCGAACCCTTCCCAGAGGGCGTTGGCCAGCGCCACCGGTATGCGATGCGTCGCCTTACCGAGCAGGAGATAGGCGAGGCCGACCATGATGATCGCGGCGAGCGTCCCCTGCGCCAGATGGCCGGCGGAGACCAGGAGCTTCATGAGCGTGGTCCCGACAACTTCTGCGGAGACCGCAGCGATCAGATAAAGCCAGTGCAATTTCATCCTCGTTCATTAAATCAAGTTTCATGTCACTCGATTGAAATATCTGCATCCGAAGCGTAAGAAAAATCGCTGAGTGACAGGAATTTTGACGAAAGCGCCGCCCCGATGCGTCTGGACTATCTGGAGTATTTCGAAGCTGCCGCGCGGGCCGGCTCCATCTCCGAGGCCGCGCTCCGGCTCGGCCGCAACCGCTCGACGGTGAGCATGGCGATCGCCGCGCTGGAGGATGAGCTCGGCGTGGAGCTCTTCGTGCGGCGCGGCAACAGCCTCGCCCTGTCGGCGGTCGGCGAGCACATCCTGGACGATTGCGCTCGCATCATCGCGCTCTCCAACAGCATCATCGAACGTTGCGCGCGCGGCGGGGAAACCGCCGGCCGGGAGTTGCGGATAGGGCGCGACGATGTCCTGCCGGAGAATTTCTGGCGCCAGGTGATCAGGGCCATCCGCCGCACGCGGCCGGATGTGCGCTTGAGCATGCGCTATGCGGAAAGCGATGTGCTGCCGGAGCTGGTGCGCGACGGGCAGCTGGACATCGCCTATTTCATGGCCTCCGGCCGGTCCGGTCCTGCCGGCGGTCTGTACAGCCGCGTCATTGCGCGGATCGGCATGCGGATGATGGTCGCGCGCGGGCATCCGCTGCATGCCATGAGCTACGTCGCCGACGCGGATCTCTCCGTTCTGCCCCAGATCACCTATCTCGACAGCACCCAGCAGGAGCGCTTCCACCTCGACGCCATGGGCAGCGAGCGCATCGCGCTCAGCAGTTTCGAACTCGGCAAGGACGCGATCTGCGACGGGCTGGGCTGGGGCTATGTGCCGGAATCCCTGCTGTCGGAGGAGGACGAAGCGCAGCTTGGCCAGATCAATCACGGTCTGGGGGCTGCTTGGTATCCCTATCTGGTCTGCAGCCGGGAGCCGCTGGTCGCTGCGGCGCAGGCGGAGGGATTGCTGCCGCGGCACGCGCATGACATCGTCCTCGCGCAGATGCGCAGCGACGGTCTGATCGCCGAGTGAGGCTTCACGCGCTCCGCAGGGGAGGGCGCGTGGAGACGCAAAGACTGGAGGTCATGCCCGCCGTTCGGACTGCCGCGCGTCTTGATCGACGCACGGTGATCCAGACGCATTCAGCTCTCATGGAAACTCTGAATGGTCTATCTCGTTGCTTTTCGCGTCTATGCGGGCGTCAGGTGATGCCGCCTGACTGCAAAACGCTTCCTAGATCCGCGACCAGGTCTGGTTGCGGCAGATCAGCCCGCCGAGCACGCAGCCGCCCATCTTCAGGCTGTTGCCGGAAAGCGTTCCCTTGCCGGAATAGGTCTTGTCGTTTGCCGGGTCGGTGATCTTGCCCTTGTACTGGCTGCCGCCGGCCGACTGGAACGTGCCGATCTTCTTGCCGGCATGCTGTCCGGTTTTCAGCGTGATGCAATAGGACCCGCCGCAGGGCACGATCTGCGCGGTCGCGCCGGATTCCGTCTTCCAGTTGCCCTCGATCGGATCGGCCATGGCGACGCCGCCGGCCAGAAGCAGGGCCGCGCTGCTCAGAAAGAGTTTGCCAAGCATCATTCTTCCTCCCAATGACGTTGCGGCCATGAATTTACGCGAACGTAAAAGTAATACAATACTTTTCTGCGGCCGTTCGCCCCCCCCCCGATACAATGGGACGTCCCCGTCCGGGGCGGGGACGGAGATGCTACTCGACGCCGTAGATCCTGGCGATGTCGTCCAGCATCAGCTTGGCGGCCAGGACGCCGCCCGCCGTGTTCCAGATCGTGTCGTCGACGGCATAGACCTTGCCCGCCTTGACCGCGCTCAGCGTCTGCCAGAGCGGGTCGGAGAGGACCTCGCCGGAAAGCTTCGTCGCCTCGCCGTCACCTGGCTCGTAGGTGAAATGGAACAGCCGGTCGCCATCCATGTCCGGAATGCTCTCCTTGCCGACCTTCAGCACGAACGCGTCGACATCCTGGTTCGCCGGCCGGGCAAAGCCCAGCTTGTCCAGGATGAAGCCGGAGAAACTGTCCTTCTGATAGATGCGGATATGGCCCGGCATGAAGCGGATGACCGAAACCTTCTCCTTGATCTGATCGCCCAGGCTCGTCGTCAGCTGCCCTGCGCGCGCGTCGAAGTCGGCCAGAACCTTCTCGCCCTCAGCCGTCTTGCCGACGGCCTCGGCCCAGAGCTTGAAATTGATGCGCCAGTCGCCGCGCAGCCGCTCGGAGATCACCGTCGGCGCGATCGCCGACAGCTGCTCGTAGACCGCCTCATGGCGCAGCTTTGTGCCGAGGATCAGATCGGGCTGCAGCGCCGCGATCAGCTCGAGATTGACCGCACTCTCCTTGCCGACGGGTTCGACGCCCTCCATCTGCGAGGCGATGTGGTCATACCACGGATCGCCGTTCCAGGAATTGACCGCGCCGACCGGCTTGATGCCCAGCGCCAGGAGCGCCTCGGTGCCTTCATTGGTCAGGACGACGATCTTCCGCGGTTCGTCGGGCACCGTCGTCGTGCCCATGGAGTGCTCGATGTCCGCCGCCGCCGCGCCATGCGCCACGGACAGAAGAATGCTCATGATCGCCAGTCGTAAGATACGCATGTCTGCCTCCTGCCTTGCCGGGGGATCCGGAATGGCCTGTTCAATCGAAAAGCTGCACTGGATTGTCAAGTTTGAAGTTGACATCGCTATTCAACTTCTGAAATGCCGGGCCTCCGAGGGATCGAAATGAGAGGACAATGCCCCGCTACGCTCTGAGCCTGGGCCTCATCGTGCTGATCGCGCTTCTGGCGACGGCCAGCCTGCATCTGGGAATCCGCTACACCCCGACAGGCGAGGTCTGGCGCGCGCTCACCCAGGGCGGGGACGATCAGGCGGCATTGATCGTCAACACCCTGCGACTGCCGCGCACCCTGATAGCGCTGGTCGTCGGCGGCGCCCTCGGTCTGTGCGGACTTCTGCTGCAGACGGCGACGCGCAATCCGCTGGCCGAACCCGGCCTTTTGGGTATCAACGCGGGCGCGGGGTTCGCTGTCGTCCTGCTCATCGTCTTCACCGACGTCTACTCGCTGAGCGTGATTGCGCTGGTCGCCTGCATCGGAGCGCTGCTCTGCGCCGCGCTGGTCTTCGGTCTCGCCCTTTCGGCCGGCGGCATGTCCTCGCCCGCGCATCTCCTGCTTGCCGGGGTCACAATCGCTGCCCTGTTCGCCTCCGGCATCCAGATCGTCATCGTCGCCGATGAGCGCACCATGGAGGAGCTTCTGTTCTGGCTGTCGGGCGGCTTCGCCGACCGCGACCTGCGGCTGCTGGCGCTCGCCGCACCCGCCAGCCTGGTGCTCGCGCTGCTTTCCTGGCAGTTCTCGCCGGCGCTCGATGCGCTGATGACCGACGACGCCACCGCACAGTCCCTCGGTGTTCCTGTGCTGCGGACGCGGTTTCTGGTTCTGGTCCTGGCCGCGCTGCTGGCCGGGGTCAGCGTCGCCGTCGCCGGCCCCGTCGTCTTCATCGGCCTCGCCGCGCCTCATCTCGCCCGCCTGAGCGGCGAGCAGAACCACCTCGTCCTGATACCGCTTTCCGTGCTCACCGGCAGCGCGCTTGCCCTTGGCGCCGATATCGCCGCGCGTTTCGTGATCTATCCGTCCGAGGCGCCGGTCGGTGTCCTGCTGGCGGTGATCGGCGTTCCGACCCTGATCTACCTCCTGCAGCGCAAGCGCCTGGGAGTTTCGGCATGAGCCTTGTCGCGGGCGCGTCCCGGCCTGCCGCCATCCTCGAGCGCGGCGGCAAGTTCGCGATTCTGGCGCTGGTCCTGGCGGCGCTCGCGATTGCCAGCATCGGCTTCGGCAGTTCGGCCATGTCGGTCGGCCGGGTGCTTCTGGCGGTGGTTGGCGAGGGGCAACGCACCGACACGGTGATTGTCTGGTCGCTGCGTATGCCGCGCATGCTGATGGCGGCGCTCTGCGGAGCGGCCCTGGCTTTGGCGGGATTCGCGCTGCAGCGCGCGACCCGGAACGCGCTCGCCGCGCCCTCTGTGCTCGGCATCGTCGATGGTGCGGCCCTGGGCGTCATGGTCTTCCTGCTGCTCTTCAGCAATGAATCGAATGCGCTCATCGTCAGCATCCTCTGGCAGCCCCTTGCCGCGGCCTCCGGCGCGCTCCTGTTCGCGCTGACCGTCGTCCTTCTGGCGGTCAGGACGGGCGCGCCGCCTTTGCGGGTGATCCTCTACGGCGTGGCGCTCGGCGCGCTCGCCAAGGCTGGCGTCACCCTGTTCATGATCGACGGACCGGTGCACCGCGCCAGCCAGGCCGCGGTATGGCTGGCCGGCTCGGTGCATCAGGCGCGCTGGAGCGACCTGTCGACGCTCGCCGGCGCGCTGGCGCTTCTGGTCCCGCTGGCCTTCCTGCTCACCCGGCGCATGGACCAGCTCGAGCTCGACGAGCAGAGCGCCGCCGCCACCGGCCTGCCGGTGCGCGCGACGCAGCTCATGCTGTTCGCGCTCGCCACGTGCCTGACCGCGGCGGCGGTCTCGTTTGCCGGCGCGATCGGCTTTGTCGGACTGGTCGCGCCGCACGCCGCGCGGCTCCTCGTCGGCGGTCGCGCCTTCGGACAGGCGGTGGCCGCGGCGCTCCTTGGCGCGGCGATGGTGACGGCGGCCGATCTTGTCGTGCGCCTGGCTTTCGCCCCTCTCGAAGTGCCGGCCGGCGCTGTCACCGCGGTGATCGGCGCTCCGTATTTTCTGTTCATCTTGCTACGCGCGGGAAGAGTTCATGCCTGACAGTGAAAAACCCGACCGTACCGAAATCGAGTTACGCCGCGCCGCGCTCGGCTACGCCGGCAAGCGCGTCTTCGAATCCCTCGACCTGTCCATCGCCGCCGGTCGCCTGACCGCGCTTTGCGGTCCCAATGGCTGCGGCAAGTCGACGGCGCTGCGCGCCATGCGCGCCACGCTGCCGGCGGAGGCCGGCGATGTCCTGCTCAGGGGCCGTCCCATCTCCGCCTTTCCCGCCAGGGCGCTGGCGCGCGAGGTCGCCATGCTCACGCAAAGCCCCAGCGCACCGGAGGAGATGACCGTCGAGCATCTGGTGTCTCTCGGCCGCTACGCCCATCGCCGCGGCTTCTCCGCCGATGCGCGCGCCGACCGCGAGGCCGTGGCGGGCGCGCTGGAAAGCACAAATCTGGCGCATCTCGCCGACCGCGCCATCGGCACCCTGTCGGGCGGGCAATTGCAGCGGGTCTGGATCGCCATGGTCCTGGCGCAGGCGGCTCCCGTCATTCTGCTCGACGAGCCGACCAACCATCTCGACATCGCCCACGCGCTGGAAGTCCTCTCGCTGGTGCGGCGCCTCGGCACCGAGGAAAGCAAGACTGTGGTCGTCGTGCTGCACGATCTCAATCTGGCCGCCCGCTTCGCCGACGAGATCATATTCTTCAGCGGCGGCCGTGTGGCTGGTTCCGGGCCGGTGGATGAGGTCTTCCGCCGGGAGCTGATCGAGGAGGTCTTCGGCATCGAGTGCATCGTGCGCCGGGAGGAGGCCTCGGGAAGACCCTATTGCATCCCGCTCGCAGCCGTTCCGACGCGCCGCGACCGCCTGGGGCATGGCTAGAAATTTCAGAAAACTGTCTCCTTTAGCCGCGCGCGTGGTTAGCGGAATCTTGCTGCCGGAGTTAACGGGAAATCCGACCTGAACGCTGCGAAGCCCACGCCGCCGCGGATTTCGATGCTTAACGAAATCAGGCATTTACTGAAAATTTGAACTTTATTTTCCTCCAGTTAAGCACAAGATTTAACGGCGATTTCAGGCGGTCCCGTCATTCTCGCAACCATCGAAGAGCAAGCCCGGATGCGGGAAACAAAAGCTCTCGGGAGAGAAAACAGGGATCTTGGATTATGGCACGTTATGACGTTCAGGAAGCAGGCTTCGGCACGGCCGGTTCGTCCACCCAGGCCGATGTGCTGTTTCAACTGGGAATGATGTATGCGACCGGCCGCGACTGCGATGTCGATCTGGTGGCGGCTCACAAATGGTTCAACATCGCCGCCATCAAGGGCTCCGAGCGCGCCGCGGAGCTGCGCTCGGAAGTAGCCGGAACCATGTCGAAGACCGATCTGGCGAAGGCGCTGCGCGGCGCCCGCGAATGGATGACCACGCATTGACCGGATTTGAGGCGGCGAACGGGGAGCAGAGACCCCGCTCGCGGGTGCCGTGGCGGCGTTCTCGCTGAACGGCCCGCAATGCTATCTGTCCGGCAGGACCCACGGGGGAACTGCTCTGTCGCCTCCATCGCCGTGCCGGCGTCCAGCCGGCCGGGGAACGCAATTATTCCTCGAAGCGCACCAGCGTCGCGCCGTCGTTCACCTGCGCTCCCTCGGTGGCGATCTCGGCGATCACGCCGTCATGCGGCGCCGTGATCGTGTGCTCCATCTTCATCGCCTCGAGAACCAGCAGCGGCTGACCCTTCTTGACCGTCTCGTTTATGGCGGCCCGCACCAGCTTGACCAGTCCGGGCATCGGCGCGCTCAGCCGGTCGCCCGCCGCCGCGTCGCCCGCCATCTGCAGCGGGTCGGGAACCTGGAAAGTCAGCCCGTCGGCGCGCTCGAACACCGTCACATGACCGGGCCAGCGGGCCACGCGGCCGGCGTCGCCGCGCGGCACGATGATCGGCCGCGTGCGCTCGTCGTCGCCCACCGAGATGGAAAGCGCCCCGTCCGGCCGTGCGGTGACCGAAGCGCTGATCGTCTCGTCGCCGCGTTGCAGCACGCGCCGATGCGCGATGGCGCCGAAATGTCCGTATCCCGAAATCCCCGAGAACGGATCGGCTTCGTGGCCGGCTTCCGGACGCTGGCTGGTGGCCGCGACCGCGCTTGCCACATGCCGGGCGAGGGGCGGGGCCATCGTCGTGAGCGCCGCCTGCTTGCGGCCGATCAGCCCCGTCTCGAGATTGGCGGCGACGAAATCCTCGTCGCGCGCCAGCCGTGCCAGAAACCCGAGATTGACCGTCGAGCCGGCCACTTCGGTCGCCTCGAGCGCCGTCGCCAGGGCCTCGAGCGCCGCTGTCCGCGATCCGGCGTGGACGATCAGCTTCGCGATCATCGGGTCATAGTAGGGAGAGATCGTGTCGCCCGCCGTCACCCCGGCATCGACCCGCAGCGCCGCTCCGTCGACGCGGGCGGGAAATTTCAGATGGTGCAGCGTGCCCGTCGCCGGCAGGAAGTCGCGGGTCGCGTCCTCGGCATAGATCCGGGCCTCGACCGCATGACCGGTCGCCGTGATCTCCTCCTGCGCCAGCGGCAACTGCTCGCCGGCGGCGACGCGAAGCTGCCATTCCACCAGATCGATGCCGGTGATCATCTCCGTCACCGGATGCTCGACCTGCAGGCGGGTGTTCATCTCCATGAACCAGAAGCGGTCGGGGCGCAGGCCCTCCGAGGCATCGACGATGAACTCGATCGTGCCGGCGCCGCTATAGGAGATCGCCTTTGCGGCCTTTACAGCGGCTTCCGTCATGGCTTGGCGCGTCGCCTCGTTCATGCCGGGCGCCGGCGCTTCCTCGATGACCTTCTGGTGGCGGCGCTGCGCCGAGCAGTCGCGTTCGAAGAGGTGAACGGCATTGCCGTGATTGTCGCCGAACACCTGGACTTCGATGTGCCGCGGCGTCTGGATGTATTTCTCCACCAGCACATGCTCGTCACCGAAGGCGGCCTTCGCCTCGCGCTGGGCGGCCGCCAGCGCCTCGGGAAAGGCATTCGGATCGCTGACCAGCCGCATGCCCTTGCCGCCGCCGCCGGCGCGCGCCTTGATCAGCACCGGATAGCCGATCTCGTTGGCCTTGGCGGCCAGCGCGACCAGCGCCTGCGTGTCGCCGTGATAGCCCGGAACGACCGGCACGCCGGCCCGCTCCATCAGCCGCTTGGCGGCGTCCTTCAGTCCCATGGCGCGGATGGCCTTGGAGGAGGGGCCGATGAAGATCAGGCCTGCCGCTTCCACCTTCTCGACGAAGTCGGGGTTCTCCGAAAGGAAGCCGTAGCCCGGGTGTATCGCCTGCGCACCGGTGTCGAGCGCTGCCCGAATGATCCGGTCGCCGTCGAGATAGCTCTCGCCGACGGGCGCCGCTCCGATATGCACCGCTTCGTCGGCGGTTCTCACATGCAGCGCCGCACGGTCGGCATCCGAATAGACCGCCACCGTGGCGATGCCCAATCGCTTCGCGGTCTGCATCACGCGAACGGCGATCTCGCCGCGATTGGCGACCAGGATTTTCTCGAACATCGGCGATTTTCCCCCTGCGATGGAAGCGGCTGTCGGTCCTGGTGGCTTTATAGACGGTTTCGGGATGCGAAGTCAGTGAAATCCCGCAGCCAGCACCGCCATTTCCCTTGCTTCGGTCGGCCTCGGCGCGCCGTGAAATGCACCGAACGCCGAGCCGCCTGCGGCCCGATGCGTATCGAGATGATGCGCGAATAAGCGGGTTTCCGCAGTATTCATGGAAGATAATAGAATAAAAACAGTGCCTTAAGATCAGGCATGCGCTCCGTTTACCGTAACGATGCCTATAGAAACTGCTCAGCAGGTCCCTTTCCGCTTATCCCTTTCAGCAGTGCTCTGGCCGGCCGGTCGGTGCCGGTTTGTCCCGTGTCTAGCGCGTACAGAAATTGCGGCGGTCGACCAATGCGACGCCTCGCAAGCATTGAACGGGCTGATCATGATCGAAACGCACTGCCGACCGCATTCCTTTTCCATTGCGGGGACGAGAACGCAGCTTCGGAGTTTCCGAGGAGGGACCGGCAGCTTTTGCCTAGGAGCGCAGGTGCGGCTTTCCCGCGCCTGTATCCCCTGTCGGCCAGGCACCGCAGCCCGGCGCGCGCAGCCCCGAGCAGGGAACGCCCCCAGTCAAACCTATTCGACCCGCCGCCTTTGAACTGGCCGCCCGGCGCGCGGCGTCCGTCAGCACAACGCACCAGAACGTTGTGGCGAAGATCGTGAAACGTGGATGCGTCGAGATGGAGCTGGCCGTCAACACCGTCAGCAGAAAAGATATTGGAAACGTCACAATGAAACGTTCACGAACTCGCATTCTTCTTGCAACCAGCGCCATGTCCTTCGCCATGGCGATGTGCGCTGATCCGGGCGTTGCTGCTGATCTCCGCGATGGTTACGAACCAATACCGGAACCACCGATCCATGAACCGGAGCCCGGCTCGGCGAGAGCCGCGATTTTCGACGGGCAGCCCGTATACGATGGTGCTGGGGAACTGCCGGTCTACAAGGGAGAGGAGGTTCCGTCGCTTGTCGATCTGGGACATCTCTGCCAGGGCGTCGCCTGCGCGAGCAATCTGCGGGGCAAGGCGCTCGACAACAGCGAAACCGGCCGGTTGCGCATCGGCGAGAACACGGAATGGGCGCCTTCGGGCGACAGGGCGTCGATTCCCTTCAGCATCTCGGTGGATGGCCAGGTGGTCGATGAGAATGGCGTCATCCACAACGAGGGCGCCTTTGGCGTCGATGCAGACGGACGGCCGGTCGACAAGCAGCGCAAGACGGATGTCGATCTCAATGCGGTGGACATCCAGGTGAAGTTCGACGGCCTCGATCAGGAGCCGCTGCTGAACGTTTCCACCGTGTCGATGCGCAACGCCTATCGCCCCGGCGAACCCGTGCAGTTCTACGCGACATCCAACTATCCGGCTTTCGTGAAGCGCGCGGAAATCCGCGTCTACGACAATCGTCGCAAGCACTCCAGCAGCCCCATCATCGTGCTGCCCGTCCGGGTCAACTCGGAAGCGGGATGGGTGATGCCCGCCGATCCGGGCGGCGACTACAGCTACGTTCTGCGCGTTTACGATGACCGGGGTCGTTTCGACGAGACGGTTCCTCTGCCCCTTTCCGCCGGCTACAACGAGGTCGATCCCTATCGGGGCGACGCGATCGCGCCGGGACGGGCGGAAGACAGGACTGCCTTCCGCAACATCCCGGTATATGGCGGTGCGGTCACCATCTACGGTCGCAACGTGCCGGAGGGATATGGCATCGTCGCCTTCGACGAGATGGTTCCGCTCGATGCGAACGGCGCCTTTGTCACCCAGCGCATCCTGCCGCCCGGCCAGCATGTCGTCGAGATCGCGGTGGATGGCGCGTCGAAGGGCGGCGGCCTCTACTTCAGCCGCGACGTCAACATTCCGACCAACGACTGGTTCTATGTGGCACTCGCCGATTTCACGGTTGGCAAGCGCACGGGCGACATCGGCATCGAGGATGTCCGCTCCGGCGAGTACGACAAGGTCTGGCAGAGCGGCCGCCTGGCCTTCTATCTGCGCGGCAAGATCAAGGGGAAATTCCTGCTGACCGCCGCCGCGGATACCGGTGAGAACGAGATCAAGCGGCTGTTCAGGGACCTGGATGCGCGCGATCCGAGAGAATTGCTGCGGCGCATCGATCCGGACAAGTACTATCCGGTCTATGGCGACGATTCCAAATCGGTCGACGACGCTCCGACCAACGGCAAGTTCTACGTCAGGCTCGAGCGTGGCGACAGCCACGTCATGTGGGGCAATTACAAGACCAGGATCTCGGGAACCCGCTATCTGCAGGTGGACCGTGGACTGTACGGCGGCAGCACCGTGCTGCGGTCGTCCGGCAACACCGCGTTCGGGGAACCCAGGTTCCAGGCGACGGCCTTCGCCGCCCAGCCGGAAACCCTGCCGCAGCGCGACGAGTTCCTGGGCACCGGCGGTTCGGCCTATTTCCTGAAGAGACAGAGGGTCATTGAGGGATCGGAGACCCTGCACCTGGAGTATCGCGACAAGATTACGGGACGCGTCATCGATCGTCGTGCCCTGGCCTATGGCGAGGACTATTCCATCGACTACCTGCAGGGCGTGGTGATCCTCAGCAGACCGCTCTCCCAGGCCAGCGCCGCCCGCGGACCGGTGCGCGACGGCGCGTTGGGCGGTGATGCGGCCTATATCGTCGCCCAGTATGAATACCGGGCGCGCGCCGGGGAAACCGACGACTATGTGTTCGGCGGGCGCGCCGAACGCTGGCTGCGGAACAGCCTGCGGTTCGGCGTGACCGGCATGATCGACAGGACCGGGGTTGCCGATCACAAGGCCTATGGCGCGGACGTGCGCATTCGACGCTCCGAAACGACCTATCTCGACGGCGAGATAGCCTATTCGCAAGGTCCGGGCTTCGGCATTTCGCGTTCGACCGATGGCGGCCTGACGATCTCCGATACCCCGAGCGCCGGCCTCGCCGGCCGGAAGGCTGCCGCCTGGATCGTCCGCGGACAGATGGACATGAAGGATATCAATGCGGCCCTGCCGGGCAAGATCGGCGGGTATTACGAGAGCAAGGAAGCCGGGTTCTCCAGCGTCACCGAGCAGATCACGGTCGATGAGCGGGTCTGGGGCGCCCATGCGGAACTTCCGCTGACTCAGAACATCGATTTCAACCTGAACTATGACGATTATCGCAATGACGAGGGCCGTCGTCGCAAGGAGGTCGAGACGTCCTTCAGCTGGGTCTTCGACGCCTATTGGAAGGCCGCATTCGGCATCTCTTACTCCAAGCTCTGTTCGCCGAGCTCTATTCTTGCCGGGAAGTCCGGACAGGACGGCTCGCGGATGGATGCGGGTGTCCGGATCGACTACCGCGAGAGCGCCGACACGCTGTACTACGGCTTCATGCAGGCGACCTTCGATCGGAAGGGCGACGTCAAGAAGAACGACCGCTACGGTGTCGGCGCCGAAATGATGCTTACGGAAAGGATCGGCGCCGAGGCCGAAGTGTCCTGGGGGCCGAGCGGCTTTGGCGGCCTGGCCGCCCTGACCTACGATCCGACCGTCGACGACCACTACTATCTCGGCTACCGGCTCGACCCGGACCGCTCCAACGACGACAATTACGGTTACGATCTCGTCGGCCATGACCGTGGCGCGATCGTCGCGGGCGTGAAGAAGCGCCTCAACGACGTCACCTCGGCCTATTCGGAGGCGAATTACGATCTGTTCGGGCGTCGCACGACGCTCGCCCAGACCTATGGCGTCGTCTATACGCCGGACCCGGTCTGGACCATCGACGCCGGTTTCGAAGCCGGCGATGTCGAGGACAGGCGCATCAACGCGACGACCGGTCGGGAGTATGCCGATTTCGAGCGCTACGCGGGTTCGCTCAGCCTGGGATACCGGGAGGAGGAACTCGGCCTGAGTTCGCGTCTGCGCGGCGAGGCGCGTTTCGAGCGTTCCGACGACGCCAGCCGCAACCGCAACGTCTATCTGGTCAGCGCCGGCGGCACCTGGCAGCACGATGAAAGCGGCCGGGTGCTCGCCAATGTCGATGCCGTCATCACGGATACGGATGCCGGCGGATACTACCATGGCGACTATATCGAAGGGTCCGTCGGCTATGCTTACCGGCCCATCGACAACGACCTGGTCAACGCCCTGTTCCGCTACACCTATCTGCACAACCTGCCGGCCAGAGACCAGATCAGCGGGCTGTCGCGGTCGACCAACGGACCGGAACAGCGCAGCCACATCGTTTCGGCGGACGTGAATTACGATCTGTTGCCGTGGCTGACGATCGGCGGCAAATACGCCATGCGCATGGGCGAGATTCGCCTGCGCAACAGCGGCGGGGCCTTCGGCGCCTGGGAGGAATCGACCGCCCATCTCGGCATCGTGCGGACCGACCTGCATATCGTGAAGAACTGGGACGCGCTGCTCGAGGGCAGGGCCTTCTTCCTGCCGGACATCAAGTCGACGGACTATGGCGCCCTGGCTGCGGTCTACCGGCATGTCGGAAACAACTTCAAGGTCGGCGCGGGTTACAATTTCGGACGCTTCTCCGATGATCTGCGCGATCTGACGCTCGACGACAGGGGACCGTTCCTCAACATCGTCGGGAAGTTCTGACGGCGGAGCACGCCTTCCGGGCAAATGAGTATCGGTCATTTCCAGCCATGCTCCGGGCTTCATCGCCCGGAGCATCGGCATGCCAAGCTTCTCCATTCCCGCGCGGCGGTCCGCCGGGTGATGTCAAAGAACGCTCCCTTTGGGGAGACCGGGAAGACGGGCGGCGAAAGCGTC